>CAYVQC010000013.1:0-33072 GCA_964453995.1 uncultured Bacteroidales bacterium | reverse complement strand
CTGAACACACTTTAAAAATAAGTGATTTTCTTGGTTAACTGTGTTTAATTTTTATTAATATTGTCGCTTATAAAAAAACCGAACATTCTTGGTATAAAACATTTACATTATGGATATAGAGAAGATTAGTGGCAAAATATCTCAGGTTATCGGTCCGGTAGTAGACGTAGCATTTGACACAACCGATAAGCTGCCGGCCATTTACGACGCACTGGAAGTGGTAAACGAGCATGGAATAAAGATCGTACTTGAGTGTCAGCAACACATGGGCGAAGATACGGTCAGGACTGTTGCAATGGATTCTACCGATGGGCTTTACCGTGGCCTTGAGGTTGTTTCAACCGGAGGGCCTATTACCATGCCTGCCGACCAGTCAATCAGGGGACGCCTTTTCAATGTTACAGGAGACCCTATCGATGGTCTTGGAGAAGTGAAAACAAAACAGCGTTATAATATTCATAATGAAGCCCCCAGGTTCGAAAATCTTAAAACAGAAACCGAAGTACTTTATACCGGTATCAAGGTTATCGATATGCTTGCCCCTTATCCCAAAGGAGGAAAAATTGGATTGTTTGGAGGTGCTGGTGTAGGAAAAACGGTGCTTATCCAGGAATTGATCAACAATATTGCCAAGGCCTACCAGGGCATGTCTGTTTTTGCAGGTGTTGGTGAGCGTACCCGCGAAGGAAACGACTTATTGCGCGAATTCATCGAGTCTGATGTAATACGCTATGGAAAAGAGTTTCGTCAATCAATGGAGCAAGGTGGCTGGGATTTGGATAAGGTTGACTTTGATGAGCTGACCAAATCACAGGCAACCCTGGTTTTTGGCCAGATGAACGAACCTCCCGGAGCCCGCGCCAGGGTAGCCCTTTCAGGATTGTCTATTGCAGAATATTTTCGCGATGGCGACAATGAAGCTTCGGGGTCTGATATCCTTTTCTTTATTGACAATATTTTCCGGTTTACACAGGCGGGCTCTGAAGTATCGGCACTGCTGGGAAGGATGCCTTCTGCCGTGGGTTACCAACCCACATTGGCAACAGAAATGGGATTAATGCAGGAAAGGATTACCTCCACTAAGCGTGGCTCTATTACCTCGGTACAGGCGGTTTATGTGCCTGCCGACGACCTTACCGACCCTGCCCCGGCTACTACTTTTTCTCATCTTGATGCCACAACTGTTCTCAGCAGAAAAATATTCGAGCTCGGCATTTATCCTGCCGTAGACCCGCTAGACTCAACCTCACGCATCCTATCTCCCGAAATTGTAGGTTGGGATCATTATAATACTGCACGAGATGTGAAAATGCTACTCCAGAGATACAAAGAATTGCAGGATATCATCGCCATTTTGGGCATGGACGAACTATCGGAAGAAGACAGGCTCGTAGTGAGCAGGGCACGAAGGGTACAGCGTTTCCTTTCTCAGCCTTTTTTTGTTGCCGAGCAGTTTACCGGACTTAAAGGGATCTTTGTTTCTATTGAAGATACCCTACGTGGCTTCAGAATGATCATGGATGGGGAAGTGGACCAATATCCCGAATCAGCCTTTAACCTGGTAGGTACCATTGAACAGGCCATCGAAAAAGGAAAAACCATTCTAGAAGAGTCTGCCAAATAAAAACAGGAGCGTATGCATTTGAAAGTATTGTCACCCCAGGAATTTATTTATGAAGGAGAAGTGGTGCTGGTGCAATTCCCCGGCACTATGGGCTCCTTTGAAGTGCTCCACAACCACGCACCTCTTATTGCAAGAATCGACGAGGGTAAACTCAAGATCATTGATGAAGGCAGAAATAAATTCTACCTCGCAGTTATGCCTGGTATTGTTGAGATCAAAGACAATAATATCATAGTGCTTACTGAATAAACAGCTGCCTGGTTTTTTTATGCCTTTAATTGTTGTACTTCAGCACATTGGCTGTGGAGGCTCATTTTGGCCCAATCTTATTTGAAGGGGATTTATTATCTTTACCAAAACTAAAAATAAGAATGGAAAAAAGATGGGTAATTAATGACCTTGCCGATGAGGAAATAACAGAAAAACTATCAGAAGCTCTAAATATAGACCAGGTTCTTGCTCAATTGCTGGTTCAGCGTGGCGTAAAAAATTTTGTGGAAGCAAAAGACTTCTTTCGGCCTTCCCTGGACAATCTCCACGATCCTTTCCTCATAAAGGATATGGACAAAGCTGTTGAACGGATAGCAACCGCCGTACAACATGACCAGAGGATCATGGTTTATGGCGATTATGATGTGGATGGCACCACTGCCGTGGCACTTACCTATTCTTTTCTGAAAGATTTTCACCCGCATGTAGACTTCTATATTCCCGATCGCTACCGCGAGGGGTATGGAATTTCTATGGAAGGGATTGATGTGGCTGCAAAAAATAATGTAAAACTGATCATTGCACTCGATTGTGGCATCAAGGCAATAAAGCAGGTTGATTATGCCAGGCAAAAAGGAATCGATTTTATTATTTGCGACCACCACCGCCCGGGAGAAGAACTCCCTCCTGCAGTGGCTGTGATAGACCCCAAGCGCGATGATTGTTCGTATCCCTTCAAAGAATTATCGGGATGTGGTTTAGGCTTTAAGCTGGCACAGGCATGGTATCAAAAAAACCGGCTTCCTTTTGCCAACCTGGAGAAATTTCTTGACCTGGTTGCCGTTAGTATTGCCGCCGATATTGTCCCCATAACCGGTGAAAACAGGATCTTATCTTATTTCGGCCTGAAAAGGCTCAATTTTGATCCCCGTGCCGGGTTCGAATCTATCCTTTTTTACAGCAATATCATCAGAAAAAGCCACCCCTGCGATAAAACCATCTTTACCCGTGAGATCACCATCAATGATGCTGTGTTTCTGATCGGGCCCCGCATCAATGCCGCAGGACGCATAGAAAGCGGCAATGCCGCTGTGGAGCTGCTTCTTTGCGAGCGCATGGGAGAAACCCACATACTGAGCCAAAACATCAATAACAATAATACCGAGCGGCGAAGCCTTGATACTGAAATTACCCGGCAGGCGCTTGAAATGATCGATTCAGATCCCCAGCTTCAGCAAAGCAAATCTACCGTGCTTTTCAACCCCGAATGGCACAAAGGGGTAATTGGTATTGTGGCATCAAGGCTTACCGAGTCTTATTACCGGCCCACAGTAATCCTCACCGAATCCAATGGCGTTATTACAGGTTCGGCCCGTTCGGTAAAAGACTTTGACGTGTATGATGCTATTGACGCCTGTAGCGATTATCTCGACCATTTTGGAGGCCATAAATATGCCGCCGGCCTGAGCCTGAAACCCGAAAACCTCGATAACTTCAGGAAAGCCTTTGAGGAAACCGTTGCCACCACCATTACGGACCGGATGCTGATACCTGAAATTGAGATCGATGCTGAATTGAAACTCTCCCAGATCACTCCCAGGTTTTTTCGCATCCTGCGGCAGTTTGCACCTCACGGCCCCGGTAATATGAGCCCTGTTTTTCTGACCCGTGGGGTAATAGATAAAAATTCAGCAAGGGTAGTAGGACAAAAGCATCTTAAGGTCATTGTCAGTCATCCTGATGAACCCGGTATCAGCTTCAACGGTATAGGTTTCCAGCTGGGCCATCACTATGATGCTGTAGTATGGGGAAAGTACTTTGATATTGTGTACCAGGTAGAAGAAAATGAGTGGAACGGCACACGGTCATTGCAACTCAACATCAAGGATATCAAAACCTATCTGAGGTAAGGTTAAGCAAAGGAGCTAACCTGTAACAGAACTGCTTCTGCTACCACCCGCAATCCCGTTAGCGGCCTTAATGGGTTTTGCCTAAATGCCTTATCTTTGCTCCCTCAATAGCGCTCTGTATTTTCTAAAACTAATTTAGCAAACCAAAATATAACAAAACGTACCTCTTATTTCAATGGAAACAGTACTTAGCGGGATTCGCTCAACCGGAAATCTGCACCTGGGAAATTACTTTGGTGCCATCAAAAACTTCATCAAAATGCAGCACGAGCATCGGTGCTACTTTTTTATTGCCGATTATCATTCGCTTACAACCCACCCAACTCCCGAAGATCTTCACCAGAATGTGAAGCAGGTGCTGGTAGAATACCTGGCTGCAGGCATCGATCCCGAAGTGGCAACACTTTACATCCAAAGCGATGTGCCCGAAGTTGCTGAACTCTACCTTTTGCTGGCTATGAATGCTTACATGGGGGAGTTGGAACGCTGCACCACTTTTAAGGAAAAGGCCAGGAAACAACCCGACAATATCAATGCGGGTTTACTTACCTATCCCGTATTGATGGCTGCCGATATTCTTATCCATAAAGCCAATAAAGTACCCGTGGGCAAGGATCAGGAACAGCACCTGGAAATGGCACGAACCTTTGGTAACCGGTTCAACCGCTTATATAAAACCGATTACTTCCCCGAGCCGGTTGCTTTTAATTTTGGCAGCGAGCTGGTTAAAATTCCCGGACTGGATGGTAGCACCAAAATGGGAAAATCAGAAGGAGAAGGCAATGCTATTTACCTGGCCGACGACCCGGCTGTGATTCGCAAAAAAGTAATGCGTGCCGTTACCGATAGCGGTCCTACCGAGATGAACCAACCCAAACCCCAGGCTATTGAAAATCTTTTCAATATCATGAAAGTAGTCTCTTCGGAAGACACCGTGAAATTCTTTGAGGAGAAATACAATACCTGCGAAATCCGTTATGGGGATATGAAAAAACAACTGGCCGAAGATGTAATTTTGTTTACTGCACCGCTGCGCGAAAAAATTCTTGAAATTGGGGCAGACGATCAGTATCTGAGCAAAGTTGCCCGTATGGGGGCTGAAAAAGCGCGGGAGAGTGCTTCACGCACAGTGAGGGAGGTAAGAGAAATCATAGGGTTTAAGCCTTTCTGATCTTTGCAATGTAACCTTCAGCGATCAATGAGTCTGTGACCAGGCAGCTAAACCTGACAATGTACAATAATAAAAAGTAATTTATGAAACCATGGAAAAGCATTAGTGGCATAGCGTCATGGCTGATGCGACTGTCTCTTGTACTGTTTATCTACCATCGTTTTTTTGGTATAATGCTGCAGTTCGACTTCTCCCAGCAACGGTTTTATTTTGCTGCAGGGTTTGTTTTATTTGGTGTTTTATTGCTTATCGGGGGCTTTGCCAAACAATCACTTACCGTGATTGCTGCCCTGGTACTGTTTTTACTTGCAGTACTTCACCTGGTGACGGGTTTCAACGGCATCACTGCTCACCTGGTACAATGGGCCATGGTTAGCGCCTTGTGCCTGTTCTTTGTCACCAATGGAAATAAATAACAGGAAATTAATGGAAAAGAATATTATTACAGCCAAAGAGAAGGAAAAAGTTGTTGTAGTTGGTGTAATCATGGGGCGCCAGACCGAGGAAACCGTTACGGAATATCTTGATGAACTGGAATTTCTCGTAGAAACTGCAGGAGGGGTAACCCTTAAACGATTCACCCAAAAGCTGGATAAACCAGATAAGACCACATTTATTGGGAAAGGAAAACTGGAAGAGATCAACAACTACATCCAGGAAAACAAAATTGACATCCTGATATTTGACGATGAACTTTCTCCGTCGCAGCAACGCAATGTGGAAAGAACCGTTAAAATCAGGGTGCTGGACCGCAGCAATCTGATCCTGGACATTTTTGCCCTGCGGGCACGCACAGCTCATGCCCGCACACAGGTAGAACTGGCACAATACCAGTATCTGCTTCCCCGCCTGGCAGGTATGTGGACTCACCTTGAGCGGCAAAAAGGGGGTATCGGGATGAAAGGGCCCGGTGAACGCGAAATCGAAACCGACCGCCGTATTGTTCGCGACCGGATTGCCCTGCTCAAAAAGAAACTCGAACAGATTGACAAGCAAAAAGCTACCCAGCGCTCCAACAGAGGCAACCTGGTTAGGGTGGCTCTGGTGGGTTATACCAATGTGGGAAAATCAACCATTATGAATCTGTTGAGTAAATCGGAGGTGTTTGCTGAAGATAAACTATCTGCTACCCAGGATACTACCGTTCGCAAGGTTGTAATAGAAACCCTGCTGTTTTTATTGTCGGATACGGTAGGTTTCATCCGCAAGTTGCCCCACCATCTCATCGAGTCCTTCAAATCCACTCTCGATGAGGTAAGGGAAGCTGATATTTTGCTTCATGTGGTAGATATTTCGCACCCCAATTTTGAAGATCATATAGCTGTGGTGAGAGATACCCTTAATGAGATCATTGGCGAGGAACAAAAACAAAGTCTGATGGTGTTCAACAAAATTGATAAATACACCCACGTGCAAAAGGAGGAAGACGATCTTACACCGGCCACGAAAGAAAACACCACCCTGGAAGAACTAAAACAAACCTGGATGGCCCGTGAGAACGCACCGTGTATTTTTATTTCTGCCAGGCATAAGCACAATATCGAAGACTTTCGCAGGATACTGTACGAAAAAGTACTGGAAATCCACCGTGAACGATACCCTTATGATTTGCCCACCTATAACCCCTGGTGGGATCAGCAGGACAATACCAATGATGAGGATTAATCATTGGTAAGTTGAGTATTCAGCATCTTTCAGCAATACAAAGCTTTGGGATTTAATAACGAATCTGCAATAAACTACGAAACAATGACCGGGAAAAAAGATTTGGTGATCCTTACCAGCAAAAACAAATTTATGGGCCAAACCCGTAAGCCCTGGTCGAGCCTTAATGTGCAGAAAATTATTTCGGAGTTGAGAGGTCATGGTTATAATATTGAGCAATATGATTTCCATGAAATTGTGAATAGAAATATTCCCCTTAGGGATAGAAATATTTTTTATGCGTTTTCTCAAAAAGACAACTACAGGCAATACATAAGAGATATTATGTACTGGCTGTCGAAATACAACCGGATCATCCCATCTTATGATCTTCTAAAATGTCACGAAAACAAGGGTTACCAGGAAATCTATAAAAAAATAACAGGCTACGACGGTTTGAAAGGAGAGTATTATACTTCGGTTGATGAAGTGGACGAGAGTAAACTTCAATACCCGGTAGTATTGAAAACCATCTCGGGCTCCAATGGGAAAGGGGTTTATTTAATAAAAAATCAGGCGGAGTTTCAAAAAACCACCCGGTTATTGCGCAATACTCTTACCATCCCTGCCCAAATAGATTTGCTGCGAAGGAAATATTTCAGGAAAAAGAAATTCAGCGATTACCCGTTTTATTCAGATCGGCAGGACTACATCGAATACAGGGAATACCTGAAGGTGGAAGAGAACTTCATCATTCAGCAATTTGTTCCGGGCCTTAGCTACGACTACAGGGTGTTAATCTGCATGGATAAGTATTATTTCATGAGGCGTTCGGTAAAAAAAGGCGATTTCAGGGCAAGCGGAACCAAGCTGTTTCATTTCAGCACTGCACCTGATGCAGGTTTGCTTGATTTTGCTCAAAAAGTATATGGTTACTTTGATACACCCTTTCTTTCCATTGATGTTTTATTTGATGGTAAGCAGTACTACCTGGCCGAATTCCAGGCGTTGCATTTCGGCACCAATGTGGTTACAAAATCCACCGGGTATTTTACTCAACAAAATGGCCGATGGGATTTTGTGAGTGAAAAACCTGCCCTGGAAAGCCTCTTTGCGCGCACCCTGGTGGCTTATCTTTCCGGGAAACAGGAAGGGTAATTTTTAATCACTACCAGTACCAGGAGGGGATTGAGTGAAGTTTTATATTTTTACATTGTATTGATCGTTCATTTCTTCAGTGTAAGATGTTTCCCGGGCATACCGGAAATCGGCGGTTTATGTTTGTAAAACCACTCCCGTTAGGGATTTGTACAGGCCTGTTCCCGGTCTAAAAATTTGTACATATGCGAATATTGTTTGTTCACTCCATAGCTAAACATAAATTTGGAGGAGGAGAAAGATGGATTGTGAAGGCTGCTGCTGGCCTGAAAGAAAAAGGACATGAAGTAATTGTGGCTGTGCGCAGCCATTCAGTGTTATATGATGAAGTTGCTAAGACAGGGGTAAAAACAGTTCACTTTAATGCACGCAGTATTTTCACTGTATGGAAAGCCGTTTGGCTTGCTGCTTTTCTCCGCAGACATAAAACTGACGTTATCATTTGCAAAAGTCATGAGCTTACCGTATGCGGATTGGCAGCCCGCTGGGCCGGAAGACCCGTAGTCATCAGAAGAGCAGGCTCTCCGCCGCATCGATTGAGCAGGAAACTTGTTTTGCGTACCCGTTGGTTTGTTGACGGAGTGGTAACCAATACCCATACCATCAAGGAGATCTATGCACAACTCGGGCTTGACAAAGATGGACTTGTAAGAGTAATTTATAACGGCCTCCAGGTTGAGGATGAAGTTCAAGCATACAATTTTTCTGCAAAATGGCCCGGCCGGATTGTTGTGCTCTGTGTGGGCCGGGTTGTAGGACACAAAGGTTACTCCTTCCTTATAGATGCACTGCCAGAACTGAAAAAGTTATATCCCAATCTTTTTGTTTACGTGCTGGGCGACGGCAAGGATAAGGTACTTTTCGAGCAGTATGCCAGCAGTAAGGGGGTTGGTCACATGATACATTTTGCAGGATATATCCATCAGCCGGCACCTTATTTTAAAGGCTGCGACCTGTTTTTACACCCCTCATTGTATGAAGGCATGCCCAATGCCGCTATGGAAGCCATGGCATATGGAAAGCCTGTGGTAATGACCAGGGTAAATGGAGCAGAAGAATTAAGTGACAAAGGTCGATATGCTATTTTGATTCCGCATTCCAGCGCAGAAGCAATTGTGAAGGGCATTGCACAGGTTTTGGAAAACAGGGAGGCTTCCCGGCAAATGGCATTACAAGCCAGCCACTACGTGAGGAAGCAATTTAGTATGCGAAGAATGGTAGATGCGCTTGAGGAATTTATTTTGCAACGAATAAGATACAAACACAATGGTTCTACTTTTTCCCAACAACAATAAATGGTATTATCCGGATATATAATAAAGATTCCCTACTGGATTGCCTGGCAAGTGATGCGGTTGGCCGGTAAACTTGATGATCTGGTTTTTTATGTTGAATCAGAGCATGATTACTTTGTTATCAGGAATATATTGCCTCACATCAAATATCCCTATGTTATTGCAGCAAAAAACAGGGCAGTAGCAAAGCGCCTGGAAAAAGGAGGCATCAATAACGTTGCTGTATGGCCTGTTTTTCCGCGTGTACTGATGATGGCGCGCCACGCTTTTCACCGGTTTCCTGTAAATGGAATAAAAAAAATAGGGATCAAACATGGGCCCTATTATTTCAAAAAGATGATCAGTGCAAAAAAATACAATCTATTTGATTTGTTCATTTTTCCCACCACAGAGGAGAAACAAATGGCTGAATCAAAGGGGGTTACATGCGGCGTCGCTGGCGGTATTCCCCGAATAGATACTTTTTTCCAGCCTCAGACCAGGCAGCTTGCCAACCATATCATGAATGATGCGCGATTTGATCCTGCCAAAAAAACTTTAATGTTTACAGCCACCTGGGACAGGTCAGGACTGAGTGCTGTTGACCTTTGGATAAATCACCTGGATCAATTGACCCAAAAATACAATGTGATTGTTAGTTTGCATCCCATGATGTCAGCTCGTTACTTTGACCTGGTAAAGCGACATGAATCCGTGTTTTTTGCTGAATCAGAAAATCTTCCTGCTTTTATGCTCGTTGCCGATTTTCTCATCAGTGATACCAGTTCGGTAATGGCAGAATTCTGTGCCCTCAACAAGCCGGTAATTACTTTTGCGGTGAAGGAAGGGAGGCGACTTACCCGGGAGATAACGAAAATGATACAAGACATCTCTGTACAGATTGAATCAGTGGAGGATCTTGAGGGAGCCCTGGAAATATATAAAGAGGAACCCGCCCTCAGGCAGAAGGAACGGCTATATTGGACAAGAATCTTTTTTGGCGACATAAACCAATCTCATGGGGAAAAAACCGCCAGGGTTATCAATGATTTTCTAAAAGAGGTAAGGAAAAAAAAGACCTCAACGGGCAAACCTGTATAAAAATCCGAAATACAAGCTAAAAAAGGTAAAGAATGTTTGACCGGCCTGGGCATCAATGGGGTTATTGGCAATCATTGACACCAGCAGGATCACTAAAAAAATATTGAACGGCAAATATTGATATGCCCGGCTTTGCATCACAAACATAAAATAAAAACCATAGAGCAGTATTGATCCTGCAATACCCAGGGTAAGCAGGAATAGCAGGTATTGGTTGTGAGGTTTCATGTGATAATTCTCCATGGGCGATGCAATTTTTTCCAGCCCATACCTTACTGCAATAAAAATATCACCCGTTCCCCAGCCCAACAGGGGTTTTTCCTGAAAGGCCACCCAGGAACCTCTCCACAACTCAAGGCGTTGGGTGAAGCTGTGTCCTGTAGGATCTCCCCGCTCGCGGTACCAGTATATCTCCCAAATGATTTGATGAAAGCGAACCACAAAACCTGGCCATTGAAGGTATAGGTAGTTGGGCACACCCCGTTCAACTGCATTTATTTCTTCATCTGTTAGTTGTTGTAGTCCTTCACTGTCCTTTTTCAGCCCACGGGACGCCATATAACGGTATAAGGTAGCGCGCAGTTGATTACCCGGTATATCCTCTCCGTCAAAGTCCATTTCACTGCGTTGGTTCCAGGCCTGGCGCAATTCATTTTGGGCAATGAAGGCAAATACATAATGCCCGTTTTCACGCTTTGGGTTGTCAAAATCGTGGTGGTACGTGTTGCCCAGGGCTGTAGTGTCGTCCAGGGCATCCTGATCTACAGGTACTTCGTGACTCACCATCCTGTACATGTAGGCAGATGCAAATATGGCTGCAGATACCATCAGCAAAAGCACTATTACCCCGGAGATCCTTAAAACCATTGCCCTGGTTTGCATAACCTGCCGGATTACCATAAAGGCAATCACTCCCCCAAAACATAATAGCCCTGTCATTGACCTCAGGATAAATAGAAAAATAACCAACCAAAGGGATACAAGTACCGAAAGTGCGATCCACTTTTTATTTTGGGTTATTTTTATGGTAAGCCAGGGCAGGGTGAAAATTGTCATAATCACCATCATACTAAGATAAACATGGGATATGAAGGGCGATAAGTCGCGAAAATTGTTATAGTTACCAGTAATGTAAATATAAAAACCGATCAAGGAGGTTACCACTACAGAAGAAAAGAACAGGTAAAGCAATAATCTTACCTGGAAAACACTGAGAGGGCGTGAAGAAACTACCAGGAATGTTAGGGTAAGCATGGGGAGTTTATCAACCATGTCCTTCCCCAGACCATAAGCAATATCCTCCGACCATATAAGCCCTATTGCATGCAAAACATACAGCATCATAAGAAAAAATGCTGCTTTGTGACCCATAAAACGATTCACCTTTTCCCGGTAGTTTCCTTCCAGCAGCCAGTTTACACCCATTAAGATCTGGATCAGGCTCATAATAAACCTTGAGGTAGGCATGGACGCTACCAATATGCAAAGGCACACAAAATAAATCCAATGATGAATTTCTTCTGAGAATAAGGCTTTGGGTCTGCCCGTCAGAGCAATATTTTCGTTTTTCAGCATAGGCTTTATTATGATGCGGAGCATTCAAATCAGTGAAACGTAAAAATACTATTCTATACTATCCGGATTAAGTGTATTTTTGTTAAAAATGAATATGTCTGTATTTCCTTATGCATCAGAACAAAGAAACCGGCTTGCCAGGCTGATGGTATACAAGTGGAAAGGGGTGAGTGACAAGCAAATCAGGAAAAAGATTATCTGGCGCTATGAAAACAATCCCTTTGATATCCCTGCCCTGATATTTCTGGCCGCTCAAGAGGATGATGTCATCGGCTTCAGGGGGTTCATCCCGCAAATGTTTGCCCTCGGACATCGCAGGCTCCAGGTTTTTATTCCTGCTGATGCTGTCGTGCACCCCTCCTACAGAAGGAGAGGAATATTCTCCGCATTGAACCAAAAAGTACTGTCCCATTTGCAGGAGAGAAAAACAAAGCAAGGTTTTATACTTAACCTAACATCCAATAGTTTGAGCCGACCCGGAAATCTGAAGCAGGGTTGGCAACAAGCTGCAGGTTCCAGAACCATCAATTACAGGGTTTCTTTTGCCAACTATTTCTCATTTGTGTTTCCCCATAAGAAATTACCCTTTAGTTCGGTGTATTATACTCCGGAAAAAGAAAACATAAGATTTCATTTTTCTGAAGAAATCAGACCCCGTGAGCTTTCTCTTTGCTGGGAAAAATATCATCCTCACAATAAGCTTACAATAATGCGGAATGAGGCTTATTTTTCCTGGAGGTACGCTGCACCCGGAGCCAAATATGTTTTTTTGTATGCTAAAAAGGAGGAGGACACCGTGGGCTACCTGGTTTTGCGAAAAGCAAAAAAATCGAAGTATGTCCTTGAAGAATACCAGGCAGATAACATTTCTCTTTTACGACAAATGACAGAGTGCGCTCAAAAAGAACTTGGTATTACGGTGCTTAAAACAGCTGCATTGTCTCAGCATCAGCAAAACATGCTTCTTGAAATGGGTTTTTTGCGCCCGACGGGCTTAATGGGAAAACTATTCAAAACAAAGCAGTTCCCTGTACTGTTGAGGCCCCTGGTAATGGAACCCGGAGAAGAAGACTTTTTCTTCGGTGATTTGGATGCAAGAAATATGGAAAACTGGCTGCTTTTTCAGGCAGATGCGTATTAACTTTCAGCAGAAGAAAATTTTATGAATCAATTTGATGTGTACTCCCAGTTCAAAAAGGCGGTGGAAAATAAGAGTTTAAAAATGGTTGCTTCCATTACGGAGCAAGTCCTTCCCTATAAGGCCCAGTTTGTAGCTGATCCGTTCATCATTTTCCACAAGGGGGTGTATCATATTTTTTGTGAAGTGTTTGTAAGATCCGGAGATAAGCGTATTTCTCATCTTAAAAGTGAAAATGGTTGGAATAACTGGGTATGGGTTGCTGATGTTATTACTGGCCTGGACCTCTCGTTCCCGGCTGTTTATCATCCTGCCAAGAGCTCCGGGGAAGTGGTTTTAATTCCACAAATCAGTAAAACAAACAGCGTGGTTGCTTATGGTTACAACCTGGAAAGGCCCCCGGAAGCCAGGGTTCTCTGGCGTATCGACCTGGGACGGCCCACCTATGATCTCATCATCATAAAGAACCCGGTTTCATCAAAGACATACCTGGTATATTGCTCCCGCACGGGTAGCGGCATCAGGAGATTGACAGGTCTTTTTGTGTCTGAGATCATCAGGCCTTTCGATGAAGACGCTGAGCCCGCTCTGGGGTCACCTTTGAAAATTACAGGCAAGTCACCCTGGCAATTGCTTTTAAAAGCGCTTAAATTGCCCCGTTTGGCCTTCAGACCGGCAGGTAATGTGGTAAGATGCAATGATGATTTTTTTACCCTACCCATACAAGCCAAGAAAAAAGGAATGTATGGCGAGATGATCGCATTCGTTTCTGTTTCCTGGAGTAATTTTTCTGTAAAAGAAACTACTTTTTTTAATCCCAAAGAAATCTCTGATGGTATTGAAAGATTTCACCATCTTTCATGGACTACTGCGGACAATGGTGAAGTAATATTTTGCAACGACCTGATCCAAAATGGGCACGGAGAAAATTGGGAAATTGCCGTTCATCAGATTGTTAATCCATAATGCCTGTTCTCTGATAATTCTGCTTTGATCATGCCAAAGAATACAACGCGGGAGCTGCTAAGTTTGCCTCTTATAGCGATAATAAATCTGTTCTCTTATCTGCCTTTATGGTTTTTATATATCATATCCTGGTGGCTGGGGTTTTTATTACATCGGGTGTTTCGTTACCGGTTACAACATGTAAGGAAAAACCTAAAGCGCTCATTTCCTGAAAAAACAATACAACAACGCAGGGCGATAGAGAGCAGGTTTTATAGGCAGTTTTCTGATGTCATAGTAGAGGTTCTTAAACTGAAAACCATGTCATTTGCCCAGCTTAAAAAGCGCTGTGTATACAGCGAGGCTTCCGTTGCTCTTATGAACCGGTATTACGATCAGGGAAAAAGTGTACTGATCGTGTTGGGGCATGTTGGCAATTGGGAGTGGGCCGGCTCAGCCTATCCGTTGTATCATAAACACCAGATCATTACCGCTTACCGGCCGCTACGCAACAAAGTATTTGATAAAGACACCCTCAAAATGCGCCAGCGAACGGGCAATATACTGGCCACCATGAAAAACCTTGCCCGCGAAATGCTCAGGAACCGGTCACGGATTGTTGCTACAGCCCTCATAGCCGATCAGACACCACCCCCCGACAATGCTTTCTGGGTGGATTTTCTCAACCAGCCTACCCCTTTTTACAAAGGAACTGAAGTGCTATCGCAAAAGTTTAATACTCCATTGATTTGGGGCAGTGTAAAACGAGTGAAAAGGGGATATTACCGGATTGAACTGGAACTGATAACAGATGAGCCCACTGCTTTTAAAAAACCCGGTGAGCTTACCCGCCTGCATGTTTCTTTTCTTGAGAGGGATATCAGAAACCAGCCCGAAGCCTGGTTGTGGTCGCACCGCAGGTGGAAGCATGTGGTGCCAAAGGGGATCGAGCTGATCCGGTGAGAGAATGTTGCAAATTGACTAGCGTTCGATTTTGAATTTTTCGCCAATACCCAGGGTTGTGATCCGGCCGTCTTCATCAGTCTCTTTTTCCAGTGCCAGCGAAGTGCCTGTAAGCTGACTAATACCTGCAAGTCCAATTCCTGCAAGATCCCACAGGCCAAATCTTCGTTCGCTCAATTGTCCTTCTATGGTCCTTACATCAATTCCGGTGCTTTTTTCAAGCCCTTCATAAGCAAGATCGGTGAGTGAGACCACCCGCCGTGATGTTTCTTCGGATTGTGATGGAAGTTCATCTTCAAATTCCTGGTACAGGTTGTCTCCACTGGCATAAGAGAACCAGTAAAAATCAGTTCTTTGATCAATGGCCTCAGGTTTAAGTCTCTGTTGTTCAATGTTTGTTCGGACTATAGGGCTCATTTCTGCCAGTTGTACTGCATTAAAAGACCGGGGTGAGGGTTCTATTACGGGCTCTGCGGCAAGATAATTCTGATCATTAACCGGCCTGGAAGCAGCCTCCTGGCTGGGGATTGTTTCTTCAATATCTTCACTTTCAGCAGGATGAACCGGCAAGCTTTCAGGAACAATGTCGGCTGGCTGGGGTCTGTTTTCTACGGATGTGGTATTTTCAGCAACCTTTGCGGGACTGTTGCCCTGCTGTGGCAGCAAAAGGTATATGCTTACCATAAAAGCAATTATAGCAGCAGCTACTGCCAGGCGCCGGATCACAAAGGCCGTTGAACCAAAGGTGAAGTGTTTCAGGGAAGATTTGGAAGGGAAGGTCACTGCCATGTCGGGCTCCAGGCGTGACATGCCAAAAAGTGTAAATGCTTTACGCAGTTCGGCATCACCAGCCACCGCCGTCAAAACCTTGTGGCGGGCTTCTTCATCCAGGTCTCCTTCGTGGTAGCTGATAAGCTGGTTTTCTGTTATCCCATGCAATGGAATATCATCCCTGTGTTTTTTCAGAAATTCTTTGTTTTCCAGTTGGGTATGTACATCCTCTTCCAGGTAAATCAATTCAAAAGAGTCAAGCTCTGCTTTCAGGTCGGGGTTTTGCACAAGAAAATCCATGAGCTCTCCTTCCTGGCTTTGGTTAAGGTTTCCCTCGTGGTAATCGAGGAAAAACGCTTCGTAATTTTCCCGTGTAATTTTCATTGTAATGCAATTAAAGTGGTTATTGGTAAAATGCGATGATATATTGGTTGTAAGTGTTTTTTGCAATTGTTGGGTGTTCTCTATTGGTACTCAAAATATTGTTTGCCAGTGTTAAATGACCATGTCCAACTTGCCAATGTAGTTTTTTAGGAACGATCGGGCCCGGAAAATATAAACCTTCACCTGTGATTCACTAAGACCCGTTATTTCTCCGATTTCCTGATACGAGTATCCTTCATAATCTCTTAAAAGGATCACATGACGTTGAATTTCCGGTAGCTTTGCCACTGCTTCGTTCAGAACTTCTTTAAGATCGGAGTAACTGTTGTTTACTGCGTGCTGGTTAAAGCTCACTTCATCAAGTTCTGTTTGTTTTTTCTCTTTTCTTATCAGATCAATCATGGTATGGTAGGCCGTAGTGAAAAGGTACGATTTTGCCTTTACAGCTGCAATAGAGGAGGCCTTTACCCACATTTTTTCAAAACTGTCCTGTACTATGTCCTGTGCTTTGTCTTCATCCTTTATGTTTTTGAGGATGAAGCGATAAACTCCGTCAGCATAGTCGTCTACACATTGATTGTATTCTTGTGCCGTCATTGAGATCTGTTGCTAAGTGTTCTTGTTTTGATAGTTGGACGGATATGGCTATGGGAATGTTACAGGGGGAGGGAGAAAAAAACAAAATGCACATTTCCAGTTGTTTTCATCTGTTTTTGATGGCTTAAAGGTAACGAAAAAAATCTTGTGCCCTTGAACAGGGAACCAGGTTTTCTTTAATTCAAAAAAATAACATGGGCAAAGACCCGTACTGTTTCAAGCAGTGATAATGCAGCAGAGTTGCTCCTGCATCTGAAAGGTTGGAAGGGGTGGGGGTGTGTCTGATGAGGAGAAGAATACAAACGCCGTTTCTTGCGCTGTCTGCTCAGTTCTTCCACTCAAGGGATTCGATGAGCAACATAATGTCATCCCTGATAAAATCAATTACAGGAGCAAGCGAATCGTTATTGGGAGTAGCATTAAAATAAAGGGAACCACGAAGAAAGTGGTCAGTGCTATCTGTGAGATAAAACTGTAATGGCGTAGCAGCTTCTTTTCCTTTGATTTCATACAATATTCCATACACACGGTTTTCTTCACTTATATATTCTTTTTCACTGAAACCCGTTGCTTTTGGGATATGCCTGTTTACAAAACCTCTTCCATCTTCAATATATTCATTGAGATCGGTGGGATTTTGCACTTTTTTGTAACTCAGGTGAACTACTGCCTCAAAATCAGGAAAGAACAGATCTGCCCAGTAGGGTTCTGCACTCGGCCGACGGTCGGGAATTATTTGCGCATACTTTGGGTATGTAAAACTATAGGGGAATATGGTGTCGAACGTTGTGTGTTCTTTTTCTGGTAAATCAATACGAAAATAGGCTCTCGGGAGAGGTGTATTACCTTCATTGCAGGCAGTAAGGCCTACAATTACAATGATTAACAACAGGGGTAATTTTTTTAGCAATAGCATGGGAATCAGTTTCTATAAAATTACTGACGAAGAAATTGTGAATTTATTGTTTGAGCTTTACACGAATTCGCTTGATTCTGCGGTTGTCAACCGCATCTACAATTAGATCAAAGGTGTCAAAACTGATCTTCTCTCCCTTATAGGGAAGTTCCTCTTTTATTTCCAGGATCAGCCCGGCAAGAGTATCAGCCTCACCTTTTATTTCATTAAAACCAGCGTATTCAATCCCTGTAATTTTGCAGAAATCTTTAAGGAGGGTCCGCCCTTCAAAGACATAGTTTTCATTGTCTATGCGCGAATAAATTGTTTCTTCAATGTCAAATTCATCATTTATTTCACCAACAATTTCTTCAAGAATGTCTTCAAGGGTAATGATACCTGATGTTCCACCATATTCATCTACCACAATAGCCATATGAATCTTTTTTTCCTGAAACTCTTTTAACAGGTCATTGATTTTTTTACTTTCGGGTACAAAAAAGCAGCTTCTGATCAGGTTTAACCATTTAAATTCACTTCCGGAATCGAGGTGTGGCAGAAGATCTTTGATATAGAGAATCCCGGTAACATTATCGAAATTTTCATGATAAACAGGAATCCGACTGTAACCTGCTTCTACGATTA
Organism: uncultured Bacteroidales bacterium; assembly: GCA_964453995.1. Lineage (GTDB taxonomy): Bacteria > Bacteroidota > Bacteroidia > Bacteroidales > UBA7960 > SKVR01. The sequence continues at coordinate 15,067 of CAYVQC010000013.1, read as the reverse complement.
TCTTGATAAGTTCATCAAACGGGGTTTTTTCCTCAACTGCTACCACATCCATGCGGCTTTTCATGATCTCGCGTGCATAAATATTGCTGAATTGCACAATACCACGAAGCAATTGCTTGTCTTCCTCGGTGCCCGTTTCCGGATGAGCAATATCAATGGCATGAGTAAGCTCATTGGCACTCAATCCGGTTTTTTTAATTTCAAGTTTTTGATCTATTAAATTGTTGGTCTTTACCAGGATTGAACTCAAGGGGTAAAAGATGCTACGCAAACTCAACAATGTGCCAGCCATTTTGCGTGCAAAATTCAGCGAATTCTGGGTTGCATAAACCTTGGGAAGTACTTCTGCAAACAAAAGAATCAGAAAGGTTACGACAATTACCTGAATGACAAATCCCATGATAAAATAATCATTGAAATTGAATACTATTGCACTAATAAATGTAGAAAGTATGATTACCGCAATATTGACCACATTGTTGGTAATAAGAATGGTGGCCAATAGCCTCTTTGGCCGTTCCAACAGGTTGATTATTTTTTTTGCGGTTAGGCTCTCCTCTTCCTGCAAGTCGTCGAGTTGAGAAGGTTTTAGTGAGAAAAAGGCTATCTCTGACCCCGACACCAATGCTGAAAAAAACAAAAGGGCAACCATTGCAAATAATGCAACGGCAGCTTCCAGGCTAAAGGTGTTGAAAAAGGATAGGGTAACTGAGATGAAACACGAATAAGGCTCAGGTGTATCTTCCAAGGTTATTTAAGCTTTGATTATCACGCAAAATTAATACAATTTTGATCACAAAATCAACTTATTATTGACTACTGGGTTTTTACCTTATTTTTGCAACAGCCCCGAATAACTGACGGACTGTTTTCTTTTGCAATATGGATAAAACCGAAATGTATTCCTTCATAGCCTCTGTACTTTCTTTGGATATTTGTCCGGAGAAAAGGACGGCTATTGCCGGTACATTGAAAAGCCATGACTTTAACTGGAATAAAATGGTTAAATCCGGAAGCGACAATCTTGTATTACCGGCTTTTTATTTGAAGCTGTGCCAACACTCACTAAATCAGTTCCTTCCCTCTGATCTTGAAAGCTATTTACAGCATGTGCTCACCTTAAACCGGGAGCGAAACAGCAATGTAATAACCCTAGCCAAAAAGGTAAACTCCTGGTTGGCCGAAGATGGTATTGATTGTCTTTTTATGAAGGGCGCAGGCAACATCCTTGATGGAATCTATAGTGATTTGGGAGAACGATTGCTCTATGATATTGATATACTTGTAGCAGCTGATCATATGTTGCCCGCAGCAAACATATTGCATGAGAGAGGCTTTATTACCCGTAAACGGTTTAATCCCGCTTCCCTGGAATCAACCATGCACTATCCTATACTGCTCCATGAAGAGTGGATGACGGGTGTTGAAATACATCGCATGCCCGTTCAATACCATTACCAAAAAGAATTTCCGGCAGAAAGGGTTTTTGCAAACAAAACCCACACCCGGCAGCACAAAGGTTTTGATGTAATGGGCTACCCGGACAGGGCAATTCATAATTTCATTCACGCCCAGCTGATGCATAGCGGACATTATCATGCCGATGTAAAATTGCGCGATCTCTATGACCTTTTGCTACTGGGAAAAAGGGTTGATTTGTATGGTACCTTTCACCGCTACCACCACTATCGGTCAAAATCTATGGCGTACCTGAAACTAATGCATAAGGTTTTTGGGCTACAATGGCCGGTGGAACTGCAAAGTGAAAAAGCAGGAAAACATTTATTACAGCGTCAGCAGCGCACGCTCGAAATGAGTTCCTCCAGGCTGCGGCGGCATCGTTTATTCATCACTTTTGCACAAAAATACTTCATTCTCCCCCTTAGGGTGCTATGGAATCCCTATGCAAGAAATTATGTTTTGTCGCGTCTTACCCAGCCCAGGTGGTATATTGAGCATTATAATGCAGTGAAAAGAATGCTACGCAGGGGCCGTGCAGCAAAGAAATGAACAACAACCTGCCACAGGATTTTACCAGTGGTGGACTGGCAGGCGTTCTATTGGAATTCCGCTATAATTGAATCAACCAGTCGGCTGGCCCCAATTCTCAGCATATCTTTATTAAGCCAGTCATTTCCCAATACTTCTGATGTCAGATTAAAATACCTGATGGCTGTTTCAGGATCACTGATACCCCCTGCAGGTTTGATCCCCACCATCTTACCGGTCTGGTTATAATGGTCAAGTATGGCTTCCAGCATTACCAGCATGGCCATTTCAGTGGCCGCAGGCTGTATTTTACCGGTTGAGGTTTTGATAAAATCACCACCTGCTTTGATAGCAATTTCACTGGCGCGTCTTATGTAGGTAGCGCTTTTCAATTCTCCTGTTTCAAGAATTACCTTCAGGTGGGCCGGGCCACAGGCTTCTTTTATGGCAGCAATCTCATCGAACACGATGTTATACTCCCCCTGCAGGAATTTTCCACGCGAAATTACCATGTCAATCTCTTCTGCTCCCTCTTCAACGGCATACCTCACCTCATCCAGCTTGATGCGCAGGGGGGATTGCCCTGCCGGAAAGGCTCCTGCCACTGCTGCTACTTTCAGATTGCTACCCTCCAGCGCACGACGGGCCGTACGCACCAGGGTAGGATAAACACAAACTGCTGCCACATTGGGTAGGCCAAGACCAAGTTTTTCTATGCCGAGCCCCTTTTGGCACATCGCCTCAACTTTCTCATCCGTGTCGGCACCTTCCAGTGTAGTTAGATCGATCAGTGCCATGATAGATTTCAGGGTATTTTTACGATCGGTGTGCTGTTGGGCTGAACGGATAATTTCCTCTGCTTTTTGTTGAGCATCTGTGTCTGAAATGATGGGTGTTTGGCTGAAATCTTCCATGGGATATTGGATTTATTTTAATGTGTTATTGGATAACTATTCCAGGTCTTCTGGCCTGAAAATGGGTTTGTTTTCTGTAAAGGATCATTTTCGGCCAGCGTTATTAGCGGATACTGGCATTGAGTTCATTCTGCAATGTAGCTGAAATACGTGCCATTACCTTATCAATTTCCTTATCAGTAAGCGTTTTTTTCTCATCAAGCAAAGTAAAACTCACTGCATACGATTTCATATCGGTACCGATCTTTTCATCCTGGTAAATATCAAACAGCCTTACCTTGCGCAGTAGCTTACGTTCTGTCTGGTGGGCAAGTTTTTCTATTTCGCTGAACCTGATATCCTTTTTTACCAGTAGCGCCAGATCTCGTCTTACCTCGGGATACCTGGGTATTTCATTGTAGCGCAGGGGTTTGCTTCCCTGTAAAGATAGCACAAGTTCCCAGTTCACACCGGCATAATAAACCTCCTGCTTCAGGTCAAAGGCTTTTAGGAAAGGGCGAGCCACCTCTCCCATTTCAAACAACACCTCGTTTTGTATCAGAAAGCGCATGCCTGCTTCAAAGAAGCCTTCCCTATGGATTTCTTTAACTTCTGCCTCTCCAACCGGTACATGCATTTTGTTGAGCAGGTGCATTACCTCAGCTTTCAGATCGAACAATGTTACCGGCTTTTGTGAAGCATACCAGCTTTCTGGCTGTAAAAAGCCTGTCATGAATATAGCCAGCATTCTTTGCTCACGATAGCCCGGAAGCTTAAGTGGGTCGTTTTTTTCTTTGTCCTTTTCTTTGTAGTAAACATTCCCAAACTCATATATTTTCAGGTCGGTTACTTTTCGATTCTGGTTCCAGGCAATGGTTTCTGCACCCCCGAAAAACAGGCTTTGCCTCATAACGCCCAGGTCCTGGCTCAGAGGATTGAGGATGTGAACGATGCTTTGGGCGTCAAATAAGTCGGACTGATAATAGGACGACCTGGTGAGTGAGTTGTTCATGATCTCATGAAATCCTCTTGCCGAGAGCAGGTCTGATGCAATATTCTGGAGTTTCTCCTTGTCGGGTTTAGGTGAAGAAACTATGGATGTGTGAAGTCTTTCTGGCAGCTCCACATTGTTGTAACCATAAATCCTGAGGATCTCTTCTACCACATCTGCTTCCCGCGTTACATCAACCCTGTAGGGAGGGATTTTTAGGAGAAGCTCATCTGTCTTTTCATCTAGAATTTCGATGTCGAGAGAGGTAAGAATGTTTTTGATGGTGGTTGGCTCTAGTTTTTTCCCAATGAGATTGTCAGCGGTGGCATACCTGAAGTTCACCTGTACAGGATCTACAGGGTTGGGATATACATCCATAGCATCCGATGCAATTTTGCCCCCGGCAATATCTTTTATCAACAGGGCTGCTCTCTTAAGCGCAAATAGGGTCATTTGGGGGTCGGCACCTCTTTCAAACCGGAATGATGAATCGGTATTGATTCCATGTATTTTGGATGATTTGCGCACACCTGCGGGTTCAAAGTAAGCACTCTCCAGGAAAATAGTTGTGGTTGCTTCGGTAACGCCCGAATCCAGGCCACCAAGTATGCCTGCCATACACATGGGCTCGGTTTCATTGCAGATCATCAAATCGTTGCCGGTGAGGTTGATCTCTTCCTCGTCAAGGGAAACAAATTTGGTATCTTTGGCAGGCTTGCGGATGACCACCTTATTGCCTTTGATTTTGGCTGCATCGAAAGCATGCAATGGCTGTCCTGTTTCGTGAAGAACATAATTGGTAATGTCAACCACATTGTTGATAGGTTTCAATCCAATGGTAAGAAGTCTGTTTTTGAGCCATTGCGGCGATTCTTCTACTTTTACACCCTTTATTACAAGGCCTGTATATCTTGGGCAGGCTTGGGGATCTTCGATGTGAATTGTAATGTTGGAAGAGGATTCATCTACTTTGAAATTACTGATATCAGGTTTTTGGATCCTGGTATTTTTTCCCTGCAGACAGGCCAGGGCGGCCAGATCGCGGGCCACGCCTATGTGCGATGCTGCATCGATGCGGTTGGGGGTGAGCCCAATTTCTATACAATGGTCTTCTTCCACAGCAAAATATTCTGCCGCTGTTGTTCCGGGTATAGCAGCAGGATCAAGCACCATAATCCCATCGTGGGAAGTGCCCAGCCCGATTTCATCTTCTGCGCAAATCATACCTCTGGATTCCTGGCCCCTTATCTTAGCTTTTTTAATCTCAAAGCTTTCTCCTGTTACCGGATGGAGCACTGCTCCTACAGTGGCAACCACTACTTTTTGCCCTGCAGCAACATTTGGAGCACCACAAACAATAGGAAGCACTTCATTCCCGATATTTACCGTAGTCAAAGTGAGGCGATCTGCATCGGGATGTTTTTCACTCGTAAGCACTTCTCCAATTACCAAGCCTTCCAATCCACCCTTTACTGATTGGGTTCTTTCCACTGATTCAACTTCCAGTCCGCAATCGGTAAGCAGTTGGGCTATTTTTTGCGGAGAATCCTGGGTCGGTATATATTCTTTCAGCCAATTGAGCGAGATCTTCATAAAGTATTGGGTTTTAAAATCTATGTTGCATTCAGACAAAAAAATAAATTATTGGATTGTTTCCTGATGGAAAGCAGCAAAGCATTTCATAGTGCTAATTTTCAGGAAGCACAAAAGTAATAATTTTAGCAAAAAAACCGGAAGACATCAAATGCTTCCGGTTTGCTTCAGGTTGTTTTTGTTTGATGATTAAGATCAGTCGAGTTGAAAGAGTTTATATCCTACTTCTCTTCCTTCGTGAAATACAACTGCATTGTAATAGCCCTTGCTAAACCGTTCATCCTGATCCCAAATAGCGCAAACCTCCTGTGAACTGTTCTGGTAATTTGCTGATCTTTTGAGTGAATACTGGATGGATTCTCCTTCGAAAACCAGAGTGTTGTCAGGTGAGGTTGTCAGTACCTGGTTTAGAGGGTTGATAAGGCGAATAAAGAAATCTTTGTTTCCGGGTTCTGCCACCGGGTTTTCGTTGATGGTAAAACAAATCCTCAGTTTATCTGCTTTGCGGGCTTTTTCGGTAGGCTCATCACCTCTTCTTTTTTCCCTCAACGCTGTGGTCTGTAAATCAGAAATGGTAAGCAGAGAAGCCTTTTCCACTTTTTCCTCCAACTCCTGTGTTTGGGATTCCAATTGCTGATTACGGGCTGTTGTTTGAGCCAGTGAAGCTCTGATCTGTGCATTCTCACTGGAGAGTACCTGGTTTTCAGCCTGCATTTCTTCAATTTGGCTTGTATAGATCTCCAGCTGTTGCTCCAGCTCTTCTATTCTTTGCCTGTATTCTGCAATATTGGGGAATTCTCCGGATGCTGAAGCATCACCTCTGAGTTGGGCCCTGAGCTGACTAACCTTTCTTCTCTCTGCTTCAAACTGGGCCTGCAATTCGTTATATTGCTCGGAAAGTTCTGTGTAGCGGGCATCAAGCTCATCGAGCTGTGCCAACAATAGCTCTCTTTCTTCTGAAATAGTTTTAATTTCGATTGTGGTAAGCTGTGCTTCGTACCTGGCCGAAAGCAACTGACGTAGTATCAGTGCTCCCCCCAATGCTAATAAAACTGCGAGAACTGCAAGGAATATAACAACTCCCGAACCACCTCCACGTTTATCCTGTGAATGATAGGATCTTGCAGTTCGAATTTCATCATTCTGTTTTTCCATAACAATATTATTTAGTGAAAAATTTGGGTCTTCGGCCGTTAAACCTGCTTACAAATTATCTTAATGAGAACTGGGTTTCTCCCAGCCTGAACTCATCGGTAAAAATTGAAACCAGGTACATGCCTTCCTCAAACTCATCTTGTCTTTCCCAGTAAAGGCAAACATCGGTATCCTGTTTCACATAATTGAATTGGGCTTTCATGGAGTACTGAAGAGTATCTTCGCCTATTGTGAAAGAATATCTGTCATCATCACTGATGCGGAGTATCTTTCCGGAAGGGTCTGCAATTCTTACATACGCATTTTTATCGCCGGCATCGGCTACCGGATTGGCAGCAACAGTAAAGCAAACCTTGATACGATCGGTACGGCGTGCCCGGTCTGTAACGTCTTCCCTGTTGCGGCCTCTTAGTCTTATGGGAGTGGCATTGATCTGGAATGCTCTCAGTGCTGAAGCTACTTCCATCCTGTTTTCCAGTTCTTCCTTAGTTTCTGCCAGTTCAGTAGAACGGAGGGCTACCCTTTCTATTTCTTCTTTCATTTCTACATTCTCGGCCTTCAGAACTTTATTTTCTGTATAAAGGCTGTCTATTTCGTGTACATAATTCTGGGTAATCTCTCTCAATAAATTCAGTTGTCTGCGAATTCTGCGATAGTCCTGCTGCTGGGCAATAAGCCTTTCTATTTCCTGCGCATTGGCCTGAATGATACTGTCCTGTTGGGTAAGAACACTATCGTACTCCATTTTGACCATATTATAGTCGGTAAGAACGGTATTTAGTTCCTCTCTCAACTCAACATTGAGCTCATCCATTACTGATTTTTCAGTAGAAACCTCCTGCAAAGCCTGTCGACCCGTTATCAACATAAAAGTCAAAACACCAATGATAATCACCAGCACCAGGATGGTGCCTTTGTAAACATTGTCATTACGGCTTTTCATGTTTGGGGTGTTGCTTTTATTTTGCAACGGCTGATTCGTTTTGTTTCTGGTGTCCATTTAGATTAGTAAAAGTTTAATTGTTTGTAAATAAAGTAGTTTGCAAAAATGTTTCTTACTTCCCTGTCATACGAAAAAAACGATTTAAGGTTTCTTTTTAACACAGCAAATACGAAACCCGATAACTGGAAAATGAAAGACACGGTAGTTTGGTATCTTGAATATTGTGCAAATTTATACTATTTTTATGTAATCAGACTTGTTTTCAAATCGTTAACAAACCTGGTTTCAGGAGCTTTTTTTGCCATGGCGGAATAATAAATTGAAAAAAACAAGCAACTATATTATGGTTTCCCTTTTAAATTATACACGAGATTTTTTTTCACTCTTTTATCCCAGGTTGTGCAATGGTTGTAATAAGGCTTTGATCCGGGAGGAAGAATGTATATGCAGCTATTGCCGGTTCGAATTACCATTTACGCATTTTCACAAATATCGTGAGAATCCCATGTCGCAAATTTTCTGGGGCAGGGTTGATATTGAAACGGCGGCAGCTCTTCTTTATTTTCAAAAAGGCAGTAAGGTGCAAAATCTTATACATCGCTTCAAATACAAAGGCAAACGGGAAATAGGAATCTACCTGGGGCAAATTTTGGGTCACAGGCTTAGAGATCATCCTGTTTGGCAACCGGTTGATATTATCGTTCCGGTTCCTCTGCACCAGAAAAAACAACAGAAAAGAGGATACAACCAGAGTGAGGTCTTTGGAAGAGGGATTAGCAGTAGTTTTAAGAAACCAGTAGTAATCAATAATCTTGTGCGGATCATCAGGACAGATACCCAAACCCGTAAAACCCGGTTTAAGCGTTGGGAAAATGTGGAAACAGTTTTTCATGTCAAAGATCCCGATTCTTTCAGGGGGGCTAATATTCTTCTCATAGATGATGTGGTAACTACCGGATCAACTCTTGAAGCCTGTGCACAAAAGCTAAAGGAGATTAAAGGGGTAAGGGTCTGGGTAGCCACCATTGCCATGTCGGTATAGTGGTGTTTCCAGGCAGGGTGCGGTAATCAGGTCCCCATAGCCAATATTCGAAGGCTTATACAAGATATTTCCGGCGATATCAAAGTTTGCCTCCCACAACAGCTGTTTTTTTATAAGTTTTTACGGTACCACCGGGCTCAAACAGCTCAATAAAAATAATGTAAATGCCGATGTCGGCTTTTTGAAAATCATCGGTTGTTCCGTCCCATACCATTACACCGGTGGTTGCCAGCAATTCCGATTGGTAGAGGGTTTTTATAAGCCGTCCCCTGCTGTCATAAACCGTAACATTGGCAGTAAAACCTGTTTGCTCCATCTTGTAGGAAAGATTGAGTACATCATCAACACCATCATTGTCCGGAGAAAATATTCGGGGGTAAACTTCAAAAACTTCTTCTCCGCTGTCAATGTTGAGGGTAAATTGTGAGTTCTGGTAACCAGGTGTGCCAAAGCCCACATTGCGGGCTGCTGAATGCCAGTTGGACCGGTCAGATGTGGGGCGGTCGTAGTTGAGCCTTTCCAGGGCCACACCTTTTTTATCTGTGAGCAATGCATAATGCATGTCTTCGTCATAGACCATCATATCCGTGATTTCCTGCCCTTTGCTTGCTAATACAATAATACCTCCAGTGTTGCTCATAGAAGAAAGGGTCGTTGCAATAAAACCAAGAGGATTTGTGGTCATATACTGTTTTTTAACAGCTTCTGGATCGGGAGTGAGGACACGATATTCTCCGGGAAACAGCAATTGGCTTTCCTGGCTTATCTCCTGGACTCCGGTAAGTACATTCTCAATGGTATCTTTTGATGACAGGATATAGTGACGCAGATCGATTACTTCTGCAGAACGATTAAATAATTCAACATACCGCACACCCTGATCGGGAGGATTGAACAGCACCTCGTTGATTACGACACCAAGACTGTCTGCCATGCGGGGGATTGCTGCTCGAACAGTTGTGTCCCGTATGGGATTTTGGGCACAATCGACCACCTGGTTTGAAACAGAGATTTCGTAAATAATCCCTTCCTCCATAGGTTGTGGCATGATCAGGTCTACCCGCCGGTTGTCAGGTCCGAAAATGATCACATCCTGCGGATTGCCTATGCCTTGATTAAGATTATAGTTTCCTGGCTCGGAGAGGGATGTCGCATCCATAGGCTCACTGAAAAACATGCTCACCCTATCGTTGCCTTCATAGCCTGCTCTCAGCAAAAGGGGTGAGGTCAGGTCGGGATTGTCGGCCCAAACAGAGTTTATCTCACCTGGAGTGCCCCCTCTGCTATCTACCGAAGCTTTCCAGTTTTCTTGCCCGCCACAAAAATTATAAGGATCAATCTTTTCCAGCGACCATCCACCATTTGCTTTCGAAGGATCGTCATACCAACCCTCATGGTAGCTTGCAAATGAGATCACCGTTTGCTGGGGACTGAGCAATGAAAGGGTCAATCCTCCTATGGTAAGAAAGTTGGTTGACAGACCTTGCACTGCAAATACATTGGAAAAATTACCCATGGCTGCGGCACCTTCCGGAGTGCTGATCACAGCGTAGCCACCAGGCGGGATAGGAATAAAGGGCAATTCCTGCTGGGAGGAGTCAAACGTTAGCTTCCATCCCCGCAAATGGATAGGAAAATCAGTAGTGTTGAAAAATTCCAGGTATTTTGCATTAGGCAGCTGCACCGATGGTGAAGGGTTGGCCATGATCTCGTTGAAAACCACGTCATAAGGCTGTGCCTCATAATCGGCAAAAAGAGCTGTATTTCCGGTAAGTACATTTCCCGCACAATCGGTAATTGCTTCGTTCAAAACGGCTTCATATACCGTGTTACTCTCCAGGGGTGCTGCCAGCATGAGCGTTGCTTTGGTAAAATCAGGTGCATCAACCGTTACAAACAAGGGCGTGGTATTGTTGACCAGGTAGTTTGACGGATCAGAAAGGCTTGTTTCATCCATGTTTTCGCTGAAATACAAAGTTACCTGCAGTGGGTTTTCCCATGCTGCCCCATACAATATGGGTGGTATTGTATCCGGGTTTTCATCCCGGATGGAATTTTCTCCTGCCGGGGTACCTCCCAGGGGATCAGTGCTTGCCCGCCAGTTGTCGGCATCACTGCAAAAGTTGTAGGGGTCAATTTTTTCCAGCGACCACCCACCATCGGCTTTAGCCGGGTCTCCATACCATGAGTCAGAATAGCTTACAAAAGAGATCAGCTCCAACTGGTTGTCGTACAGGGTAAGCGTAGTGCCGCCATTGGTAAAGGCAGTGGATGAAAGACCCGGTACCGCTATCACATTGCCAAATGATTCCAGATCGGGCAGCGCCTCGGCAGTGGTTAACACAATGTAGCTTCCGGAAGGAAGGATGGCAAATGGGATTTCCCGTTGTGTAGTACCATGCTGCAATATCCATCCCTGGAGGTTGATGTCAAAGGACGAGGTGTTGTAGAGCTCTACATATTCATGGGGTGGAAGCCCAACCTGGGGTGTGGGGTCGGCCATTATTTCATTGAATACCACATCGAAGGGCTGTGGCAGATACCATGCAAAGGTTCCGGTATACGGGGCCAGGGTATTTCCTGCAAAATCCATCACGTTCAAAACGGTTAAGGTGTAGCTTTCTCCGATCATAAAATCCTGGGCAAATGTAAGGAGTACCTTATTGGGGGTTGCTTCCGGACGTTGGGCTGTGACCGGGGCTCCTATTCCTTTGTCAACAAAGTAATTGTTCTGATTTTGTGAGGTTATGGGCTCTACCGCTTTGGAAAAGACAATCTCCAGCGTATTTTCTGATGTTGCTATTATGCTGTTGATCTCGGGTGGTGTTATGTCGGGGATAATATCACCCACATAAAAATCGTCAAAGAAAAAAGAGGAAGCGTTGGAAACAGTATAGAAGCAATTTATGCCAAACCATTGCGTGCTTGTGTGTTGATTGTCGAATACCTCTCCCTGCGGTAGGAAGAACCCGGAACCGGCTGGGTCGGCCATAAAGGTCCAGTTTCCCGCATTGTCGCGGGTTACCTTTATGCGCAACCGGTTATTACCAAGGGTGGCAATATTGCCGGTTCCGGCCATAATCTCTGTGTGGGTTTCCCCTGTCTGGCGGTAAAAATAAAGCCGTTTGTTGTCCGTTCCGTCTTTCCCTATCCTGATATAATATCCATTGAGTGGACCTGCCAGATTATCACTATCGCTTACCAGGTAGATTTTTGGGTGATTATTGTTTGATGGGGTAAAGGCAAGTCGTACCCAGAATTCCCACTGGGTGTTGCTGATCATTGAGCTTTCTGTTGCCAAAAATGCTTGCCCTGCCTGAGTATCGTTAAGGCGAAGAACCTGATCTTCTACAGTAAACTTTTCGCTCTGCCCCATCCAGGTTGGATCTTGGGTGAAGTTGTTGTCTGAAAAGTCATCGGAGAATTGTGCGGCAGTGTAGAGGGGTATTATTAAAAAAAGGGAAAGAACGGTTTTTCTCTTCATGATCCTTGTTTTTAGCGTAGTAAATATACTAATTTTGCCGCACAGAGATGACAAGAAATCATTACATGATTATCTATGGATAAGGTATATTTTTCTTCGTAATGATCTTTGGGGGTTTTGTATCGTTGCAGGATCCAAAGCAAGATTGTAAACTATTTCAATACCATTTTATATTATGAGACTCGCACTGGTAGGTGCCACCGGATTGGTTGGCAGTGTAATGATGAAAGTACTGGAAGAAAGGAACTTTCCTGTTTCTGAATTTTACCCGGCAGCTTCGGCACGTTCGGTTGGAAAGGCACTTGAATTTATGGGAAAGACCCATAAGATATACAGCATAGAGGATGCTTTGGCAGCAAAGCCTTCAATAGCAATCTTTTCTGCAGGGGGGAGCACGTCAAAAATGTGGGCTGAAAAGTTTGCCGCACAAGGAACTTATGTCATTGATAATTCCTCTGCCTGGCGCATGGAAGATCATGTTCCACTTGTTGTTCCAGAAGTAAATCCTCACACGCTTAATCCGGACACACGCATCATTGCCAATCCCAATTGCAGCACCATTCAAATGGTTGTTGCCCTAAACCCGTTGCATAAGGCCTATGGTATTGAAAGGCTGGTTATTGCTACCTATCAGTCGGTTACCGGTACTGGGGTTGCTGCAGTAAAACAACTGGAAGACGAACGGACCGGCAACCCGGTTGAAAAAGTATATCCGCACCCCATTGACCTAAACTGCTTTCCTCATGGCGGCGATTTCCTGCCCAATGGATATACTACGGAGGAGATGAAGCTGGTACATGAAACCAGGAAAATCCTGGAAGATCCCCAACTCAAAATCACTGCAACGGTGGTACGTATCCCGGTAAAAGGGGGCCACTCGGAAGCTGTAAACATACAGATGAAAAAATCTTTTAAACTCAATGAGGTTTACAACCTCTTTGCCAATACCCCTGGTCTTGTCCTGCAGGATAATGTTGCTGAAAATATTTACCCCATGCCCCTGGCCGCCCATGATCGCGACGAGGTATTTGTAGGACGTATCCGAAAGGATGAATCGGCCGAAAATGCCCTGGATCTCTGGATCGTAGCCGATAACCTTCGCAAAGGTGCAGCCACCAATGCCGTGCAGATTGCCCAACTGCTGCTCCAAAAAAATCTGGTTCCTGCTTAAGCATTTTTACTAATTTTGCAAATTGCTGAAAAACAGGCACTGCTTGCCTGATGTACCGAAAAAGTAATTTAATCAGAACCGGTTATTTTGGAAAAACAGGACATTAAACCAAGATGGCTTGCTGTGGTGAACCCTAATGCAGGTGTAAAAAAATGTGAGAAAGACTGGAATAAGATTTCTACGCTGCTGAAAAAAAACGACATTGATTTTACCCCGGTATTTACCCAGAAGCGCGATGACGCCATTGCCATTACCCAGGATTATATTGAAAAAGGATACAGAAATATCATCTCCATAGGGGGTGATGGTACGTTGCATGAAATTGTAAACGGTATCTTCAGACAAAAAACAGTTGATACCAAAGCAATTACTGTTGCCGTTATTTCTGTGGGAACTGGCAACGACTGGGGGCGTACCTTTTCTATCCCCGGGGATTATAACAAGAGTATCCAGCTGATCAAGAAATATCAAACCTTTGTCCAGGATGTGGGCATGGTAACATTTGCCTGCAATGGCTGCACCAATTACCGCTATTTCGTAAATATGGCCGGCCTGGGGTTCGATGGACTTGTGGCAAAGAAGACCAATGCCGATAAAGATCTTGGTAATGCCAATGCCTTTGTATACCTGAAGAATATCTTTTCTTCGCTTTTTACCTTTCAGTCGGTGCCTACCCGTATTGTGGTTGATAATACAGAAATAAATCACCACATATTCAGCATGGGTGTGGGAATTGGCCAGTACAACGGAGGTGGAATGAAGCAGGCTCCCAATGCTATTCCTGATGATGGTCTTTTTGATCTTACCCTGATCAAGGATATGAGCAAATGGTCGGTCATTGCCAATGTTAACCGCCTTTATAACGGCACCATCGGCAAGCACAAAAAGGTAGAAATGCTCAAGGGCCGGCATATCGTTATAGAGCCCAAAACTACCGTTTTGTTAGAGGTTGATGGAGAATCCATAGGTGAATCACCTTTCACCTTTACCATTATCCCACAAAGCCTCAGGGTGGTTGTTAACATGGAAAAGTCGCTAAGCCTGAAAACTAATTAGTAAATACTTACCCCAAAGAATTATTATTGTATGCTTAAAGGAGATGATGTATTCAAAAAAATTATAGCCCATGCCAAAGAGTATGGCTTTATTTTCCAGTCCAGCGAAATCTACGACGGCCTTAGCGCTGTGTATGATTACGGGCAAAATGGGTCTGCCCTGAAGAACAATATCAGGGATTACTGGTGGAAATCGATGGTGCAATATCATGAAAATATTGTGGGAATAGATGCAGCGATCTTTATGCATCCTACTGTTTGGAAAGCGTCAGGCCACGTGGATGCCTTTAACGATCCCCTTATCGACAATAAGGACTCCAAGAAAAGATACCGTGCCGATGTGCTCATTGAAGAACATGTTGCCAAGCTGGAGGATAAGATCAATAAGGAAGTTGAAAAAGCCGCCAAACGTTTCGGCGACACTTTCGATGAAGCCATGTTCCGGCAAACCAATCCCAGGGTGCTGGCCAACCGCGAAAAGGCCGATACCATTATGAAGCGGTTTGTTACCGCCATGGAAAATAATGACCTTAAAGATGTAAAAGCACTTATTGAGGAGCTGGGAATTGCCTGCCCCATTTCAGGTTCTAAAAACTGGACCGATGTGCGACAGTTCAACCTCATGTTCAGCACCAGCATGGGTTCATTGAGCGAAGATGCCAGCCAGATCTACCTCAGACCCGAAACTGCACAAGGCATTTTTGTCAATTATCTCAACGTGCAAAAAACCGGAAGAATGAAAATTCCCTTC
>CAYVQC010000012.1:0-83026 GCA_964453995.1 uncultured Bacteroidales bacterium | reverse complement strand
GATACCATGAAGAAGAACAATAGCCTAAAAATAAAATCGGGCAAAGAAGCCGTATTAATTGATTTCGATTTTTTCGGAATATCTTTTTTAAACCTGCCTTTTCTCCTTGTTATCTTTCTCCTATATCTTTTGGTTCTGCTTCAGAAATTTGAAGTGGCACAGCTTTGCGGATCGCGGAAACCAGGTCAGGATCGGTGAGTTGATCGAATCTCACTCCGAATTTTTCCCTTGACAGGTCATTACGGATATCGTTAAAAGCTGCGGCAAGTTCATTCTGAACCGCAATATACATTTCGTATGAAGTACCCCGGTCGTTTTGAAGTGACACTACCCCCCTTGATATTTCTACTTCTCCCAGATTCTCAACTTCTTCCATAACTTTTACGGGTTTGTTGGACTCATTATTGGGATTGGTAATGAACAGCTTGGTTTCTTCACGCAGGGTGCTTATGTTGCCCGGTTCACCCTGTACCAGCAACCTGTCGTTCATGTCGATAAGTACGACAAACACGTTACGTTCCCTGATAGGGGGTGGTTCCGGAGCAGTGGGATCAATGGGT
This sequence comes from uncultured Bacteroidales bacterium, assembly GCA_964453995.1. Taxonomy (GTDB): domain Bacteria; phylum Bacteroidota; class Bacteroidia; order Bacteroidales; family UBA7960; genus SKVR01. The sequence goes on along the minus strand of CAYVQC010000012.1, from coordinate 82,466 downwards.
GGTGGCAACAGCCTCCTAAGTCCGGTATCAACGTCCATTGTTGTTGTAACAAGGAAGAAAATCAGGAGCAGGAAGGCAATGTCTGCCATCGAACCGGCATTGATTTCGGGATTCATTCTTGCCATAAAGCGTTCTCCTAATTTTTTTAGTTACCTGAATAATTTTGATACTTCTGTATATACAGCCGCTACTAAGCCCAGGCCTATAAGTATCATAGTTGCCCTGATACCTGCTCCAATCCATTGGGAAGCAGTGGGTCCGACATAATTAGGGGTTTCATAGATTTCGTTGGTAGAAATGCTGTACCCAACCAGAAGAACCACAACCAGAACTACAATACCGATCAAGGCGGCTTTGGCCTTTTTAAAATTGGTGAATAATTGTACCAGGGGGCCAACAAGGGCAAAGAAAACTGCCAATGCTACCAACACATAGGTTACAATTATTGCGGTATTTATTACCGTTTCGTTCATAGTATGGTGGTTTTTTATTTGTTATACTTAATAAGAATATCCATGAAAGCAATCGTTGCTTCTTCCATGCTGTTTACAATACTATCAATTTTTGCAACGATATAGTTGTAGAATACCTGAAGTATAACGGCAACAATAAGACCGAATACCGTTGTCAAAAGAGCTACCTGGATACCTTCTGCAACAATGGTGGGAGAAATATCACCAGCCTGTGCAATAGCATCAAATGCCTGAATCATACCGATTACAGTACCCATGAAACCAAGCATCGGAGCAATAGCGATGAACAGAGATACCCATGAGAGATTCATCTCAAGGCGCCCCATCAGTACGCTACCATAAGATACTACTGATTTTTCAACGATTTCCATACCCTCATTGTAACGGTCAAGGGCCTGATAGTAAATGCTGGCTACAGGACCACGGGTGTTTTTGCAGAGTTCTTTAGCTGAATCTACACCACCAGTTTGCAGTGCATTCTCTACTCTGTTGAGGAGCTTGGTAGTGTTAACAGAAGCAAGATTCAGATAAATGATTCTTTCAATACACAATCCCAGGCCAATGATTAAACACAGAAGGATAATACCCATAAACTCAGGGCCCCCTTCAATAAATTTTTCTTTCAGAATGTAGTGGAATGTCTGGTCTTCCTCTGCTTCTGTTTCGGCATCCATCGCGGCAGCCTCAGCAGGTGAAACTTCTGCACCTTCAACTTCGGCTTCTTCTGTTTCTTCTGCTAGTGTATCGGCAACTTCTGTTTCAGGTTCTTGCTCATTCTGAGCATACACTTGAGAGGTCAGTCCGAAAGTAAGCATTCCTGCTATGGTCAAAAAGACAAGTAATTTTTTCATAGTAGATTCAAATTGGTTTTGTTTTGACTGAAATTAATTTATTGATTGCAAAGATTTAACAACGGTAAAAATCTTGCGGAGAGAGAGGGATTCGAACCCTCGATACCCTTGTGAGGTATACACACTTTCCAGGCGTGCGCCTTCGACCACTCGGCCATCTCTCCCTAATGCAGTAATTGCTTTATTTATCCTGATTTTTCAGGGTGCTAAAATACAAAAAAAATGAAACATTAACTGATAAACCTTGATTTTTTACCCTGACTCTGCCATTTTGTTAAGGGAATTATGGCAACCCCGGGTAATTATCTCCTTTTATTGTCGTTCTTGTCCCTTGTATAACTGTCAATTACAGCGATATTAACAGGAAATGGTTGATAACAAATATTTTACTATCTCCTTTTTAACTATACTCTTGTATAACTTTAATGGCGTTTTTGAATACGACATGGAAGGTAAATTGCCAACTGAATGTATTCATTCTTTTAACGCTAAATTACAACAGATAGTATTTACATGGAAAAACCAACCAAAACAAGAACAGCTGCCACCTCTGCAGGGAAAACCAAAAAAACGCCGGTAAACAAGAAAAATGCCGGTGAAGCAAAGATCTTCGTTATTGATACTTCGGTTATTCTCTACAATCATGATGCTATTCTCAGCTTCGAAGATAATGATGTAGCCATACCCATAACCGTTCTGGAGGAGCTTGACCAGTTTAAAAAAGGAAATGACACAAAGAATTTTGAAGCCAGGGAATTTACACGCACACTCGACAAACTGTCAAAGGCAACCCCCCTGCAGGAATGGGTCCCCCTTGGCACCCCCAAAGGAGGCAGGATAAGAGTGGTAATGAATAAACCCAATGGCCTGGATGCCACCGAAGTTTTTGGAGAAGACAAACCTGATCATAGAATTCTCAACACTGCACTTTTCCTCGCCAGAGAGAATCCCGGGCGAAAGGTTGTTCTCGTATCAAAGGACATCAACCTGCGTTTGAAGGCAAAATCTCTCAACATTTCTGCAGAAGATTTTGAAACAGGAAAGGTCAAAAATGTTGATGAACTTTACTCGGGCAAAAGTGAGCTGTTAATTTCCGATAGTAAGCCCATAGAAGAAATTTATGATAAGGGTCACTGTAAGCCCTCCGAACTGGGAATCAAAAATCCTGTACCGAACCACTATTATATTATTAAATCAGAAAGCCATTCTGTACTTGCTTGTTATAATCCATTTACCGGTTTTGTTGAAAGGGTAGATAAGCGAACAATCCAAAAGATTACTCCGCGCAATGCCGAACAGGTGTTTGCCCTGGATGCCATTTTAAATCCTGAGGTAAAGCTGGTTACACTACAAGGAATTGCCGGTACCGGAAAAACTCTGCTTGCACTGGCGGGTGCTCTTGAGCAAAGGGGCAATTATGAACAGTTGTTTGTTGCACGTCCCATAATACCGCTCTCCAACAGAGACATTGGGTTTTTGCCTGGCGACGTTGGCTCAAAAATAAGCCCGTACATGGAACCATTGTACGACAACCTGAAGTTTATACATTCACAGTACCGCCAAAAGGACCGTGAGTTCAAAAATATTACTGATGCCCTGGAAAATGAACAGATTGTAGTGTCGCCGCTTGCCTATATAAGGGGAAGAAGCCTCTCCAATATCATTTTCATAATTGATGAAGCTCAAAATCTCACCCCACATGAAGTGAAGACTATTATTACAAGGGCAGGAGAAAACACAAAAATGATCTTTACAGGGGATATATTCCAGATTGATACCCCCTATCTTGATTCGCAAAGTAATGGGTTATCTTACCTCATAGACCGGGTAAAAGGCAATAAGATCTATGCTCATGTCCGGCTTGAGAAAGGAGAGCGATCGGAGCTGGCCAACCTGGCCAATAGTTTGTAGTGCTGTCAGGCAACAGGATGTGAGCAATGCATCTATGCCCTTTGCGCAATGGCACAGCCTCTCAAGGCTTTTTGAGGCAATATCTGAGTGGCGTTTCCCTCTAAATGTGAGTTGGATTGTGGTTAAGACTATTCCATAAAAACTACTGCAGTAACTGTCTGGCCTACTGCCTGCAGGGTTTGTTTGTCTATCGCATCCATATCGTCCTTTACAGTGTGCCAGTACTCAAAAAACCCGTGAGGAGTGTAGTCTCGTTGGTCAATGATATTAATAACAGGTATGTTTCTTATTTTGTTAATATAATAGTGATCATCAATTATAAAACCTCCTTCGCGGTTTAAGAAATAGTTGTCATACCCTTGTTTTTCGGCTATATCCCACACTTTTCTCACTATATTGGGTGCATACATCATTGAGTAGCCTTCATGTTTGAATGTCGCATTTTGTGCACCCACCATATCCAGTAAAATACCATAACGGGCATTGTAGTCAGGCTTATGGGGCGATTTTGACCAATGCTGACTTCCCAATGCCCAACTATCCTGGTCGGGTAGATCCATTAGCCTGTGTTTACCATAATCTTCGGCATCGAAGAAAATGATGTCTACTCCTACCGAAGGTGTGTTTTCAGCCATTAGCCTGGCAATTTCCATCAAAACCCCCACGCTGCCGGCTCCATCGTTTGCACCATCAATGGGAGCGTAATGATTGGCAGGATCTGGGTCATGATCGGCCCAGGGCCTGCTGTCCCAATGTGCACATAATAGAATCCGGTTTCTTTTTTCAGGCTGAAAACTACCGATGAAATTCCGTATACTGAGAACTGTACCGTCAAATGCTCTCACCTTGGTACTCTGCACATATACGGTATCAGCAAATCTTTCGAGAGAAGATTTGAGCCAGTTTCCTGCAGCATGGTGTGCTTCTGTGTTAGGCACTCTTGGTCCATAGGAAACCTGTTTTTCTGTATAATAATAAGCGGAGTCGGCATTGAATATCGGGATGTCAATTTTTTGCTCAGGCATATCAGCAGAAGTTTTTTCAGACCTGGAAGTTTCGTTGATGCCTCCCTTGCATCCCCAAAAGGTCAGCGAAGCTAGTATAATCGCAAAAAAATAAGTGTTCATCTATAAATGAGGTGTTGTTAGAAGTATTTAAAAAAGGCAGAAGCACCATATGTTTTTGATAAAGCCCCAACTTTTTTTGTGATACCGATTGTCTGGTTAAATTTATCAATTTTTACTTTAATTGCTTGTTGAAATGCACTGCAAAGTATGAATAACAGCACAAACGTAAAAATATTTTGTCATATGATGGTGCAATGTTGCGTTAAATTATTTACAAATTAGAGGCTTCTGTAGCCATTGGTCACGGTTAAGCCTTGATTGATAGTATCGGGGACGAACTCACTTTTATTCAATTACCATAAATACAGGCGATTAAGGAGTCGGTTCGGGGTCCTTATCCTTTTTGAAAAATTGATACTTATAGCTTATAAATATTTTTGCTATTAAAAAAATATAGATTAAAACTAAAAAAAGGTTGGAAAAAACAAAAAAATAGTATTTTAGCTAACTTTCAATTACAACAGCATTCATGATTTTGGTAAAGGAAAAAAAGGTGTAAATACAATTGATTTAACGTTCAATGAAATCTAAAAAAGCCGTTCATCTGGATTCTGGGATTGACGTCAAACCCCTAAGCTTAAACGACAAAGAGAAGATACTGTTCTATGAAAAGGTCTTTTCTAAACTAAATGCAATTGTCTTTGTTTTTGACCTCAATAATTTTCGGATGTTATGGGTCAATGATGCATTTAAAAAAATACTTGGATATAAAAAACTTTCCAAGGCTATTTCCCGTGAATTACTGGTTGATATTTATCATCCTGATGACAGAAATTATCTTGATGAAATGGTTGAATTCTTCCGAAAAAACAAGAACGGGACATTTACAGCTATATTTCAGTTTCGCGATATCAATGGAAAGTATGTATGGCTTTGCACTGCTGCAAACGTATTCAGACGTAATGCAGACAGATCAGTTTTTGAGGTTGTTGGTGTTTCTCTTAGCTTCTCTAATGCTTTTACATGCAACAACAATTTGAAAGTAATTACCAGGCAAAAGCTAAAGGAAACCTCCCAGGATGTAATAAAAATTCTTACAAAACGAGAACGGGAACTTATCCGTTATTTTGCACAAGGCCACAAAACCCGTGTGATTGCAGAAATGTTTGGTCTCAGCATTCACACTGTAAATAATCATCGCAAAAACATACTTAGGAAGTTGGGTTTAAATAATATTGCTGAGTTGGTGCATTTTGCGGTTGAACATGGCCTTAACAGTTAGTAACTCCAAAATTTTCTTTTATGAGCAAACGTGAATCCGTAGCCCGGTATAACCTAATCATTACCAAAATTAAACGCCAGCCTTGTTCCTTTACAGAAATCGAAGATTATCTTGCTAGGGAATCAGAAATGCAGGGATATGATTACCGGATTTCAAAACGAACCTTTCAACGCGATCTGGCCGATATTCGCAGCATTTACAATGTAGATATCAGGTTTGATTACAGTAGAAAGGTTTATTTCATTGAACAGGAACAAAGCTCAGAAATCAATGAAAGACTGATGGAAGCCTTCGACACATACCATGCCCTGAATGTAAAGGAAAACCTTTCGCAGTATATTCATCTTGAAAAGCGCCGCCCTCAGGGTACCGAAAATCTTTACGGATTGCTGCATGCCATACGCAACCACCTTGAAGTAGATTTTGTCCATCAAAAATTCTGGGAAGAAAAACCCACTATCCGGGAGGTACAGCCATATGCTCTCAAAGAATTCAGAAACCGCTGGTATGTAATGGGAAAAGATCTTAACGACAGCCAGATAAAAAGCTTTGCCCTGGACCGGTTGACCGATCTTAACATATCGCGCAAAAAGTTTTTACCACCTGATGACTTTAATATGCAGGAACACTTTAGGTACTGTTTTGGAATCATCAGCCCCAATAACAATACCCCCGAAACCATTATACTTTCTTTTACCCCTTTGCAGGGAAAATACGTTAAAACACTGCCTCTTCATGAAACCCAGAAAGTTTTGGTGGACAATGAAAAGGAGCTGCGCATAAGTCTTATTCTTTACATTACACACGATCTGCTGATGGAGATCCTATCCTTTGGTGATAGTGTAAAAGTGATTGAACCACCACGCTTAGCAGAGGAGATGGTGGAAACCTACAAAAGCGCTCTCAGGCAGTATAAAAAACCAGTGGTGACCGGTTAAAAACAATTGGAAGATCAGGTACGCGTATTAAAAAAACCTCCTGCCCCAGAGAAGCAGGAGGTTTGTGTTGTTTTGACAAAAATAGTGTTTTAAGGGTGTTTTGATCTGCTTCGAACAGCAGAAAGCATACGCTGAAAAGCTAAAGGCATGTCATTGCATCTGGCAAACAACGACCACCTTCAGGTTTTTTAAATATAGTTGAGTTCTTTCAGCGAGTCGTAAATAAGATTATAGGTTCTTTCAATGTCATGATCCAGCCCTACAGAGAAACGAATCAATCCTTCCGACATACCCATTTCCCTTTGCAATTCTTCGGGTACTTCACTTGAGGTACTTTTGCCCGAGTTGCTAAACAGCGTTTTGAAGTATCCCAGGCTTACAGCAAGATAACCCACTCCTTTTTCCTGCATCTTTTCCATTAATTTGCTGGCATTTTCTGCTGTTTCCATGTCAATGGCAATCATACCACCATAGCCGAAATCGGGGTTCATGATCTTTTTGAAAAGCTCATGCTGCGGATGTTCCGGCATTCCGGGATAGTTGAATTTTAATCCAATTTCTTTGAATCTTTCAGCCAGGTACATTGCATTATGGCTGTGTTGCTTCATGCGAATGTGCAGGGTGTGAAGGTTTTTGTGAATGCTGGAGGAGCGAAGCGGATCCAATACAGGGCCCAGCAACATGGCTGTACCTGTATTCACATCTGCCAGGTCGTTAATGAACTGGGCGTCGGCACAAATGGCGCCTGCCACACAATCGTTTTTGCCATTGATAAACTTGGTCATGCTGTAAACCACAATGTGTGCTCCAAGCTTGGCAGGAGCCACGATCATGGGAGTAAAAGTATTGTCTACCAAAAGCTTGATGCCATGTTTGTCTGCAATGGCAGCCAGTGCCTCAATGTCGCAGATCTGCAGAAGCGGGTTGGTCATGGTTTCTGTGTAGATCAGTTTTGTATTGGGGCGGATAGCTTCCTCAATCGATTTGTGGTTTGTGGGATCCACAAAGGTAACTTCGATCTGGAATTTCTTCAGATAATTGGCCAGGAAAGCAAATGTGCCACCATAGGTGGTTACTGAAGAAACAATATGAGATCCGCAGTCGCAAAGTTGTAATATGGCAGAGGTGATGGCCGCCATTCCCGAGGCTGTTACCCAGGCACTTTCTGTTCCTTCCATCGCGGCAAGGGCTTCTGCCAGGTAGCGGTTGGAAGGGTTCCAGTGTCTTGAATACAAAAAACAACCTTCCTGCTCTCCGTGAAACGTATCGACCATGGTCTTGGCTTCAAGAAAGGTATAGGTGGCCGAATCGGTTATTGAGGGATTAACGTCTCCAAATTCTCCAAACTGGAGCAAATCCTGAATATTGGTAGCGGGGTCAAATTTCATGGTAATACTTTTTAAGGGTGATGGGTTTTGTTTTGATCCTTGTCAACATGGAGGCAAAAATAATAATTTTATGATATTTCATCATAAAACTGAAAAAACATTTAGCAATATGTTTTATTTTGCTTACAATTTTAATGTTGTTTTTTTAAATTTGCAGAATATTATTATTTAATACCAGTAAAAAATGAATGGTAACTTTCAAATTGACAAAACCGATCAGAAAATCCTGGAAATTTTAACGGAAAATGCACGCATGCCTTTTCTTGAAGTTGCACGTGTTTGTGGTATTAGCGGGGCCGCCGTGCATCAGCGCGTACAGAAGTTAATGGATGCAGGAATTATAAAGGGCTCACAGTTTAACCTCAATCCCAAAGGATTAGGCTATTACACTTGTGCATACATTGGTATTCAGGTAAACCTCAATGCCAATTCGAGCCACCAGGAAGTATATCAAAAAATTATGCAGATCCCCGAAATTGTGGAGTGTCATCATATATCAGGAAAATATTCTCTTTTTGTAAAGGTATTTACCAAAAACAATGAGCACCTGAAAAAGATCATTGTAGAACACATTCAATCTATTGTAGAAGTTACCAGTACTGAAACTTTTATTTCTCTCGAGGAAGGGTTTACCAGAAATCTACCCGTAAAAATGGGGGATATCAATAGTTACTGATATCCCCGGAATGATTTCTTTTGCTTTAAAAAACTTCTTTTTCAATCTCTTTGTAACTTCATCTTTTGTTTTTCTCCATAGGTAAGACTCCTCCAAAGCCATTCCATTGGGCCAAAGCGGTAATACTTTAACCAATAGTGGCTCCACACCACTTGTATACTGTAAATCACCACAGTAAGAATCATTCCCTGCCAAATATTAACCTTTCCATAAAGACCCAGTCCATAGGAGAAAAAAATGGTTGTAGCGATCAGTGACTGAGCCAGGTAATTGGTAAGCGCCATACGGCCGGTCTTTTTTATGGCATTGGAAAGTTTGCTGAAATATCCTCTCTGGTAGCAAAATACAATCAGCGAAATATAAACAAAGGTTGTTGCCGGACCTCCAAACCCATGTCCTATAAGTGAGAGTACCATGTTCCAGTCTACCAGGATATAGGAGCTTTGTGTCGAATAATGCGTGTAGAGAAGGTTTCCTGCAATGGCCACAGGCAAGCTGTAAAGCAGTAGCTTCCTGAAAAAGGGACGCGATGCCTGCAGGTTTTCAAATACTTTCTTACGTGCCAGTACCATGCCTACCAGGAACATCGCCACTACATTGGGGTAAAAGAAAAAGATTCCGCCCAGGATATGCCTGTATTCCTGCAGGCGCATAAATACAATTTCAGCGAATGATCCAGTGGGATAAACTACCAAAGCCTGTTCCCTGAGAGCGTGAAATTCTCTTTCAGTTTCTGCAAAAGCTTGCATCATGGATTCAGCCACTTCCGGCTGGCTCATTCCTACCTGAATCATCAGCGCAAAAACAGAAGAGAGGAATGGAGGAATCAGCAATATGCATATGGCCCAGATTATGAGGCTTCTGTTACTTTTTTTCCGAAACAGTATCATTAAAAACCCGAATAGTGCATAAAATACCAGGATATCTCCATACCACAACAACACCACATGCAATATACCAATAATAAGCAACCAGGTTAATCGGATACGGAAAAGCGGTAACACCGAACTGCCTGTTTCCAGTGATTTTTGCATGAAGAAATAAAAGCCAATACCAAACAGCATGGAAAAGAGGGGGTAAAACTTGCCGGAAAAGAAAAAACTGATCACCCAGTGCGCTTTCTGGTTGATGGAATCGGACCATATTGCAAATTCTCCCATCTCTGCGACGAAAGGAGCATTCATCAGCGGCATATTTACCATGAAAATTCCCAGCAGGGCAATCCCGCGCAACAGATCCAGGATTTCAACTCGCTCTTTTATTTGAATGGGGTGGAAATTTGAACTCATTCCTTTATTCTTTAACTCATTTTTAAAATGGGAAAACTGGAAACAAAACAAACAACAATAGTACTGTAAAAATGCTGACGAACCGGCATAATACTATCCTTATGTCGTATAATTAATAGCTAAATTACAATTGTTGATAAAATATTTATGTTATGAATTATCTCTATATTTGGTCTTATACTTTAATACACACATAATCTCAAACCGCATGAAATTACCAGCCAGGTTGCTTCCGCTTTTCTTTCTTCTTTTATTCTTTAGCTCTTGTACACCCGAACCTGCTACAAAGGAGCTTACAGTTGTTTCGCTTAATATACGGTTTAACAATCCGGACGATGGAATCAATGCCTGGCCAGACCGTATCCCTCTTGTTGAGTTGTACATGAAAGAAACGATGCCGGATATTGTAGGTGTTCAGGAAAGTCTCCACGAACAGAACACCGATCTGCTTCGTATTATGCCGGGATATGCTTACGTGGGTGCGGGTCGTGATGATGGCGCTGAAAGCGGTGAGTTCTCGCCTGTTTTTTACAGGAAAGAAACATTCCAATTGCTCGAAGATTCTCAATTCTGGTTGTCAGAAACCCCCAATGTTCCCGGCAGCATTGGCTGGGAGGCGGTGTTGCCGCGAATTGTTACATGGGCAAAACTGAAGCATGTGAAGAGTGGCACTGTTGTATTCGTTTTCAATACTCACTATAGTCATGTAAGCGATCTTGCCCGCCGAAGAAGCATGGAGTTCATGGCAGAAAAGATTCCGGAGATCGCCGGTGACTCGCCCACCATTGTCATGGGCGACTTCAACATAAGAGATGATTCTGAACTCTATGAGCATATGATACAATACCTGGAAACAAACAATGGGCTCAGGAATGCGCGTTATCTTTCGCAAAAACCGACTGAAAAAACTGAATCAACGTATAATGCATTCAACAACAATTTTGAAGGGGCTGTAATTGATTATATATTTGTAAATGATCATTTTGATGTTCTCACCTTTGAGGTAGATAAGGTGAATGTGGGGGATGTATTTATTTCTGATCACTGGCCCGTAAAAGCCACTTTACGTTTAAAATAGTTTTAATTTAGCCTTTGGTAGAAGGGTTCAATGGGAGTTGTTTATTAAAGACTTTAAGATGAATACTTACTGGCACAGGTATCTTACGTGTTTAATTGCCCTTATGCTAATTTGCACTGCGGGTTTGTTTGCACAATCTTATCCCGCAAGGCAATTGCCCCTTATACAGTCTTATCTCCACAATGAATTTAATATCAGGAACCAAAACTGGGCTATCTCTCAACACCCCACAAGTCATTTCATTTATTTTGCCAACTCGGAGGGATTAATAGAATACAACGGGATCAGTTGGGAAAAGCATACCATTGCAGGCAATCAGCCGGTAAGGTCGGTGCTGGCGCATACCGATGGTATCATTTATACCGGATCTTTTGAAGAATACGGTTACTGGCAGCACAACCAACGCGGTGAATTCCATTATATTTCTCTTGCCGAAAAGCATGGAATTGAAAAAAATGATGAGATATGGAAGATTTTTTCTCTTAATGGAAAAATATACTTTCAATCTTTTACATCAGTGTATATATACGACGGATCTGTTGTAGAACAGATTATGGCACCCTACACAATGCTCTTTATGCATCAGCTGGAAGATCGGTTTATTGTACAGATCATCGATGAGGGCTTGTTCTATTTTATTGAAAATGAATTTGTTCCTATTGAAGGGGGAGAACTCTTTGCCAACCGAAAGGTACACGCTATTGTTCCCTATAAGGATGATCAATGGCTGGTTTGTACTGAAAAAGAAGGAATTTTCATTTATGATGGAAGTCAATTTACCTTTTTCCAGTCCCAGGTTTCAGAATTTCTGAAAAATTATACCTGCAATGTTGCCAAACAGCTAACCCCCTCATCATGGGCTTTCGGAACCATCCTCAATGGTATTGTAATTACCAATGAAGAGGGCAGCATACAGCGTTTTTACAATACAAATAAAGGGCTCAACAACAATACGGTTCTTTCTCTTTTCCTGGATGCCGATATGGGATTGTGGGCCGGGCTAGATGAAGGGGTAGCCTATATTGACCTGAAGGACCCTTTCACTCATTATCGTAGTAATGGCGGGGCTTTGGGTACAATTTACGCTTTGTTAAAGCAGGAAAACCAATTGCTTATCGGTACCAATCACGGACTATTCAGGGCGGATATACACAAGCAGGGTGAGATATATGATTTCCGCAATCTCCGGTTTATAGAAGGAAGCCAGGGTCAGGTGTGGGCATTGCAGGAGTTTGATGGGCAAGTGCTTTGTGGGCATAATGAGGGGACTTTCAGCATTACCCAAACCGGCATGGATGAAATATCGCCCATTACCGGGGGCTGGGCCTTTAGCCGTATAGGAGATCTCATTGCTGTGGGTACCTACACAGGCATTATTATGCTCGAACAAGGACCGGATGGAAAGTGGATCTTTAGAAACAAAATTGACAATTTTGCTCAACCCACCCGTTATATCGAAACAGATTACCTTGGTTATGTCTGGGCCTCTCACCATCAGAAAGGAATTTTCAAAATTGAATTATCGGCCGATGCCAACAGCGCACAACGGGTGGAACATTTCCCAAGGATTGGAAACAAAAGCCTGAATATAAAGGTGTTTAAGGTGAACAACCGGATCGTTTTTACTACCGGTGAAAATATTTATACCTGGGATTTTGTGCGAAATGAAATCGTTCCTTTTGAGGCTCTCAGTCAACACCTGGATGATTTTGCCCAGGCAACGCAAATCAGCCATTATAAAAACAACCAATATTGGTTTATCAGGGAAGACAGGATGGCTCTTTTTGAAATCAGCCTGGATTTTACTGCAAGGAAAGTTCTGGAAATCCCCCAGGAAAATATTAATCTGCCACAACGAAATCTGCAGATTCTCACCCTGGATGCGCAAACCCTGCTTTTGCCAAATCCCCAGATTTTTGATGCTTTCAACATGGAAAAAGCCTCGCAACACAAGGATATTTCCAGGTTACGCATTGAAAGGATGGATTTTTACGGAAAAAGAGATACCATTGCATTTACAGGTAATATACTCCCGCAGAAGATTCCGTCGCATTCCAATAATCTTGCAGTAACCTTCGCAGATCCTGCAAGTTTCGGATTATTCTCAAAAACATATCATTTTCGCATTAAAGAACTCGACCTTACATGGCAAACCACCCGGCAAAACCACTTCACCTATCTCGATCTGAAACACGGCAAATATACTCTCGAAATTGCCAGGGAAACCGCCGATGCTGTGAGTGTGGAATTTACCATTGCCAAACCTTGGCACATATCCAATGGCGCAATAGCCTTGTATTTGCTTACCCTGGCAGGGCTGATCTGGGGAATTTATGTTTTCTTCCGTTTTGAAATAAAGCGTCAAAGAGACCTGGCCGCCATGGAAATAAAACAAAACTCCCTGGAAAAGGAATTGGATTACAAAAGTTATGAGCTTATGCTTACCATGCGGCATCTGCTTATGAAAGACAACATTCTGAATGAGCTGAAAAAGCAGATAACCCAATTGCAGGAACAATCGGCCAAATATCCCGTAAAACACATCCGGACAATGGAGAAGGTGATCAACCAGGGCCTTGGTTCGCAATCTACAGAATGGGAAAATGCATTGAATAATCTCAAATTATCGCAACAGGGATTTTTCAGGGTTCTTAAGGATAAATATCCTTCCCTCACAACAAACGATTTGCGAATGTGTTCTTACCTGCGAATGAATTTTAACACCAAAGAAATTGCGCAAATGCTTAATGTTTCTACCAGGGGTGTTGAAGTTAGCCGTCACCGCCTGCGAAAAAAACTAAACCTCTCCCACGATGAAAACCTGGTGGAATTTCTCATGAGCCAGGAATTTAATTTTTCAGAATAATTGAGATTTGTAAAAGAATTCTTATAATCCTGTGCTATTCCGCCTTCCGATGTAAGATCATTTTCCATACCAGAAAAAGTACCGTTTGGTTTTTGTACTCGTTTGTAAAAGAATAGTTTAAATTTTTTTGTTAAGGTAACATGCAGGCCTCCGCAAACGTTTTCGGAACAGTGTGCATGTAATTTACTCCTCAAAACTTGACTTGCTAAACCCCAAGTTGTAAATTAGTAAGGCCAATCAATAAACCGTGCTTTTATAATTCAAAGGCATTTCTCTATTACTAAAAAGTGCAACCTAATTCCGAACCAAAACCTACGGTTATGCAAAAAAAAATACTATTGATTTGTTTCTTTATAGGTGTTGTTTTAGAGGGATTTGGGCAGATCCGTATCAGCGGTACGGTTACCGATGCTGCTGACGGATCGACCCTTCCCGGCGTTACCGTCCGCATAAAAGACACCAACCAGGGAACACAGACAGACATGAATGGCCGCTACGAGATCACTGCTGCTGAAGATGGTGTCCTTATCTTTTCCTTTATCGGGATGAGCTCGCGTGAGATACCTGTTGAAGGTAGAAATGTGATCAATGTTTCCCTGAGTTCAGAGCTTACTACTTTGCAGGAAGTTGTATTCATTGGTTATGGTACCGGCACCAAGCAAGACCTTACAGCACCTATCACCACCCTGGAGTCAGAAGAGATTTCCCGTCAGGCCACGGCAAACCCCGCCCAGGCACTGCAGGGAAAAGTGTCCGGTTTGCAGCTTACCAACCGTGGCGAACCGGGCAGCCAACCCCAAATCCGTATCAGGGGGGTGAGTACAGCTTTTGCTGAAGGGGGCGGTCCTCTTTATGTTGTCGATGGAGTTATTGTAAACAACATTAATTTCCTCAACAACAATGACATTGAAACTATTACTGTGCTTAAAGATGCCTCTGCCGGAGCCATTTATGGTGTACAGGCTGCCAACGGTGTTATTCTTATTACCACCAGGGAAGGGAAAAAGGGTGATACCCAGGTGAATTTTTCTTCCTACTCAGGATTCCAGCAGGCCACAAACATATTGGAAATGGCCAATACAACCCAATACATCGAATTGCTCAATCAAAGATCTGGACTCACTGGCAGTGGGAATACATTTGATCCTGCCAGCTACCCATACAGCACCAACTGGTATCAGGAACTTACACGTCCTGCATTGATCACAAGCCATGAACTGAGTATTTCCGGTGCCACCGATAACTCTTCCTACAGCTATGGTATTGGGTATTTTTACCAGGACGGTATTCTGAATACCCATAATCCTGAAAACAACAACAATTTTAATCGCTTGAATTTCAGGGCTAAAAATGATTACGAGTTTACGAATATAAGCCTCGGCTATAATCTTATCTTTTCAAGCAACAATACGGTTCCGGCATACAATTATTCTCTTTTCCAGGCTTTTGTTGCACCTCCCGCTTTTACAGCCAGAGAAAATGAAGATCAATGGACCGACCCCACGGCATTGGGTTTCTCAGGACCTTTTGCCAACCCTGTTGCCAGTGCATACTACCATGATGTGGTAAACATGGAGTATAATGTAATACCAAGTACATACTTTACTGCCAGTTTCCTGGAGAATTTTACTTTCCGGAGCACCTTCAGTGCAAGAATGGCATTCATCCAGGGCCAGTCCTTCAGGCCGGCTTACAATGTATCCGGGCTTCAAAACAATCCTGTTACCTCTATCAACAAGAATAATGACAACAACCGCAACCTGCAGTTCGACAACACCTTAGAGTATAACAGGATTTTTAGTGCCCACAACCTTAAAATAATGGTAGGTTCTTCCATACAGGAGTTTTTTACTACCAGTTTAAGCGGTATTGCATTCAACGTACCCGATCTCACTTCGGCAACCCAATATATCACACTGGGTGATGATACCGGCCGTAGTGCCGACGATAGTGGTTTCAGAAGTCGTGTGGCCTCATTCTTTTCGAGGGTTAGCTACAGTTTTGATTCAAAGTATTTGCTTACTGCCACCATCCGTCAGGATGGTTCATCCAAATACAACGACCCATGGGGCACATTCCCGTCTCTTGGTCTGGGTTGGGTTATTAGCCAGGAAGAGTTTATGCCCGAATCCAGGTTTCTTGAGTATGTAAAACTCAGGGCAAGCTGGGGAAGGTTGGGAAATAACAACGTTCCGGCCAACTCCTCAATCATTGTGGGCAGCCCCGGGCCCGGCACTACTGGGATCTTTGGGGCAGATAATCCCGTCCCCGGCCTTACCTTCCAGACCGTTTACAATAACTTCCTGGTATGGGAAACTGTAGAAGAGATCAACGCAGGGCTTGAGGTCTATACCCTTCAGGATCGACTGAGTCTTGAACTTGATTTTTACAACAGAATTACTGACAATGCCGTATTTTATGCTCCCATTTCCGGCGTTGCCGGAACAGGCTCACTGTTGGGCAATAACGGTAAAATCAGAAACCGGGGGATTGATCTTTCATTGGGCTGGTCAGACGAAAGCCAAAACGGGGATTTTTCCTACTCCATCAATGGAAACATGTCCACGGTTGATAATGAAGTGCTGGAAATCAGGAATGAATCGGGGGTTATTTTTGGAGCTCTTACCAATGGTCAGTTTCTTACACGCACAACGGTGGGTTACCCGGTGGGAGCTTTTTTTGGCTATCGGGTGATAGGGGTATTTCAAAGCAACTCCGACATCAATAGTTATACAAACCCCGATGGAGTGGTACTGCAACCCGATGCTTTACCAGGTGATTTTAAATACGAGAATGTAAACGGGGATGACCGCATCGACGATCTTGACCGGGTTATGCTGGGAAGCCCCATACCAAAGCTCATCTATGGCTTTACCGCCAATATTGCTTTTCGCCAGTGGGATGCTTCGGCGGTTTTCCAGGGTGTATACGGGAATATGGTGTACAATGCCAAGCGTACCATAAGAAATGTTTTCCCAGATGCTAACTACGATCGCGATTTTTACGACAACTACTGGCAAGGGCCCGGAACCACAGACACCTACCCTTCGGCAGCACTTACACGGCGCAATATCTTTCCCAACTCTTTCTTTCTGGAGTCTGGAAGTTATTTCAGGATCAGGAATATACAGATTGGGTATACCTTGCCGGAGAATGTCAGAGCCAACCTGAAGATGAGAAGTATGCGTATTTACCTCTCCGCTCAGAATCCTTTTACACTTTTTCAATACAACGGCTATACACCGGAAATCGGAGGATCGCCCATTGCTACCGGTATTGATAACGATACCTATCCCCTTAGCGCAACCTATATTTTAGGTATAAACGTAACCTTTTAAAACAAGCCGCCATGAAGAATTCAATATATACGAAAATAACCATTTTGTTGGCAACCAGTTTTATTCTGGGCTTTTCGCTTAGCTCCTGCGAGGACTTTTTGGATGTCCCCCTGGAAGGCGAGCTTCCTGTGGATTATGAAAGAGAGCCTACCGCTGAAGAAGGGTTCCGCTATGTAAGCGCCGTTTATGCTGGCCTACGCAACTGGGGGGTAAGTGTTTTTCCATATATTGGGATGTTTGAGATCACCAGTGATGATGCCGACAAGGGAAGCACCCCCGATGATGCTCCGTCAATGATCGAACTCGACAATTATACACACTCTCCTGAAAATGACCTGTTCCTGAGTTTCTGGAATGACCATTATAACGTGATCGGGAATGCAAATTTTGCTATCAACACCTTGCTGGATCTAAGCTTCGAAGATGAAGAGGTTCGTAATCCTTTGCTGGCTGAAGCCAGGTTTCTAAGAGCGTTTCTTTATCTCAGGTTAAATGTGGCTTTTGGGGGTGTGCCACTGGTAGATACTACCCTTACAGCCGAACAATTTGCCCAAATCCCGAGATCTTCAAAACAGGAGGTTTATGATTTTATTGAGTCAGATCTCCTCTTTGCCATTGAACATCTGCCCCTGGTCTACCCCATGGACGAAGCCGGAAGAGCAACAAAAGGTGCTGCACGGGCCTTGCTGGCAAGATCTTATATGTACCAGGAGCGATGGGCAGAAGTTAAGTCTCAAACTGATGAAATCATCTTTTCCAACACCTATTCACTGTACCCCGATTTTTACAGCCTGTTTCGGGTGGTGGGGCAAAACTCTTCCGAGTCTATATTTGAACTGCAGCTTACTTCGTTCGACCGCGGACGGTACAGGTGTGAATACGGATTTGTGCAGGGCCCCAGGAATAATTTTCCAAGGCTACAGGGTTGGGGCTTCAATGTGCCTTCACAGGATCTGATCGACTTTTTTGACAGCCGCAACGACGAAACAAGAAAGTTTGCCACTGTGCTGCCCAGAGGATTTACAACCCCTGAAGGAGATTCTATCAACGCCAATTGCCCCAATCCTTATTACAATTTCAAAGTATACACGCAGTTGAAATATAACACTGTGGATTATGCCCTGGATCATAACATTCGCTATATCCGCTACGCTGAAGTATTATTAATGAATGCCGAAGCAGCATTTCACGCGGGTGGCGATGTTGCTACTCCCCTCAACCTGGTTAGAGAACGGGCTGGTTTGGATCCCATTAACTCTCCCTCATTGGAGGATATATGGGATGAACGGCGTGCCGAACTCGCTATGGAAAAACACCGCTATTTCGATCTGATCCGGACCAACCGCGCGGCAGAAGTTCTTGGCCCAAAAGGCTGGCAGGCAGGAAAACACGAGGTATTTCCCATTCCACAATCCCAGATCGACCTCAGTGATGGAGTGCTCATACAGAACCCCGGCTATTAAACTGCCGGTTAATACAATAAGTATACATTAAAAACAATTTGTAATGCTTCTACTCCGATTCCCAATTATTCTTGTTTTGTCTTCCTTACTGTTTTTCGCCGCGTGCGGTAAAGAAAACGGAGATGATATTCCTGACAATGGAAATGACACTATCATTGATGACGGGTGTCCAACCCTTGAAAGGGTCATTGACGAAGAACTGCAAGAAGATGAGCTTCTTGATCTGGTACAATCACAAACCCTACGCTATTTCTGGGATTTTGCTGAACCCAACAGCGGAATGGCCCGCGAACGCAATACTTCGGGCAACCTGGTGACCAGCGGCGGTACCGGCTTTGGTATTATGGCAATGATTGCCGGGGCTGAAAGAGGTTTCCTTCAAAGAGACGAAGTGCTACAAAGGGTTCTTACAATCACCAACTTCCTGAAAACCGCCGACCGCTACCATGGTGCATGGTCCCATTGGATGGACGGTACTACGGGAAAAACGATAGCCTTTAGTCCTAAAGATAATGGAGGCGATCTTGTGGAGACTGCATTTTTGGTGCAGGGACTCATCGCCGCAAGAGAGTATTTCGATGGTGCCAATGCCCTTGAAGATTCACTGCGCAACCTGGTGGATACCCTTTGGTATGGCGTTGACTGGCAGTGGTATACACAGGGGCAGAATGTACTGTATTGGCATTGGTCACCCGATTATGATTTTGAAATGAACATGCAGATCAGCGGGTGGAATGAGGCTCTCATTGTGTATATTCTTGCCGCAGCATCACCTACCTATCCTGTTGCGCCGGAAGTTTACCACCAGGGATGGGCCAGGAACGGAAACATGGCCAATGGCAGGTGGTTTTATGATATCCAGCTTCCCCTTGGCGTTGATTTTGGCGGCCCTTTGTTTTTTGCACATTATTCTTTCCTCGGACTCGACCCTCGAGGGCTGCAGGATCAGTATGCTGATTACTGGGAACAGAACCGCACGCATTCCCTTATCAATTACCGCTACTGTGTTGCCAACCCTAATGAATTTTGCCATTACAGCGATTCCCTATGGGGGCTCACAGCCAGCGATGATCCCATTGTGGGTTACCAGGCACATGCACCCTTCGGGTTCTTTGGCGTAGATAATGGTACCATCACCCCAACTGCAGCGCTTTCATCTTTCCCTTATACCCCACAGGAAAGCATGAAAGCGCTCAAAACCTTTTACTACTATCTTCACGATAACCTTTGGGGAGATTATGGTTTCAAAGATGCATTTAATCTTAGTGAGAATTGGTTTGCCAATAGCTATCTCGCTATTGATCAGGGGCCTATAGTAGTGATGATTGAGAACTACCGGTCAGGTTTGCTCTGGGATGTATTCATGCAAAATCAACAGGTGCTGCACGCATTGGATGTGTTGGGTTTTACATACCAGAATCAACTCAACAATCCCTTAAACCAAAAATGAAAACACTATGAAAACAATACGTTTTCTTACTTTCACCCTTGTTGCAATTATCTCCCTTAACCAAAATGTTTGGGGTCAGCTTGTGGTAGAGCCTGGATCATGGGAATTCAGCCCCCGCCAGATCGGCACACAATCGGAAGAGGTACTCTTTATGGTCGAAAATCAGGGCGTTGATGCCCAGACCATAAACCCGGAGCAAATCCGGATCGTTTCACAGGGTGCACAAAGTATCAGTTTGTCCATTATGACCTACAACATTTGGTTTGACAGCCAAAACTGGCCTGATCGTTTTGCCCATATGCTCAGCGAAATCCGTGATCTTGATCCTGATATTATCGGTCTGCAGGAAGTTATCCAAAGAGCAAATCTTGACAACCAGGCACAAATGATAGCCGACTCGCTGGGGTATTATTATTATTTTTCCTCCGTTGATCCTCCTTCCAGTTCCACCCGCTTTGGCAATGCCATATTATCCAGGTTTCCCATTGAGGAATCCAACTGGAGAGCTCTGCAACCCCTCAGTGACTATCGTACTGCTGCTCACATAAGGATAAATGTGGAGGGAAATGCAATTGATCTCTATAATACCCACCTGCATAATACTGCTGCTAATGCCCACATTAGGGAAGAACAAATTATTGATCTGCTTGATTTTATACAACAAACCAGTGCCGGTGATTTTGTTTTTGTTACAGGCGATTTTAATGCCAACCCGGATTGGGATGAAATGGATTTAATGTATGCTGATTTTCAGGATGTTTATCCGGTTTTCCACGAAAATCACCTCGACCCCCAGCATGGCACGCTGAATTATCATCTTGGTCATCAGCAAAGAAGAATAGATTATATATTCTTCAACAAAGACATACTGCCCACCCTGGTACCAACCTGGGCACAGGTGGTCCTGGATGAACCCAATGAGAACGGTACTTATGGGTCAGATCATTTTGCTGTGCTGGCAACATTTGATATCCTCTCCGATTCTGATGCATTTATTCTTGACAATTTAACAGAAGATGCTGTGCTTCAACCGGGGGAGAGTGTCCAGGTAGGAGTTTCTTTTTCCCCTGTTGTTACTGGGGTGTTTACAGCCTTTTTGTCCATAGCAGGACAAAACATTCCGCTCAGTGGCGAGGGATTTGATGCCACGGTGCATGAGTTCCCATGGCAGGAGAATTTCTCAGGTCTGTCCAATGGTGAAATTACTTTTGGATGGGAGAAGAATTCAGACAACTGGGGAGCATTCACGTCAACGCATGCTGGTGGTGAGGCACCCGAAATGGTGTTTTCGGGGGAACCCGTGCAAGAAGGAGTGTTTTACCTCAATACCCCCCAGATCAATACTGCCGGTATTGATAGCTTAAATCTCACTTTCAGGCATTCTGTCAACGACTCTGGCGATCCGGGGATCTTTGACCTTTCTCTGGTGACCATTGTTGATGACCAGCAATTCGTTGTTTTACAATGGCAAAATCCCGGAACCATATCGGCACAGGAGATTTCAGTACAGATCAACAGCACAGAGCATGGTATTGGAGAAGGAGTAGTAAGGCTGGCCTGGATCTTTAACGGTTCCACGGATGAAATAACCCAGTGGGCTATTGACGATGTTGTGCTTACTGCAGAGCCTGCTTTGGCAATTGATCCGCAGGCATTCACCTTCAGCCCTCAGCAGATCAATACTCCTTCCGAACCTCACGTCTTTACCCTTTCCAACATTGGTGGCGGTACACTTTTGCTCAACCCCGACGACATTTCTGTTACCGGTACCGATGCTGGTAACTTCATCCTGACCAATATTGCACAATCCGTTGAGCTTGAATCCATGGAAAGTGCTGAGATCAGCATTGTTTTTCTTCCTCAAACAGAAGGCAATAAATTGGCAACCCTATCAGTGTTGCAGGAGCAAGTCCCTCTGGAAGGGCTCGCCTTTGACCCTACAATCACCCAGCTTCCATGGGAAGAAGATTTTGGTATGCTCACCGGTGGTGGAATTCCCCTGGGATGGAGCCGTAGCAGCGAAAACTGGGGTGCATTCAGCTCCAGCAACGCCGGGGGTGAAGCCCCGGAAATGGTGTTCTGGTGGCAACCTGAAAGTACAGGTCAGTTCTATCTCACTACACCACAGATCATAACCAGCGATCTCGACTCTCTTGTGCTTTCCTTCAAGTACAGGGTGAATGATTTTGGGCCGGCAGGAAATTTCACCCTTAAAGTGGTTTCCATTGCCGATGGTAACGAATATGTAATCCATCAATGGGAAGATCCCGGGAGTGTACCTGCAAGCGAATTTGTTGCCATCGTAGAAAGCCAGAACCATGGCCTGGGAGCTGAAAACTTCCGGCTGGCATGGGTATTCGACGGGATTACAGACAATATTACCCAATGGGATATTGACGATATTCAATTACGGGAACTGGATGATACTCCTGTGCCCGAAGTAATTCCTTTTGATTATGATTTTGGGCAACAGCCTGTTGGATCTGATTCTGAGCCTGTTGAATTTGTTATTCGAAACAGCGGCGGTGGCACCCTTACATTAAATGAATCTGACATCGCCCTGGAAGGGGAGCATGCTCAGGATTTCATCCTTGAAAACCTGGAAAGTACAGTAACCCTGGGCCCTTTTCAAACAGCAACTGTTAACGTGAGTTTCCAGCCTTCGCAACCGGGACAAAGATCTGCCATTCTTGGTGTGCTCGATATGGAGGTTCCTTTGAGAGGCTTCGGCACCAACCCTTCGGATTACTTTGTTTACAGTGATTTTTCAATACCTGGTTTCACCAATGTGGAAGGCTTCAGGGAAATACCCGACTGGGGTCAGGGGCTTGTGGCTACTGATGTTGCCGGCGAAGGTGAATTTGGAGGTGTAGCGCTCAGCCTGGATTACAACCTCGATGATGTGGATGATATTACAGCATATTGGATGTGGGCGTATCCTTCCACAGATATTACGGGCTACACACATTTGGTGCTTTACGCCAAAGCCAGTGAACCTGTAACTGATCTTAAAATCCAGCTTTTTGATACAAGCGGAATCCAGGGAAGTGATGGAGCTTCCTACACTTATATCGATATTCTGGGAAATGACTGGCAACAAATCATTGTCCCTGTAAATGATTTCAATCTCATGGATTGGGCGCAAAACCTGCCCGACATGAGTAAAATACAGCGTGTTGATCTTGTTTTTGAATCCGGTGTAACCCAGCCTGTGCAAACAACCATCCACGTCGACCTGGTTGGCTTCAGTACCGGCGATGTTTTCGTTCCGGAATCAAATATGTCCCAAAGATTCAGGATCTATCCCAATCCGGCATCAGAGTTTGTGACTATTCAAACTGAAGCCGGGGCAAAGATAACTTTGATGGATGTGTCGGGCAGGGTAATCAATACAACCACCGCCCACGATGATAAATATTTTATGGATCTTTCCGGCCTCAGGAAGGGGATCTACCTTATCCGGACAGAGACTTCCAAAGGCAGAACAACGGAAAAACTATTGATCTACTGATCTGTTTTATTGAAATACAAAGGAGGTTGAGAACTCCTTTTAAAAATTGTAGACTTTTAACCCCTATTTATTAACTAAAAACAACACAATTATGAAAACTTTCAAATTTCTTGCATGGATGCTTGTGGCAACCATGGTAGCTTTTGCAGCTTGCACAAAGGATAATGATGACAACGATGACGACGACAATGGTAATGGTGACCCTGTAAATCCTGCTGATACCGTTGCTGTAGAAAATCTTGTCGCATACTTTAAATTCGACGGTGATGTTACCGACGAAATGGAACATGAAACCTTCAGTGAAGGAGTCACTTTTACTCTCGATCGTCACTTAAATGCCAACGCAGCATACAAAGGTTCTGAAACCGCCTTTGTAAGGATTGATGATACCGACAACTTCAGAATGGGAAGCATGACTTTTAGTATGTGGCTCAGGGCACAGCAGATGCCCGGAGGCACCAACTTCATACTCACCTTTATTGATCCGGAAATGGACTGGAATGCCGGTTACGGTCTGTGGCAGGAAGGAAGCCAGAGAGGCGATACCCTTAGATACAAAGCCTTCACACGCCATCACCAGTCTGATGTTTTTGCCTGGACTGATACCGATTGGGGTGTTTTGCGTGAAGTATTTTTCCCACCTGCAAAATGGTTTCACTTTGTATATGCTTACAATGGGGAAACCAGCATCAGGGATCTTTATCTTGATGGTGTGCAACTTGCAAGCGATACCCTCATTGCAGAAGAAACCCTCATGGGGCCCGTTACCGTTCCTGAATCTGCTTCCGCATTCTACATTGGCAGAAACCCCAACACAGTTCAAGAGTGGATCGGCAATTACGAAGGAGATCTCGATGACCTGAGGATATACAACAGAGCCCTTACCGAAGAGGAAGTTCAGATCATTTATGACGCTGAAAAGCCGGAATAATTATTGGCCACAGGCCTGAAGCTGTTCCGGAATACCATATTGTATCGTTGATTATTTTTTGAGAACCTATGGTTTTCCGGGCAGCTTTCACCCTTTTTTCAATTTACTTAGTTGGAACTAAAACACTGATATCATGAAACATACAGGGGTAATGCTAATTCTGGTCACGATGATGGTGGTTTCTTGCAGCGCACAAAAGCAAACAGAGTATACATCAAAAGGGGAGATTGATTACCCGGTTACCCCTGAAGATGAAGCCCTGCTTGACTCCATTCAGTACCATACCTTTTTGTTTTTCCGGGACAAAGTGAATGCTGAGAAAGGCCTTTTTAAAGACCGTGCTGCCGATTATGCACCCTCCAGCATTGCCTCTACCGGATTTGCCTTGCCATCTCTTGCAGTGGCCGTGGAGCGAAACTGGATGCCTCGCGAAGATGCTGCCCGTATTACTTTCAATGCCCTTCACTTTCTTTGGAATTCAGAACAAAGCACAAACCCCGATGCCACAGGTTACAGCGGTTTTTACTATCATTTCCTCGATATGGAAACCGGGAAGCGAACCTGGGAATGTGAACTTTCTTCTATCGATACCGGACTGCTGATGATGGGGGTCATTTTCGCCCGCAACTATTACAATCAGGATAGTGAGACCGAACGGGAAATCCGCTCCCTTGCTGCAAAACTCCTGGATAGGCTTGACTGGAGCATATTCCATATGGATGATCAAACCAAACAACCCGGAACCATTTCCATGGGTTGGCGGCCAGAAGATGGCCTGATCAACTGGGGATGGTTTGGCTATAATGAAGGGTTGTTTCTCTACATCCTCGCAGCAGGCACCGGAATGGAAAACGTAGAAAGCAGCTTTGATAAATGGCTGGCTAGCTACAAGTGGCACACTCCCTATCCGGGATTGTCGCATGTTGCCTTCCCGCCACTATTCGGACATCAGTTCTCTCATGCTTTTATTGACTTTCGTGGACTGGCAGATAAGTACATGATAGAAAAAGGAATTGATTATTTTGAAAATTCACGCATAGCTACCCTTGTACAGCAACAATATGCCATTCAGAACCCCCATGGCTGGAAAGGATATGGACAGTATTGCTGGGGAATAACAGCCAGCGACGGGCCTGGTGAAGAATACAATTTCGATGGCTACGAATTCCTTGGATATGCGGGTAGAGGTGCTGCCGGTCCTGATTACAACTATTTCGATGATGGCACCATTGCTCCCTATGCTTCTCTTTCTTCATTGCCATTTGCTCCCGAAGTGGTTTTTCCCACTGCGCGGTATATGATTGAAAACAAAGGCGATAGCATCTGGGGCCCTTATGGATTCTATGACTCGTTTAACCAAACTGCAGGCTGGGTAAACAACGATGTTATCGGGGTGGCACAGGGGCCCATGTTGGTAATGATAGAAAACTTCCGCACGGGTCTTATCTGGGACCACATAATGCCCGATCCCATTATTCAAAAAGGCTTGCGAAAGCTTGGATTTACTCATATTGACGAACAGGAGTAACTACTGGCGGAAGGGTGGTGCCGTATTGCGGCACCCCTATAACAGTGGAAATATGAAAAAAAATATGCCTCATGAAAGAGCAGACAACCGTTAAGTCTAATGGTGTTATCCAGTCTGAAGACAGGATAAAGTTTTCGCAGCTGGCAGCTTTTGGTTCGGGTGGAATCATCCCTATTGCCCTGTTCAATGTTGCAGGTATTCTTGTAGGATTGATGGGCAACATCAGTCTTGGGTTGAGTGCATTCTGGCTGGGCGTCATACTGATCATTCCCCGTTTGTGGGATGCCATCTCCGATCCTTTAATTGGTCATTATTCCGACAACGCACGTACAAGATGGGGACGCCGTAGGCCTTTCCTGCTGGTGGGCGGCATCCTGGTGGCCGTATTTTTCGTCCTTATGTGGTGGATTCCCAAAGGTGATATGGTAAGGGGTTGGTTTCCCACCGAAACAAGCTACCAGGCATTTCAGCTGGGGTATATTCTTTTGTCGCTCCTGCTTTTCTTTACTGCTTGTACCATTTTCGAAATCCCCCATGGTGCCCTTGGAATGGAGATGACCTCTGATCATCATGAACGGACACGTCTTTTCAGTGCCAAAAGCTTTGTGGGAAACCTCTTCGCTATGAGTACCCCTTGGCTGTTTGCCCTGGCAAATATGGAGATATTCCGGGGGCCGGGTGGCAATGAGGCCGATGGAATGCGCTATGTGTCACTGATTGTGGCAGCCATTCTGATACCCATGTCATTCTGGTGGTTCTTCTCATTGCGCGAACCCGGCTTCAAGCGGGTTAGTACTACCCAGAAAAAAACACCCTTCTGGAAGGATATGAAGCATGCAGGAAGCAACAAAAACTTCATCAGGCTTACCCTTACCATTTTTACTCTTGCCATGGGCTTCAATTTTGTAAATCTGCTGGGCTCCTACATTCCGATATTCTACGTGTTTGGGGGCGACAAGGTAGCCGGCGCATATCTTTTAGGGATCAATGGTACGGTATGGGCTGTAACAGGTTTGCTTGCCGTGTTTCCACTCAACTGGATCAGTCCCAGGATCGGTAAACGCAAAACGCTGATACTTGCCATCAGCCTCATGGTGCTGGCTCAATTGTCAAAGATCATTTTTTACAATCCCGATCATCCTTATCTTATTGTCATTCCCACCGTGCTGCTGTCTGCCGGGATGCTTTTTTTCTTTACTCTTGGTGCCTCCATGGTAGGAGATATTTGTGATGAAGATGATCTGAAAACCGGACAACGTACCGAAGGAAGTTTCTATTCCATTTTCTGGTGGTTCATAAAAATGGGAACTGCACTGGCAAGCTTTGTGGCGGGAGCCCTTATTGTCTTCACCATGTTCGATCAAACACAGGTTACAAGGGTGGATGCCATTGAGGGAAGCATTAGGGAGATGCAGGCAGAGGTGCGATTGCTGCAGGAAGAGGTACTTACAGATGACGAATCTCAGCAAAAGTCCTCCCTTCTTGCTGACAGGACAGAAAAAGCCCTGGGTGAGGCACGCAACTACCTGCTTTATCTGGAGCGGGGAGCAGAACGTAGTGATGAAAGCAATCAAACGGATGAGAGCAGTGAAGAGTTTTTTGCCAAAAGGATCACAGAAACACAAAATACGATAATGGCACTTGATTCTTTACAGGAAGAATTAGGCAGTGGTGAGCCATCTGCAATAGCACAGCTTGAAAATGAGGTTGCAAACCAAATTTTACAACATCAAAGGATCGAAAGCCTGGTGAATGCTTTTCATTTGAAACTTCACCTGAAAGACCGCATCCAGGAATCTGATAAGGAAGACGAACATAACCGTGAGCTGCTGGCAAAGACCAATACCATAATGGATGATATTGCTGCACTGGAAAATTATAATACCCTGGAAATGAAAGAGGAAAAGCTTGAAATGCTGGAAGAAGGCATGGTTCCTCTCAAAAGACAATCACCCTACACCTTGCTGATGATGAGGGTAGTTGAGATCGGACTACCCATTCTGCTCAGCCTGTTTTCTTTCTTCTTCATTACGAGGTATACACTTACTGAAAACAGGTTGCAGGAAATAAAGCAGCTTTTGAAAAATAGAAACACAAAACGCGAAACCGAAATACCTTAGAAAAGCAAATATCATGGCTGTCAACGATAATACATTTACTGCACACAATGCTATTTTTTACAATGAAGGAAAGCCTGTATTTCTCAATTCGGGAGAGATCCATTACTTCAGGCTCAAGCATGATGTATGGGATGTGCACCTTGCCGGTGCAAAGAAAGCAGGATTAATGGCCGTAAGCAGCTATGTTCCATGGCAATGGCATGAGCCCCGGGAGGGTGTGTTTGATTTTGACGGCGATACCCTGCCCGAAAGAAACCTCAATGGTTGGTTGCAAAAATGCAAGAAACATGGGTTGAAGGCTATTGTAAAACCCGGACCTTATATTCTTGCCGAGTTTCGGGGTGCAGGTCTTCCTGATTGGTTCCTGGAACAACATGCCGAAAAAGTAAGAATGCGCAACAGAAAAGGGGAAATCGTTGCCAGCGAAGGAGTGAATCTGTTTCATCCCATTTATCTTGAAAAAGTAACCCGCTGGTACGACCGCATCATGCCACTGATCAGCAGCCATGAGCAAAAAAACAACGGAGCGGTGATCATGATGCAGATCTGCAATGAGATCGGCCTTTTTTCATGGCTGGCTCACCAGGCCGATTATGGCGGCGACGTTAAAGAACGCTTCATTAAATACCTGCAGAAAATCTATTCAACTATTGAAGAAGTAAACCATAACTGGCTCACAGATTATAAGAATTTCAGCCAGGTTGAATTACCCCCTGATGTGGATAAACCCTTTATGTCGAAGGGAGATCGTGCCAGGGATTACGACTGGCATAACTTCTGGCGGGCATATTACGCCGAATACCTTTCCATGCTTGCACAAATGGCCCGCCAGCGTGGCGTTACCGTGCCTTTTTACCACAACCTGCCTGGCTGGATTTACGGCCATGGATATGAATTTCCGGTAAACATCACTATGTACGACCAGCTTTACGGCAGAAAAAGCGATATCATTTTCGGGGTGGATCATATACCCGAATTCCTGTCACATCGCAATATGCATGATGATCGTATTATCAACGATATTACGGCGGCCATGCAGGGAAATAAGCCGCTGTTTGCCGCGGAATTCCAGAGCGGATCGCGCGAGTATCATGTGGTGACTAACCCCCGTGAAATGGAACTTTTTTACAAAGCCAGCCTTGCCAATGGACTTAAAGGCTGGAATTATTATATGTTCTCACAGGGTCGCAACCCCGAACGAAAAGGATTCTCTGGCGATACATTTTACTGGTTCAATCCGCTTACCGCTGAAGGGGAGCGCACGAGTGCTTTTGCTCTGGTTTCAAAAATGAGCAGAATTATTTCCATATCAGAAAAGATCATCACCAAGGCCCAACGAAGGGCAGAAGTGTGTATTCTCTTTTATCCTCATTATTACGCTTCTGAGCTCGAACGACCAGAGAAAGGAGCTTCTGAGCTGCAGTTTGTTGCTGCTGCCATCAGGCGGCCTGCATACTTCGACGGGCTGCTCAGGGTTTTGCAGGTACTCAATATCGATTACGATATGGCTGATCTTACCCGTTCTTCCGCCCAACAGTTGAAAAATTACAAACAAGTTTGGGCATTTTCAACAGATGAAATGAATGCTGCTGATCAGCAAACCCTGGTAGATTATATCAGTGAGGGTGGGAAATTAATGATCTTCCCCTATATCCCCGACAGGGATATGTTGCAACAACCCTGCACACTGCTGAGAGATGCGCTGGGTATTTCTCCTGCCGGTACCGAGGTAATTGATTCTCCGCTGGTTGATGTTATGGGAAGGAGAGATATTAAGTGTGCCAATCCGCAGATCATTTATGATGGTTCATCACTGCAAAATGCTGAGCCCATTGCCTATACCCTTACCGGAAGTATCTGTGGTTTTGTGAAACCTTACGGCAGGGGAGAAGTAATGCATCTGGGCACATGGCTGGGCTATGATACCGAAGCACACAAACCGGTTTACATGGCTTTGCTCTCGCGCCTGGGAGGAAAACTGCAGCAGGCAGCTTCATCCAACAATAATATATCGGTAAGACAAAGGTTTACAGCCCAAAACCAGGCCTTGCTTTTTGCCGGAAACTATTTTAATGAGCAGCAATTCGCGGCTCTGTCCTATACCCATCCGGCAAAAGGTGAGCGTGTTAATTTTCCATTATCGGGCAAAGAGATGCTATATCCGCCATTGTATGCCATTGTAACACCGGTATGCTTGCAGTTGCAAAAGGAATTACTGCTGTTACACACTACTTCAGATATCCTGGATGTGACAGCCGATGATGGTTCTGTTCATTTTTCCCTTTGTGGTGATCGTGATTTGACAGGGGAACTGGTTCTGGAAGGAAATGGCTGTGAGGATGTGCGATCGGTAACAATTGATGGGAAGGAGGCTCATCCCGTAAAGCTAAATAACCGGCTGCAGATCAGTTATCAGCATCCTCACAACAAAGAAATTACGCTAACTATAAATACAATATAAATGATCGTTCAAAACAAATCAGGCTTATCCGTTGAATTTCTCGAAAGTGGTGCCCTGAAAAACATCCTTGCCAACGGGGTAAGGATTGGGATGAAAGATGCTACCCCTTACTCGTTATATGGTGCCGGAGTTTATTTGCGGAAGCTTTTACCATCTGTGCAGTATATTCCCTTAACGGGACCTGGAAGCAACGGTGTATTCCAGGTTGATAAATATGGGATGACGGCACAGGGTAGTTGGGAAGGATTGGAATATACCTGTGTATTTCGTCTTTCAGGTCAGGGAGAGGGTTGGCAATGGGATGCCATGGTAACAAACACTACCGGCGAACCCATTGTGGTGGATATGGTGTGCGCGCAGGATGTAGGCTTGAAAAGTCATTCCTCCGACCTGATCAATGCCTATTATGTGAGCCAGTACATTGAAAGGATCATCCTGGAAGATGTCAAATATGGCAAAATAATCTGTTGCCGGCAAAACATGAAGGAATCCGGTTGCAACCCATGGCTGATGATGGCATGCAGACAGGGTGCCGCTTCCGGTTTAACAGACGGAATGCAGTTTTATGGAACATCTTTCCGCGAAGATGGACTCCCCCAGGCTCTCAAAGCTGATACATTGCCCGGAGAGTATGCCGGTGAATCTTCGATGGTAGCTTTGCAGCAAAAACCTTTCACCCTTGAGCCGGGAAAAACCCAATCGGGAACCTTTGTCTTTGCCTTTCGGGCTGATCATCCCGAAGCTTCTTCCGAAAAAGATCTTTCCATCCTTTCCGAACTTATACATAACCTGGGTGACGACACGTCTGCCGTAAGAATGGAATGGGTTGAGCCTACAAAAAGTTTGTTTCAGACTGCCTCCTTATTTGCTGCAGATGAACTCAGCGGGAAGGAGACAGACCATTTCTTTGGGCAAGAGCGCTTTCATCCGGAAATCTTAAACGGCAAACTCTTGTCTTTCTTTGGCCCCGATACCAGGCATGTGGTGCTTAAAGCCAAAGAAGCACTCACCGATCGGCCACACGGCCATATCATGCAGGCAAATATAAAACTTACGCCTCATGAAGGGATAATGTCTACCAATGCTTTTGCTTATGGGGTATTCAACTCGCATCTTTCTCAGGGAAATACAAACTTCAACATTTTCCTTTCTGTTTGTTCCGATCCCTTTAACGTGGAGCGATGGACGGGGCAAAGGATATTTGTAAGGACAAACGAAGGTGTGTTTCTGCTGGGGCTCCCTTCTGCCTTTGAAATGGGACTCAACCACTGCAGATGGATTTACAGCAGGGGCAATACATGTATACAGGTGCGTACCTGGACAAATCCCCACGCGCCACAGGTGAATACCGATGTAAAACTTCTTTCCGGTTCCGTAGAGGAACTGATCATCACCCACAGTTTCGATCCCCTGAACAAGTGGTCCGTAATACCAGCTGAAAACAAAGGTGAATATATTGCGCTTCCTGCTTCTGACAGTATGATAGCTGGTAAGTTTCCCGGCTCACAATTCAGGGTGGTAATACATTCGGAGGGAAAAAACTATAGTGTTTCTTCTGAAGAGGCTGTTTTTTCAGGTGTAAATGCAGGGCAGGAGAATTCTCTCTTTGTGATTCGTGTGAAAACTGCCGATCAGTTTTGTATGAGTTTCGTTGGGGAAGTTCATAAGGATGCAAATGTTGTTCCCATCGCTGATTCTGACGATCAATTTGATAGCGATACCAGGGAGATACTCCGATTTTGGAAGAATCTTAGTTGCGATCTTGCCATCGAAGGTAACCACAATGATATTGCTGCCATTCGCAGCATTTTGCCGTGGTATGGCCTTAATGCCCTTACTCATTATCTTACGCCTTACGGCCTGGAGCAATTTGGTGGTGCTGCCTGGGGTACCCGCGATGTATCGCAGGGGCCCATAGATTTGTTGCTTCACCTTGGCAAATATAACGAAGCAAGACAGTTGCTCCGTACCATTTTTTCCAACCAGCATCCTGGTGGAGGCTGGTCGCAGTGGTGGATGTTCGACAGCTATGCACTGATAAGGGCCCACGAAGCGCATGGCGATATTATTTACTGGTGCATCCTGGCCCTGGCATCTTACATCAGGATTACAGGAGATATAGCTATACTGGATGAAGAGTTGCCTTATTTCGATGAAAAGGGGCCAACCCCTGAAAAAACACCTGTGAAAGAGCACATGGATCGGCTCATCAACATGATTATTGAATCCTTTGTTCCCGGTACAGCGCTGGTTCCCTTTGGCGGTGGCGACTGGAATGATTCTCTCCAACCCGTTAGCGAAGAACTGGCCCAACGAATGATCTCCTCCTGGACCGTAGAAATGAATTACCAGGCTTTTGATCATTACCGCCTGATCTATGCCAGGGCAGGTGAAAAGGATAAGGCAGGAAAGCTTGAAGAAATTTGCAAAAGGATTAAAGAGGATTTCAACAGGTATCTTGTTAAGGATGGTGTTGTAGCAGGCTACGGGCTTGTGCAAAGCAACAATACCATAAGTGTGTTGCTGCATCCCTCTGATGAAACCACCGGCATCCACTACAGCGTGCTCCCCATGAACCGGGGAGTGATCAGTGGCTTGTTTTCCCCCAGGCAGGCAGAGCTTCATCAGCAGTTGATCGAAGATCATTTGAAAGGACCTGATGGCGTTCGGCTTATGGATCGTCCGGTACCTTACAGGGGAGGAATACAGAAAATTTTTCAGCGGGCAGAGAGCAGCACATTTTTCGGAAGAGAAATAGGACTGATGTATATTCATGAGCATATACGTTATGCAGAAGCACTTGCCATAACAGGACAAGCAGAAGCTTTTGTGAAAGCATTGCGCCAGGCCATCCCCGTAGATTACAAACACATTGTGTCATGTGCTGACCATCGTCAGGCAAACTGCTATTACAGCAGCTCTGACGTGATTTTTAATACCCGCTATCAGGCTGATGAACAATACAATGAAGTGCTGAACGGGAAATATCTCCTCAAAGGTGGCTGGAGGGTATATTCCAGTGGGCCGGGCATTTTCATTGGTTTGGTAATGACACGTTTGCTGGGCCTTAGAGTTTATGAAAGCAACATTGTAGTTGATCCTGTTCTACCTTCTTCTTTTGATGGATTGGTGGCCACTGTTGAGCTTTTAAATTTTCCCCTGAGGATAACCTACCGCATCAAAAAAACAGGTGCTGGAGTTAAATCCCTGCAGATCAATGGTGAACAAATCCCCTTCGAACAGGAAATAAATCAATATCGTACAGGCGGGGCAGTCATTGCCCGGCAAAAGTTCTATGACTTTATGAACACCGGAGCAAATAACCTTGAAGTAATAATTCATTAAAAACAAAACAAACTGTTATGGATCGCAAAATCACCCTGGTTTTTTTTGTATTTCTTTTTGCCCTGCTGGGTTGTACAACACATTCCGGCGAAAAGGCTGCCCGTGAAACGGAGCGTTTTATTGACGACCTCATGAGCCAGATGACTCTTGAAGAAAAAATCGGTCAGCTAACACTTTATACCAGTGATATGGATCATACCGGTCCTTTTATTCGCGCGCACTATAAGGAAGACATAAAGGCAGGACGAGTAGGGGCAATTTTCAATGCATTTACAGTAGAATACACCCGGGAGCTGCAGAGGATGGCGGTGGAAGAAACCCGACTGGGAATTCCCATGTTGTTTGGGTATGATGTGATCCATGGGCATCGTACCATTTTTCCCATCCCCCTGGGAGAAACAGCCACCTGGGATATGGAGGCCATTCGTGAATCGGCACGGATAGCGGCCCTGGAGGCCACTGCCGAAGGGCTGCACTGGACTTTCTCTCCCATGATCGATGTTACGCGCGATCCTCGCTGGGGACGCATTGCCGAAAGTTCAGGGGAGGATCCCTACCTTACTGCACAGGTAGCCCGCGCGAAAGTGAGAGGCTACCAGGGCGACGACCTGAGTGATGTTCATACCATGATGGCTACCGCAAAGCATTTTGCCGCGTATGGTGCTCCACAAGCAGGCAGAGACTATCATACTGTGGATATTTCTGAGAGCACCCTGCGCAATGTTTTTTTGCCCCCCTTTAAAGCTACTGTAGAAGAAGGAATTGCAACATTTATGACAGCATTCAATGATCTTTTTGGTGTTCCCGCTACCGGCAGCGCGTACCTGCTTACCGATATACTGAGGGATGAATGGGGGTTTGACGGCTTTGTGGTAACGGACTATACCTCTATCAATGAAATGGTACCCCACGGTTTTGCCAGGGATGAAAAACATGCTGCGGAGCTGGCCATTAATGCCGGCGTTGATATGGATATGCAGGGAGCAGTGTTTCAGGATCACCTTGCCGAACTGGTAAATGAAGGGAAAGTGAGCATGCAAAGCATTGACAATTCAGTACGCAGAATTCTTACCAAGAAATACAAACTTGGCCTCTTCGATGATCCCTACCGGTACAACGATGAGCAGCGGCAAGCTGAATTGGTAATGAGCGAAGAGAACCTGGCCTTTGCGAGAGATTTCGCCCGCAAGTCCATTGTGCTGCTAAAAAATGATAACAATACCCTTCCTCTTTCTGATGAAGTAAGCAGCATTGCCCTTATCGGTCCCATGGCCGATAACCAGCGAGACCTGATCGGTTCATGGTCGGCAGCCGGCGATTATACCAAAAGTGTTACCCTGAAACAGGGCATCATCAACCGGCAGGGCAACCGCACCCGCATAAATTACGCCTTGGGAGCTACTGTAAACGATACTGACCGGTCGGGATTTTCTGAAGCTATCCAGGCTGCTGCCGCTTCTGACGTGGTGATCATGGCCCTGGGAGAACACTACTGGATGAGCGGGGAAGCGGCAAGCCGGTCAATGATCGACCTGCCCGGTGTGCAGGAAGAACTTTTTAACGAGATTGTAAAACTGGGCAAACCCGTGATTGTGGTATTGATGAAAGGTAGACCCCTTACCCTCGAAAATGTTGATGAAAAAGCTTCTGCGATCCTGGAAACCTGGTTCCTGGGAACCACTGCCGGTGATGCTATCGCCGATGTTTTGTTTGGAGATTATAACCCCTCTGGCAAATTGCCTGTTTCTTTCCCACGCAATGTAGGGCAAATTCCTCTTTTCTACAATGAAAGGAGCACCGGAAGGCCACAGTCTGACGATAAGTTTACTTCCAAATACCTCGATGTACCCAATACCCCTCTGTATCCTTTCGGATATGGATTATCCTATACCACTTTTGAGTATTCCGACATCCGGCTCAGCTCCGAAGAATTCTCTGCTGAAGGCTCTCTTACCGCCTCGGTTACTGTGACCAATACCGGCGACCGGTTTGGCGAAGAGGTAGTGCAATTATATACCAGGCAACTGGTAGGAAGTATCACCCGACCGGTTAAAGAGCTTAAGGGGTTTAGAAAAATAGCCCTGGAAGCGGGCGAATCGCAAGAAGTAACTTTTACATTAACGTGGAAAGATCTTGCTTTCTACAATGCCAGGAACGAATTTAAGGCAGAACCTGGTGAATTCCACTTATTTATTGGTGCAAATTCTTATGATTTAGATAAAGTTTCCTTTACCTTTAGGGAATAAATGATATTGTCAATGAAGATGCTGCGTAATAATAAACCCAACATCAGATTGATAATGAAGCAAATTAATTACAAACCCAAAATTCAAAAACTATGAGAAAATTTACAATCTTAGTAGCGCTGGCACTGGTCTTTGCCGGGTTCTCCCGCGCTCAGGTCATTGAAGACTGGCAGCACATTACCCTGAATTGGTTTGAGGCTGGTGCAAATGGCTATATGCACGTGGTACCCAATCCCGACATGGTGGGTAATACAAGTAACTATGTGGTAGAGTTCAGGCGTGGAGCCGATGGCATGCCATGGGCCGGATTCTATTCCGAACTACCTGAACCCCTCGATCTTACTGAACACAAGTATGTGTATGTTGATGTATGGAAGCCCGTTATCAGTCCGGTAGTTTTTAAGCTGGAACCCAATAGTGGCGAAGACGTTGAATTGCCAAGCATGTATCCCCAAACAAAAGTAAACGAATGGGAAACTTTGGTTTTCGACTTCTCCGACCAGGATGGACTTTTCGAGGTGATCACTTTCTTCCCTGACTTCCCCGAAACCGTTGAGCATGAAGAAGACATCATGATCTATTTTGACAACATCAGGGTAGGAGGTCCGCCGGCAGAACCAGAGGAAGGTATCTTTCTTTCCTGGAATATTGGCTCAGCGGCCAATACTGAAACCTTCCGCGACGAGTACTACAGTGTTTGGATATCAACAACCGGCACCGCCCCGGAGGATTTCACCATGGTATTTGAGGAAACATTACCAACGGATGTACCCAACTGGCAATACCAACCCAGAGAGATTGATATTTCTGACTACGCCGGTGAAGATATCCATGTTACTTTCAGACACCACAATATCAGTGACAAGGATCGTCTGGTACTATTCGACGTAAAAATCTACCAGGTAACGCTTGATGAGAAGGTCACTGAGACTGTACTCTTCGAAGAAGATTTTACCAGCGGTATTGACCATGAAGACGGTTCTGGCTGGCTGCCCGAAGGATGGCAGGCCGTGGATGCTGATGAAGATGGTAACAATTGGTACTTTGACCAGTTCGAAGAAGATGGCTATATGCTGAGCCGGTCTTGGGATGATGGTACTGTCCTTTTTCCTGATAACTGGCTTATTACTCCTGTAGTTTCTCTGCCTGCAAATTCTAAAATGAATGAAAACGGGTATATGGTTGAAGATTTTGAATTTATTCCCATGAATATTATGTCGGGAGGAGAAGAAGATGATAGCCACTTCAAGATCGTACCGAATCCTGATCAAAGTGATGCCAATCCTGCTCCGTATGTGGTTCAATTCCACCGCAGCATGCATGGTGTACCATGGGGTGGATTCTGGTCTACTCTGCCAGAAACCGTCGATCTTACCGAAAATAAGTATGTTTATGTGAAGGTGTGGAAGCCACGTCTAAGCCCCGTAAAGTTTAAAGTTGAAGGAGGTCCTGGTGGTACTTTTGAGCTTGAATCGATGGAACCGCAAACCCTGGTTGAAGAATGGGAAACCATGGTATTCCATTTCCCCGAGGCAGATGGCGAATATCCCATCATTGCTTTCATGCCCGATTTTGAAGATCCGCTTACCCTGGAAGAGGATATCGTGATATACTTTGGTGAGATCAGTGTTGGCAGTGCCCCAACATCAATAGACGATGTGGCGGGCGGCCATACCGGTACTTTTACCTTATTCCCTAATCCGGCCAATGAATCTGTCAGTGTTTCTGCAGAGGCAGGATCAGTAGTTGGTTTATATGACATTACCGGTAGCATGATCCAGCAAGAAGTGAACGTACAGGATCGGGTAACATTTGATGTCTCCGGCCTTGCCAAAGGGATTTACCTGGTAAGGGTTGTCAATAAAGGTGTAACTGTTTCTCAGAAACTAATGGTGTATTAAGCATTATCTGAGTATAGTATTATCTAACCCGGGTTATTTTTTAATCCGGGTTTTTTTGTGGGTAAAAGTTTTGACCGTATTCCATCAGGGTGATTCAATGTAAGTGTTGTTTTCTGGTGTACATTTTTCTTGTTGCGGAATAGATCACGAAGTATTTTTTGCCGGTATTGGATGGGGCTAAAGGATAAAAAAAAGGAAGGCTGGTTAACCTTCCTTTTCAAAAGTTCAAGTGATTGCTTTTTATAATTCCTTGATGCGAATATTTCTGAACCACACATCATCGCCATGATCCTGCAGGGAG
Source organism: uncultured Bacteroidales bacterium (assembly GCA_964453995.1). GTDB lineage: Bacteria > Bacteroidota > Bacteroidia > Bacteroidales > UBA7960 > SKVR01. Next base: position 44,052 of record CAYVQC010000012.1, on the reverse strand, counting down.
ATATAGCCTGGCTCATATTTGCCAAACCATGGAAAATCGGCAAACTTGCTGTTTGCTACTTTCTCTTCCCAGTCTGGAGTACCCAGGTGATATTCAAGTACAACCTCACCGTTTTGCTTATGCACCACGGTGCCTCTGTAAACAAGAACTTCGGCCAGGTTCCATTCGCCGGCGGGCTTTGCGTTTTGCGGATCGGCAGGAATGAGGTCATAAAGAGAGCCTGCCTGGCGGTTTCCATCAACGCCCAGATTGGCATCAATATGTTTTTCGTTATCCAGGATCTGCATCTCGGGTGCTGATTTCCAGATTGGCTCGCCTTCTATTTCCTGGCCCAGGTAGAAAATACCGCTGTTACCGCCAGGTGATACTTTCCATTCCAGTTTCAGATGAAAGTCCAGGAACTTGCGGTCATAAATAATATCTCCACCTTGTCCGCCTGCTTCTCCTGTTCCGGCGCCAGTTACCTTTAGTGCTCCTTCTTCAATGATCCATCCTTCTGCCGGGAATGCTTCCTTGTTATAGCCTCGCCATCCTTCAAAAGATTCACCATCAAACAGGAGGAAGAAACCATCTTCCGTTTCCTGGGGTGTAAGTGTATTCATAGCTGTTTCCTCCGTTTCTTCCTGCTGCTGGTTAGCTGGTCCGCAAGAGCTCAAAAGGCCCCCTGCAGCAAACATGCTCAGCAATACTGCGATAAATTTTACATTTCTCATATGTTTACTTGTTTTATGGCAGTATGAACATGGAACTGGCTTAACTCCATATCTTAATTCATGGAGATTGCCCCATGTTGCACCTGCCGGGTTTGACAATAGTATTTTATCTAGGCATTGGGGGCAGGTCCCATCCCTGCCTGTATGTATGTTGTATTAATTCTGCTGCAAAAGCTTTTGCATTAACGGGGTCGGTAAGGTCTTTGTCGAAGGTGGGGTGGCCATCGGTAATTTTAAAGCCATCCTCGATTACGATCCTGAAGGATTCATCATCTCCGATATTGGTAAACTGCATGTTTTGTCCATCCCATTCCAATTCTTTGTGAAGATCCTGTAAGCGCACAGCCAGAACGCCCATTACCACCATTTCGTTAAACGGGCCTGCTTCTGAGAATGGAGATGCGGTTTCGGTCCTGTCATTTGCCGGTTCCTTGCATGCCCTAACCCAGTCCATTTCATGCGAAAGTTCTACTCTCCTTAGTGTTTTGGGAACATCAGGCACCCGTCCTGACAGCAGCCATGGACGGCGGCCATAACAACCACATACGAGTGTGTCTTTGGTGCCGTGGAAAATAACCCCTCCACCATCGTCATTCATATTGCGACCGGCGGGCCAGCCGTCGGGCATAACCGGCCTCAGACCACCATCATACCAGGTAACTTCCACCTCGGGCAGGGCAATTTTTACATCGCTGCCGGGGTTTCTTTCGGGAAAAATGATCCTTACTTTTTCGGCCTGTGGGGCAGAATCCTTCAACAAGAGCGTTGAGCTTCCCTGCACGCGGGTAGGATACCCCAATTTGAGGCCCTTGAAAACAGGGTGAAGAATATGACAGGCCATATCACCCAGGGCACCGGTGCCATAATCCCACCAGCCACGGAAATTCCACGGGGTATAAATCTCATGGTAGGGGCGCATGGGAGCGGGTCCTACAAAAAGATCCCAGTTGAGGGTATCAGGAACGCGCATTACCTCAGTAGGTGTGTTGAGGCCCTGGGGCCAGATAGGCCGGTCGGTAAAGGCTTCAACTTTTGTCACTTCACCGATCTCATCATTCCATAACCACTCACAAATGAGGTTTACACCTTCTCCGGAAGCGCCCTGGTTGCCCATGGATGTAGCCACTTTGTACTCATCAGCCAGCCGGGTAAGCAGCCGCGATTCATAAACGCTATGGGTGAGGGGCTTCTCAACGTAAACATGTTTTCCCAATACCATGGCATGGGCAGCGATGGCAGCATGGGTATGGTCGGCTGTGGCAACTACCACTGCGTCAATATCGTCGATCATTTCATCATACATCTTACGCCAGTCCCAGTATTTTTTTGCTTTGGGGAAATAGTCAAAGCAACCTTTGGCATAGCGCCAGTCTACATCGCAGAGGGCTACGATGTTTTCTGATTGCATATCCCGCATCAGGCGGAAACCTTTTCCACCCACACCCACACCGGCAATGTTCAGCTTATCGCTGGGAGCCTTATGCCCCAGTCCGCTGATTACCGTGCTGGGTAATATGGTAAACCCTGCAGCGGCCATCGCTGAATTGCCGATAAACTTTCTTCTGGAGATTTGTTCTTTCATTGTTTATTGGGTTTTAGTTAATATATGATTGATCCGTAAAGCCTTCGGGATTCTGGCATTCATGCACTATGCCGTTATCCGAAAACAATTTCTTTTTTGTCTTTATCCCAGAAAACCTTTTTCTGGTTGCGGTAAGATATGGTACCCAGATGAGCTGTAATAGCCTCATCTACTGATTCTTTTATGCCGCAACTTACCGGTGTGCCTTTCCTGATTCCATCGATCCATTCTTTTATGTGAAGGTGGGCTGTATCTACCTGCTGACCGGCCCGGTAGGTATACAACAATCCCCTCTGGGCAAAATATTGCTCAGTGGGAGAGGAGATGGCATCAATGCTTCCTCTTCCGGGAACGTGGGTAATCATGGGTGATTGTGTAGGAACCACGCCATCTTCAATGGCTTCTCTGAAGCGGGTAGAGTCGCGGTCGGCATAGACCACCAGGTCGTTGTCGAGCTCCATATAGGCATCGTGACCGAAGAATGTTTTTTTACGGTGCTGGCTGTTGGCCAGGGTAGCGCTGTAAAGCAGGTTGAGCTCCAGTTTTTCGAATTCATAGCTTACATGTAGCACATCGGGCACTTCCCGGCCATCCTTCCAATAATAGATACCCCCTGTTGCGGCAGCACTATCGGGGATTCCTACTTCAAGAACCTGGTTTACCACATCATATTCATGGGTAAAAAGATCACCGGTTAGGCCAGTGCTGTAGTCCCACCAGCAGCGCCAGCGGAAGAATCTTTCGGGGCTGAAGGGATGATCGGGGGCACTGCCCAGGAACTGTTTCCAGTCAACATTTTGTGGATTGGTATCAGGGTGAATGTCATACACCCAGGCCCCCCAGGGTGAATTCCTGTTGGTAAAGGTTTCCACCATAGTGATCTTTCCCAGGATGTTCCTTTTAATAACTTCTTTTGCCTTAATGTGACTCTCAATTTGGCGGTTTTGGTGTCCGAGCTGAAAGATCACATTGTTTTCCTTTACTGCTTTTTCAATGGCAAAGGTTTCTTCGACAGTAAGGCTTAGAGGTTTTTCAGCGTAAATGTGTTTGCCGGCATTGGCAGCGTCGATAATCATTTGGGCATGCCAGTGATCAGGGGTAGCAATTACCACTGCATCAATATCATCAGCGGCAAGTAAATCGCGGTAGTTTTTATAAACTTTTGCTGGCTGGCCTTTTTTGCCGTTACGTCCGGTACGGTAAACATTGGCAGATGCTTCGAGTGCGGCATCACGATGCACGGTAAAAACGTCGCAAATGCCTGTAATTTCCACATTGAGATCTTCCATTTGTTGGTAAATCTGCAGCCTGTTATCCTGCTTGTTGATGCGGGCAGATTCGGTCCATTCATCGATCCATTTTGGCTGGATGTAGCCCAGTGCTCTCATGAGGTAAAGTCCTCTGCCGCCAGTGCCAATAATGCCTATTCTCAAGGTTTCATGGTTGCCGTTACGCTGACTTACAACCGCAGGTGCTTCAACGGTTCCGGTATCGAGGCTCAGGGTTTTAAGGAGCTTGTTGTGTTTGTAGTGTTCCAGTTGTTTTTTTCGGAATGCCCCGTAAAGCAGGGCACCGGCTATGGGCAGTGTAGCAAGGCTTTTCAGAAGGTCGCGCCTGCCTATTCCTTTACCGGAAGCATTATTTTGTTGGTGGGGAGTTTTTTCGTCCATTATTTTTTTCTGATATTTCTAATTAATCTGTCAATCCCGATGATATGTGCTGTGGGAAATACAAACAATACGGCAACGGCCAGCAACTCGATCAGGTTTTTATTGACCCAAAGATAGCTTCCCTCTCCCGGGAATAAGTATTCTGCTGTCATCAGTGGAGGGTGTGCAACAAAGTAAAACAGGAGCATGATCATTGCCACAATCTTTGATACGTTGGCAAAGATTCCGACAATGAGGCCAAAGCCAGCAAGAGTGAGACCCCATACATTGAGAAAGTCTACTACCTCCATTAAACCGGGGTTGGCAGCCATGCCCTGGAATAGTCCTGAGAACCACCCTTTGCTGTCCATCAGGTAAGCATAGGATGACCATGAGGGCTGCATTATCTTAACTACTCCTTCGTACATCAGGTGCCAGCCTATGGCTACCCGCAATGCCACCAGCATGGTAAGCTGGGTTGGGGTATACGTGTTTTTGTTCATATTGGGTTATGTTCAGTTTTATTGTTGGTAAGTGTAGTATTTCAAACTAATTTCAAAGAAAGATTCCTGGTGAAAAAGCCGGCAGTATATCATTGCACAAAATCGGCATCGATAAGATAGTCAAGGCTTATCCTGACGCTTTCCAATGGGTTGTAATTGTAATTTTCCACTTCTACTACCAGGTATTCCATTCCCGATTGATCAGCGGCATTAAATATTCTTTCAAAATTTATCTGGCCACTGGCTCCCAGTTCTGCCTGATCCTTTACATGCCAAAGGGCAAACCTGCCGGGATATTTTTGGAAGTAATCCACAGGATCGGCACCTCCTTGATTTATCCAGTAAAGGTCAAGCTGGAAAAAGACATAGTCGGGATTGGTATTTTGAAGCATACGGTCCATAATCACCTGCCCGTCAATTGTTTGAAACTCCACAGCATGGTTGTGAAAGCCAAACTTAATACCTGCTTCCTGTGCCATTTCTCCAACCGTATTGAACATTTCAATGTAGCGATCAAGAGCTTCAATGTTTTGTGATGCTTCACCCCCCATTGCGGCTTGCACAAGGTATTTTACACCTGCTTTTTGGTGAGCATCAATACATGTTTGCCACCACTGCATGATCTCCCCCTCATCCATTCCCTCAATAGGCAACATAACATGTGAGCTGAGAAAATCCATTCCATGGGCATTTACCAGCTCACGAAAAACCTGGGGATCCATCCCGTAAAATTTCCCGTTGTTATAGCCGGCTGCTTCCACAAATGCATATCCCATTTCACCCAATGCCTGCAGTGTATTTTCAGGATTCTCGTTCATGGCATTTCTTACTGACCAGAGCTGGATTCCGATGTATTTTTCTGTTGTTTCTTTTTCGTTGCAAGCCATAAGAAATTGTCCCAAAAAAATTAGTCCCGTCAAAAGAAAGAGCCTTTGAAGGGGTATCCTGTTTGTGTTTTTCATAGCAAGTTAAGTTTATTGTGGGATGCCTGTCAAACTTTTGGTCAAATTTACAAGAATTACCCAAAAAAGGAAGGAAATTTACTCATTTAAAGGTGAAATTGCACTGTATTTCTGCAGTGGAGAAAAAATTATCCTATATTTACAAACCTTAAACAGGCAAGGTTCGTAAAAGTCCCATTTTTAAGGTGGTTCTGCATGCAATCGTAGTGTAAAGCCTGGCTGATTTTATGGTTTATTTTAATAACTAATCCGTTTTAGAATTATGAATAATATTTCTGATCAGACAAAGGGGCATTCCAATTTACCCCGCATTATTTTTTTATCTGCTGTAGCTGCCCTTGGGGGCTTTTTATTTGGCTTCGACAGCGGAGTAATCAACGGCACCGTTGGAGCATTGAAGCTAAGTTTTGGCATTGATGATGTAGAAATTGGTTTCAGTGTTGCATCCATGCTTTTGGGTTGTGCTGCAGGTGCTTTTTTTGCTGGTACACTTGCTGATAAATATGGCAGAAAGCATGTACTGATAATAGCAGCAGCAGCATTCGTAGTAAGTGCATGGGGTTCGGGTATCTCAGACACATCCGGCCAGTTCATTATTTATCGTATTTTGGGAGGTCTAGCCGTAGGTGCTGCCAGTATTCTTTCACCAGCGTATATTGGTGAGATAGCTCCACCCCACATTCGTGGAAGGCTTATCTCACTGCAACAACTGGCCATTGTACTGGGTTTGTTCTTTGCGTTTTTCAGCAATTATAACCTTGCTAATGCTTCGGGGGGAGCCTCTGCAGATTTTTGGTGGGGTTTTCAAACCTGGCAGTGGATGTTTTGGGTTGAGATCTTTCCTGCTTCACTGTTTTTCCTCTTGCTGTTGTTTATTCCTGAGTCGCCAAGATTCCTGGTAGCTGCCGGAAAAACCGCAAAAGCGATGGACGTACTGGCAAAACTTACCAATTTTGAACTGGCCAGGAAACAGGTTGACGAGATCATGGACACTGTAGTGAGGGAACGCAAACCCCGCCTCAGTGATATTGTTAATTCCAAAACCGGCAAAATACATCCGATCATATGGGTAGGAATGGCCCTTGCTGCTTTGCAGCAGTTTACCGGGATTAACGTGGTGTTTTATTATGGATCGGTACTTTGGCAGGCGGCTGGCTTTAAGGAAGCAGATGCATTGCTCACCAATGTGATCAGCGGGTCAGTAAATGTTTTATTTACTTTCGTGGCGATTTACCTGGTAGACAAAGTAGGACGAAAACCATTGCTGATGATAGGAGCTTTGGGCCAGGCGGTAATGCTTGGTTTGCTGGCGATTATTTTTGCCTTTGGCGCCAGCGATGCTGCTGATGGAATAGAAATGGGCGGCAGAAGTGGAATACTCGCCTTGCTGGCCGCCAATGGATACATTGCTTTCTTTGCATTTACCTGGGGTCCCATTATGTGGGTAATGTTGGGTGAAATGTTTTCCAACAAATTCAGGGGTGCCGCGCTGGCCGTTGCCGGGTTGGTGCAATGGGGCTCAAATTTCTTGATTACCATTACTTTCCCCGTTTTGCTGGCATCCATAGGACTTGGAATTTCTTATGGTATTTATGCTGCTTTTGGCATTGTGGCTTTCATTGTAGTTCGCAGATTTGTTACCGAAACCAAAGGACGCACACTGGAAGATATTTCCAGGGAACAGGAATAATACAAAGGATATAAGAAAAACGGATATTTAGAGTAATTTCCATAAAAAAAACCGGGTTAGGCCCGGTTTTTTTTGTGTTTCCCTTTGACATAAGCAGGGTATTTTTTTGCAGAATTACTTCTTGCGACCGGCAAAAACAAGCACACCGCCTACAACAATTACTGCTACTCCCAGCCAGGGAGTCCAGTTTACTTCGTGTTCTTCTTCTTGTGTTACTTCAACATTTCCAATTTCCAGAACAGGTTCTTCCTGTTGGAAAGTAACACCCGTAAAAATTGCAAATAGTAATCCCAACACGATAAGTATGATTCCAAGAACTTTCATGATAGTATATATTTAAAGGTTAGGCAATTATGGAATGGGTAATCCCAAGAGAGCTGGCACTCTATAATCTGCTAAGTTCGTATTCGATTTCCTCCTTACTTTTGCTAAGTCTTTGCTGCAAGCGACCAATCAATTCATCTTCCTTGCCTTCTACATACAGCAGGTCATCGTCGGTTAGCTGAGAATACTTTTGCTTTAATTTTCCTTTTATTTCATTCCAGTTTCCTTTGATTTTTAATTTGTCCATGGTTCATTTTTTTTAGTTTGTATTGAAAAATTCAATTCAATAGTATAAAAAAACTGTACCATGCTTTGGTATTACCCTAAAGATAAGTATTTGTAAGACCAATTATTTCAAGCATATAGCAGGGCCAGGGGTAGTATGCAGAAACCTGCTTCATACATTCAGGAAGGGATGGATTGCAAAAAAAGTCCACAGTGTGGGGAATATCTACAACAACTGTAAATAAATTTAATGTTCGGTTAAATTTACTTTTTCAGGAATCGGGTTGCAAACTGATTCAGTTTTCTGGAAGTAAGATAGTGGTAAGTAGTCCGGATGGAGAAAAGGCTGGCAGGAAGAAGGAAAAACCCTTCCCCCGATTCAGGGGAAGGGTTCGTGGTCAAAAATCAAGGTAATCGATAATTTTAAAAAGTATGGTGATGCTTATCCGCACTTGCTTTCGCCACAATCTTTGCAAATCAGACATCCTTCCTGGTAAATTACATTGGCAGATTTGCATGATTTACAGATACGTCCCTGTGCAATAGTCCCATCAGGGATAAATCTTTTAAGAGCCCTGGCAATCCCGTTTTTCCAGGTATGCAGGGTATCACCGCTAAGGTTCATATCTTCAATAACATCAACTACAGAGGGCAGGGGCATGCCATGGCGCAGGATCCCGGAGATGAGTTTAGCATAGTTCCAGTATTCCTTGTCAAAGCTTCTTGACAACCCTTCAATAGTGATTTTGTAGCCATCAAGATCATCAAACTGGAAGTCGTATCTTTTTTCTCCACCGGAAAGTTTGTTTTTGATCACGCGTCCCTTTTCAACATAGGGGGGTAAGTAAAATCCTTCGGCCTTACCGGTAAATATTTCATAGGGTCTGTCGTCGAGAATACCTACTACGGCTACCCATTTTTCTGAATTGTTGTTGAAGCGTACCACTTCAGCATCAAGAACTTTTGGTCTTTTGGGTGCGTTGGTTTCCTTGAACTCGGTTTGGGCTTCTTTTTTATTATCTGTAACCAGAACACCCGAGCGTGACCCGTCGCGATATACGGTTACTCCCTTGCAGCCACTCTCCCATGCGGTGCGGTATATTCTCCCCACGAGTTCTTCGGTTACGTTGTTGGGAATGTTTACGGTAACGCTGATGGAGTGGTCAACCCACTTCTGTACGGCACCCTGCATAGATACTTTTGCCACCCAATCAACATCATTGGCAGTGGCCTTGTGGTAAGGCGATTTTTCAATGATCTTATTCAGGTCTTCCTGCTTCATGTGCTTTACCTGCTGCACGTCGTACCCATTGATGGAAAGCCAGTCTTCGAATTTATGATGAAATACATTGTACTCTTCCCAATGATCGCCAACTTCATCAACAAAGTCAACTCTTACGTTTTTGTCGTTGGGATTTACTTTTCTTCTTCTTTTATAGGCTACCATAAAAACAGGTTCTATGCCCGATGTGGTTTGGGTCATCAGCGAAACACTTCCTGTGGGAGCAATGGTGAGCAATGCAATATTGCGTCGGCCATTTTTGCGCATGAGTTCTTCCAGGGAGGGATCGGCTTCAAAAAGCCTTTTGATAAATGGATTATTTACTTCACGGGCTGCCTCATACACGGTAAAGGGGCCTCTTTCACCGGCCATTACAGCAGACGACCTGTATGCTTCAATAGCCAGGGTTTTGTGGATTTTTACCGAAAAATCGGAAGCTTCCTGTGTGCCATAGCGCATGCCGAGGGCAGCAATCATATCGCCTTCGGCCGTGATACCAACGCCGGTACGCCGGCCCTCAATGCACTTTTGCTGGATTTTTTTCCACAATTCAAGTTCAACATGCTTGACCTCATTTTCTTCAGGGTCGGATTGTATTTTGTGAATGATAGCATCAATTTTTTCCAGCTCAAGATCTATGATGTCGTCCATGATTCGTTGGGCATAGTGTACATGCTCTTTGAAGAGATCAAAGTCAAATACAGCGTCTTTTTTGAAAGGATTCTTCACATAACTGAAAAGATTGATGGCCAAAAGGCGGCAGCTATCGTAGGGGCAAAGTGGTATTTCTCCGCAAGGATTGGTGGAAACAGTGCTAAAACCAAGATCGGCATAACAATCGGGAATAGATTCCCTGATAACAGTATCCCAGAAAAGAATACCGGGTTCGGCAGATCTCCATGCATTGTGCACAATTTTGTTCCATAGCGAACGGGCATCAATTTCCTTGCGATAAACAGGGTTTGCCGCGTCAACAGGATATTTCTGGACAAAAGGCTTGTTGTTGACCACGGCCTTCATAAAATCGTCAGTGATCTTTACCGATACATTGGCTCCCGTTACTTTACCTTCTTCCAGCTTGGCATTGATGAATCCTTCTGAATCCGGATGGGTAATGGACACGCTTAGCATAAGAGCGCCTCTTCTTCCGTCCTGGGCTACTTCGCGGGTAGAATTGGAGTAGCGCTCCATGAAAGGTACCAGCCCGGTTGAGGTAAGAGCGCTGTTTTTTACAGGGCTTCCCTTGGGGCGGATATGAGAGAGGTCGTGTCCAACGCCGCCACGGCGTTTCATAAGTTGTACCTGTTCTTCGTCTACCTTCATGATGCCTCCGTAGGAATCAGCGTTTCTGTTTCCAATCACAAAACAGTTGGAAAGGGATCCGATCTGGAAGGGATTTCCAATTCCGGCCATGGGACTACCCTGGGGCACAATGTATTTGAATTTTTTCAATAATGAAAAAACCTTCTCTTCCGACATGGGGTTGGGGTATCTTTTTTCAATGCGGGCAATCTCTTTCGCGATCCTGCGATGCATATCATCGGGAGTGAGTTCGTATATATTGCCTTCAGAATCTTTGAGGGCATATTTATTTACCCATACTCCGGCTGCCAGGCTATCACCATTAAAATATGCGGTTGTTTTTTCTACCGCTTGATTATAAGTGTATTTGGGGGCCTCTTCTTTTTTAGGAGGGGTAGCTTTTGATTCAGGATTTTCCGGCTGTTTGTCTTCCTGGGGTGGCAGGGCCTGGGGTGTTCTTTTTCCCAATACATCCTGGTAAAGATTTTTTTCTTTGTTTTTATTGTCCTGGTCGGTAATAACTGATTGAATGCCTGCACTATTGTCCATGATTCCGGATTTAGTATTGATTAATAGTTCGTATGTCGTAAAATTATCTTGTCCTGAGGAAAACAGGGTTGGAGTATCTTATTCTTTAGCGAAGATAAACAACAAAACAACAATGATGAACGAGAGATTATTAACAATCAGGGAAAGTTATTAACGGCAATATTTAAGGTTGTGAATCAAAGCAACTTACAATTTGAGGCGTTTCTCTCATTTATACCTTTGTTTAACATAATTGAAAAAATTCTGTAATTGGTTCTTTTTGAGGGATATAGCTCAATTGAGCTTGGGAGTGGTATCACTGATGTATTGTTTTGTAATGATTTACGAATTTTGACAGCCTTGGGTATTGAACCGTTAACCCTCTGTACGAAAATATTTGTAACTTTATGATGCGACGCATGAATAGGAATATTTAATATTTTCTTTTCTAACAGCCAGTAAATAAAAAAGATAGCAAAATGCTGCTAAGGGCCTTGTAAGTGATTTCTTAACCAGTTTTCCTGTTATTTTATCCAGGAGGTTTTTTATGGGCAAATCCTGAGGCGTACAGTTAGTCAGTAAGTTAACAAATTTAACAAAATCAGGCATTGTTTTGGCGGTGATTGAATTTAAAGAACCTGATTCTATAAAAAATCTTCATGAATTTACAACTTACCTCATGCGTCTTGCAATTCGATTAAAATCATACGTTGCTTCATGTTTTCCCCGATAGTTCGGGGTCCTGTAAAAAGTAATCACTTTCCAAATTTGACACAGTATTGACCTAAATTTAATGTGATGAGATCTTTTCCAGTAAATAGTTATGTTTATGCCTTATGGGGCATGTTTTTGCTTTTGTTCTTTTCCTGTGAAAAAGAAAACGGAGATGGCATTGTAGACTGGCCGGCTAATTTTGAGGAAGTAACGGCAGACTATGTGGGACCGGACCAGGTTTTTGTAACGGCCGACATTGCCGGTACCTTTGCCGATATTGGCGAAATGGGTTTCTGCTGGGCTACCACTTCTCCGCCCACTGTAGATGATAATAAACTATCCCATACGCCTATACCGGGAATCTATACCCATACCATCGAAGGTCTTGAAAGTGGCACGACATACTTTGCGAGGGCATATTATCTTTTTGAAGATACTGCATTTTACAGCACAACACTTACTTTTACCACTACTACTCCTGTTGAGGATAATGATGGAAATGCATACAAGGTTATTCAGATCGGTAACAGATTGTGGATGGGCGAAAACCTGAGGGTGTCTTCCTACAACAACGATGATCCCATATCTGACGGCACCGGCACGGGCAATTACTCCGGAATGGAAGATCCTAAGTTTTTCTTTCATTATGATGATGATCCCGGCAATGATGATGACTATGGGAAACTTTACACCTGGCATGTGATAACAGACAATCGTGGCATTTGTCCTGCGCAATGGAGAGTACCCGATATTGCTGATTGGGAACAGTTGATAGGTCATTTGGATGCTTTAAGTGAAGATTACCTCTCACCCGATGAGGGATCGCTAGAGTTAAGTGCCATTGCCGGAGGTATGTTAAGGCAGACCGGTACCCTTGAAGATCAAACCGGGCTTTGGCACAGCCCCAACACAGGAGCAAGCAATATTACCGGGATGAACCTGGTTCCGTCGGGTCTGCGGGATCCATCAGGATCATTCGATGGAATGGGCTACAATGCCGCGTTTTGGTCTTTTACCGAAGAAACCAGCAACAGTGCCATCATGATGTACACCCATTATTTTAATCCTGGTATTTATGCCAACCATTTTGTGAAATCCAGCGGATATGCTGTAAGATGTGTAAGGAATGCTCCCTGACAAGCGGTGAAAAAGAAACCCCCTGTTTCATGTGAAAACAGAGGGGTAGTAAGTCTTTGAGGGAGTTGAGATTGGCATATTACTCATCGCCATATTCTATGAGAAAGGCCTTGATAAAGTTGTCCAGTTCGCCATCCATTACGGCCTGCACATTTGATGTTTCCACATTGGTGCGAAGATCTTTGACCATTTTGTAAGGATGCATTACGTAAGAGCGAATCTGTGAGCCCCATTCAATTTTCTTTTTACTGCTTTCAATGGCCTGCAGTTTTTCCCGTTTTTTTCTGAGCTCAATTTCATACAACTGCGATTTGAGCATGGTAAGTGCTTTTTCGCGGTTTTGGCCCTGCGATCGGGTTTCCTGGCATTCAATGATTATGCCGCTGGGTGCGTGTTTAAGCCGGACTGCGGTTTCTACCTTGTTTACGTTCTGCCCTCCCGGGCCACTGGAGCGAAAGGTATCCCAGCTTATATCAGCCGGATTGACCTCTATTTCAATATTTTCATCAATGACAGGGTAGGCATAAACAGAAGCGAAGGAAGTATGTCGTTTATTGGCTGCATCGAAAGGAGAAAGCCTTACCAGACGGTGCACACCATTTTCACCTTTAAGATACCCATAGGCATATTCTCCTTCAAACTCAATACTGGCAGATTTTATTCCGGCACCATCCCCTTCCTGTATGTCGAGCACCTTTGATTTGAATCCTTTTTTTTCTCCATAGCGCAGGTACATCCGCATGAGCATTTCTGCCCAATCCTGACTTTCGGTACCTCCGGCACCAGAGTTGATGGTAACAATGGCTGCCAGCCGGTCTTCTTCCTTTCCGAGCATTTTCCTGAATTCCAGCTCTTCGAGGTTTTCTATCACCTGGTCGTATTGTTCCATTACCTCTTCTTCCGATGCCTCTTTGGCTTCATAAAAGTCATAGAGCACCTTTAGATCTTCCAGGGCAGATTGTGTTCTGGCGAAGCCATCGGTCCATTTTTTATGATCCCTGATGTCTTTGAGGATTTTTTCTGCTTCTTTGGGATCATTCCAAAAATTGGGATCCTCTGTTTTTTCTTCCTGTTGTTTGATGTAATTTATCTTTTCATCCAGGTCAAAGTGACCTCCTCAAGGCCTCAAGCCTTTTATCCAGCGACTTTATGTCATCTTTGTAGATCATGGTCGTATCTTTTTTATAATTTGATGTTGTTGACTATTCTGATTCGGGTTGTTCGTGGTTGATGGTGTTTACTGCTTTCCAGGCAATTTCAGTTTCAAACCCTTTGGATACCAGGTAGGCGGCTGTTTTCTGTTTTTTAGAATGAAAATTGTCGTCTTTAACCTCTGAATATTTCTTTTGGGCCAGCATATTTGCAGTTTTCTGATAGGCTTGGGGCTCTATGGAAGAAAGCGCTTTATCAATGAGTTTCCGTTCTATGCCCCGTTTAGCCAGCTCGCCAGCAATGCGGAAGTTGCCCCATCGGTTATAGCTAAATTTTCCGGAAGCAAAGGCAATAGCGAAGCGCTCATCATTGAGGTAGTTTTCTTCAACAAGCCATTTGAGTACCTCGGCGATGTGTTTTTTGCCGGCTCCCAGAGCAATGAGTTTTTCTTCGGCTTCGGTGCTGCAGCGTTCTCTCCATGCACAATACCGTGCAAGTTTTTTCTTTAGCTCATCAACCGTAAGACTTTTCATACTACTTCCAACGAGAAATTAACCAAATTATAAACTGTCGAAACACAGGCCTGAAAAAAAACAGGTTTACCTTTTGGGTCAAAAATACTCAAAAAGATAAACCTGTTGATTATTTCGCTCACATCTTTATTTCATCGTCAATTTTGTTGAAAAATCTGTATTCCAGGAAGTGGTAGGATAAGGAGGGGATGAGTTTAAATATGGCTTTATATTTAAACATCCACTGCATTTTAATCGACCACAGACCCTTGGTAAGAAATGCATATATGAACGGATGCACTCTTATGGTAAGATTCTTCTCATTTTGTTCCTGGATAAGATACCTGAGGTTGTTCTCAATTTCATCAATAACAATGATGCTGGGTTTGATTTCGCCGGTACCTCCGCAGGCGGGGCATTTTTCGAGGATCTCAACGTTGGTTTCTGTCCTTACTCTTTGCCTGGTGATCTGAACAAGGCCAAATTTGCTTGGGGGCAAAATGTTGTGTTTTGCCCTGTCTTTTTTCATCTCTTCTTTCATTTTGTCGAAGAGTTTTCGGCGGTTGGCAGGCTCTACCATATCGATAAAGTCGATCACAATAATTCCGCCCATATCTCTTAGTCTGAGCTGGCGGGCAATTTCGGCTGCGGCTTCCAGGTTTACTTCCAGGGCATTAGATTCCTGGCTGTTTTCAGCATTGATACGATGGCCACTGTTCACATCAATTACATGCAAGGCCTCTGTATGCTCAATAATCAGATAGGTACCACCCTTAATGGAAACGATCTTTCCAAAGGAGCTTTTGATCTGTTTTTCTACGCCCAGGTGATCAAAAATGGGAACTTTCCCTTTGTAGAGTTTCAGGATATCAATTTTGTCGGGAGCGATGGTTTTCATATAGTCCCTGAGTTCCTGATAAACTACCTGGTCGTTTACGTAGACATGGTTAAACTCCGGCGTGAGTAAATCCCGAAGTATGGCAGAGGTTCTGTTGATCTCACCCTGAATGATCTTGGGTGCTTTGGCATTTTCGAGTTTTGCTGCTACATTGTACCATTTGTCCACCAGGTTTTTGAGGTCATTGTGCAGATCGGCCACCATTTTGCCCTCTGCTACTGTTCTTACAATTACGCCAAAGTTTTTGGGGCGGATACTTTGTACCAAACGCTTGAGCCTGTTTTTTTCTTCTGAATTTTTTATTTTTTGAGACACCGATATACGATCGGAAAAGGGTACCAAAACCAGGTATCGCCCGGCTATTGATATTTCACTGGTGATGCGGGGGCCTTTAGTGGAAATGGGTTCTTTGGCAATTTGAACCAAAACTGGTTGGTTTGCACTGAGCACATTGGTGATCTTGCCGGTTTTTTCAATTTCCTTTTCCAGGATAAAGGTATCCATTGCAAGGATTTTGCTTTTTCCGGCCATGGCCAGCTTGGTGTATTTGTTGAGAGAGTTTACCTGTGCACCCAAATCCAGGTAATGAAGAAAGGCATCCTTTTCATATCCCACATCGACAAAGGCGGCATTAAGCCCTGAAATGATCTTTTTTACCTTTCCAAGGTAAATGTCGCCAACGGAATAATTGTTATTTTTTTTCTCTTTATGAAGCTCTACCAATTGCTTGTCTTCCAAAAGAGCAATAACAATTTCCGAAGAGTTGGAATCAATGATTAATTCTTTGTTCACAATTGAATTTCTTTAAGTAAGTTACAACATTTCATCTCTTGTTCTGCTTCATTTTCACCCAAGAGAGTTATTGCATCCGGAATGTTTACAACTTTGGTGATGCTGGCGGGTTATAAACCAGGATTATTCCAAATCGGGAATGATTGGGTGGTACATCCCAAATGCTCAGGTGTCTATTTTACAGAATTATTCCATTTATCCCTTCTATTGCCCGGTTGGTTTGTGAATAATGCTTCCTTAAGGAATAAACCGGGAAAAGTTGGAGATAATGGTAAACGGTTTTAAGATGAATGGTTGGCAGGATACAGGTTCAGAAAATGGTTGATGCTAAACAAAATTACATAACACCCTGTGGTATTATGTAATTTTATCAGCAATCCTTACAACAGCACAAAAAATGAATTATTTCTTTTTGTGTCTGTTTTTGCGCAGGCGCTTTTTGCGCTTGTGGGTAGCCATCTTGTGTCTTTTTCTTTTTTTTCCGCTTGGCATAAAAATATGTTTATTAAAATTAGTTTTACCTTAAAAAGGCGATTTATTTATTTTTTTACTTTAACCGATTCTTTAACCTCATTTACAAATTCCTTTGCGGGTTTGAATGAAGGAATGGAGTGTGCAGGAATGATAATGGTGGTGTTCTTGGAGATATTTCTTCCTGTTTTTTCGGCTCTCTCCTTAATGATAAAGCTGCCAAATCCTCTGAGATAAACGTTGTCGCCTTTTACAAGCGAATTTTTTACTGTGCTCATAAAAGCTTCAACAGTGGCCTGTACGGCTACTTTTTCAATTCCGGTTTTGTTGGCAATTTCAGCTACAATTTCTGCTTTAGTCATAGTTATATTTGTTAAGGTTTTATAATTATAACGGTCATTTTTTTTTAATCGGGCTGCAAAGATAATTCTTTTCTCATTCAAAGAAAACAAATTGTGTAATTTTATGCCCCCTAAAACTGCTTTTTATTGTTCTGTTTCAGACAAATGCAATTATGACCTTCACCTCCCGGCTTCTTAAATGGTATGAAACCAACCAACGTGATTTACCCTGGCGCCAAAGCACTGACCCTTACAAAATATGGCTTTCAGAGATTATTCTACAGCAAACCCGCATGGCTCAGGGTAGAGTTTATTATGAACGCTTTATCAGCAAATATCCTGATGTTTTTTCCCTGGCCAGTGCCAGTGAAGATGAAATTCTTGCCTTATGGCAAGGGTTGGGCTATTATTCAAGGGCACGCAATCTGCTTGCTACTGCCCAAATGATTATTGCCAGATACAACGGGCAATTTCCTGACGATTACAATGAAATGCTTAAACTGAAAGGCATTGGTAGCTATACGGCAGCCGCCATTGCATCTATTGCATTCAACAAACATGAAGCAGCTGTTGATGGTAATGTTATCAGGGTTTTGGCAAGGTATTTTGGCATTCAGCAGCCTGTGGATGATACCTCAGTAAGAAAGAATATTGAGAAGATTGCCCGTGAAATGCTTCCTGAAGGTCGGGCTGGAGATTTTAACCAGGCACTGATGGATTTTGGATCGCTGGTTTGTAAGCCCAAAGGACCGGTTTGTTCTGTGTGTCCTTTTGCCCGTGAATGTGTGGCCCGCGTATCGGGGCTGCATGAAATCATTCCCTTTAAAAATAAAAAGATAGTTCAGAAAAAGAGATACTTTCATTTTTTCCTTTTTTATTTCTATGAACAGGGAAATCCTGTTCTGTTTGTAGAGAAACGAAACCATAGTGATATTTGGAAAAATCTTTATCAATTGCCATTGCTGGAAACACAAACAAGCTCCCTGGATTCGGAAACGCTGGCCTTACATCCCGTTTTTTCTGAACTGGTAGTAAATGAAAAGGATTTAGAATGGGAGGATGTGCCTTTTCATATCTCCCATCAGCTTACCCATCAGCGCATCGAGGCTTATTTTTACAAAAAAATGCTGCAACCTCATTATTATCCTATCTTTGAAAAACAATATAGTAAGGTGAGCATCGATGATTTCAGACAAATGGGAAAACCAATACTCATTACCAAATTCCTTGAAAAAACAAGATGGTTGTAGTTGTTCCTCTGCAGGTTTGGAGGCCGCTTAATGTCTTTTGTGTAAAAAAACACCCATTTAGAAACAAATTACTTTTAAAATAGAAGAATTATTTATAAATTTAAAACGAATTAAATCAAAGTTAAATTTAAACAGTTGAGAGATGTCAGGAGTTAACAAAGTTATCTTGATCGGGAATCTGGGTAAAGACCCGGAGGTAAGAAGTATTGAAAGTGGGGCTAAAGTAGCTTCTTTTCCTCTTGCTACCAATGAAACCTACAAGGGAAAAGACGGAGCCAAAGTTGAACAAACCGAATGGCATAACATTGTGGTATGGCGTGGGCTGGCAGAACTTGCAGAGAAGTATCTTCGCAAAGGGAGCCAGATTTATCTTGAAGGAAGAATCAAAACAAGGTCGTGGGACGATAAGGATGGTAATAAGCGGTACATTACCGAAATTGTCGGAGACAACATGACCTTCCTTGGTAAGCCCATGGGCGAAGGGGACTCTCAGAAGACTCCACCTCCGGTAAATGAGGATTACAGTCCGGCTGCCGCAGAGGATGAAGATCTTCCGTTTTAAAAAATCCTTTTGAAGAAATTAGGTAAGAGGAGGCTGCCTCAAGTTCTCTCTGGTCGTTGAGCTATTCGGCAAGCTCACAGTAGCAACTGTGGAAACGGAAGCTGAAAAATCAGCAGGATATTTCCGCTTCAACAAGCTCAGCGTACAGGTATGCAGGCTTTTAAGACAGCCTCCTTTTTTTTTCTTTCCCTGTGAAAAAGAAGATAGGTTTTTACAGAAAGAAGTCCCTGATTTCGTTGGTTATTCTTGCCGGCCGATGGGTTTTTGCATCAATCATGCACCAGCGGGTCTTTGATTCCACCAATAGTTTCATATCAGCTTTACGATAGATTTGAACCAATCTTTCAGAGCTTACCGCCGAGGCGTTCAGCACATGGGTTTTTATCAGTAACAGATCATTGAGCACAGCAGGGTAATGATAGTCTATCTCGTGCCTTACAATAACCCAAACAAATTGATTCTTGATCTTTTCAGGTGCAACCAGGTTCCAGTGGCGTACCGCTGCATCCTGTATCCATTGCACATAAACAACATTATTTACATGATTCAACTCGTCAAGGTCTGTGTGGGTTACCTTATGCTCATAATGGTATTCCAGGGTTTTGCTCATATGGTAATGCGTTTTTTGGGTAGCGATAATAGGCCTGGCAACGGTTTTCTGCGGCCGGACAAGTCAAACACGCAAAAATACATATTATTAAAAGAATAAGGCATACAAAACTCCTCCTACACCAATGAGTGCAAGTGTAAATACGATGCGTTGAGGCATTACTCCATTATTTTCTGCTGTTTTGCCAAAAATGCCAAATACCAGGGGGTGCACCAGGAAGGGCATCGCAAATACAAAGGCGATCAGTCCGGCGGCTTCCTCACCAAACATCCCTCCCTGTATAGCGGCAAATAAGCCAAAGTGCGAAATGGCAGAAGCATTGGCCATAACTGAGTTGTTGATATCCATATTTCCCAGGTACAGTATGAAAAGTCCGCCAAAAACCGCTACCAATTGCCATCCAAGGGAAAATATCATCAGTCCCCTTATTTCTTTAGCGTCTTTATTGCCTGCTTTTCTCAATGTTACCAATGCCCACCAGGTAAGTAATAGACCAACGGCTATTACGATCAGGGTGTAGGGTATCAGGAGCTTCCCGCTTGTTGCACTGGCAGCCAGGATGGAAAATACGAAAATGTGCCCGATAAAGGGAATATTGATCATAATGGGGGCTCTTACCTGTGCTTCAGGACCGAGGTCGCCGGCGGTACAAGCACCTGTAAGGCCGGAGTGAGACAATGAACCTGCCATACCAGGAGCAAGGTTGCGGATATGGTTGGCTTTGCCCAAGAGAATGAGTAGGCTCAGTCCTCCGAACATCCACAATAGCTGCCCGAAGAAACCAAATGACAGCACAGAAGTCATTCCTGATAAGGAGAATGCTTCAGCAATGCGCGATCCGCCTACCATGAAATTGGCTGCAAGCACCACAGGGATACCGGCAAAAAGCAATGAGCGAATCGTGGGGCCAAATTTCCAGCGTGAAAATATCATCCCCAAAGATACACTCAGGATCATGGCGAAGAAAATCTCAGGAAGGGCAATAGTAGGCCGTATCCATCCGGCAATGTACCACGATAATACCAGGATTCCGAGTATCATCGCTGTTTCTATGATCCCTTTGCGTATGTAAACGGGTTTATTGGTAATCTTGGCGCGATAGTCAATCAGGATAATGGAACCCACAAGTCCAAGATAGCCCAACAGGGGATAAAAATTATCGAGAGGCTCATTATTGTTGTAGCCCACAATCACCCTTTTCATAGATTCAATGCCGATGAGAACAAAGAACGACCGGATCAGAAACATGAACTGGGTAAATTTGGTTCCTAAAAACATCTCTTCATCAGAAGGAACCACTATATCCTTTTTGTCAATCTCCTGTTTGGAAATAATTTTTTTGATCTCCTGTCCTCCCACGAAAAAAGATGCAATCAGGGCGGTAATAGTTACTTTGCTGGTAAAATCCACAATGGGGAACTCTCTCAGGCCGGGAGTACCCATGCCGGTACCCACAAGCACATACCCCATGATTAGACCAAAAACGACTATGATAAGGATGGGTGAGTAACGAGTACCGGCAACAAAAGTACGCGATACCAGTACCATTGAGATTACAAGGAGAAAGGTAAGCCAGAATTGGTTTAGAATGTGGGCATTAGCCATTTGATCGGTAAAATAGTCCATGTTTTGAAGGTGGTTTATTCGTTTTTGTTAAATATAAATTCATACCTGTAGATTTCATATCCGGTTTTATGCCTGCTGTTGCGATTTGTTCTCCTGGTCTGAACAGCATTGTTTCTGAAACACAGGCCAGGCATACAACGGGCAGCACCTGAAATCAGCGGCAAAAATACCTTTTTTTGGCATATCTCCAATGTGTTTTCCCACAACAACTTAGCTTTCATTTTGGTGGCATAACCGATGGAAATAAACTTTTCTTGATCAATGGTTTAAAATGTTATACCCGGTTGAAAGTTTTTTCGACAGGAACTGTAATGAAAATCGGTTTCTTTCGTAATGAATTGCTATAGCAATCGTCTCACCCAATATGAAAATGTCCGGGGTGCTGTGTTCGTTTTCGAACGCTTTTGTGCGACATTGAACAAGTTTATTATCCATTTAGGCAGAAGAAGGTTTTGTAACCAGTTTACATGCAACGACATATAATTTTTGGCCTGAAATGTGGCAGTCTTCAACAACAAAAATCCATACTATGATTTATTTGCAAAATATACACAAGTCTTATAAAATGGGAAACAGTTCCCTTCATGTTTTAAAGGGTATTGATCTTACCATCGAAAAAGGCGAAATGGTATCCATCATGGGAAGTTCCGGGTCTGGAAAATCCACCCTTCTCAATATTCTTGGTATTCTGGATACTTATGATCAGGGGAATTATTCCCTGGACGGGCGGCCCATTCGCAATTTAACAGAAACCCGTGCGGCTCTGCTTCGCAATGAATATATCGGCTTCGTTTTCCAGTCGTTCAACCTGATATCGTTCAAAAATGCTATGGAAAATGTTGCTCTTCCATTGTATTACAAAAAGGTTAGCAGGAAGAAGCGCAACAAAATCGCTCTGGAATACCTGGAAAAGGTCGGTCTTCTGGATTGGGCCGAACATATGCCAAACGAACTCTCTGGCGGGCAAAAACAACGTGTGGCTATTGCCCGCTCACTTATTGCCAGTCCGAAAGTTATCCTTGCTGATGAACCCACCGGTGCTCTCGATTCAAATACTTCTTATGAGGTAATGGAAATATTGCAACAGATCAATAAGGAGGGCATCACCGTAATTATTGTAACCCACGAGGACGATATTTCGCGAATGACAAAAAGAGTGGTAAAACTGAGGGATGGTATCATTGAAGCTGATTTTGTCCCTGAGCCCCTTATGGCAGATACATTTCACGCCTGAGGGCTCCAAAAAGTTAAAGTTTAGATTCAAAGTGTAGGTAAAATGTTTGATCTCGATAAATGGCAGGAAATTCTGGCCACCATCAAAAAAAATAAACTCCGTACTTTCCTTACCGGATTCAGTGTGGCATGGGGAATTTTCATGCTTATCATTCTTTTGGGGTCGGGCAACGGGCTCCAAAATGGCTTTGACAGTCAGTTCAGGGGTGCTGCAAAAAATTCCCTGTGGATGTGGACCGGCAGAACCAGTGTAGCGCACGAAGGAATGAACCCCGGCCGGCAGATCCGGTTTACCAACGATGACTATGAAAACCTGAAAACCAATATTCCCCAGACTGAATATATATCAGGCCGTTTCAACATTTGGTGGGGTGGCCAGGTAAGCTATAAAAATGAAACCCATTCTTTCTCCGTTCGCAATGTTCATCCCGAATATGAATTTATTGAAGCGCTTGAAATTACCCAGGGAAGATACCTCAATCTTTTTGATATGGAGGAAAAAAGAAAAGTCGCCGTGATCAGCACCCTGGTGCGTGATATCCTGTTCAAGGAAGAGGCAGAACAAGCTCTGGGTAAGTATATCCATATCAACAATATCCCCTTCAGGGTAGTGGGATTCTATGAAGACCAGAGCCGAAACGAAAACAATATGCGAATGGTGTATGTGCCCATTTCTACTGCGCAAGTTGTTTTTAGCGGAGGAAACCGTCTTCATGAGATTTCAATGACCATAGATGCCAATACCATTGAAGAAGCGCAGCAGGTAGAAAGGGATATACGAAGCCGGCTGGCCGCAGTGCACCATTTCGACCAGGATGACCAACGGGCTTTGGGAACCTGGAACAGCTTTGAAAACTATATGCAGATGCAGAGCATTTTTAAGGGGATCAGGCTTTTTGTCTGGATCATTGGTATCGGCACCATCATAGCTGGTATTGTGGGGGTAAGCAATATTATGATCATTGTGGTAAAGGAGCGTACCCGCGAAATAGGCATCAGGAAAGCCTTGGGAGCAACACCCCTTTCGGTGGTAATGCTGGTGCTTTTTGAATCAGTGATGATCACCACTTTTGCCGGCTATATTGGGCTGGTCCTGGGTGTGGGTACCCTTGAGTTACTCTCCGGTATTGATACGGATTATTTTGCCAATCCTTCAGCCGACTTCGGAATAGCAGTTTCGGCCACCATATTGCTTATTGTTGCTGGTGCACTGGCAGGTTTTGTACCAGCACAACGAGCCGCCAGGATAAAACCCATTGAAGCTCTTAGAGATGAGTAAATATGTAATGAGCTTGCTGGGGAAAATACATAATTAAGTACTGATAATTACTGAAAAGATGTTTGATTTAGATAAATGGCAGGAAATATTTGCCGCGCTCAAAAAGAATAAGATGCGCACTATCCTCACCGCCTTTGGCGTTTTCTGGGGTATCTTTATGCTTATCATTATGCTGGGGTCGGGCAGAGGGCTGCAAAATGCAGTATATGATGGAATGAAGGACTTCGCCACCAACAGCATTTTCCTGATGACACAACCCACTTCCGAACCTTATGCCGGTTTTCCCCGTGGCCGCCGTTTCTACTTTCGCAATGCCGATATAGAAGCACTGCGCACCAACATACCCGAAATTGACCTGATCGCTCCCCGCCTGCAGGGAAGAGGCAATCCTGGCACCACCGACAATGTGGTAAGAGGCCTCAAAACAGGTTCTTTTACAGTAAACGGGGATTTCCCTGAATGGAACTCTATTGATCCGGTAGATATTCATGAAGGGCGCTTTGTAAACCACCTTGATATTTTGCATAAAAGAAAAGTTGCCGTGATCGGAAACCTGGTAAAAGATATCTTGTTTGAAGAGGGCGAAGATCCCCTGGGCGAATACATCCGCATCAACGGAGTATATTTCCAGGTTGTTGGGGTGTTTAGCCCTCTTAACCGAAATATGAATTTTGGCGGTGATAAGGCCCAGTCTATCTTCATCCCCTTCACTACCCTGCAGCAAACCTATAATTATGGTGATGTGGTTGGTTGGTTTGCCATGACTGCCAAGCCCCAATATGCAGCCAGCGTAATTGATGCCAAGGCAAGAGACCTTCTGAAACGAAGGCATAAAGTAGCCCCCCACGATCAGCAGGCCATTAGGGGGTTTAATATGGAAGAAGAGTTTAAAAAAGTTTCGGGATTGTTTATGGGCATTCAGGTGCTGGTATGGATCGTTGGAACAGGAACCCTGCTGGCCGGAGTGATTGGCATCAGCAATATCATGCTCATTGTGGTAAAAGAACGAACCAAGGAAATTGGTATCCAGAGAGCCCTGGGAGCTACGCCCCGAAAGATCATCAGCCAGATCATTACTGAATCAGTTTTTCTCACCACTCTTGCAGGCTATTTTGGATTATCACTGGCAGTATTTCTGCTCGAGGTGATCAACAAAGCCCTGGCTGCAAACGCTTCAGAAGACATGGCCTTCAAAAATCCTGAGGTTGATTTCAATATCGCTGTTACTGCACTTATTATCCTGGTAATATCTGGTGCCCTGGCAGGTCTGATGCCAGCCAAAAGGGCAGTAAGTATAAAACCCATCGACGCACTCAGGGATGAATGAAATTAGCCATGTAAAGCAAAACAAAGAAATAAATAACTAACAATCAACTTTATAACACAATCATTGCCATGAAAAAATTTGTCAGAATCTTTCTTATAGTTTTAGTTCTCGCCGTGTTTGCAGGCACCATTGGGTTTTTGTATTCCAAATCAAGACCCAAACCTGTTGTGCACGAAACCACACAGGCCTTTTATACCGACATTATCCGCAAGACAGTAGCAACGGGTTCTGTTGTTCCCCGAAACGAAATTGAAATCAAGCCAACTGTATCCGGTATTATCGATCAGATTCTGGTTGCAGAGGGAGAAATGGTGAAGAAAGGCCAGGTGTTGGCCCGGGTACGCATCGTTCCCAATATGGTAAATCTTAATGCTGCCGAGAGCAGGGTAAATCGTGCCAAGATTTCGCTGGAGGAAGCACGTATCCATTTCAACCGCCAGAAGCAGTTGTTTGAACGCCAGGTCATAGCCGAGTCGGAGTTCATCCCTTTCCAGATTGCATTGCGCAATGCCGAGGAAGAACTCTCTGCTGCCGAAAACAACCTGCAGCTCATCCGCGACGGCGTGAGCCAATCAACCGGCGAAACCAGTAATACCCTTATCAGATCAACCATCGATGGGATGGTGCTGGAAGTGCCCATTGAAATTGGTAATTCTGTTATAGAAGCCAATAATTTCAATGCCGGCACCACTATCGTTACCATCGCTGATATGAGTGAAATGATATTTAAGGGAAATATTGATGAATCGGAAGTGGGAAAGATCAACGAAGGTATGGATCTGATCCTGAACGTAGGTGCCATAGACCAGGTAAACTTCACCGCCGTGCTGGAGCACATTTCTCCCAAAGGCATCCAGGAAAACGGGGCCATTCAGTTTGAGATCCGTGCTGCCGTTGAATTGGACAACCAGCACTTTATCCGTGCCGGATACAGCGCCACTGCCGATATTGTACTTGAAAGAAGAGACAGTGTGCTTGCCCTGGAAGAAAGCCTCCTGGTGTTTGACAACGGAAGTATTTATGTGGAAGTGGAAACCGAACCCCAGGTATTTGAAAAGGTTAAGATCAAAACCGGTATCTCTGATGGTATCAATATTGAAGTACTGGAAGGTATTGATAAAGATGCCAAAATAAAGAAAAAGGTTTAGCAACTTTTCCTTCTGACCTTATATTTTCCCCGGATACACTTTTGCTGCAACCAGTAGTGTACCCGGGGAATTTTTTTAAAAGACGCTAGAGTTGTGTTTACATTCAGAACAGGCTGGCAATAACCACAACAATAAAAATGATCAGAAAAATGTAAAACAATACCTTAGCAATGGCAGCAAATCCTCTTGCTATGGTTGTAAATCCCAGTAGGGCAAACAGCAGTGATAAAAGTGCTGCACCAATAATCCATCCTATCATAATATCAGGTTTTTAAGGTTCAGATATTCATGTTCAATATTTGAACCGCTTTTGGAATAGTATGTTCTTTTTTGCTTTTGAGAACGGGAAAAAGAAATGGTATTTTCTTCTGAAACTGCTGAGGGATTTTATCTGCAAGTAAGGAATACCAAGGTATTGTATTATAGTTTTGAAATTCATGTACCATGGTGGCTGAAATCCATGTTTTCGGGTGAATAAATTTATGTGAGGCGGCATCCTGTCATTATTTGTCAACAATAAAAGTGTGAAAATAATTCCCCAGATGAGGAATCCTTTCTATGTAGGAAATCAATGGAGTGGTGGAAAGGATTTGAAGCCCCCGTGAAGTTGCCGTGTTTGGTAGCTTTTATAGTGCGAATGGCTGGCTTGACTCCTAATGCTCCGTTAGGAGCAAAATCGAAGCTAAATGCTGCTTAGCGGGGTGCTGCAGGTATCAGCGGTTGCGAGAGCCACGTTGGTTTTACAGCGCAATACCTCTGGGTTGGCAAATCATTTAGTCCGGGCAGGCACTGTAGTCCTCAGCTATTGACAAAGCATGATCGCGCTTTAGGCTTTGTGAGATATAGCGGGTTACAATCTCTTTTTTTTCTCCAGGGCCCATTTCTTTTTTAGCAGATCTCCTTTCATCTTATTGTCAAGTTCTTTTTCTGCTAAAAGTTGCTTTAGGGCATTATTCTCTTTTTCCAATTCCCGTATGCGTTTCAAATGCTGGGGGGTCATACCATGATGGAAACCTTCTTCTCCCATCTGTTCCAGTTTCTTCTTCCATGAATAAAAGGAAGCGGGGTAAACCCCATGCTTCTCTAAAGTAGCCTTAACGCCTTGCTCTGAGGCTTCCTTGATTATCTGAAGCTTTTCTTCTGTGGTAAATTTTCTTTTCATCGTCATAAAGTTACTGGTTTTTATCTATAACTTAGCCCGGTGATTTTGGGGGCCATTTACAAAAAACATTGCTAGCCGCAAATAAACATACAAATAGCTTGAGCCTTTCAATATTTGAAAAATAAATTTAAAAACAATATTCTGACATAAATAAAATTAAACAAATAAATATTAATAGTAGAGATGTGGTTGATTCAAATCAGCTGCGTATTTTGAGTTGTTAGCATCGGCAATTATTTTAATTGGCAAAAAAAAACGACCATTCCCAAGGGGTGGTCGTTTTTTAATAAATTCAGATAAGAGGAGGTTATTTTATCCTGCTAACTTTAAACACTTCAATAGTTTCTATAGTAATGATCCTTACAAAGTAGTTACCGGTGGGTAGGTCTCCAAGATTGAAGTATTGGGCACCGCTGGCCTGGCTTCTTGTCAAAACCACGTTACCCAGGATGTCAATAATCTGTACTTCACCTGTTGTACCTTCGGCCATCTGAATTTTCAACTGATTGCTGAAGGGGTTGGGATAAACAGAAAATCCGTTTTGATTGAGGGTTTCAGCAGCAGTACCATCAGGCATCATAACTACTTCTATATTTGCATGATCATCGGTAAGTTCAAAACTACCCTCGTAATCAAAGTAGGTGGACCTGGTGATAGTGTATGTATATTCGCCAGGCATCATATAGTCAAACTGATAATGTCCTTCTTCGTAGGTGTTGTCATCCATCGCGATCACTGCGTCGGTTACTTCATTGCCATACATATCAGTAATGGCGAATGTGGTGTTAAAAAGGCGTGTGAGCATGAATTCAATTATCGCATCGGGAACAGGCTCCTCTTCTTTCTCTCCGTCGCCACCATCTTCAGGTGCCTCAATGATAAATTCCTCGTTTTCAAGGCCTGCATGACTGTCTGCATCTACATTAGCATGGTAGGTGCCGGGCTGCAGCTCAAGCTGGGCGTGTCCTTCTTCACTGGTATTCATTTTAAAGCTACCGATTTTAATCTCAGCTTCAAGCATTTCATCAAGCTGGTTTTTCACTACAAATTCAACCAATTGGCTTGGATGAGTTTCTTCGGCTTCAAAAGTAAGAAAGAGGTTTGGTCTAACCTGGCTGGTGCCATTATATGCAGGTACTGCTTGTGAGTCGCTATAACCAAAAGCAACCCTGTTGGCGCCTGCACTGGTAGAAGCTACCTTGTAATAGTCGGAAGTCCACTGTGGTAGTAATCCCCAAACTATTTCAACCAACAGATTGCTTTCCCCATTGTAATCAAAGGGTTCTATTTCCCAGATTTGCCAGCCGGTTGCGGTCGGCATCTGGTAGGAAGATGCCTGGAATACTACTTCTGCTTCAGAAGTGTTGACAAAACTTCCGGAAAATGCGTCCTGATCTGTATGCATCATCCTGATTACAAAATTGGGCAGGTTGTTGTACTGGGTGGCAATCTGTATGATATCAAAACCAATCTCGAGAATTGTTTTTTCTCCTGCGCCCAATTCATCTGCAGTGTATATCATTTGTGAGCGGTTGGCTTTGTAGTAGTTGTAAAATGGATATTGGTTGGAAGAGCTGTTACCATCGCCAATCTGGGCTTCAGGAATCTGGCCTATTACCAGGGTTTGTGCGGATTCAAAGAAATGATTGTCCTCAATGGTAAAAATAAGATCAACAAAGGTACCTTCCAATGCAGATGCATGGGCATGTACGGTATAGGCAATTTCAATACTATCTCCTGGGGCAATGGTTTCTGGTTCAACCATATCATTGTCAATGGTAAGATAAGGGGAGGAGGCTATGAGATGGGCAACAGGAGCCATGGCCGGAGCACCACCAGTATTGGTATAGGTTACTACAAGGTCGCCCGACTCGCCGGGTTCCAGTAGATCGTTTTCGCTGGTATCATCAAGCACAAATTCTGAGATGGTGAACATAGCGGAAAAGATCTTCAGGGCAAAACCTGAATTCCATACTTTATCTTCTTCCTCTACATCCTGTCCACTGATTACCAAATTGAAGAGAATATTGGTATTATCGGGAATAACATGATTCACTTCAATGGTGAATGCTGCATTTACCATCAGGTTGCCTGCTTCATCAATCTCTCCCCAGAATGCTTCATTGTTTACAATAGTAACATGTTCACTGTCAGTGGAAAGAATCGCGCTTACTTCTTCAGCTTTTTCAATTCCAACGTTTTTCAGACTCACATTCAGGGTAATGGTTTCACCATAATCTGCCTGGTTATTGTCGTTGCCTGCATTGTCATCAATGGTCAATTGGTCAAAAATGACATAGGGACCGTCGGGAGGTATTACCTGGATCTCTTCATTGATGTAGGTTTGTTTGTTGAAACCCATGACGGTAAGGGTAAGGGTTCCGGGTTCAACAAGGGGTATATCAAAATTAACAGTGGCAACTCCATCTTCAACCACAGCGGTTCCTACAATCACCACTTCCTCTTCCACCGTATCATAATAGCTCAAAGCCACAGTGGCTCCATCAGCATCGGGAGCATTTACCTCCAAAGATTCGGTGCCGATCAATATAACCGGGTTGTAAGTAAGTTCGAAGGCAGTGGGAGCGGCGGTTCTTACCTTGAGGGTTGGGTCACCAAACAGAACCCATGTATGATGCATTTCCGTACCACTGGATCCATGGGCAGGAATCATGGCCATACTTCCGTTGATGGACAAACCACCAAAGGTTCTTTGATAGGTATTGATATCATCAAAAGTACTCATCTCTGCCAAAAGGGTTACCATTTCATCCTGTCCGGTCATAGGAGGTTGCCATGCCTGGTTGATGGTTGACATCATGGTTCCGATGGCGCCGGTGGGCTGATCTTCATGGGTGGCACGAAGCCACGCTTCGGCAAAGCAATAGTTGCCTACAAAGTTACCGTTCACACAGGCTACCGACCAGATAAAGGGTAGTTTGTTTACATTGGTAAGCTGGTTGACATGGCTGTTGCTGTAGCCGGCTACCGACCATCCGGTGGTAGAACCGTGGTTACAGAAATTTACGATACCGATACCTTCGTTAAAGTCGGTGGACATTTGTGAAGCATTGGCGTTGGGTACACCGGGAACATTGCCATCGTATCTTTTCAGCACTTCAGTATAGGTGTAGTTGAGCAAGGTATCGCGAACAAAGTCCATGTGCACATAATCTGCTTCACCACCGTTGTGGCCTCCGCCGGCACCTTCATTGCGGGCTATGCCCATACCATTACCTAACCAGGTATCGGTTTCGTCAAGATTTCTTTCGTAATGAATCATCCGCTCTACCTGTGTTTCTACATGGGCAACCGTTTCGGCAGAAAAACGACCTACAAAAACTTCGTTGTAGCTATCGGTGCCTTCCAGGAATCCGTAGGCATTATCTGAAGGGCCGCCGCTGGCGCTCATGGTAGGAATCTGAGGTCCATCGCCTACCAGCAACAGGTGTGCAAAATCAGGATTTTCATCGTAATAGTTTTGCACATAACTTTTGATGGCTGCAGCAGTGCTTCCAGCTTCAGATTTGGGCACCATCACGGTTTTTCGGCCTGTGGTGCGTTTCCAGTCTACAAAGGGCTGCATGGCTTCCATGAAGTCGTCATAGGCTATAATCAGCAAGCTTCCTTCTTCACCTTCCAGCACCTGGTAATTTTTATCGGCGGCTTCCATGTTCAGGAAAAAGCGGTTGTAGATTAAACCGAAGTCTTTTTCTGTTTTCACTTTTTCGCGCTTGCGAACGAGTGCATTTTTGCCGGGTTCGTTGGTGGAGGTTACTTCCACAACAATGTCAGTATACACCCTCAGGGTTTGGGTTACAGGATTGTATTGTAGGGGGAAAACTGTAATTGTTTGCCCACGGAAATCGCGGACGATAAAGGGGTCTTCCAGCTGTGCCAGTTTACCGGGCCAAAAGGCGTCTTCATTGTATGCTTCACCATAAATGTAGGGTACATCTGCAGGGTTGATATCCCTTGTAAAATGTCCTTTGGAGGGGGCAACAGCAATATTGGTAAATTCCTGGTATTTGGAGCTGATGATCTTTACTTCCATCTCGTAAAGGTCGGGAATAACGATACTGGTGTAAAGCTTTCCCAGATCGGGCGTTCCTTTTTCTGTGATCAGAACGCCCCCTTCCAGATGTAGAATACTTTCTGTGCCACGAGGTGTGCGCATAGCATTTTCATAAAATCCTTCCACTGAAAACTGGATGCGGGTGGTTTCCAGGTTGCTTTCAAGCAACCTGATAGCAGATTCAGCGGGTTGAGAATCCTGTATCCCAATCCAGTTTTGCTGCCCTGTGGCCATGGTAATGTAACCCATGAATAAGAATAAAAAGAGGTAATAAGTTTTTTTCATGATCTTTGGTAAATAGTTAATAATTATAGGTACGTTTTATTTTGGTTCGGGGCTGTTTCAAAAGTATTGCCTGATCGCTGAGCGGTTCGGTAAGCTTAGTGTAAACTGTCGAAAGCCACTGCTGAATATGAGCAGGATAATCACTTCGACAGGCTCTGTGTCCAGGTCAAATCCGGCCTTTGAAACAGCCCCGGAAAAATACATTACTGAAGTACTATTTTTCGGATCATAACGCCTTGTTCCGATTCTATTCTAAGATAATAAATTCCTGCAGAGTACCCATGAAGGTTTATGTTAAATTGGCGCTGTGATGTAATAGTTTGTGTTTGCAATACTGCTCCCTGGTAATCGGTTATGGTTAAAACCAGGTCACTGCTTATTCCGTTGGTTTGCACCTGTATCATCCCCCTGGTAGGGTTGGGGAATACTTTTAGCTGGTGAGCTGATCGCAGATCATCTGCATATGTTCCGTCGGGGGAAAGGGTTACATATACCTCCAGGTTATGGTCTGTAATTTCAAAAGATCCTGTTTTGTCGTAGTGGCCATGGCAGGAAACGATATACTCATAAGTACCTGGTTCAAGATCTTCTATCATATACTCACCGGCATTATGCTGGATGCCATTGAGGGTAATGGAAGCCTGGTCAACATTGTGGCCATAGGTATTGTCAATGATAAATTCTACCATGTGCATTACCGGTCCAAAGATCACTTCGATCTCCAGGGACTGATCGTCGATGGTGAAATTCTGATCGGGGATAGGATCAAACCCTTCAGCCATAGCATGGTAAGTATAGGTGCCAGGGTAAAGGTTGATAACAGCTTCCCCCGACTCGCTGGTAAGCATCGTGTGAGAGCCGATTTTTATGGCTGCATCCTGTAGTGGACTCATATCATTTGTTTTGGCCATAAAAGTGACTTCCTGCATAGGATCGGTTTCTTCGGCCTGGAAAGCCATGAAAAGATTGGGGCGTGTGGTGGAGTTACCATTGTAAGCAGGTACTACCTGTTGGTCGCTGTATCCATAGCTTACCATATTAACGGGCATGTTGGTAGAGGCTACTTTGTAATAGTCAGAGGTCCAGCCTGGCAATTGTCCCCAAACAACTTCAATCAAAAGGTTGCTTTCTCCATCGTACACAAAATCTTCAATATCCCACACATGCCAGCCAATTTCTTGCGGCATATTGTACACTTCTGCAGAGAATACCTCGGAGGCATCTGCCATGTCAACAAAACTGCCGGGCATTTGTGATATACTCACATGTTTCAACAGGATTTTAAAGTTGGGCAGGTCACGATAATTGTCGGCAACCTGTGTGATGTCAAATCCAATTTCCTTGATCGTTTTTTCGCCTGAGCCCAATTCGCTGTTAAGATATAGCATCTGCGAACGATTGGCTTTGTAGTAATTGTAGAATGGGTACTGGTTGGAAGGAGAATTTCCGTCGCCCAACTGCATTTCAGGTACCTGGCCAATAACGAGCTCACTGGTAATGGAAAACCAGTGTCCGTCTTCAACTTCCAGGTTTAGTTGTGTAAAGGTGCCCTCAGAGGCAGAGGAATGTGTTTCTACCTCAACAGGTACATCCAATGTTTCTCCTGCTGCAATGGGTTCCAGGGCAAGTTGCTCTTCTGCCAGGGTGAGATAGGGCGAATCTCCCAAAATATCAAGCACCGGATTCTGAGCTGTTGTATTTCCGTTATTAGTCACCGAAAAGATGATGTTGGCAGTTTCACCGGGGTCAAGCCTGCCATTATTATTTCCACTTTGGGAATCATCAATCACATATAAAGGATCGATTTCAAAAACAGGAGCATATGCTGTAATTTTCAGGTTTGATATCCATTCTTCTTCTCCATCGGTTATGGTGAGAGGGAAAGTGGCCTGGTAATTATCAGGTACATTCATGCTTATCTCAAGTGTGTAAGCATTTTCCACCAGGGAAGTGTTGTCCTCTTCGCCCGCGTTCATCCCGTCAAAGGTTACCTCTTCACCGGCATTTACTATGGTAATGAATGGATCGGACCCTGAAAGGCTGGCGGTTACTTCTCCCACAGGATCTGCACCCACGTTTTTGATCATCACATCCAATGTAACGGTTTGATTATAGGCCGGATCGCCATTGATTTCATAATGATCAAGCACAACAAATGGACCTACAAGGGCAGCAGCCGGCACTTCCATAATATAGGGTATGTGCTGTGCTTTGGTAACGACGATGCTCACGTTACCTCCATCAAGGATAGGTTCGATCGGCACTTCAACTTCTCCTGTTTCATCTACAAAAGCAGCACCATGCAATACCCCATCCTTGCTAATGGCTACATAGGAACCGGCAAGGGCATTGACGGTATAAGTATCAAGGCCGATGGGTACGATGGACATATGTGACACTTCGTTTTCTGTACCCTGGGTAAGATAAATGTATGTGGAGGGGTCGCCAAAAGTGTGGTAAGCCTGCCAGTAATACAATGGGCTGGAATGGCTTGGATAATTCTGTACTTCTACCTCTGTAACAGCAAGGTTACCTACAAATTTCAAAGCACCCACTGCCAGGTAATCAGACACAAAGGGGGCATCGTAAGCACCCAGGGTGGTTTCTTCAACAGTCGGCACATAACCGTTATTATCTCCCTGGATAGGAAAGGCACCTACAGACCAGTAAAAATCTTCGAACCAATACGTATTAGGTGCTGAACCGATATACGCTACCGCTCCTTTGTTGGCTGCACGCACCCAGGCTTCTCCAATACTTTCAGCATGGCTGAACAATGAACTCTGGCAACAGTTGCCCACCGCAAGGGGGTATTTCCCTTCGTTGGTCATGTTGTGAATATCAGATGCGTTGAGGGTAGGGCCCGCCCAGGAAGTAGGTGAGCAGTGTGCGGTAAAGTTGATGAAACTTACGGAAATACGCTCGTTATCATAGCAACCGGTATAGCTGTCCAGGTAGGCATTTACGGTGTTGAAACCATGGGCTTCATTGAAATAATTCTGGGTGCCGTAATGTACGGTGGGTTGTCCTACCTTTGGGTTCCAGTTTCCGTCCTGGCCGGCAATCAGGGTTACGTCATCGAGATATGATGCATCTTCAAATTCGTATTTTTCATAATAGAGAATTTTCTCCAGCTGGTTTTCCAACTCCTGTACGTTTCTGGCTGATAGGCGGCCGTGGTACATTTCAGGGAAATAGTCGCCATCTACTGAAGCATAATAGAGATCGGTTACCACATTGGAAGAGGAACCAATGGCCGAGGCCGGAACTTTGGTTGCATCACCTACTATTATCAGGAATGTGGGAGCCGGATCTTCGGGAGTAGCTGCATTGTATATGCCATGAATATGATCTTGAATAGCTGTTGCAGTGGTGCCCACTTCGTCAGTATAATCTACCTGCACGTAAAAACCCATTTGTGTTTTCCACTCCACGAAGGGTTGCAGCGTTTCTTCAAATTCACGGTGGGAAACGATGAGCATTTTAATGGGGTTCTTGGTCAGGTCGGGGTGATCATCAAAGATATCGCGTGTTTCAATGGTGTTTAAAAGTCTGGGCTTTAGTGCTTCAAAATAGGGTGACCACGTGGAAGCTTTAATATGGTTGGTGAGTGATGCATCGGCGCCGGAAAAAGTGATTTCGACTTCGATATTATTGTAAACCTTTATCGTTTCTTCGCCGGGGTTGTAACGAACAGGAGCTACTACCAATCGGGCCAGACGCATTCCTCTTAAAACACCAAGAACCTCAACTTCTGCCAGTTCGCTCTCGTTAAAAGACTTCTGAGCATATACCTCCTGGTTAAATTCAAAAGGTACTTCTTCGGGTTGCTGATCTTTGCGCAATGAGGGCTGAACCGGCATCAGGGAGTTTTTAAATCCGTAATCTGTCAGCTTGTATTCACTTACAGTATAGTTCTTTACATTTACCTCTACTTCAGCTCCAAAGGGGATCTCAATGAGGTTTTTGGCGGCGGGAAGTTTAGGCGTGCCAATTTCGCCAACAGAATATGCGTTGTTTAGAATCAGTTCGTTGAAAGTGCCTTCCGGGGTTTTTACCTCAAGAGTATGCAGTGCATCAAAGGAATATTGTACCTTGAGGGTTTGCAGGTTGCTTTCCTGAACCCTGGTGAGGCTTTTTGCCCCATCAAGCATAATAGGACTTTGCGCTGTAGCTTGAAGTACAGCAAACAACAACAAGATGATACCGGCGAAGCGCCAGTAACCAGATAATGACCCGGCTTTTTTGTTTGGTGATTGTAACTCTCTCTTCATTTGTCTTTTGATTAAGTTGATTTGAACTTTGTTTGAAATAGCGTTTGGGCCTGTTAATGCATATGAAATGCAAAGGTGTACCAGATTCTTTGATCCTTTTATGAGCGTAACCTGTAATGATATTTACGGAAAGAATTAGCCGCTGTGATCATTTGTGTGGTGGGATAGGCTTTTTCCCTTGAAAAGCCTGCTTTTCAGAAAGGAGTTGTGCATTTGGCTTAATTTCAGACTTGTGTGCTATTGATTTCGTGTTTGAATTTCACAAAAATACCTAAATATAATCTGACTAACAAGAAACTTTGGTAGAATTTGAGAGGGCAAGTAAAATAATGTGGTCAGGTAGATGCTTTATGCTGTTTTGGGATAGGTTGTGGAAATTCTTATTAGTATAAGGATTCTAGACAGTTTGGTTTTTCATGAGAAATGTCTTGATCTTTTGCACCGGTAAAATGGAAACCAGCCAACCTATAACTGAAACCGTAAAGAACACCAGCACAAAGTCCCAGGGGTTGATATGCACAGGATAAGCATCCATAATAAATGTTCCTTCGGCCTGTATGGCAATCAGTCCAAACCGGATCTGCAACCAGCTGACCACACCCCCCAGAAGGATTCCCAAAGCTGCTCCCCCGATACCAATAAGTAGCCCTTCAAAAAGGAAAATCTTTTTCAATGTTT
Organism: uncultured Bacteroidales bacterium; assembly: GCA_964453995.1. Lineage (GTDB taxonomy): Bacteria > Bacteroidota > Bacteroidia > Bacteroidales > UBA7960 > SKVR01. Next base: position 7,766 of record CAYVQC010000012.1, on the reverse strand, counting down.
TTATGGAACATCCCATACTCCATAATATGCTTATATCTTTTCGCTTTTCCAGCACCAGCATGGTAAGGCTACCGGTAATATTGAAGGCTGCTATGACCAGGATAAAACTCAGAATAAAGAAGATGACCCATTTTTCCGATCGCATAACCTTGTAAAGAAACTCTTCTTGTTGCATGCGGTTGCGCACAATAAAATCATTGCCCACAACAGAAGCAATTTCTTGTTGCAACTGTCTGATATTGCTTGTTGGATCTATGCGAAGTATAACGGAAGAAACCTGTTTGTTGTGTTCTGTCAGAAACCTCACCAGCGATATGGGGGCAATAACATACTCCATATCGTATTCGCTTTGAACGGCAAATATTCCGCTGGCATAATTCGAACTGGCATTGAATGCCTGCATCGGATTTACCGTGCTTACCCGCCCGCGCCGGGGAATATATATATTCAGCGGGTTGAGGTAGTCGTTGATATTGGCATTAAGCATAATGGCTACCCCCATGCCAAGTGCAAGGTACTCCCTGTCGCCTTCCCGCAGTTTAAACGCTCCATCGCGCATCATGGTATCCAGACCGGTGATATGATGAAAATTTTCATCCACACCCCTGAGAGTAGCAATATGTTGCCGGTCACGATAGGTAATCAGTGCTGTTTCCTCGAGGATTTCACCAAGATAAAGTACCCCGGGCAGCTTCCTGATCTCATCAGCAGGGAAATCCTCCATGTTGAAAGTTTTCCCTTCAACCAGTCTTATTTCCATATCAGGATTGAAAGAGTTGAAAAGGGAAAGAATCAGTTTCTCAAAACCATTGTAAACCGAAAGTACAATTACCAGGGCCATAGTACCCACCGAAACACCCACCACAGCAACAATGGTAAGCACATTTACCGCTGTTTGTGATTTCTTTGCGAAGAGGTACCTACGGGCTATGTAAAAGGGGAAGTTCAATGTAAAGTGGGTTTTTGATGATTGGTTGCTTGTTTAAGGTTTTCGTTTGTATGCTTTTACCAGCAGTCCGGTGCCTGATTTGTGATGCTGTCTTACATCGATGTAGTTAAGGATCATGCAGAAAGGAAATACCAGCAGGTAATACAACGGCAAGAGAATATAGAAGATTGCTGATCTGCCCAACATCAGGATGGGGTATTTCATGGATAATTTCCACGACAGACTGCCGGGTTTTCCGTAGGTGTAGTGTACACGGATGTCTTGGAAGCCGGCACTCTGCAGCTTTTTTTTGATTTCATCCTTGCCGTATCCATCGCGCACATGTTCCTCAATAAAGGAGGAATCGTGTTCATGTTCCACTCCTGATCCTCCCTGGTCGCTGGGAGTGCTGATGAGCAACAAGCCATCAGAGCGCATAGAGGCATAAAAGTTTTTAAACACCTTTACGTCTTCCTCAATATGTTCCATTACATCAATGGACAATATAAGGTCGTAATAATTCTCTCGCTGATAGGTTGTAAGATCGCCGGTGAAAAAACCAGCATCGTTCTTTGATGCTTTCCTGAAAAAGTTGTTGCAATCTTGCACCTGCTCCTCTTTGAGTTCAATACCATGAATTGTCCAGGAAGGCCGTTTTTTTGCCAGGTACCAGCTGTATTGACCAAATCCGCTTCCTGCATCCAGCACCCGGATATCATTCCTTTTGGAAGTGTGCCTGAAAAACGACTTCAGATGATGATGCACATGCCAGGATCTGAGCAATAACAGATCGAGCAGTTGGTAAAATATTTTCCTCAGCAGGATATGCCTGTTGAAAACTCGGCCCAGGCGAGCCTTAATGGGGTCGTACTTCATGCAGCAATACTATTTTTTCAGCAGGTTTTCTATGTTTTCTATATAGTCGAGGCTGTCATCTACAAAAAACTGCAATTGCGGAACCTGCCTCAGCTGGTTTTTAACCCGCATGCCCAGCTGTTTGCGGATTTCTCCGGCATGGATCTTTACCTGGTGCATGATCTTTTCATTGTCTGAACCAAAGATGCTCAGGTAAACCTTAGCCATGGACAGGTCGGCCGTAACATTTACCTTGGTTACGGTTATGAGGGCGCGTGAAAAAAGGTTGGGTGATTCCCGCTGAAAAATCTCTCCCAGGTCTTTCTGAAGCTGCTTATTGATTCTTTTCTGTCTGTTGGTTTCCATAGGGACAATCTTTTTTTTACAAAGATACGGTAATTGTGTAAAGTAATGGGATGTTGGGTTGTTATGTTGGCCAAACTGATGTATGAATTGTGTGCTATGCGCATGTGATGACATAAATCAGTTGCCAACAAAATTAAAATGTATGCATAAAATTTGTCACGTTTTACCTTAATGCGTAATTTTAACAGGTAAACCGTAAAAAACAACATATGAACACACGTATTGAAAGAGATTCCCTTGGAACAATAGAAGTACCGTCAGACAAATATTGGGGTGCTCAAACCCAACGATCACTGCAGAATTTTAAAATAGGGGTAGAGAAGATGCCTCCTGAAATCATTGAAGCTTTTGCTATATTGAAGAAAGCCTGTGCCATTACCAATGAGAAGATGGGAGTATTAAAACCTGATATTGCTGCAGCTGTTATCAAGGTTTGCGACGAAATACTCGAAAACAGGCTGGATGGCAATTTCCCGCTTGCGGTATGGCAAACCGGATCGGGGACGCAATCCAACATGAATCTCAATGAAGTGATCGCCAACAGGGCTCATGTAATTATGGGAGGTAAGCTTGATGATCCTGAAAAAAAGGTACATCCCAACGATCATGTAAACAAGTCGCAGTCTTCGAATGATACTTTTCCCACTGCCATGCACATTGCTGCCTATAAGCTCATTACGGAAAAAACAATTCCGGGTTTGAGCGGGCTGAAGGATGCCTTGCAAGCTAAATCTGAAGCGTTTTCTGATATTGTAAAGATCGGTCGCACTCACCTGATGGATGCAACACCCTTAACGTTGGGTCAGGAATTTTCGGGGTATGTATCGCAATTGCAGCATGGATTGAAGGCGCTGACCAATACCCTGGACCATTTGAGGGAACTTGCCCTGGGTGGTACCGCTGTGGGAACAGGTATCAATGCCCCTAAAGGGTTTGACAGGGAAGTGGCCCATGAGATCGCAAGTCTTACAGGGATGCCTTTCATTACTGCGCATAACAAATTCGAGGCTCTTTCGGCCCACGATGCCATTGTTGAAACCAGTGGAGCATTGAAGCAGATTGCTGTATCTCTGATGAAAATTGCCAATGACATCCGTTTTCTGGGCTCGGGGCCACGCTGCGGATTAGGCGAATTAAACCTTCCTGCCAACGAACCTGGTTCATCCATTATGCCCGGTAAGGTAAATCCAACCCAATCGGAAGCTATGACCATGGTGGCGGCCCAGGTAATAGGCAATGATGCCGCCATTGTGGCAGGAGGTATGAACGGGCATTTTCAGCTCAATGTATTCAAACCGGTAATGATTTATAACTTGTTGCAGGCTGCACGCTTGCTGGCAGATGCTGCCGTTTCCTTCAGCGTGAATTGTGTGGAAGGGATAGAAGCAAACAAAAAAAACATTGAATCGCATCTTACCAATTCATTAATGCTGGTTACTGCCCTCAATCCACATATAGGATATGATAATGCAGCGAAAATTGCCAAAAGAGCTCATGAGCAAAATCTTACACTGAAACAAGCGGCTCTTGAATCGGGATTGGTTACAGGGGAAGAGTTTGATACATGGGTAAATCCACGCAATATGATTTAGGGAAGTTTCGCGAAGCGAAAAAGAAAAACTTTGTATAAATAAAAACAGGGTGACCCACAATGGGCACCCTGTTTTTTGGAATAATATTATGAAAAGGTTTAATACTCCCAGAGGTCAAGCTCATAATTGCGGATATCGTTTTTGATCCGCTCCGCCTCAAGCAATTGATCGAGGCCATTTTCAATATACTCCAGGATGAGCCTGTCGTACACATTGGATTCTTTGTAAATATAGCTGTTAAACATGCGGCGCATGAAAAGATCGTCAAAAGACATACGCTGTGCATCATTTTGGGGGTTGAAAACTTCAGCGTTTACCAGCACATTGCGGGCTTCGGGGAAATAAACCCAGAAAAGTACCTGGTCGCCAAGGCTTTCGCCGGTTTCAGGGTCTATTCTTTCTCTTACCGGACAAATACCGATAATTCGCACATCCATTACCGAGCGCTTGCTGTCGAAGAACCAACTCTCTTTGATACGATATTTTGTAACATCTTCAGGGCGCAAGGGTATTACGAAGGTAGTATCATACTCTTCATAAGGGGGATCAGGGCGGGTAAGTGTCCTTGTTTCTTCTCTTGCATACTGGTTTCGTATCTCTTCTGCCGGGAAAGGTATGGTAAATTCATCATCACGAAAGGCCATAATAGAATTTTCGTTGATACTGGCCATAAGCACTTGCATGAGGCTTTGACGGTCATTGAGTGTTGTATTTGGGAAATACAAAGGAAGGTTGATCCGTTCCCTTAAATCAATCACCTGCCATACTTTCTTTTCCCATGCTACGTCAGCTTCTCTAACGAATGCGAGAGGAATAGGTTGCTTTTCCTCAACCCATACTTTTTCGTAGAAGCCGTCTGTGGGGTTTGCTCCTTCAAGCACCTGGGCACTGAGTGAGCCTGTAAAAAGCATCACTGTAAGAGAGAAAATGAATAATTGCTTTAATCTGGTCATAATAAAACCTCCGGTATTTTTTAAGTTATTGAATTCTGAAAACCATAGGGGGCAGGTTTCTTTCCCTTCCATCATCGCCGATTGCCCGAATGTCCTGGAAAGTAAATCTTTGTCCTCGTGTGGCACGCCGGATAAGATCTTCCATGTCTTCTGTTTGAACATTTGAGTCTGCACTGCGCTCAATAAATTCTCCAGCAACAGTTGTATTCATAGTAAAGGAAGTTATGCGAAAATCCATCTGGAAATCAAAGTTTTTCATACGGGGGATAATGGGGGCACCTGCCAGGATCTCTTTGGCAATCACTCCTTCGGATTGGCCGGCAATTTCGGGAATAGGATCAGGAACTACCCTTACCCTGAAAACAGATTGTCCCATGTTCCTTAGCTGCCCTTCATCTCTGGCAAATACTGAGATGGTAACGTTTTCATTAACACTCTGATCGGTGCTGAGCCTTACAGTGTATCCGCCACCGGGATTTCGGCTGAGTTGGTTCCCGCTGCCACTGATGCGGGCTTCCAGCCGTTCAGTAGGAATTCCGGGCACAGAAATGGATACAGGGTTAGGAACACCCATGTAAAATACGTTCATGGCATCGGCACTCACGGTGGCTGTTGGGCGCTGCACAGTATATGTCTCTGAAAATTCATGAGTTTCTGGACCATCGGGACCCATTACCCTTACTGATCCGCTGATGGTTTGCAAACCCTCGCGTGTGGCAGGAATCCTGATGGTGGTGCCATCAATACGCTGCCCACCAACAAATACTTCAGGTTCTTGTTTAGAGTCATAGGCTGCTACCAACACCTCTGCTTCATAGTAATCTCCCTGGATTACAATGTTACTTGTGGGAATCAGTTTGGCGGTAACCTGGTCGAAGGTGAACGTACCTGCACCTATTGCTTCAAAGAGCTCGCGTACAACATCAAATTCAGCATTGCGCACTTCGGTAACGAGTCTGCTGAGGTTGGTTGCTGCAGCAACAGGGATTTGCCTGTCGAACATGGCATGTTGCCAGCTGATCTCACGTCCGCTCTTATCATAGAAGGGCCCATCAATGTCAAGTCCAAGTTGCAACTCGGTTCCCGGGGGCAAAAGGGCAATCATTTCCTCCTTAAAGTTTTCGATCATATTTCTTAAGATGTACCCGCGGGTGCCCGGGCCACCAGGATCGGTAGTAGCTGCGGTGCCCCCTTCTACAGGGTCTATCAACCAGAAAGTTGAAGAACGGCTGTAATTATCCTTGGCCTTCATATCCAGCAGGCTAAGGGTATCGGCAACTTCCACCTCAATCTTATCAACCAGGGCAATCATTTCACTCCTGTTGTTGAGAATAAAATCTACAAGGTCCTGGGAAAGATTGCGGGCCTGTTGGGCTCTTTCATAATAATCTTCCACTCTAGCAGGATTATCTTCTAACTGGTCTTCAAAAGCACTGTAAAGTAGTTCAAGGTTCCGTTCAAAGTTCCTGTTGGTTTGCTGAAGCCCCCTGTCAACCAAAACAAAAGCATCGAGTACCTCTACTGAAACGTTGAGCGCCAGTAGTGCCGTTAAAACGAGGTACATCATACCAATCATTTTTTGTCTCGGGGTTTGTTTTCCTCCTGCCATATATTTGTATTGCTGTTTTTCTTCTTAAAATAAAACTATTCTTCGGGGGAGTGTAGCTGGCTTTTTATTTGCCTACATTAAAATTCATAGCTGAAAGCATATTGCCATATACATTGTTCAGGGCTGCTATATTGCGTGTCAGAGCATTCATCTGTTCTTTGTATAGTTCGGCACCTTCTGCTGATTGATTGATATTGTCAACGAATTTTTCAACTGCACTGCCAATTTTTTCTGTTGCCTTGTATTGATTGTCGGTAGCCTGAAGTTGTAATTCATAAACCGCGTTTAAGGCTTCCAGATTGAGAGCTGTTTTTTTCATTTGCTCGGCATAGCTTTCTCCTTGTGAAGTCGATTTTTCAAGTGCTTCCACTGTTTTAACAAGCAACTCGGAGCTATGGCTGTAGTTGGCAGCCAATTCATTGGTATAGCCTGTTATGTTTTTAATGCTTTCGCTGTATTGTTGTGAAAGATTGAGTTGTTCTTTGGCATTTTGCGCCGTCTCTTTATAAGTATCGCTGAGCTGATTCATAGAACCTACTGCATTGCGCAAGCTGTTGGCATATTCTTCTGCCAGGCTGAGGTCATGTTTAAGATACTCATTGGTATTTTTGTAGGACTGGCTCAATTCAAGAACTGACTGAGATGCAGTTTCCATATTCTGGATATAACCCTGGGTAGCAACGGCAGCACTGGACATATCTGCCAGTTTTGCTGCATTATTGCTGAGGTTCTGCAGTCCAGCACTCAGATTCTCAATTAGCTCGGGACCAATATTGGCCTCTTCGAGCATCTTATCCAGGTTATTGGACAGGGTTATATTTTGAACATTGGTATTCTGTCCGCCACGAACAAGGCCGTCTCTTTCTTTTCCAGTGGGCTGATCATCGCTATCAATTCCGCCCAATTCGGGATAAACAAGAGTCCAGTCGGGTTCTTCATGGGGTTTTTCAAATGCAGAAAAGAAGAAAATGATGGCTTCTGTTCCAAGACCAATAACAAGCATGATGCCCGCTCCAGGGTAGTGCTGAATCTTGAACAATGCTCCAATGATAACCAAGGCGGCTCCCCATCCATAAAGCTTGGACATGAAGTTCTTAAAGGCTTTTGTTTGTGCGAATTTCATAAAAGATAAGTTGTTCTGCGTAAATAAATCAATTTAATAAAATCACTTCAGGCACAACGCTGGTGTTAGTAAACATTGGAAGACCTGTTTCCGTCAGCACGATCGCGGCCAGGGTAGGTTTGAACACACCTGAATCCGAGATATGATTTTGCAGTGTCCTGATATTCATATGTCCTGGCGCTTACCTGGAGCATAAATCCAACATCCTTCCATGATCCTCCCCTGATTGCTTTGCGCTTCAGGGTGATGGCATCATCGGGTTTTGCTTCATAATGATAATGCATATTCATGTCGTGTCCAAAGTTATAAAACGACTCATCCCAGGCATTAATTGTCCACT
>CAYVQC010000011.1:0-86639 GCA_964453995.1 uncultured Bacteroidales bacterium | reverse complement strand
AAGTGTTCCTGGAATCAGGCTTTTGAGGCAACCTCTTTTTTATGGCTATATAACCTGGTAATTTAATCCAGTATGGTAACCCAATTGTGCGGATCAGACTCTTCTCCGTATTGGATACCCTGTAGTTTTCTGTAGAGCTTTTCTGAAACAGGACCTGCCTTACCATCTTTGCAAAACTCATAAACCTTTCCCGATTCACGATCCACAATTTTCCTGATGGGAGAAATGATGGCAGCGGTACCACAAGCTCCTACTTCATCAAAATCGGCCAGTTCTTCAACGGCAACGGGCCTGCGCTCAACCTCCAGTCCCATATCCTGTGCAAGCTGCATCAGGCTTTTGTTGGTTATAGAAGGAAGTATTGATTCTGATTTTGGAGTAATGTATTTGTTTCCTTTTATGGCGAAGAAATTGGCCGGGCCAGCCTCATCGATGTATTTCTTTTCTTTTGCCTCCAGGAACAGCACAGCAGAAAAGCCTTCTGCTTTAGCTCTCTCGGTAGCCCTAAGGCTTCCGGCATAATTACCACCCACCTTAATGTGTCCGGTTCCCCTGGGTGCAGCACGATCAATATCACGCACGATCTGCATGGTAACAGGATTGAAACCTTCCTTAAAATAAGGGCCTACCGGGCCAACAAAAATCATAAACATATATTCTTTGGCAGGATTTACACCCACCTGAACGCCGGTTCCTATAAGCAATGGGCGAATGTAAAGTGCAGCACCATGGCCGAATGGTGGTACATACTTTTCGTTGAGTTTTACCACTTTCTCTACCATTTCGTAAAAGAGCTCATCGGGAACTTTTGCCATAAGAATGCCCTCCGATGAAGTGCGCATACGTGCAGCATTGTCTTTCCAGCGAAACAGCCGTATTTTTTCATCCTGGCCGCGGTAGGCTTTCATGCCCTCAAAAGCTTCCTGCCCGTAGTGCAAACAGGTGGCTGCCATGTGTATATTAATGTATTCTGAAGAAGATACTTCTACCTGGCCCCACTTACCGTCACGGTAGTAGCAACGTACGTTGTAATCGGTTTTAAAGTATCCAAAAGGTAGCTTTTCCCATTCTATATTTTGCATAACCATTCCTATTATTTATATGTTACAAATTATAAGGTTCGGGAGCTAAATTATAATAAACTTTTCAAATTAGAAGAAAAAAGTGCGATGATTTGGGGCTTTTTATGGTATTTTTTATAACAGGTTAATACCCTGTATTATTACTGTGAGGTTTAGTTGTTTTGAGATTCAATCAGGTTGTTGATTATTTCCAGGAGTTTACTTTCATTAATGGGTTTTGAGACGTAATCGTCCATTCCGGCCCCCAGGAACCGTTCCCGGTCTCCGGGAATAGCATAACCTGTAATAGCAATAATTGGTGTATGCTTTTCTTTTCCATCCTGTTTTTCTTGTTCTCTGATTTTTTTTGTTGTTTCAAAACCATCCATTTTGGGCATCTGTCCATCCATTAGGATCAGATCGTAATGTCCCTGCTGGAATTTTTCAAAGGCTACCAGTCCGTTGGGAGCAGTATCGACCATCCATCCCTGCGATTTAAGAAAGCCTGCCAGATACAATTGGTTTATGGCATCATCCTCTGCTACAAGGATTTTTATTTTTCTATTATTCACTTTTTCCTCTTTTTGGGGTTTATTGGTTTCTTCAGGATAATTATTATCGGAATCTGTACTTTTTGATATTATCAAAGGGATTTGAAATGATACGGTGCTTCCTTTACCAAATTCGCTTTCAAAGCTCACCTTACCATTCATCATTTCCACAAGGCTTTTTACGATGCTTAGTCCTAATCCTGTTCCCTGGTATTCTTTCCTGGTAGAAATATCCAGCTGTCTGAAAGATTCAAACATTTTGGGGATATCTTCTTCCCGCACTCCAATACCGGTATCGATTACTTTAAATTCGAGTGATGCTGTATCGGAATTCATCTTCTTGCATGCAGCTTCGATTTTAACTCCGCCCTCATTGGTGAATTTTACCGCGTTGCTGATCAGGTTATTAAGGATCTGGATGATTTTCTTCTCATCCCCATAAAGAAACTCGGGTGTTCCCTCGGCAATGCTAAAGGTTAGAGAGAGATTTTTTGCTTTTACCTGGGGACGAAACATCTCAATGGTTTGACTGATAACATCTTTCAGGTTGAAGCTGGCAAATACCAGGTCTACTTTATTGGCTTCAATTTTTGAGAAATCCAGGATATCATTTAAGATATTCAGCAGGTTGGTAGATGAAATTGAAATGGAGTTAAGGAATTGCTTCTGATCTTGCGAAAGAGGTGTTTTACCAAGGGTATTAGACATGCCAATAATTGCATTGAGCGGGTTTCTGATTTCGTGGCTCATATTGGCCAGGAATTCTGATTTGGCTTTATTGGCTCTTTCTGCCACTTCTTTAGCCTTCAGTAGCTCTTCTTTGTCTTTTCGTTCAGTTATATCTCTTGAAACACATACAATTTCCTGAACAAGATTTGTGTTCTGGTTATAAATTACCTGGTTATTGGTTTCAAACCAAATATATGTGCCATCTTTTTTCCTGATTCTGTAGCTTTCTATGAAAGAATTGGTCCTGTTTTCCAGTAGCAGGATATGATTTTTTCTGATGTTTTCCACATCGTCAGGATGAATAAGTTGGTAAGCCGACCGGCCGGTAAGTTCATCGGGAAAATAACCCAGCAATTTGGTACAGGCAGGGGAAACATAAAGATAGGTGCGGTCCCAGTTATGCTTGGAGATCATATCACTGGAATTTTCTGCCAGGATACGGTACCTTTCTTCGCTATGCCTGATAATCTCTTCTGCCTGCTTTCTTTCAGAAATATTTCTAATGGTGCCGATGATTTTCAAGGGGTTTTCGTGCTTGTCGTAGATGTATTTGCAGGTAAAGGAAGCAGGAAGCTTTTGACCGGTTTCTTTTCGCAAAAAGATCTCGTAATCGGAAACGGCTCCTTTTTCGCGCATCATAGCAAGAAACGCGGTTTCTTCTTTTTTGTCTGTAAATAGGGGTTGGTGCAGGATATCCTCTTTTTTCAGGGAGAGCATATTTTCAACAGAGGGGGATATTTCCAGTATCTCTCCCTTGAGAGAAATCTCAAAATACACATCCTGTATGTTTTCAAAAATGCTCCGGTATTTTTCTTCACTTTTTTTAAGTGCAATCTGCGATTCGAAAAGCTTGTTTTCAATATCAATATGGTTGATGACTTGTTTGACAATGGTGGGCAGCAGATCAATAAAGTTGCTGTCTTTTACCATGTAATCCAATGCACCCAATTTCATCATTTCCACGGCGGTTTTTTCATCGCCATGCCCTGTAATAATTACAAAAGGTACATCTATATTGTCTTTGCGCAGAATCTTAACCACCTGTTCGCCACTCATTTCATAAAGCTGGTAATCCAATAGCAACAGAATATCGGGGCTGTTGTTTTCTTTCAACCACTCTATGGTTTCATGGCCGGTGTAAAAACCTTTGGTTTGATAATTATTTTTTTGAAGGGTTTTCTGAATAAGTGTATTCAGCGCAACGTCATCCTCAACAATAACAATAAGGTAATTCTGGAAAATATCTGTATTTGGGAGGCCTTGCATTATATTTCTCTGTTAATGTTTTTATTGCAAAGTGTGAGATGCTGTTTTTTTGCTAAGGAGCAAATTTACAATAAAGTATAAGTATTTACAAAACTGCCGGTTAAAAGAAACGTAATTTCAGATCAAAATAACGATTAGTACTTAATAATACTTTATTTCACGATTGAAATCAAGTAATTTTATGAGTTTACCATTGGGCATAATGCCTTCTTGGTCGGCAGAGAATTTTGGTTTTAGTCTTTCCACGAAATACATTTTTAGTGGGTAATTTCTCTTGGTTATGACCTCTCCTCTCTGGCTGAAAATAAAATAATCTTTTACAAGGCTGTAAGTTTTTTCAGAAATGTTCACCTTATCTTTTTCACCGGCTTCTACAACACGGCTTGCAATATTTACAGCATCGCCCCAGATGTCGTAAGCAAATTTGTTTTTTCCCACCACACCTGCAACCACCTCGCCTGTATGTATACCAAGCCTTACACGAAATTCGGGAAAATCAGAGGTGCTTTCGTCTATCAGTTTTTGAATGGTGTATTGAATTTTCAGGCCGGTAAGGACAGTAATTACCGGATTGTGTGGATTGGCTTCCGGGATACCGCCAGCACACATATAGCAATCGCCGATTGTTTTTATCTTTTCCAGGCCCAGTTGTTCTACAATTTCATCAAATACGTAAAAGTAATTGTCAAGCCGGGCTACCAGATCAATAGGTGAGCTCTTCTTGGCAAGATCAGAAAAACCGATTACATCGGCAAAAAGTATTGACACTGTATTATAATGCCTGGGTTTGGTGTATCCTTTCTCCAGCAATTCTTTTGCAATCTTTTTGGGTAGAATACTTTGGAGGAGCTTATCTATTTTTGCCTTTTCCTTCTCAATAGCCAATTTCTGTAGATTGATCTGATTGTTGAGCAACTTTAATTCTTCTGCATTTCTTTGTAATTCAATTCTTGATTGTTCCAGTTTTTTGTTGATCTCAATTTTCTCGTAGGCTTGTTGAATAACCTTTACAATTTGGTTGACAAAATATTTCTCTTTTATGACATAGTCAATAGCACCCAGCTTCATAAGCTCAACAGCAGTTTTTTCGTCGCCGTAGGCAGTCATGATTACAAAGGGGTAGCAAAAATCATTTTCTTGCAAATAATTCAGGAGCTCAATTGCATTCATGTCTTCCAGCAGAAAATCGAGCAACATGAAAGCTTTATTATTGCAAGGTTTTTCCTGAGCATTAATATGATCAATAAGCTCTTTCCCTGAGAAGAAACTTTGGCAGATGAAACCTGAATTGCGCAAGCTTCTGGCTATAACATAATTGAGCTGATTGTCGTCTTCAATAATCCAGACAGGCAATTGTTTATCATCTGGTTTATTTGGCATCTGATTGTTGGTCATTGGATTGTAAGTCTGTTGGTGCTTCAATGATTTTCATTTTATAACCCAACTGAGCTACTATCTTTATAAAAGCCTGGTAATCAATCGGCTTAACAATATAGCTGCTGCAGCCCAATGCATGGCACGTTTCAATTTCACGCGGATTATCTGTAGTTGTGATCATAATCACTGGAATTCTTTTTGTCGATGGGTTGGTTTTGAGCTTTCCAAGCACTTCTATTCCATCTGCCCTGGGCATTTTTATGTCAAGCAGAATGATATAGCTCTCTTCTTTATTTTTTTTGTATGGGGAGTCATCTGATAAAAAATAGTCTAAGACCTCTTCTCCATTTTTAAAATGAATGATAGGATTGATTATACCTGCTTTTTGCAGGCTTCTTTTTATCAAAAAGGCGTGTCCGTCATCATCCTCTGCAATTACTATTGAGATATTTTTTCTCATAGGTGACTTATTAGCTCTTTCATTTGCAACACCTCAGTCCTGTTAGGTATCTAAACAGTCTGTCATGAAAATACACAATAAGTTTAGCCAGACGATTTACCGAATGTGAATGTATTAAATTTTTCCTTATAAAAGTAGAGTGTTACCAGCATTTGTTGCAAAAATGCCATTATTTGTCAAACAATAGCAGTTCAATTTTCCATACTTTGACCTGTATCAATGCAATAGGAGTGGAACTGATTGTTTTATCTTTAGAGAATATTTATTCACAAAGGCGGATTTAACGCTTACGAGTTTTGGGTTTTGATATGATCAAAAAATCCGATTGCGCCAATAATTTGCTTCTTATTATTCTGAATGATCTCTACCCTGTTTAGGGGAATGATAATATTTTTATTATTTAGCGGAATAATGAGTTTTTTGCATATTTCCGGATTAGGATGGCTATCAATCAAGAAACATGGCGTGCTTTTTTCTCCGGTTTTTCTTTTTTCATGCGCATAACAGGTTTTAGACAGAACTTCATTTTGCGACACCCCGGTAATGTTTTGGGCATGAATGTTCCAGGATGTTATTTTGCTGTTCATATCCAGGGTAAATACGCCCGATTCTACCTGGTCACCAATTATGGCGAGTTGCTGTATTAGAAGGTCGTTGCTGATAATAAGGTTTGTATGTTCGTCAGCGGAAATTACTATTTCCTGCACCTGATTATCTTCTCCGAATGCGGGTGAGGCAGTAATATAGATTATATTGTTCTGAGGTGCAGAATTGCTTATACTATATCTTTGATTGTAAACCGTTTCTTTGGTTTTACATACTTTTTCAATGATATTTTTATGTCCTTTCAGTGGGTCAAGACTTTCAATTTTTAATTCGCTGAAGGCAATTCCTTTTTCAATAGCATTATTATTCAATCCAAACAGTGAAACCGCGAGTTTATTGGCAAAGGTTATTTTTCCCTGTGCGTCAGTCATTAGTTTTGCATTTGGGCTGTTTTCCAGGATGCGTATTAACAGTTCGTATTCACGTTTTATTTTTTCTTCCAGTTTGCGTTTCTCGGTCACATCTAGCAGGGTGCATATTGCTCCTGTTACGTTCTGTTGGTCATCAAAAATGGGAGAAGCATTGATGCTTAGTGTTTTTTGGATTCCATTGGGCCACTGAATTTTATGAATAATATCAAAAACCGGCTTTGCAGTTTGCATTACACGTGCAAAGGGAAGTTCATTGCTATCAAAGGGCTGGTCATCTTCGGTGGTAATTTTCCATTTCGGGGCATTGTATGTTCTCTTTGTTATTTCGTCTTTGGTTATCCCCAAAACCTTTTCGGCCATGTGGTTGGCAAATGTAATGTTTCCTTTTTCATTTAAAATTGTACTGGCTATAGGGCTGTTTTCCAGGACGGAAATCAGTAAGCTGTTTTTTCGTGCAATTTTTTCTTCAAATTGTTTCCTTTCTGTTATATCAAAAAAGGTGATAACAACACCATCAATAGCATTTTCCAGGGTGCGGTAGGGGAGGATACGCATCAAAAACCAGTTGTTTTTCTTGCCTTTGATTTCAACTTCCCGGGGTACAAGAGTGCGGAGCACATTCTCGATGTCTTCAATAAACTTATCGTAGAATGTATTGTGTGATATGTGGTGTATGGGTCTGCCAATGTCCATCTCGAGGATGTTGATGGCTGCAGTAACTGCGGGTGTATATTTGCGGATCAAAAGATTCCTGTCAAGAAAGACAGTACCGATATTGGTGTTTTTCAGCAGATTGTTTATGTCGTTGTTGAGCTGAGTGAGAACTTCGATCTTGTTTTGGTATTCACTATTTACAGTATACAGTTCTTCATTAACCGATTGCAATTCTTCATTTGTTGATTGTAATTCTTCATTGGATGAAATAAGCTCCTCGTTGGTAGCCTGCAATTCTTCATTGGATGTGCCGAGCTCTTCAATGGTTGCCTGGAGGTTTTCCCGGGTATACTTCAACTCCAGTTCAAGGTCTTTGATTTGTTGATTGGTGTCATATTCAATGGTGTGGTTTTCCGTGTTTTTCTTGCTGATTTTTTCAACCTCTCTCTCCTCAAACATAACAAAGATCAGCCTGCGTGTTTTGTCTTTTTCTCTTGCAGGCTTTACCCGGATATTTATATGATGTACTTCGTTCTGCTCCTTTAGTTTGAAATCATTGTATACTATTTCTTTGTCTTCTTTCAATGCTTTATGAAGAGCAATAGATACTGCTGTACTAAGCTCTTTCCTGATCATTGTCAATATATCGTAACTGATTTTACCCGGAGGAATTTTTATAAACCGGTTTACATCTTTACAAATATGTACCAGTTCAAAATTCTCATCTACTATAATGGTAGGCGGAATAAACTCATCAATTATAGTGTTGTAAATGTTTTCAGTAAATTCTGAAATGCTGGGTTTTGTGACAATTAAACCATCATTTATACCTGTCAATACTTTGGAGCGTTGGATATTGGGCATCAGGTATTCTCCGAGCTGATCCGAAGCATAGCTGTCTTTAAAGGAATAGATCTTCCATTTGCTGTTAATGGTATTGAAGTTGCGAGCCAGATCGCCCAGTGATTCACTTGACCCAAGGAATAGAAAGCCTTGTTTGCTAAGAGAGAAATGAAACAGGGATAAAACCCTCTTTTGCATAATTGGCTTGAGATAAATAAGCATATTGCGGCAGCTTATCATATCTATTTTAGAAAATGGCGGATCTTTGATGATATTGTGGGTAGCGAAGATCACCATCTTCCTGATGGTTTCTTTTATTTGGTATCCCTTATCTTTCTTAATAAAGTGCTTCTTGAGTCTTTCCATCGAAACATCGGCCACTATACTTTCAGGGTAAAAGCCAATACTTCCAAATTCTATTGATTCTTTATCCAGGTCTGTGGCAAATATTTTTATATCCTGATTATTTCCTGTTGTATCCTGGTATTCTTTTAGCAGAATGGCCAGGCTGTATGCCTCCTCTCCGGTGCTGCAGCCCACACTCCAAAGTCTTATGGGTTCATCCTTCTTTTTTGTTTTGAATATCCTGGGGATTACCTGTTCACGCAAAATGTCAAAACTTTCCTGGTCGCGAAAAAATTTTGTGACACCAATAAGAAGTTCTTTGTACAGGATATTTACTTCCTTACTGGATTGCTCCAGGTAGGTAACGTAATTTTCATAACTGTTTATCTGGTTGATACTGATACGTCGTTCGAGCCGGCGAATGATGGTGTTGGGTTTGTAATAAGTAAAATCAACAGAAGTATGATTTCTTATGATGGAAAGTATTTTGCCAAGAGTGGTTTCCTGGTTGGAAAAATTCTGTTTCTGTTCAGTTTTAAAGGTAAGGGGGTGCTTAACGTATTTGAGTAATTCTTCAGGCATCTTATCTGCTGGCAAAATATAATCTACCAGTCCGGTAGCTATAGCACTCCGGGGCATTCCATCAAATTTGGCACTGCTGTCATCCTGGGCCATTACCATTCCACCTATTCCCTTAATGGCTCTAATTCCCAGGGTTCCATCGCTACCTGTTCCCGAAAGAATAATCCCGATGGATTTGTCTCCAAAATCATCGGCAAGAGACCTGAGAAAAATATCAATGGGCAGGTTAATTACATGATGGTGTTCCTGTTCGGTAAGAAATAGTTTGCCATGAAAAACAGTCATGTTTTTTTTGGGTGGTATAAGGTAGATACAGTTGGGCTGTATTTCCATGCCATCTTCAGCCCTGAAAACTTTCATTTGGGTATGTTTTGAAAGAAGCTCTACCATGAGGCTTTTATAATCGGGCGAAAGATGCTGCACTACGACAAAGCTGAGCCCACTGTCGTTGGGCATATTTTTAAAGAATTGTTCGAGAGCTTCCAGTCCGCCTGCAGAAGCTCCTATTCCCACACAAAAGTTATTTACGGCGGATTGTTCTCTGGTATCATCAATAGATTCTTCCCGGGGCAAATCCTCAACATTCAAAGTGTTTGCATTTTTTTTGGTTCTGGAGGTTTGGGAGGTTTTTTTAACCTGATTGCTGGATGGTTGTACCTGATTTCTTTGAGTTTTTGGCTCCTTCATGACTTTTTGAGGTTTCATTTATTGATTTGACACCTGAGTTTTTACATTTAGGTTGGATAATATCCATCATACAACAAAGCAAAGCAAACTTTTACTTGCCTGGCATTGGCAAATCAATACTAAAAATAATAAAAAAACAGAAGGATTGGAAGAAAGTGTGGAAGTTGACAGTGTAAAAAAATAAAAGCTGTCTGAAAAAACTGCAATTCTAGTTGTTTTGCATTTCAGACTGATCTTCTCACCATGCATTGGTTCAGAATAATACAGTCTTATTTTTTTTCAGACAGCTTCGCAGGGGAAGGTATTGGCTATCTTTTGTGGTCAATTAAAAAGGTAAGGTCTTCAATAGTTTTTTGCAATGACTCCATGCAGGTTTCACTCTTTACCAGGTAATTGTATATGCCTAATTCCTGAAGTCTTGCTATCAGGTCGATATCTTTCTGGGCGGAAACTACAATAATTTCGGTTTTTGGATTGTTTTCCCGAACGGCCATAATTAATTCTTCACCCGAAATATCAGGCAGCATCATATCTGCTATGATAATTTCGGGGTCTTCTTCAAGATTTTCCAACAGTTCCTGCCCCAGTGCAAAATTAGTGATAGAAATATTTTTTATCGATCCTAAACACAGCTTCAGAAGCATTCCCTCTGTTTTGTTGTCCTCTATTACAAATACTTTTTTTTGTTTGATGTTTTCCATTTTACAGGATAATATTTCATTGAACGCGATAGCCGAAAGTACAAAAAAATGAACTGGAAAGACTCCGCGTTTTACGTAAAAGAAATGAAAGCAGGGATACCGGAATAGGATCTAGTTTACACTGGAAACTACGCCCACAGCGCATCCTTCCTGGCCATCTTCAAAATAAAAACTGAAGGTGTATATACCACTCATGGCAACAGGAAACATAATCATTGGCAAGTGCCTCTTTTGTTCTACAAGGTAAGAGGTAATTACCAGGTCATCGTTATGATTGCGTATACTGATAATAACTTTGCCCGGTAACTCCTCGGCATTGCAGGCAAATATTTTGTAGGTTGTGCCACTGGAAAGGGGCATTTTAAAACTTACCTGGGGAAGAGTTTCTCCCTTGCCTTGTTGGGGTAGTTGCACCGGCCAGCTTTTCAGGAAACGGGCGTTGTCAAGTTTTTGGTGGCACACCTCCAAAAGGTTGTTACACTGCGAATACGCCTTATTGCTGTAAAAGGCCAAAAACAAAAAGCTTATCAGGATAAAATATTTCTTCATAATACATTTTTTTAGATTTCATGTTGGGAAACAAATAGCGCACCGAAAATAGTTAAAATTGACAATTATCAGGCAATAATTTTGTTTCGTATTTCGGCAACAACCTGTGCAATGGATTGTATTACCTCATCACTAATGTTTACCTCGCTGCGCGAATTGTCTACCAGTACTACCATTCCATCAATCTCCTCAATGGTGGGTTCGCGATAAATGTAGGAAATGGTTACCTTATCAAACTCATTCTTCAGGCGCATGAGATCATCAATGATGCCTGCAAAATTGGGATCTGACCGGTAGGTGTTCATCAACAAAATGATATTATCCAGAACTTTCTTTTGTTCACCGATTCTGATATTGATTGTTTCCCTGTTGGGGGGAACGGTTTGCACATGGGTAGCAATGTAAAGACTTTCAATCCACGTTCCGTAGGAGATAAGGACAGCCAGATTGCCACGGCCCTGATCAATGAGGTAGCGCGACATATTGTCGAAACCGTTGTTGGTAATAAATAACACCGAGTCAATATTACGACTGCTTTCAGAAAGGCGGTTAAGGGTTTCGTAGTCGAAAAACTGCTCTACCCTGAGGTCGGAAGCCAGATCGCGCACATTGCTCAGGTAGCGTAAAGTGGCAATGGTACGATCGTAAATGTTCATATATACAAGGTCAGTACCATATACGCCCAGGTTGAGCGCACGCTTGAAGTTGGTATTAAAGTTTGTAATATTTTCTGCCGGATTAAGTAACTCCTGCGAATAAACAACCCCAGACTTTTGAAGCAGGGCAGACATTTCCACCGGGTTGGGGACAGAAGAAATCATTTCGCTGATTACTTCATCATCAAGTTTCACTTTTTCAGCAATCAGTGAGTCATTTAACAGGTCGGTAGCTTCCTGTCTTTGATTCTGCTGGCAGGATGTTATTGAAAAAAACATCACAGCCAACATAACTAACGGAATAAGGTTAAAATTCTTCATAAGGCGAATTATTTTTTTTACAATGGTGGATTTATTTATTCATTTCTTTTTCAACAGATTTGTTGTCTCCTTCAATGATTGGTGCCGGGCTTTCCGGCGCAACCTCTTCCGGTGCTTTTCTCCATCTGGCGCCCACCCTTTCGAAGGAAAGCAAAAGCTTACTGAGCAAATTGTAATAGAGTGCTACGTAAGCGAGTATGGTGAATATCCAGATCACTATAATATTAAAATAGAATGTGGGTACCAGGTTGCCAAAAAGATTTTTGGTAGGAGAGAGAAAATGACTTCTGAAACTCAGTACCCGTCGATCTTGTGGATCCAGGTATACTGGATCTACTTTTTGTACCAACCTGTTGCCTAGCCTTACCAGGGGCAGGGGTGCCATGGTATTGCGGGCAAACCGCGAGAGGTAGGTATTGAAATTGTCGTCGTAGAGTTGCTGGTATTGGTCTTTTTTTTCCGGGGTACTGATCATCATGCTGATCTCCTGGTCAATAGCTTCATTGATGTTGTTGAAGTTGAGCCTGAAGAAATCCTGCAGCCTGTTAAGATATAAAAGTATATCTTCTGCAAGCTCCATATTGAAATCCTGCGGATTGATACGTTGAGTGTCTTCAAAAATAATCTTGTGGTTGCTGGCCAAAGGAGAAGCATTTTGCCGGCTGATTTCGTTGTAGATTAGCTCAATGTCATCATGACTGATGGCGATACTGTCTTTAGCCAAAACCCTGGCCCTGTAGTTTTCCACATACCCTCGTAATTCGGGAATGTAATATACATTCATGTAATTTAATTTGCTCTCGAGCTTGCGTTTTTCATGGAATATGCGCTCGTAGCGGTTGTTTACAAACTGGTTTACCACCAGCGCCTCAAAAGCCCATCGTGAGGGCATAACTTCTGCTATGACAGGTACCTTTTCGCGCCCTCCGCCAATGCTCCTGTTGATCTTGTCGAAGCTAAACATGGCCCCGGTCAGCACCATCTGCGGAATAATCAGAAACGGGATCAATATATATATGGTTACTGCTGAGTTGAAGGCTGCAGATATGTTCAGTCCCAGTACATTGGCAAGAGTAGAAACGGAGAAGAATATCAACCAGTACTCAAAATACATCCCTTTGATTCCCAGGATAGTATTTCCTACCAATACAAATAGGGCTGCCTGTATGGCCGAGATGATGAAAAGAATAGTGATTTTTGACGAAAGATAACTGCTGCGGCTCAGGTTAAGAAATCTTTCCCGTTTCAGTATCTTACGGTCTTTGTAAATTTCCTCTGCACTTACGATCAGCCCTACAAAAAGCGCAACTATGGTGCACATGAAAAGATAGGGCATTATGTTTTCGTTATCCCGGAAAATATAAATGCTGGAGGTGGGGTCGTCGATATACCTTATAATGTAGGCCAGCAGGAAAGCAAGAATGGGTGCTTCCAGCAGGTTGAGCATTATGTACTGTTTATTGGCAAGCTTGCTGAAAAGGTCTCTGGAAAAAAAGATCCGCAGCTGGTTGAACCAATTGGGTTTTTTGAAGGCATCGGGCAGAGGATCGAATTGTTGGGGAGCTTTTTCTTTGGCAGCCTTATTGTTGCTTTCCTGGTAGTGGTCAGACCATTGCCCGGGCAACACTTTTCGCTGGTTGGTGGTTCGGCCGTATTCATCAACAATACGCGATTCGATAATGCTGAAAATGGTTTCGGGGTTTACGTTGCCGCACCGGGGGCATTCACCGATATCAGAATTGATCTGGTTGTCGATCTTTTTAAAATAGATAACGGCTTCTACAGGGTTACCATAGTATATCTGGTAGCCTCCTTCATCCAGGATCACGACATTATCAAACATTTTGTAGATCTCGGAAGAAGGTTGGTGAATAACCACAAAAATGAGTTTACCCCGCACGGCCAACTCGCGCAGCAGTTCCATTACATTTTCAGAGTCTCTGGATGACAGTCCCGAAGTGGGCTCATCAACAAACAACACTGCCGGTTCCCTGATAAGCTCAAGACCTATATTAAGTCTTTTTCGCTGCCCCCCGCTGATTTTTTTATCGAGAGGAGAGCCTACTTTCAAATCTTTGCGATGATGCAGGCCCAGGCTGAGCAATACATCGTTTACTTTCTGGTCGATCTGTTCTTCAGAAAGATCGCGGTAAACAAGTTTGGTGCTGTAATAGAGGTTTTCGTATACGGTAAGCTCTTCAATAAGCAGGTCATCCTGTGGGATGTAGCCGATAATTCCCTTTACCAGCTCTTTTTCCTGGTGCAAATTCACCCCGTTGATCTGAACTTTTCCCACGGTGGGATTGTCAATACCGGAGAGCACATTGAGCAATGTAGTTTTGCCTGCACCACTACCGCCCATGATGGCAACCATTTTGCCCGAATGCTCGCTGATATTGATATCGCGAAGACCAACATGACCATTGGGGAAAGTAAGACCAATGTTTTCGGCCGTAAAACTAACACTTATAGCAGAGGAATCTTGCAGGAATTTGGCTGCAATATCGGTATAAAATATAGGTTTGCCCTTGGGCTGTTTTAATACACTCCCATTGGCAAAAAGGTAAATGCGCTGATTGGTAATGGGAAGTCCGTTGAGCAGTAATTCACTGGTGCCGGTGTAGCGGAGGAAATAAAGATCAACGCTTTTTACCCTTAATATAATAATGCTGCCCTCAAGCTGATGCGAGGGAAGAAAATGAGAATTCTCATTGGCAAGTGATTCGGCATGGATAAAGAGGATTTCCGGGAAATCAAGTTCTGAAGCTTCATTCCTGATCACAAAAGAAGAAATGGCATGGAGTTCTTCTTTGCTAATGTTAAATACCTCGGCAGCAGTGTCAATAATTGCCATGCGCTGCGGGGTAAAATTCTTGTCGGAATTTACTAGCTCAAAAAGCCTTACCAATACCACTACCTTTTGTTTTTGGGTAAGGGTTTTGTTGATCTTTTTTGCAATACCAAGTGTTTTTACCGAATCTTTTACCGAGGTAAGTCTTGGCTTTTTGGGCTTTTCAGGATCTTCATCAGTTTTTCTCTCCTTAGCACTTTCGCTAAAGCTATCAAAAAGTGCAAGATATTCTTTTACAGAACTTTCATTAAGCTGTTGTTTTAGAAAGTTTTGTACGAATTCTCTCTCATTTTCAGATAAGCCTACATCTTGCTTTGCAATGATTGCAAAGAGTTGCATTAATGCCTTGAGAATTTCTTCGCTCATTTATTTAGTGGTGTGTTTTGGGCAAAAGCCGGCTATTAATAGCTGTGCATTTCAAAAGGAATATCTACAATTTCTGAATACTCTTCTCCGGCTTCCTGCATATCTTCATCATCTTCCTGGTAGTACCACTGTACAACTACTTCATTACCATTATTGAGGATATCTTCAAACTTGAGCAGAATATCAAGCAATACCTTTGAGGATGCAGTATTAAAGTATTCCAGCCTGAAAATAACATCGGTTTTGGAGTTGGGAGACTTGGCATACTCCTCAATCCATTGTATTACCGGGGCATAAAAAGTAACAACATCTTCGGGCAGCGATCTGCCAGAAAATTCGATGATGTTGCTGTCTGCATCTAGTATTACATTAGGTGTATCGTCCGTTCCTTTAATTTTTATTACTTCCATGATACGTATTTATTTTTTTTGTGAGAACAGTTTTATTTTCGTGAAATTTTGGTTCTTAAAAGAAAGAAGGAGTTTTTGTCGTCGATATCTATAAAGTTATATTCTAGTTTTTCTCCTGTTTTTCTGGCTATATCGATAAGGCCGAGTCCGGCGCCACCTTTTTCAGAGAGTGAACCTTCGCGCATTTGTTTCTTAAAGAGTTCCTTTAATCCATCTTTATCCAGTTGGTTTATTTTTTCCAGCAGTGCTTTCAGATCAGGAACTTTGGTGCTCTCTACAGCATTACCTGTAAGGATTTGGTAATCCTGGTTATCTTCTCCCAACAAGCCCACGATAAATATCCCGTTGCCCGAATAGCCTGACCCATCTAAAGCATTATTTTCTTCAGCATGTTTACTCAGATTCTGGAGACATTCAACCATAACATGAAATACCTTTTTTTTCATTGACGCATCCTCGCTGTAGCTGTCCATCTTATTTTCAGCAAGCGAGGTAAACGCCTTGGTGATCTGGTGGGTGATCTCTCCTTCATAAACAAGGGTAAACCTGTTGGCAATCATGTCTTTATGAAAGTCATAGACCAGTTTCATGTAATCAACATTTTCCATTTTTCGTTTTTTTTCGGTTTATAACTCTGGTACTTTTAACTATTTCTTTTTCTGGCACAAATTTCCGGGAATTAAAATCTTATCCCTATCAGCAGCACATCATCAATGGGTGTACCATCTCCCAGCCATTCCTGGTAATCTTTTTTAAAGATGTTATACATCTGGCTCATGGGCACATCTTTATTGTTAATAAGGTGTTCCCTGATTCTTTTTGGGTAATATTTTTTATTTTCTGGTCCTCCAAACTGATCGGGCAAACCATCAGAGAAGAAGTAAACACAATCCTTCTGCTCTATTTTTATTACATGGTTCTGGAATACAGGTTCAGGTTTTCCTTCTTTTGGAATGCCTCCGATGGCAGACCTGGTACCCTTGATCTCGGTGAGTTCACCTTCCCTTACATGATAAAGCGGACGATGAGCACCCGCAAACTGAAGCTCCATTTCCTTGAGGTTGATTTTGCACAATGCCACATCCATACCATCCCTGGCACTTGCTCCTTCCTTATCCTGGCGCAGGGTTTGTTGTACTCCTTTATGCAATTGGTTTAGAATCTGCCCGGGGCTCAATACTTCGGGCTGGCTCAGGATCTGGTTCATGATAAAGTAACCGATCAAAGAAAGCATTGCTCCCGGCACTCCGTGTCCTGTACAGTCGATGGCTGCTATATACACATCATCGTCTTTTTCGTACATCCATGGGAAATCGCCGCTTACAATATCACGGGGCAGATAAAACATGAATGAATCGGGAAAGCTCTGCTTAATAAGTTTCTGGCTGGGGAGAATAGCATTTTGAAGACGGAAGGCATAGTTGATACTGTCGGTGATCTTGGCATTTTTCTCCTTGATCTCTTCTTCAATTTTCTTCAGTTCAGTAATATCATGCAGAATAAACAGAATGGTTTCCAGGCGTCCTTCTTCATTAAATTCGGGGATCGCATTAAGGTTCATCACCTTTTTTTCTTCTCCCAATGAGAACCCAATCTCTTTGTGGATTTTCAGTTTCTCTTTTTTGATCTCTTCTGCGATGGCATCAATAGTATTTACAATTTCTTCATCGAGACCTACCTCATTGATATGTTTTTTGTTAAACTCTTCTGCTTTGCCACCGGTATAGGATTCAATGGCGGGGTTGGCATAAAAAACAGTCCTGTTGAGGTCAATACGCAAAATAATATCGGGAGAGTTATCAGAAAGGGTTTGCATTTGCCCTCTCATGCGTTGTTCTTTTTCTGCCCTTTTTCGTTCGGTAATATCGCTGGTATTCAGAATCAAGCCATTGATGGCGGGGTCATTCAATAAGTTGCGGCCGGTGGTTTCCAAAAACATGATCGCTCCATGTTTGTTGAGGTAAGAGTATTGAATTACCTGTGGCTCATTAGGAAACTCCAGCAGATCTTCAAACATTTTATTGATGATTCCCTGTCCTTTTTTGTTGATGCGGTCAAAGTCTTTTCCCCCAAACATGTCTTCTTCGGTATATCCAAGAATATTGGTTACAGAGGGGCTAACATATTTCAACTTCTTTTCTGCATCATAAATGGTGATCAGCTCAGAAGCATTTTCAAGCAAGCTGTAGAGCCTTTTCTGGCTTTGGTTTACTT
Source organism: uncultured Bacteroidales bacterium (assembly GCA_964453995.1). GTDB lineage: Bacteria > Bacteroidota > Bacteroidia > Bacteroidales > UBA7960 > SKVR01. The sequence continues at coordinate 69,039 of CAYVQC010000011.1, read as the reverse complement.
CTTCAATTTTTTCTTCCAGGTGGGTGTTGGTTTTTTCCAGTTCTTCCTGGGTAAGCCTCATTTCCTCTGCATTCTGGCGCAGTTCTTCTTCATTTTCCTTAAGTTCCTGGGTCATTTCCTGCGATTCCCTGAGGAGTCTTTCGGTCTTTTCAGTGATCTTAAGGTTGTAGAATGTACGGGCAACAATTACAGCAATTTCTTTGGCAAAAGTAATTTCATGGGGTTTAAATTCCCTGATGTTGGCAAATTCGAATGCACCCTGCAGTTTTTCTTCCATTAGTAGCGGAACAATAAGCAAACTGTCGGGTTTTTTTTCTCCCAATATCCCTGATGTTATGGTAAGGTAATACTCAGGGATTTCAGTACGGTATACAATATCCTTTTCAATGGCCGCCTGGCCCACCAGTCCTTCACCGACGGCAATTTCCTGTTTCAGGTATTTTTTACGGTTGTAGGCATAAGAGGCTGATATTTTAAGCTTATCCGTTTCATCATCATAGATGTAAAATACGCCCTGCACCACATCAATATATCTGATCATGGCTTCGAGTACCTCGTAGCTGAGCAGGTTTACGTCGTTGTGCATCCTGAGGATCTGCCCGATCTGGTCTTTGCCGCGCATTTCCCAGTTTTGCAGTGATTCCTTTTGGTTGTTTTCAAACAGTTTATCCCTCAGGTTTCTCAATGTCTTACCCAGTGTATCGGAGTCATCACTTACTTCAAACTCCATATCGTACCGGCCGTTTCCGATTTCTTCGGCAAATGTGGCAACCTTGTGGATGTTTTGCGTTTGGCTGTTGAGGCGAAGATTGAGGGTTTCAACTTCCTTATGTTTTCTCTCTATCAGGGTATATACCAGGTATGCTGCTATACCGAAAATCAAAGGAACAAAGTTGAGAAGAATAATCACCGGGTTGTTTTGATGGATCAGCCCCAGGCCGGATAATCCCAGGCCAAGCCGACCAAGCTCCAGGATCCAGGCAAATAAAGGGAATGCAATTCCCGCAATTACCGACAATACAACAACCTGCTTTTTGTCTAAAACCTTCATATATGCAACCGTTAGTGGTATAAATCTGTTTGAGTTTTATAGTGCTCACACACTTCCGACCTGAGCGATTTTAAGGGTCAGCGGCAAAAATACATTTAAATAGATTCAAAAAACCCTGTGTTTTACGCAAAAATTCACTTTTTTTTCTCGTAGAATTCTATTGTTTTTGCGCCCATATTTTCCAGAATCCCGATGTCGTGTTTGTCAAATGGTTTGAAAGAAGCCAGTTCGATCACCCCATATACATCTCCTTCTTTGTCAAGAATGGGGATGAGCAGCAAATGCTCAGGGGTGGCTGATCCCAAACCCGATTTTACCACAATATACCCCTGGGGCAATTCATTGAGATAAAGCGGTTGGGCAGCCTTGGCAACCTGCCCGATAAGGCCTTCGCCCATTTGAAACTCAAATACTTTTTCTTCAGGGACGTAAAAAGCATAGGTTGCTGACAATAACAACCGGTCTTCATTCTCATCCTTTTTGCGAAGAAAAATTTCTCCCTGTGTAATTTCATATACCCTGGAAATGCAACCAAGAATTTTTTCCGAAATCTTCTTTTCGTTATCGGAATCAACTGAAGCCATCGCTTCCCTGAGACATTGATCCAGCTTTGCAGCCAGGGCTTCTTTCTGCTGTCTCAGCTTTTCTTCTTTTTCCTGCTCGCTTTCTTCTGATACCTGGGTTTGATCAACAGTTTTTTCCTGGCGGGCTTTCAGGGCTTGTTCCTTTTGTAGTTTTCTTTCCCTGGTGATAGAGATAATCTCGAAGATGATTAACCCCATTACAATAAGGAAAGGGGCAAATACCAGTATTGATTGCAGGATGTAAAGATTTTGAATGTAAGGAGCAACTGTTTCATAAATGGCTGATCCAGACACAGCAGAGGCCAAATTTCCGGTGGTGCTAAATACAATAATGGCCAAAAAGATAAGGCACACCTGTATCAGAATGTAGATAGGTAACTTGTATTTCTTCATCTTGGTTAAATAGCTTTAGTTTTAGTGATGTAGTTATAATTTTGCTGTGTATACAATTCGTTGATTGAATATCAATGGGCTAAGGAAACTTACGGTTATAATCTCAATCAGGTTTCATTAATCCGTTCAGAAACCTGATGATCTCATCTACTTTCATGATATGATCCACACTACCGGTTTTGTCAATTGCTGATACCGGCATAGTAGGCATTTGGGCTTCTTTGGGGTCCTGTACAATGGTGAGTCCCCCATAGTCTTTAAGTTTTTTAAGCCCGGCAGCTCCATCTTTATTGGCCCCGGAAAGAATTATACCTACTGTTTTTTCTTTATAGCAATAGGCTCCTGTAGAAAACGTAAGGTCTATGGCAGGCCTTGAATGATTAACAGGTTCCTCTGTAGAAAGAGCGAATTTTCCGGCAAGCTCTATATATAAATGGTAATTGGCAGGAGCCAGGTACACTTTTCCCGGTTTTAGCGTTTCCTTATCCAGGGGTTCAATAACCGGAAGTACCGACTTAATAGATAATGCTTCCACAAAACCATGCCTGATATGTTTGAGCCTGTGCAAAGCCAGTACAACAGGAATATTGAAGTTTGCCGGTAATTTACTTAGTATTCGGGTTACCAGCTGAAAACTGCCCGCTGACCCTCCTATAATTATCAGTTTGTATTTCATTTAAAATCTTTTCATTTTACAGGGAATACTATCTCATAAAAAAAACCATACATCCTTTTTTATTTTTGGCCCTGTTATGAATTCTTTCTAAATATTTTTTCGCTTTCATTGACTGTTATATATTTCCTGGCATCCTTGCAAAAAGATATGTTTTCTTTGTTGCCGATGGCGAAATATCCGTTTACCGATAGCTTGTCGGTAAAGATCTCAAAGAGTTTTTCCTGGTATTGGGCTGTAAGGTAGATAAAGTAATTGCGGCAAATGATCACATTTACCGATTTGATCTTGGATGAATCTGTTTCGGTGAAAACATGGTACTCTACATTGTTAAATAATTCGGGAGAGAAGCTAAACCCACTAGTCTGCCTGGTAAAGTACTTTGAAAATTCGGCAGATTCATCTTCTTTGAAGCGCTTGTAATTGTTTTCAGATATTTCTAAAATGGTATTACTATAAACCCTGTTTTTGCTCTTTTCGATGATATCCTGGTTGATGTCGGTGGCATAGATGACGGATTTGTCATATACTCCAGCCTCCAAAAGGGTAATGGCGGTACTTACTACTTCTTCTCCTGTAGAGCAGGAAGGAATCCATATCCTTAACTTCAGATTATTCCGGGAATGTGATGTGAAAATATCATCCCGTAAGGTTCTCCAAAAAGCCGGGTCACGGAAGAATTCCGTGCCGTCTACCAACAGTTGTGTTTGGAAACTGTTGAAAAAATTGGGTTGGTTTTCCAGCTTTGCAATCAGTCCATCAAGGTTTTTCAGGTCGTTTTGAATAATTACGCCTGCAATACGTCTTTTTAAAGAAGTACTGGCGTAAATACCTAAATCAAATCCATATTTCTGCCTGATTACATCTGTAAGTTTGCGTATTCCGGAAATCCCTATTTCTATGTCGTCCTTCTGTATACGATTCATCAATTGGGCATTTGAGGTCAATCGGCAACAAATATAGTAAATAATCTTTTGCACGATTTACCGTAAATCACGGCATTTTTTCGGATTTTTTCACGAGTTTTTTCGTGCCAATTCACCCTGAAAATTTACAGGATATTTCTTTTTAGATGGATCGTTTCTGCCTGGTTATTTATACTGTTTTGTTGCAATGTTTCTTTGTCATTGCTCAAATAAGGACCGGTCAGATCTTGCTGCCGGTTACACATCACCGGGGAAAGTTACTGGCATCAATACAGTATGAAAGGAGTAATCTCATTTCGGGATGCGTTTTTGCCATTATCCTCAAATCAATATAGTATATTTGTAGCCCATGGCAGGGCTAATTCTGCCGGTAACCCCAACCAATCGAATTGTAGAATTTCATAAAAAGTAAATGTAATGGAAGCTTCTGTAGAAATCAGTATGTACCCTTTGGGGCGTGAATATATACCAGATATTAAAGATTTTATTGACCGGATGAGCAGTCACCCGGAAATTACAGTGGAAGTAAACGGAATGAGCTCACAAATATTCGGGCCATTTGCAAAGGTTATGGAAATTCTGACTCGTGAAATGGAGTATTCTTTTAAGCACCATGGTAAAAGTGTTTTTGTAATGAAAGTGATCAATGCTCATTTGCAAAAACAATAAAGTACCCGCATGCTAACGGAGAAAAGCAGCAGTGTAAGAAAGATTGCCATTACCGGACCAGAGTCAACCGGAAAGTCTGACCTGGCGCGTAAACTTGCCGCGCACTATAAAACGGTATTTGTTCCTGAATTTGCGCGCAGTTATATTGAACAGCTCAACCGGCCCTATAATGAGGATGATATCCTGCTGATCGCCAAAAAGCAGTTGCAAACAGAGAAAGAAGCCATCGCCAAAGCGGATCACTATCTGTTTTGCGATACAGAGCTCATTGTTACCCGCATTTGGAGTTTACACCGTTATGGCAGATGCAACCCATGGATTGATCAACAGATCCAAAAAAACTCATATGACCTGTTTCTTTTGTGCAATATTGATCTGCCCTGGGAATACGATCCCCAGCGTGAGCATCCGGACATGAGGCAATATTTTATGGATTGGTACATCCGCGAACTTGAGGCTTTCGGATTTCCTTACCATATTGTATCAGGGCAGGGGCAAAACAGGGTGAGCAGTGCCATTAAAGCAATTGACCAATATTTCTCATCCCATGACTGATGTGAGGCTATTTAAATATCACCTGCACTTGCACTTTGTGGTGGTGTTGCTGGGGTTTACTGCAATTTTGGGCGCTTTGATATCCATTGATGCCATTGCCCTGGTCTGGTTCAGGATGTTCTTTGCTACAGTGGGGCTGTATTTCTTTCTTCAGTACAGGCGTTTCTCTGTAAAGGTAAATACCAGGCAATTGCTTCATCTTTTTTCCATAGGAGTTGTAGTGGCCCTTCACTGGATTACTTTTTTTCATGCAATTAAGGTTTCCAATGTATCTGTAACCCTTGGCGTTTTTGCATCGGTTACCTTATTTACCAGTTTTCTTGAACCTTTCCTGGAAAAGAGGCGCATTTTCTGGCTCGAGGTGTTTATAGGGCTTGTGATCATTGGTGGAATCTGGCTTATTTTTCGCTATGAGATGCATTATGTGGAAGGGATCATTTTTGCACTTATTTCTGCTTTGCTCAATGGATTGTTTGTAGTACTCAACCGTAAGATCAGCCGTCGGTGGCATCCTACCGTGATAAGTTTTTATGAATTGGGCGGTGGTTTTCTGGCCATTACCATTTACTATCTTTTTACCGGCCAGCTGAGTTTACATATGCTTCAACTTTCCATGCCCGATCTGGGCTGGATCCTTATCCTTAGTTTGTTGTGCACTTCTTACGCTTTTACAGCCATTGTTGATATCATGAAAGAGCTTACCGCATTTACCGTGATGCTTGCCATAAACCTCGAGCCGGTTTATGGTATATTCCTCGCTTTCCTCATTTTTGGAGATGCCGAAACCATGTCGGCCGGGTTTTATTTGGGTACTCTTATAATAATGGTATCGGTGTTCTCTTATCCCTTTTTACGACGGAAATTTGCCCCTGATTTGGTCTGACTCGGCAGCCCCTGCCATGGCAATAAATCCAGGATGAACAAGATTTTCCTTATTATACAGCAGCTGCCGGCCGTGGGGCCAGGAAAGGATTATTCCTCCGGCTGCAATCAGCAGGGCATGTCCTGCTGCAGTGTCCCATTCATTTATAGAATCGGCTCTTACATAATACTGTGCAGCTCCTTCTGCCAACAGGCAAAACTTTAATGAACTGCCTTTTGACAGAATATTGATTGTTTTGGAAAAAAGGGTATCGATCATGTTTCTTGTGCCGGGAGTAAGATGCGAACGACTTACCGCAAGCGCAGGATTTTCAATGTTTGATTTTGTGCCAATGGGTTGAAAATAAGTATGTATGCTTTCCATATCAGGGTTTGGGCATGCCGTAATAAAATCATTCAAATGATCACATTTGTAAGCCCCGGTATCTTTCCACCCAATATAAAAAGTATCCAGGGCAGGAGCCGATACGATACCAAAAAGAGGTTTTTGCTTGAAGATCAGCGCTATGTTGATGGTGAACTCCCCGTTGCGATCAACAAATTCACGGGTACCATCCACCGGGTCTATGATCCAGAGGTATTCGTGGCTCCTCCTTTTCTCATATTCCTCTTTTGGACTTTCCTCACTTATTGCGGGTATCCCGGTTCGTTCAAGCGCCTGCATAATGATATCATTGGCCCTTTCATCGGCAAGGGTAATGGGCGAACCATCAGTTTTCTGCCTTGCACCAAAACTTCCTGAATATACATCCATAACTGCTTTTCCGGCTTCTATGGCTGCTTTTATTGCTATCTGGTAATATTCGTTGGGTATATTCATTATTGATGTTTTTTTGGGGGAAGCGACAATTCGAATGCCTGAAATGCGAATGAATTTTGCTGCCGTTTTTTGCAAATATAACCTTTGTGTTTAAACTTTTCTGTACATGTTTTGTTATTTCATCATATTTGTTAAGATGCTTTAATTTATTGCAAATCAAAAAGTTAATAAATCAAAAATTACTATCATGAAAATCAATCTTATAAAAACAATTCTTCCTGTTATGGTTTCACTGCTCATGCTGATGGGGGCAAATTCTGTAAATGCCGGCAATCAGGACAAAACGCTCCATGATTTTGTTGTGGAAGACATTTATGGTGAAAAATTTAATTTCGCCGATCTGAAGGGTAAAAAGGTAATGATTGTAAATACCGCTTCCAAGTGTGGTCTCACGCCGCAGTATGAATCACTGGAAAAGCTTTATCGCACCTATGGCGACCAAAATTTTGTAATTGTAGGCTTTCCTGCCAACAATTTTATGAACCAGGAACCCGGCACCAACGAAGATATTATAATGTTTTGCGAGGAAAATTACGGTGTTACCTTCCCCATGATGTCGAAAATTTCGGTAAAAGGTGATGATATCCATCCACTCTACCAGTGGCTAACCAATGGAGAGATGAATGGATACGGGGATTCGGAAGTTTCCTGGAATTTTCAAAAATACCTTGTAAATGAAGAAGGAAAGTTGGTTGCAATGTTTCCTCCAAGACACAATCCCATGTCTGATGAGATTATCAACTGGATAAATGAGTGATCAGGGTTTTGCCAACTGGTGTAACTCATTCTTTCGCCCGCATTTTGAAAAAAGTGCGGGTTTTTTATTGTTTTTGATAACGAAAAATTCACATCAATTTAACATCAACAGCCGGGCAAAAAGCCGTAATTTTGGTAGTTTGAATACTCAGAATCTCTTTAAAGCAATATGGCAACATCCAGATTCAGGGAAAATTCGCCATCTATGGAATTGGCTTTCTGTATTACTCTTCATCCGGCTTTGGGTTACCTCATTGAGCCATTTGCAGTGGGAAGAACCCCTTCACAACAATTTGAATACGGCTTTAAAAAGACCGGAAAACAAACCTATCATGATTATTTTGATACGGTAGATGATGCTACATTGCAGCTTTTTGACATCTTGCACAAAATTGCAGATGAAAACCTGCACAAAAGATTCAATCCGTCATCAGTAAAAATAAACCGGTTTTATGAATCTCTGAAAAAGGATTATGTTGAAAAGCACATCAGGCCTTTTATTGATAAGGTGCTCTATCAGGCAGCATCTCACATGTCCGGGCATAATATTCCCCTTTATTATAAAGGAGATGCTGGCGAAAGAATTCGTGAAACGCCTCTTTCCATCCCCAGCGAACTTGCTGATGCTTTTTTTCATTTTGAAAGACAGCAGGATCAAATGCTTTACAGGCTTGAAGTAAAGCATGGCGGTAATGATCTGTTTCTTTACATGAAAAAAGCTAAACTGATTTCGCTGCAACCCTGCCTTCTTTTGCTGGCAGGTAATCTGTTGCGTTTTCACAAGGAGTGGGATGGTAAAAAGCTTATGCCTTTTTTCGATAAGGAGTTCCTGGTTATACCACGCTCTGCCGAGAAACAATTCTTTCAGAAATTTGTGCAAAAAACCATCCAGCACCATTCTTTCAAGGCTATCGGCTTCAAGGTAAACGAAATTGCCATCAAGCCGGTGCCATTGCTGAAAGTTGAAGAACACTGGCAGGGAGAAATTGTGATGGGGTTGTATTTTCAGTATTCGCCAAACATTGTTTTCAGAAGTGATGATCCTGTTAAAGTGAAGGTCATCTTTTCTGATAAAAATGGCGAGATATCCTTTGACAAGATCATTCGCAATGATGTTTTCGAGAAAGAATTGGCAGAATTTTTAAAATCTCTTCATCTTAAAAAAATTGACGGTCCTTTTTTCTCGCTTTATAAAACGGTTAATGAAATGGTTGATCCACCCGCGGCAGGTACGCAGGACCAGATCAACGGTATCATTGACTGGCTCAATAGTTACCATGATCTCCTTCATGAAAAAGGAGTGAAGTGCGAGAAATCGATTTTCAATAAAAACTACCACAGCGGAAAATATGCGCTCAACCTCCAGAGTGAAACCTCCAATGATTGGTTTGATCTATACGGAACGGCAAAATTTGGCGAGTTTGAGATTCCTTTTGCAAATCTCTCCGATCATATTCTCAATGGTACAAGAGAATTTGGGCTACCCGACGGGTCAATTGCCCTTATTCCCGAAGCCTGGATGAGCAAGTATAAGGATATTTTCAGGTTTAGCACAAAAAAAGGGGCTGGCCTGGTGGTAAAAAAACATCATTTTACCCTTTTGAAATCTCTGCAGAATGATGGTCTTAATATTCCTGGGCTTGATTTAGAAGCAGCTCATGAAAAGCACCCGGTACCTCCAGGCATGCTAGCCACCCTAAGGGGTTACCAACAGGAAGGTTTCAACTGGATGCTGTTTTTGAAAAAAAATAAGCTGGGCGGATGCCTGGCAGATGATATGGGCCTGGGTAAAACTCTCCAGGCACTTGCTTTGCTTGCCCATACCCACCTGGAAGAAACCTACCACCAAATGGTACTTACAGACCATTCTGCCGGTAAAGATCAGCGTTACAATAATGGTAATGCCGGGCCTAATATGCAGCTCAGCCTTTTCGACTCAATTGATGAGCCTGCCAGGAATACGCCTCTGAGCAGGGGCAACTGTTCCCTGGTTATTATGCCTCTTTCACTGGTGCACAACTGGATGGAAGAGATAAGGAGATTTGTTCCTTCCCTTAGGGTGTTGCAGCATTCGGGATCGCAACGGGTCGCCGATACGGTAAGTTTCGATAATTATGATCTTGTACTTACCACCTACGGAACGGTTCGCAATGATGTTGATATGTTGGAAAAATATACTTTCCGGTATATTATCCTGGATGAAAGCCAGGTGATAAAGAATGCCTCTTCCCGTATTTTTAGTGCCATAAAAAAGCTGCAATCGCAATACCGGCTGGTACTGACAGGTACTCCCATCGAAAATTCCCTTACGGATCTATGGTCGCAGTTTTCTTTTATGAATCCCGGAATGTTGGGTAGCCTGGGTTTTTTCAAGAATGAGTTTGTTACTCCCATCGAAAGAAAAAGTGACGAAAGGGCAGGAGAGAAACTCCAAACATTGATCAGGCCTTTTATTCTGCGACGCACCAAAAACCAGGTAGCCAAAGAGCTCCCACCCCTTTCACAGGTTATTCACTATTGCGAAATGACGCCTGAACAGGAAGCCTATTATGAGCAAAAAAAATCGGAGATACGCAATGCCATTTTTGAGAATATTCGCGACAGAGGACCTGATAAATCAAGGTTTTTTGTTCTTAGCGGACTTACGCGACTCAGGCTTATTGCCAACCATCCGGCAATGGTGGATAATAGCTTTTCGCACGATTCGGGTAAATACCTTGAGGTGAAACGCAACATAGACAAGATTCTGGATGAAGATCACAAGGTGCTGATCTTTTCCCAGTTTGTGAAACACCTGAATTTGTTTGGGAAAGACTTCTGCCGCGACCACATCCCTTACAGCATGCTTACGGGAAAAGTTACCGAGCGTGACCGTGGTGAGGTAATCAGGGGATTTCGCAGAGACGAGCTGAACAGGCTGTTTCTTATATCCCTCAAAGCCGGTGGTTTGGGGCTCAATCTTACGGAGGCTGATTATGTGTTTATGCTTGACCCCTGGTGGAATCCTGCCGTGGAGCGCCAGGCTATCAACAGGGCACATCGCATAGGGCAGGAAAAAAATGTATTTGTTTACAAGTTTATTACCCGGAATACCGTAGAAGAAAAGATTCTGAAGCTGCAGGAAAGAAAATCTGATCTGGCCGGAATGTTTATCAATGACAACAACCCATTGAAGAGTTTGTCTTTTGAGGAGCTTACCGATCTGATCAGTTGAAAAAAAAACTTCCATGAAGCAAAAAAAGCTGCATGGAAGTTTTTCTGATTGTAGGGTTATGTATTACGCGTCGATATTGGCATATTTGGCGTTCTTCTCGATAAATTCGCGCCGTGGCGGTACCTCATCGCCCATAAGCATGGAGAAGGTACGGTTGGCTTCGGCAGCATTGACGATATCCACCTGCCTTAGCTTACGGAACTCCGGATTCATGGTGGTATCCCAGAGCTGGTCTGCATTCATTTCACCCAAACCTTTGTACCGCTGGAATGTGATGCCTGTTTCTTTTCCATTTTTGGACAAATCGGCAATAATGGCTTTTCGTTCGTCATCATTCCAGGCATATATTTCCTCTCGGCCTTTCTTTACCAGGTAAAGTGGGGGCGTAGCAATGTAAACATATCCCATCTCAATAAGCTCGCGCATATAGCGGAAAAAGAAGGTAAGAATCAAAGTGGCAATGTGGCTTCCATCCACGTCGGCATCCGTCATGATAATCACCTTGTGGTAGCGCAGTTTATCCAGGTTCAGTGCTTTAGAGTCTTCCTGGGTACCTATGGTTACCCCCAATGCTGTAAAAATGGTTTTGATCTCCTCATTTTCAAAAATCTTGTGTGGCATAGCTTTCTCTACATTGAGGATCTTACCCCGCAGCGGCAAAATGGCCTGGAACTTCCTGTCGCGTCCCTGCTTGGCGGTACCTCCTGCAGAGTCACCCTCTACAAGGTAAATTTCTGCCTGTTCTGGATTGCGTTCACTGCAGTCGGAAAGTTTACCGGGCAAGCCGGTAGAGCTAAGCACGCTTTTTCGTTGTACCAGTTCCCTTGCTTTTCTTGCCGCATGTCTTGCTGTAGCGGCAAGGATCACCTTGTTGACAATGGTTTTTGCCTCCCGGGGATTTTCTTCCAGGTAATAATTGAGCATTTCACTTACTGCCTGATCTACAGCACCTGCCACTTCAGAATTACCAAGCTTGGTTTTTGTTTGCCCCTCAAACTGGGGTTCTGCCACCTTTACCGAGATCACTGCAGTAAGACCTTCACGGAAATCATCGCCACTGATTTCGAATTTGAGCTTGGAAAGCATGCCTGATTTTTCAGCATAGCTTTTCAGGGTACGGGTAAGCGCCCTGCGAAAGCCCGCCAGGTGCGTTCCTCCTTCTATTGTGTTGATGTTGTTTACATACGATTGAAGGTTTTCGGCAAAGGATGAATTGTATTGCATGGCAACCTCAACCGGAATCCCTGCTTTTTCTCCATCCATATAAATGGGCTTTTCTATCAGCTTTTCCCTGGTATCGTCCAGGTATTGTACAAATTCTTTCAGTCCTTCTTCTGAATAATATTCTTCATGCAGGGGTTCACCATTTTCGTTGAGGGTGCGTTTGTCGGTGATGGTAAGGGTAACGCCTTTGTTGAGAAAAGCCAGTTCACGCAACCTGTTGGAAAGGATATCATAGCTGTATTCGGTTTGAATAAAAATGGTATCGTCTGGCAAAAATGTTACCTCTGTACCTGTTCTTGCTGATTCGCCCACTTCTTTTACCGAATAAAGGGGAGCTCCCTTGCTATATTCCTGCTTCCAAATTTTTCCGCCCCGGTAAACAGTTACTTCCAGGTGCTGTGAAAGGGCATTGACACAACTTACTCCGACACCGTGCAAACCGCCCGATACCTTATAGGTATCTTTATCAAATTTTCCTCCGGCGTGCAAAACGGTCATTACTACTTCCAGGGCGCTGCGACCTTCTTTCTCGTGGATGTCTACCGGAATACCCCTTCCGTCGTCTATGGTGGTTACCGAGTTATTTTCGTTGATGATCACATCTATTCGGGTGCAAAAACCGGCCATGGCTTCGTCGATGGAGTTGTCAACGACCTCATACACCAGGTGGTGCAGCCCTTTGTTGCCTATGTCGCCAATGTACATGGCAGGCCTTTTTCTTACTGCCTCAAGACCCTCCAGTATCTGAATACTGGCAGCGTCGTAATTCATCTGTTTTACTGTGTTTTGCTTGTTCTCGTCGCTCATATTTTTATTGGTTCTGAATAACCCACAAAGATAAGCTTTTTCAACGGTTTTTTGAGCTTATAAGATACGGAAAAAGGCCTGTTGTCGAAAGAATTTTATCTTTTCAATACGCTGAATTTCAGAGTATTGTGTAATTATCAACAATATGTTAGTAATTAAATTAATACGGGCTGTCTCAACAACCTCAATTGGCCTTCGCACTAAGCTTCCTGAAGCAATTAGCTTGCTGATATTCAATAGTCTTTTCGAGAGGTGTTACAGTGAACTTGCCAAACTGCCCATTGACCATTGAACTCTTTTGAGACATCCTCACCAGGCATTGTTTTACACTTAAGAAATGACTTTCAGAGGGGTTAGAAAGCATAGGTTACACCGCCCAATACATTGAATCTTTGGGAGGGATAATTGTACCATCTTTCAAGAGGCTGATTTTGAAGGTTGTTGAGATTGAGAAATACAGAAAGGATCTTGGTATACCTGTATTCTACCCCAAGGTTTACATCCACATGGAATCCGTGTATTTTAACCGGCTCAACCACTTCGGGCTGAAACCTGTCGAATGTTTTTGCATAGATGGAGTTGCGTGCAAAGGCATCTGCATTAAGAATGATTTTATCCTGGATGTTATAAGACAGGTTCAGGCTCAGTTTTACTGTGGGCTCATGCCAGGGCTGCAGTTCGTTGTCCAGGGTGTATTGGTAGTAATCGGAAGCGAAGCGGACTTTCAGTCTTTCTCCTACATTGGAAAATACCTCGGTGCGAAAGTTGAACAGTCGAATATCATCGTAAATCAACAGGAAACGGTTGTTGAGCGGCGTATCGAAGTCGGTTACGAAGAAGGGATAATTATCGATACTGCTGTTGCTGATGGAAACATTGTAGGAAGCGAATGAACTGATGGAGCCTTTAAACCCACCCCTGATCTCTGATTTTCGGTTCATAAAGGCATAGGGCACCGATGTTTGCATGAAAGGATTGGTAAGGGTGAGGTCGCGCATGTTGTGCTTGGTAAGCTCTCCTGATAGCGTTGCATAGGCAAACAATACATTGTTGATCAGGGTTACTTCTGCCCCGGCAAGGGGATAAAACCTGATGTTGCTTACTGTATCGGCCTGTATGGTGGTATTTATTCCCACATTAAAATTAAAATCCTTAAAGGTGGCCGACAAGGAAGGCTCTATACGAACCAGGGCAGTATGGGCTGTATCGGCCAGGGTTCTGCTGTTGAAGTAGTCGGCTCGCAAATCAAGGTGAAAAGTTTGTTTTTCTGCAAATCCCATGGGGTCTTCCCTGAGGGTCTTTTGCAGGTTGGTTTCAAACCCCAGCCTGTGTTCTGCCGCATCATAAATGTCGGAAAGGTAATAGTAATCCAGTTTAATGTTATGTTGAAGCTTGGTGCTGTCAAGGTAATTGCTTGTGAAAGCAACAGATGGCGATATAAAACTGAATCGTTGGCGGTAATCTTTCTTTTCATCCACAGGGTCAGGACCATCAAAATCTTCGGGTTTAAAGCCATAAAAATGGACTACATTGCGCTCATAGCCCAAGCCCAGATCCAGGGTGTGATTTCTCAGGAACCTTTTCCCATCGAGGTTGATAGAATTTTCGCTGTAGCCGCTGTAACCATAATCATCAATTCCACCGCCTGATGATATGTGTTTGGCATGTACACCATAATGGTATTCATTGGAGCGCAGGGTATTATAAAACACTTCTGCATAGGGTGTGGCGTAGTTGCCCATCCCTGCTTTTACGTAGCCCTTGTAGAGCTTGGCAAGGGGTTCTCCTCTCATGCGGGCAGGGCTCAGGGGTTCCATATTAAATTTTACAGGAATCTGTACCGGGTTGATGGAGTAATTGAATACAATATCCACGTTCATTGTATCTTCTATGGCAGGATTGAAATTGATCTTGAAAGCATCTGAAATGGTGGGTTCATACGGTGCTATCACTGTGACCTCATCAAAGTCCAGCTGTTGAGCCGATGCATTACCGGCCAATAGGAGCATCCCTGCAAGTATTGCAAACCAGGCTGCTGATGGGTTAAATGAGAATGAAAGCTTTTGCATAACTATAATGTATTGCATTTGAAACATTTTTTACGATCTTACTGGTTGGTACGTTCCTTCTCGCTGAAATCAATTTCCAGGGTATCAGGTTCGGCCTTCATGTTGCGCAATTCTTCCTGTCGGTCTATCTCTGCCAGTTTTTCAATGGCTTCCTGGCGAAGCTCTTCGCCATCGTAATTATCGATTATACTTTGCAGGGTGTGCCTTGCCTGGAAAATATTATCCTGAACCAGGTAGTTGTCGGCAAGCAGGATGAAGATCCTCGCCAGCCAGTAATCATAAGCCGCCAGCACATCGATGTATTCGAAAATGAGTTTCTCGCATTCCTGGTAATTTCCTTTCCTGAACTCAATGAGCGCAAGGTGATATTTGGCTTCTGCAGCCATGTGGTTTTCGGCGATCTGGTTGGTTTCAGTGTAGTATTGTTTTGCCATATCCAGATTATTCTGGCTCAGGGCAGCTCCTGCAATAAGTAGATTAGCCTCTTGTCTGAGTTCTCTCGAAATTTTATCATTCTCCAATACCCGGTTGGCTGCCTCAATGGTTTGCTCATGGCGCTGCAATTTATCCAAAGCCCTCATCTGTCCGGTTTTGGCTTCCTGCAGGTTGCTGGGAAACTCGGCAATTTCTTCCAGAAGCTGGTAGTTTTCCAGGGCTGCCTGGTACTGGTTCAATCCAAAATTGATCTGTGCAGCGCGTAAAGCAGCATTTTCAGAAAATTTTGATTTGGGCTTAGTGAGTACAAACTGGTAAGAGGCCAGTGCTTTTTGAAGCTCCTCGGAGCGGAAGTCGCATTCTGCTTTGTAAAAATGAGCATTGAGAGCAAAAATACCATCAGGAAATTTTTCCAGGTAGGCTTCAAAACTTTGGGAAGCGTTGGTGCAATCGCCCTGCATGTATCGGTTTTCTGCTGCAATATAGGTAAGGGAATCCTGTTGGGCTTTGGTTACATTGGCCAGCCCCATTTCTTCGGTAAAAGTAACGTATTGATCAACCTGGTCCAGGGCGATGTAAATGTTTCTCAGGCTTACCAATGCTTCCTGTGCTTCTGGAGTGCCGGGATATTTCTCTGCAATACTGCGGAAGATGGCCAGTGCCCTTTCATCTTCATTTTGATTAAAGTGAATCAAGCCGGTTTTGAGCATGGCACTTTTCACATAGCTTGAGTTGGGGTGCCTGGTGATGAGTTCGTTGTAATATTGAAGTGCCCTGGCATTGTTGTCCTGGATTACGTAGGTATTGCCAAGTTCATAGCGGGCATTGTCGGCATAGGATGTATTGGGGTAGTTGCGCAATAATTCCTGCAAGGTATTGATTTTGCTGTCAAATCTTGCCGTAACACCCATGGCTACAGCCTTTTGGAAAATGGCATAATCGGTATCGTGCTTTTGCAGTGCTATGGCCCTGTCGTAAAATTCTATGGCCGCATTGTAGTCTTTGGTAACAAAGTAGCTATCGGCAATGCGCAAAAAGGCATCGTTTTGCAGGTTTGGGTCAAGATTTCGCTCCTGTACAAATTTCCTGAAAGCGGTAATGGCCTGGGGGTAGTTCTGTAGTTTAAAGTTGGCATAGCCTATAGTGTAGTGGGCTTTGTTAAATTCAGGAAGGCTAAATGCTCCCTGAAGCAACTGAAAACGCGCCAGGGTTTCAATGGATTGCTCATATTGCTCGAGTCTGAACTGTGCCTCTCCCTGCCAGAAGATTGACTGTGCCCTAATGGTTCTGTTCTCGGGGTGGCGTAGGGATTTTTCGAAATGCTCAATCGATCCGGGGAAGTCGCCATTGTTAAAAAGCTCAATACCCCTGTAGTAGGCTACACGCTGGTAGGCAGACTTTAATACAGGTGTGTTGAGGGTAATGGCTTCCATACTGGTGAGGGCATCCTTATAATTTCGGGTGGTAAGGTACAGATCTATAAGATGTTTGTAGGCCTCATCAATCCTTGGGGAGTTGGGATAATTTTCAACGTACTTCTGGAAAGAGAGAATTGCTTCATTAAAAGGATTCATGGAAAGCTCAAAAGAAAGCTTTGCGTAGTTGAACAGGGAGTTTTCCGTGATTTCAGGAATGAATTCCATGCGGTGAGCCGACATGAACGCATTGCGCGCCGATCTTCGCTGATCGGTTTCCAGATATGCATCAGCAAGATGGTACAAGGCATTTTGTGCCAGGGTATCTTCGGCATTGGTTACTTTCTCAAAGCTGGTTACAGCTTTTTCAAATTCATTGGCCTTATAGTATGCAAAGCCCAGCTGGTAGTGTTCTTCCCGGGTAATACTTTGTCTTGTCTGGCTGTGGTATTGCTCCAGGTAAGGAATGGATTGGGCAAACTCACCCATGTTGTAATAGGCTTCGCCAATCATCCTTGAAATTTCTGCTGCCCTGCGGGTACTGGCCTGCTCCAGCAGTGGTGGTGCAAACTCAATCAGTTCATCGTATTTTTCCTGAAGGAAGTAGATATGCGTGATGTAGTAAGGCACAATGGGGCCAAAATTTTCATCATCATTCAGTCTTTGAAAATACATCAGGGCAGTTTCATAATTCTCTTCGCTGTATGAAATATGGCCATAGTAGTAGGTTGCCGGCGGATAATAAACTGATTCGGGGTTGCGTATATCGAAAAAGTAGTGTTTGGCCTGCTGATAATCCTCATTCATGAAATGACTGTACCCGGTCTTGAACTGTAATTCTACTCTTTGTTCGGCATCCAGATCATATAGCTCCACACGGCTAAACCAATGCAGTGCTTCTTCGTAGTTGCGTTTCCTGTACTGCAGGTTTCCCATCTGGAAACTGGCAATGCTCTGTAAGGAGTGGGTAGGGTAGTTGAAAATAAAATCGGTGAGCAGTTTTTCGGCATCGGGGTTGAATAACTCCAGGGCACAAATAGCCCTGTAATATTGCGAATTGATCCTGATCTTGGACTCTTCGTCCGAGATTCGTTCAATGGTTTTGCTGAAAAGATCACGTGCTGCGCCGTATTTCCCTTTATTGAAAAGCTCCAGGGCCAGTTTGTAATCGGCCATGGGGTTTTCATAAACAACGGTTTTTTGTGCCAGCACAACAATAGGGAAAAAAAGAACCAAAAAGCTCAGGGACTTGAGAATATTTCTGTTCATAAAATGAATATTTTGGGCGAAATTACGAAATAAATGTTGATGCTGCAGGCGTGGCTTATTAACAATTAGAGCTATTTTTCAACAATTTCGGGGCCTCTGTAAGACGTGTTTTGCTTGATAAAACGTGCAAAGTGAAATATTATTTGGTGGGGAAAGTAAAAAAAGGCAGGCTTGTAAGCCGGGTTCTGTAACCCCGCTAAAGCGGGATTCCTGTCATTTATCTGGGAACAGGTTCACACCTGCCCTCCAACGACCTACCCTCCGGGATTGGACGGGCCGCCCTCAAGCCCCGGTATATTTGGTCTTTCAACGCATAAGGTTTACCCACCCGCACAGTCGCCTGCACGGGTCGTGAGCTCTTACCTCACGTTTTCACCCTTACCCCGCCAGGCGGGGCGGTTCTTTTCTGTGGCACTTGCTCTTGCTCCTTTGCCATGGCAAAGAAGCAGCTTCCCGTTAGGAAGTATGCTGCCCTGTGTTGCCCGGACTTTCCTCTACACCCGCCGTGGGATGCAGCGACAGGAAAGCCTGCCTTTATATATGTGCTTCATTTGTTGCGGTAAAAATGCACCTCGGTGGCCCCCATCCCATAGCGGGCGTAGGGAGCATCGTAGTAACTTATTCCTTCCGTTTTGTCGAGTTGTTTATTGATTTCACTCTTAAGGATACCATTACCCACACCATGTATAAAAATTACCTTTGTAAGTTTCTCTTTTTGCGCCTGGGCAAGGCATTTGCGGAAATACTCCAGCTGGATGTTCAGCAGGTCGTTCTTCTCCAGGTTGGTGAAATTGTCTACCAGCTCGCCAATATGAAGGTCTATTTCAGCAATCTTATCATCGATCTTGTGCTTCTCCAGGAAGGATTGCGGGGTTTTTTTCAGTAGTTGGGCACCGGTTTTTGCGCCCGGGCTTAGCTTCTCTTCCCATGAACGGAGGTTTTCCCGGTTGCTTTTCTCTTCCACCAGAGGACGGGCAGAAAGCTCTGTCTCCAGTACTACTTTGATCATAAATGCCTTTTTGCGCAACAGGCTCTCAAACTGGAAACTCTCTTCGTTGTATAGTTTAATGGGTCTGAAGCTTACCAAACCACTGAAAGGGGGCAAGGGCCTGCATTTATCTTCCTTGAAAAAAGCGCATTGCCACAGGGCATTGGCCCACTTTTCTATCTCCGACCTGCCTATGGTAGCCAGATGAAGCCGCGATTCAGGTTCTATAAAGCCATACTCTGTGCCATGGTAATCGCCTGAATGATTGAGAAAAAGGCTGAAGATGTTGTGCCATTGGGTATGATTGATCAAATGGATCTCGAGCGATCCCGACAGCGGATTTTCTTGTATCTCAGGAATAAAGCAAAAATACAATCCATCGGGCCTTTGGGCCGGGTCATTGTGCGATAGGTAAAGGGGCAGCATATCTTCACTGTATGTGCTCTCCTGCCGCGAAGCAATAATGTTCTGATGGGCCCTGCTGATTTCATCTGCCATCTCGGCAGTACCGGTTTTTATCAATTCCCGGGTAAGTACCGGAATCTCAAATCCATCTTCTATGGTAACATGAACAAGATTTTCATCAACAATTTTTGTTACTATCCCACCACCTTTATCGTTGAGGAAACTTACCCTGTCTCCTAATTTGAAGTTCATAGTCTCTTGTTTTATATTATTTAGGTTTTTCTCTGATACCTTTTGCAGGTCTTGTTTTCCTGTTGCCAGGATCATTTTCCGGTTGCCGGCTGGCAGCGATCTGCCATGGGCTGATCAGGCAACAGATTCGGGTTTTGTTACTGCTGTATTATTCAGTAACAAAAAAGGTTGCAGATAATGCGGCTTTGCCGTTGCACACCCGGATCAAAGGCAAAGGTACTCTTTTTTGGCGATGCAGGAAAGAAGGGTAGGGCAGTGCAATGACAAAAAAGAATAGCATTTAAATATCTATTGTTTTTTTTGATACAATGGCAACTATGAAAATAAAAGTTTATAATTTTGGACAGGACAAGATCATTTCGACGGGAGAGGCAGGTTTGCCACACACAAAAATTTAATGCAGCGAAAGTTTTTACGAAACCTGGCATTATTGCTGGTTTTAAATTTATTGATAAAGCCATTCTGGATTTTCGGGATTGACCGTACAGTACAAAATACGGTGGGGGCCGCAGATTATGGTTTTTATTTTGCTGTTTTCAATTTTTCCTTTTTGTTTTATATCCTGCTGGATTTTGGGATCACTACCTTCAACAATAAAAATATTGCACAAAACAACCACCTGCTGCGCAAGCATCTCTCCAATATTATTGCACTCAAAATAATTTTATTTGTTGTATATCTGATTTTTACCTTCGGTGGAGCTTTTTTTATTCAGTATTCCCGGCAGCAACTCATCATTTTGGCTTTTTTGGCTCTCAATCAGTTCCTGATAAGCTTCATCCTTTACCTTAGGTCCAATCTAAGTGCACTGCACCTGTTCAAAACCGACAGTATCATTTCTATTCTTGACAGGAGTTTTATGATTCTTATTTGCGGCGTGCTACTCTGGGGCAATATCGTAAAAGACTTCAAGATTGAATATTTTGTATATGCCCAAACGGTGTCTCTCACCATTACCGTACTGATTACTTCAGTGATTGTTTTCAGGAAAGCACACACACGAATACGGCAGCTTACCTGGAGTTTTCCTTTTTTCCTGATGATCATTCGCCAGAGCCTGCCATTTGCATTGCTGGTATTGCTGATGACATTTTACAGCCGTATTGACAGTGTAATGCTTGAGCGCATGCTCGGAAGCCAGGGGGCATGGTATTCCGGTATATATGCCTCTGCCTACAGGCTGCTTGATGCTTCCAATATGATTGCTTACCTTTTTGCCGTATTGCTCCTGCCCATTTTTGCCCGCATGATCAAGCAAAATGAATCCATAGAGGAGCTCATCAAGCTTTCCTATACACTGATTATAACACCGGCCGTTATTATTGCAGTGGTTTCTTTTTTTTATTCGGAAGAATTTATGCGACTGCTTTATTCTATTCACGAAGGAGAAAGTGTTCAAATGTTTGAGTATCGCATAATACACAGTTCGCGAGTTTTTGGTTTGCTGATGATCAGTTTCTGCGCTATTTCCACTATGTATATTTTCAGCACATTGCTTACCGCCAATGGTAGTCTTAAATACCTCAATTTTATAGCCCTTACCGGAATGCTTGTGAATATCGGCCTGAACCTGCTGCTAATACCCCATTACCAGGCCACAGGATCGGCAGTTGCAACTCTTTTTACCCAGTTTAGCATTGCCTTGATACAGGTGCTGCTGGTATGCCATATGTTTCGTTTCAGGAAAAACTACCTGTTTTTGGCAAAGCTTGTGGTTTTTATCCCCGGGGTGGTGGCTCTGGGGTATTACTCCCGAGGGTTTGGTTTTTCCTGGCATATCAATGCAGGAATCATGATTGTTGCGGCTGTATTGTTCTCCATGCTCATAAGGCTGCTCAGCCCGCGCAATTTGTTTCACGTCCTCAAATATGGCGATAACCATTGATAGATTACCCACCTGAATAAATCCTTTTTTAATTATCTTTGGGCACTTTTACAAAAACTCGGTTTACGGGTATAATAAACCCGGGGCTTTTGTGTTATTAAAATATTGTTTTTTTTATTTAACTTCATCAACTTCAACTAAATGAACATGGAAAACAACAGAGTGGGCAGTGCCTTTGATTCTACCAATATTTTTCTGTTCTTTCTTCGCTGGTGGAAGCAACTTGTCATCGTATGTATAACTGCAGCCATCCTTGCAGCGGTGTTCTCATCACCAAGGTTTATTACACCTCTATATGAATCCAGCGTTTTGATGTTTCCCGCCAAGTCCAACAGTTTGAGCCGGGCAGTTTTCGGGTCGAATATCGACTTTCTCGAATACGGTGATGTAGATGATGCTGAAAGACTTTTACAGGTTATCGGTTCTACAGCCATTCGTGATCGTATTGTGGAACGGTTCGATCTGTTCGATCATTACGATATCCCTGAAGATGCACAATACCGCAATACTACCCTCCGTGAGATTTACAGCGGCAACATTTCCTCGCGTCGTACCCCCTATGGTGCTGTGGAAATAAATGTGAGGGACAAAGATCCTGTAATGGCTGCTGACATTGCCAATGAGATTGCCGCCCTGGCCGACACACTGCAAAATGAGATCCGGCAGGAGCGTGCTCTTATGGCTTATCGTGTGGCTGTGCAGCGGTATGAAAATATAAAGCAGGAAATTGCACTTACCGAAGATTCGCTGAGGCAGTTTATGCAAATGGGACTGTATGAATATGAAGCCCAGGCCGAAATGCTCACCCGCCAGCTGGCCATCGACCTTTCTGAAAATAACCGGGATGGCATCAGGGCCATTGAAGACAGGCTGGATATCATGAAAAACTATGGAGGTAATTTTATGACCCAAAAAGCCCACCTGGATATGGTTAGCCGCAGTCTTTCAGGTATTCAGAGAATTATGCAGGAGGCACGGACCGATCTGGAGAATTTTGTCCCCTTCAAATTTCTTATTGATGAGGCCTTTGTTGCCGAAAGGAAAGTTTATCCTGTTCGCTGGCTTATTGTTTTCCTGGCAACATTCGCTGCCGGCGTTATGGGTATTTTGGCGATCATGACTTATGAAAACCTGGTGAGCAAAGGCTTTATTAAACCACGCAAATAATTCAATCCCAAAAGTAGTTATAAACCCAGCCTGCCGTGCCCGATCCATTCAAAACAAAGCTTTTTTACGGAGCAAGTTTTGCCTTTATTGCCCTGAACATCTTTTTTATCGCAAACGAGATGTATTGGTTCATGGCATTACCGGCAGCATTGCTGGTAACCATGCTTTTATTCTTTTCGCTGGATAAACTACTGCTGGCCATCGTATTTGTTACTCCTTTTACGTTCAGGTATATGCATGAAGGCCTGGGCTTTTCGGTCAATATCCCCACCGAACCTCTGCTGGTAGCCATTATGGCTCTGTTTTTCCTGAAGCTTTTTTATGAGCAAAAGTATGACCGTGATGTTTTGCGCCACCCCCTTACCATCCTTCTTATCCTAAACCTGGTATGGATGTTTGTAACTACTGTTACGAGCGAAATTCCTCTTGTTTCATTCAAGTATTTCATAAGCCGTCTTTGGTTTGTGGTGCCTTTTTATTTTTTGCTGATTCTGCTTTTTAAAAAACCGGAGAACATAAGGATTTTCTTATGGTTGTTTGCCAGCGCCCTTGCGGTAATGATTGCGTATTTTACCATCAGGCACAGCACCTATGGTTTTGAGCGCATGGTGGGCACGTGGATCGTGCGGCCCTTTTTCAATGATCATACCAACTACAGCGCGGTGATAGCGCTTATTGCGCCAAGCTTTATCATTATGTCATTTTATGGGGGCTATAGTATATTGAGGCGCAGGTTTTCCTTTATCATATTTATTTTTTTTGTGATTGGGATCATCTTTAGTTACAGCCGTGCTTCCTGGGTAAGCATTATGGCCGGATTTGCTGCATTTTGGGTGTTGGTTCTAAAAATCAACTACAAACTGATCATTGCAGGAATCATTCTGTTTGCCGGAGTGGCTTTCCTGTTCCAGGATCAAATCATCATGAGCCTGGAGCGCAACAGACAGGATTCATCCGGCGATTTCAGGGAACATGCCCGATCCATCACCAATATATCTTCTGATGCCAGCAACCTGGAAAGGATCAACCGCTGGCGTGCTGCTTACCGCATGTACCAGGAAAGACCCATATTGGGTTGGGGGCCAGGCACCTATCAGCTGGTGTATGCTCCCTTCCAGCTTTCGCAGGATCGTACCATTATCACAACTAATTTTGGAGACCTTGGCAATGCTCACAGCGAATATCTGGGCCCATTGTCGGAATCCGGTCTGCCGGGAATGCTTCTGTTCATGGCCATGGCATTGGGAATAATCATTACAGGTGTGCGAAATATCAAAAGAGCACAATCAAAGGAGCTAAGATGGCTCTCTCTGGGCATAACGCTTGGATTTGTTACCTATCTTACCCATGGTTTCCTCAATAATTTCCTTGATACCGACAAGGCTTCCGTTTTGTTTTGGGGGTTTATGGCTGCACTGGTAGCCATTGATATTTGGCACTCGCGAAAGAATACCATCGAACCCAAAGATGCACCGGAAAATAATGCTGATCTTGCCTAGCGATCTTTAGGCACTGCATGCTCCACATGAATCTGCCCCATGCAACCTCTTTAATTCTCATGCATTTATAGCTTTTCATGTTTTCGTTCCATTGTTGTCCGGTTAGAATGTTCCGTTCCTATGGAACTCATTTGGGACAACATTTCTGCATGCTATAAACATTTCATCCTTAAGGGATTAAACATCCTATCAACATCGTTTTTAGACTCGGTTAGGAGTGAAAGGTTCGTAGACAAATAGTATACCCCTCTGTCCTTAATCCCGTAGGGATAGCACAAACAACTGGCATTTCAGGGAACAACCAATGATTTTACCCGACACTACTGTTTCCGTTGATGAATTCCTGTTTTCCACTGGGGTACGGCTTTTTTTATACCCTGAAAAATTGTAGGTTTGCATCGTTAAAACCCTTAAAATTGTTATTATGCAAACTATTGATACCCTGCTGAATCATAAAACCATCAGAAAGTATAAGTCAGACCCCATTGACGACAAAATCCTTTCTACCATCCTGGAAGCGGGATTCCGTGCCTCAACAACCGGTAATATGCAGGTTTACAGTATTATTGTAACCAAAGATGAAGAAAAACGGAAGGAGCTGTGCAAATTGCATTTTGGACAAAAAATGGTTGAACAGGCACCCGTGTTGCTGACTTTTTGTGCCGATTTCAACCGCTTCAACAAGTGGTGTCGGCAGAGAGAGGCCGAGCCTGGTTATGACAACTTCCTTTCGTTCTTTACTGCTGCCATTGACGCTCTGCTGGTTTCCCAAAATGTTGCCGTGGCAGCCGAAGCCTATGGTTTAGGCATTTGCTACCTGGGAACCACTACTTACCAGGCCGATAAGCTGGTGGATTTCTTTGACCTGCCCGATGGTGTGGTGCCTGTTACCACAATCGTTGTAGGCTATCCTGATGAAGATCCTGAACAAGTGGAGAGGCTGCCCGAAAGCGGAATAGTACATTATGAAAAATATAACGATTACACCGAAAGCGATATTAACAGGATATATCAGGAAAAGGAAAATCTTCCCCTAACCAGGAAATTGCTTGAAGAAAACCAGCTGCCCACACTGGCCCGCATCTTTACCGAAAAACGTTATACCAAAAAGGATAATGTCCATTTCAGCAAAGTATTTTTAAAAGTGCTGCAGGATCAGGGGTTTATGAACAACGACTAATTCCCGAAACCCTATTAAGTTCTGGGTACACAGCAATAAAGGGGCAGGTTAATCTTCCTGCCCTTTTTCTCCCGAAAAATATTGTTGCTTATGTTTGAAAAGCACATTGAAGGTTGTGAGTGAGCCATAACAACGTGTTATATACTGCTGCAGGTTTACTTTTTCTTCATCACTCAGGCGTTCACTGGCATTGATGCGTTGTTCCATCACCCTTAGCCGGTCTCTTACCATCGTAATTTTGTGAAAAAAGGTTTCAACAGGAATTTCCTTTGATTTGAGGTTTGGATCACCAGGTTTAAGAATCATCATTCCTTTCTTCCACTTGTCGCCGAGCTCAACGATTTCCGGAAAATCGGCATAACGCCGCAATACATTGGTAAAAACTTTCTCCAGATCTTGCAGGCTGATGCCGGAGGTACTGCCTCCACCACCTTCCTGCGCTTTTGATGGGGCTAGAAGTTTCAATCCTGCAAAGGAGATGGCAATATCTTTTTCGCCTTTATTGATGAAAAAAACTGTATAAGTAGTTAGGGTAACATTGGTGATGATTCCCTGCCCAAACTGTGGATGCTCCACTTTGGCGCCTATTCTGAATTCATTGGATTCCATAATTGTGTCAATATTTCTGTTCTTATTGTGTTGATGGTTTAAGCTTTCAAATATATGTAAAAACGGTTTAATGCACCTAAATCATGATTGATTTTACCGGTTTCTTTTTTCTCTAACTGTCTCTGCCTTTTGAGGGGTTATCAGTAATATCTGAACGGAATAACAATATTAAAAATCTTGGCAGACTGGGGTCTGTCGGTTGCATCCTCTTGTTTCAGGGATATTCAATACTCTGAAACTGAGTTACACTTACCCTGGGAATGGTGGAATTATAGTTTTTGTTGATAGCATTAATAAAGGTATTGGCAATTATTGCGTTGCCTCTTCTTGACAGGCTGATCCCATCGACTGAAAACACACCGCCGCTCAGGTATTCGTTATTGAAGTGTACACCATCAAATACGAGGCCGCTGGCTGTGGCCTGGATCAGGGTGTTTATGTCGGCAAGGGCAAGATTGTAGGTGTCGGCTTTTTCCCGGATGATCATATTGAAAGCATCGATCCTGTTGTTGATTAATTCAACCTGGGCAGCATTCAGGTAGAGGTTTTCCGGCAGAGGATTTTGCTCACTCCCCAATTGCTGGCATCGTATCTCGAGTGCCGCGGGGAGCAACACCAGTTCATTCTCCTGCAGCATTCTTATGCCGTTTTCACTCATGCTGTCAACAGCCCATAATCCTGCCGCAGGTATATATGTAAAATAGGGAAACTGCAAAACATCGGGCAGGTTGCCAATTACCCCCCCTTTTGCCGTTGCTGTTAGTTGTTGCAAGATGCTGGTAAGTTGGGTATTGAATTCTTCCGGGTCTGTAATGGGGAAATCAGTGCCCCCGGAAGCAGCAAAGTCCAAAATGTCTGAGAGGCCCGTCCACAAAGAGAAAAAGGTGGGTTGCAGAGCCAGTGCATCTGAGAGGGGCGAAGTGTCAGGAGAGCTGGCAAAGCGCGCAAAGTACTGGTAGAAATATCCCTCCGTTTCGTTGAGGGGCATGGTGAGGTGGCTGATACGCGCAAAGGGAACCCCCAGGTTGTGAAATGCTCCCTCTTCCTCAAAGATATTCATCATATTATCTTCGTCGGGCAATCCACTCGCAGGCACCGCCCAGATTATTGAATCCTGCAGACAATCTGCCAAAAGATCCAGCACCAGTCTATTGCCAAATCCAAGTTCGTCGCGCATAAGGGGTTGGATGAATTCTTCCCCTCCAATATGTAATAACTGGCGGGAGATAATGTTGGGAAAAGAAACAATCTGGGTCGACTTGTATAGCTCATTATTGGCAAAACCGGCTGTTTCTGATCCTCCTAAAGCTACAAACACTGAGAAATCGGCATTTCCGGCATCGGGAGTAAAGTCATTGATCTCTGGCTCGCAAGAAACCAGTGTGGCGAAAATTAGCAGGAGGAGAAGGTTGTATTGTTTGCTCATGATCAAATCTGTTTAGAAACTATAGGTGATACCTATGCCCGAACTGAATACCGCTGATTGGTATGTACCGATAAAACTGGCGGGTATGTATTGCTGTTGTACCGCCGGCGAATGTATATATACAAAGCTTATGTCTATCGTAAGTCTTTCCAGGGGGAGTAGTGAAATTCCTCCGGTAATACCAAGCTTGTTGGCGTCAGGTTTTTCGGGACTGAAAAAGTCAGTTCCCGAAGCACCTTCCTGGAAAAATAAACCTGCCCTGAGTTGCAAAAATTCAGCCGCACTATACTCTCCACCTAAACGACCCGAGAGTTGCATTTTTTCTTCACGATAGATATAAAGATCCTGTAAATAGGTGTTGTTATGTATGAAATTGAAAATGGTATTGTTTTCGTTTTGAGGTATTTGCAGTCCTGCTGCGAGTGCGATAGTCCAGTTGGGCGATAATTGTGCAGAAGCATGCAGATCAAGCAATGCAGGAAGATAAAAATTTGCTGAAACACTGTTTTCTCCGGCGAAAAATGAACCTAATGAAGCAGGAACCTGGAAAAAGGCTTCTGCCTCATTGAAACTGAGGTTTATGGCAGATTTATAGCTTAGGCCAAAGCTAATTTGGTCAGTAGGTTGGTAATAAATACCGCTATTGATACCCCATTGTACTGTGTTACCTGCAATTTCCACATGGCCTTCCCGGTTTTGATCCCGCACCGCCAGGGCACGGCTGTAATTGAGTGCAGAAGCTGTGATGCTTATTCCAGCCCCAACATACCATTGGTCACTGATGCTGAAGCTAACTGATGGTTGAACTACTGTGTTTTTTATGCGGGATTGTTTCACAATGTACCTGCCTGCCCAATTTTCCTCCTGCCAGCTGATATCCGAAAAGTTGTAAGAGTTTACGGCCAGCCCGAAAGTAAACCGATCATGAAAGGAACTACTTACGTATACGTACCATGGCAGTTGTATGGGATTGATGGTATTTGCCTGGTAAACCGAAGGCACCGCCATCTGGTAAGCTGTATATTCTTGTGAAACAGAAATTCCTGCCGATACCATAAAAACTCCCCTGGGGTGGCTGGCAGCGGCCGGATTGAACCAAAGTGATTCGGCGTTTTTTTGCTGGCCTGAGAAGGTGTATGCCATTCCACCGCCCCGGTGACCCAGGAAAGGAAGAACAGATCCTGTGGCATAACCCATCAGGGTTGCCAATAGCAGGGTATTAAGTACAATGAGTTTTTTGCTCATGCAGGGCTTTTATTTTCCGTTCCAAAAACCAAATGATGTAGTTGTTGTGTTGGTTCACTAATGTTTGTTTAGCAAAACACGATCTGTTGTTTATTGGTGCCTGGTTTGCAAAATTAGGGAATTCTTTTGTCTTGCGGGGTTTTTACTGATGGATTTTAAGGGGGAAACTCTGCTGAATGACAAAGTAAAAAACCAGTTTCGCAAATGCTGGCTGCCTGGTCCGTATAACAAACCGACCGGACCCCAGTTTGGGAGGTCCGGTCAAAATGTGTTTATAAACCCGGTGTGGGGCAGTTATGTCATAAACTGAAATCTACACCAACAGCAAAAGTGAGTGCACTCCTGTCGTAGTTTTCAGAGTAGGAGATGCCGCTCAATGAAAAATCTTTGGTATAGGGTTCGTACATGGTGGTCATAACGCCAACATTGAGAGCCAGGTTGCTGTTGAACATATATTTGAGTCCACCACCAATGGAATTGGTGCTGAGGCTATGGCTCAGATCACTGTGGTAAAGATCATTTACTCCGGTTTGTGTACGCAAATAGCCGGCACTGAGAAGGAAATTATCGGAAAGTAAATATTCCAGTCCCAAACCTGCTTCCCAGAAGTTGTTGTCGATAACTTCCTCGTTGGGAAGGGTTTTACCATAATCAGCACTTTTGTCGAAATAATAGTGGAATCCTCCGGAGAGCCTAAGATCGGGTATTATCCTGTAGCTTGCCCCCAGGGAAAGCATAGCGGGCATATCTGCAGCAACTTCATCTCCGTCAGGGTACATGCCTACATCGTCAACAGTAGTAGAATTGGTAAGTTTGATAGATGCCCTGTGTTCGTATTTGATGCCAAAATTCAGGTCTTCAGAGACTTTGAAGTTGATCCCAAAAACGGGAATAATACCGGTACCGCTCTGGCTGGCATCAAGTTGCATGTCAGATGTGGATGTGACCAGGTCGGACATCATGTCAGCATTTTGCAGATAGGCCCCCTGGATTTGTGCTGCGGTCATGTTGGGATCATAATTGTCACCGAGTCCACCCGCCAGCATGTCGGCTTCAGCCTGTGTTATAAAACCACCTCCTACAAGCTGGGTAAGTGTAAAGTTTTCGCCTCCTCCATCAATGATGGGTTGCATTGATGTTGCTGCTTCATTGGCGGCGGCATAAAGGGTAGAGAAAAATACTGGTGCAGAGATCATATTTCCCGGCCCTTCAGCATTCAAAGGATGATTAGGATTGATCATGATATCCTTCAGATGGCCTGTATAGCTGTTATTGGCAATGATGTAGCGTAGTCCGGCACTTACACCAATCATGTCATTGATGGCATAGGAAGCATTAAACTGTAGGCCCCAGTTGAGGGAGCTGCCGTCAAAAGAAGCATCCATGGAATAGTCTGTTGTGGGTATGCCGGCAAGGCTTAAGCTGCCTGGCAAAACTGCCACCTGTTGCTCAAAAGAGGGCAGCCCTTCTTCAAACTGAGCACTTCCTCCACCTCCAATGGGGTTGAAACCCAGCGAGAAAGCCAGTGCCCCGGTTTTGTAAACAGCATAAACAGTAGGAAATAATGGTGCGTTTACACCACCTTCAAACTCACTGCGGCCCATTCCGGGAAATGTACTTGATATCTTCCGTGTTTGGGTAATGGACTGGTTGCTGATGGAAAAATGAAATCCATCCTCAAGAAACGAAAGACCTGCAGGATTGTAATAGGTTGAGGTTGCATTAATGACCGCATCCTGCACCGGCTTGCGGATAAAGGATGCACTTTGATTGGTATTGGTAACAATACCACCGGCAAAAGCAGTGAAGGGCAACAGAAACAAAGCCACCATTAATCTGATAAGGTTTTTCTTCATGATAATCTGGTTTTAGTTAGTTTTGTCGTAATTAAGAGGTAATAAATATATTACCTCTGTCGTTTTTCGGCAGACAAAAGTATAAAAAAAATCCTTCAGACAAACGACTGTTTAATGATAATGCGAAATAATACCTGGTGATCTTGAAAGAATCGTGAAAAGTCCTCTCTGGGAAATCAGTAAATAAAACTGCTTCCGCCAATAAATTCCCTTAAAATACTGGTGGGTGGAATATCTTTGGGATTGATGGGCTTTAGCATGCCCAGGATGCGGTTGAGCCTGCGAACCTCTTCTTTAATCACTTCATTCTCTGCAAGTTCATCTTTGAGGATACCAGGTGCATAATGTGCAAATACGGCAATCTCATAAATGAGTGAAGAGTTAAATATGGCATGTGCGCTTTCCTGGAAGGGGAAAATGCTGTGGTATTCATTTTCCATTACATCGGGCCATCTTTTTATGGTTTCATTGAAACTGTAGCCTCTGAACAAATGATCTCTTACCAAACGCCGTATAAGACGGTGATCGGAGGTGGAAAGGGGAAGGTGGTCGTGTATATTCAGTGTGTTAAGTGCTGAAACATAGAGCCTGTAAGAGTCAATATCCAGAGCTTCTTTCCATAATTCAGGATTAAGGCCGTGAATTCCCTCTACGATAATATAGGTGTCAGGTGTAATTGAAGTAGGTTGTGTATCAGGGGTAGCACCTTTACCATCGAAATGATATCTTGGCAGATACACACTGTCTCCCGCCAACAGTTTGTTTATGGTTCTGCGAAACAGATCCAGATCGAGGGCGGTAATCAGTTCGAAGTTCTGCAGCCCTGTATGGAGATCATGCGGAATACGCGAATGAGGCAAATAAAAGTTGTCCAGCGACATGATCAGTACTTTTTTGCCCAGTACCTTCAGTTCTATAGACAACCTGTTGGCCGATGTGGTTTTTCCTGAAGAGGTAGGTCCTGCAAGAAAAATCAACCTGGGTTTCAGCGGATGGCTGATGATATTGTCAGCAATGCGCCCAATACGCCTGGCCTGGTATGCTTCGGAGATTTTTATGAATTCTGGCAATTCGCCATTATCGATTACTTCATTGAGCTGGGCAAAATTTTCGATGCCCATTTGTTTCATTGATTCTTCCGATTCTTCAAACCTTTTCAAATACTTGCTCAGCTCCAGCCTGGCAGGCATCACCCTTTCATAGAAGTCAGGATCTGCAATGAGAAAGAAGCCTTTTTTGAATTTGAAAAACTGGAAATTGTTGAGCAGTTCGTAGTTCTCATTTACATGATTGAGAAACAACTCTCCGTTGCCATTGAGGTGTGCAAGGTGAAGCCCCTGTTCTGCTTCATTATGATTTGAATACAGCAATTCGAGCACATCAGTTCTGTTGTGTAGCTCAAAATAACGAATGATCTTCTCCTTTGGGAGTATTTCCTGTTTAAAATTCAGGCTTTCACCAATAAGTTCCTTTATACGGTAGCGAAGTTTTCTGGTTTGGTCAGGATCAGGGGTGAAGTTTTTAAAATAACCATATACCCCGCCCGGAATACTGTAGGTTATATAATACTCTTTACCGGGAAAAATACCTGCTGCCGCTTTGTTGAAGATTACCAGTAAAGGTTCCAGAAGATTTCTGAATGATAATTTTGCTGTGGTAGGGCTTACCCTTTGGTTCTTTTGTGCAGCAACTTCCATGTAGCGTTTTGATTTTATGTGTCAGGTTAAGGGTTTTTCTCTTCTGTGCACATCTCAGCCTTATGGCCATATGGGGCAAAAGCAGAATTTGAGTGACAAAGATACTTTTCTCCTTTGTAGGTTCATTAAGTGTATTTCGGTTTTTGAATTTTTAGGTGAAATTGCCAAATATTTTTAATTCCTACTGTCATCCTTTTTTAAATTTTATGTAGGTTTGTTGTCAGGAAGATGAATACATAAATTTGTATCATAAAACGCATACTTCTGATAGTATAAACCAAAATTGAAAAGATATGACTGACTTATCGACCAGGTATATGGGACTGACACTGAAGAACCCGCTAATTGTTGGCAGTTCAGGACTTACCCGAAATATTAACAACCTGAAAACTATAGAGGAAAAAGGGGCCGGGGCAGTTGTTTTGAAGTCTTTGTTTGAAGAACAAATCAAACTGGAGATCAAAAAGGTGTTTTCTCATGAAGATATGCATAACTCTTACACTGAGGCTGATGATTATATCAAAAACTACAGCAGGGCACAAACCATTTCAGATTATCTTAACCTGATTAAAAGTGCTAAAAGCACTCTTACCATACCCGTTATCGCCAGTATCAACTGTGTTACATCGGAAGAGTGGCCTGCCTTTGCCGAAGAAATACAGAATGCCGGAGCAGATGCCCTGGAGCTCAATGTTTTTGCCCTGCCTGCCGATATCGACAGACCTTCTGAAGAATATGAGCAGCTCTATTTTGATATTGTGGAGAATGTTAAAAAACATGTTACCATTCCCATTGCCCTGAAAATCTCCTACCATTTTTCAGGATTGGCAGAAATGATCAAGAAACTTTCCTGGACAGGTATTAAAGGATTGGTATTATTCAACAGGTTTTATAATCCCGATATCGACGTGGAGAAATTTGTGGTAAAACCCGGAAACCTTTATAGTACGCCTGAAGAGATATCTACCTCACTTCGCTGGATCGCAATCCTTGCTGACAGGGTTCAAACTGATCTGTGTGCTTCTACCGGGGTGCACGACGGACAGGGTATTGTAAAACAATTGTTGGCAGGAGCCCATGCGGTGCAGGTTTGCAGCACATTGTACAAAAACGGTTTCGACCAGATCACTTTTATGTTGCAGGGTCTCAATTATTGGATGGAAAAAAATAACTTTACCAAAATTGATGATTTCCGTGGAAAACTCAGCCATAAGAAATCGGATAATCCTGCCATTTTCCAACGGGTACAATTTATGAAACATTTTGCCGGGATAGAATAAATTACAGCAGCCGGCAAGCATACAGGCATTGCACTTACCTGGATGCTGCTGAAAATTCGGTTACTGGAGAGTATGACCTGTGGGGTCATGCTCTCTTTTTATTTTGGGGGGAGAATAATCGAAGCATGAATACAGCACTTTTAGCAGTTTAGGAAAAATGTTTAATAAATTTAGAATAAAGTTAAACAAAACATCTTTTGTTTCCGTTATCTGCTTGTTCACAAAATTTTTATAAACCCAATTTAAATATTTTCAGCTATGAGTAATTTAGGTAATGCTACTTTTGAAAACTATGTGGGTCTTGAGCAGGGACTTAGCGAAATGGCCTACCAGATGGTGGCTCATGTTCTTACACTGGGTTATGCGGTAATGCTGGCAGGTTTGTTTTATTTTATCCTTACCATTAAAACCGTTGCACCCCGATTCCGCACCTCTTCCGTATTGTCGGTGGTAGTAATGGTTTCAGCATTTTTGCTGCTGTATGCCCAGGCAGAAAACTGGACCTCCAGTTTCGTTTTTGATGCAGAAAAGGGAAGATATTTTCTTGGCGATGGAAAAGATTTGTTTAACAATGGGTACCGATATCTAAACTGGCTTATTGATGTACCCATGTTGCTCTTCCAGATTCTCTTTGTAGTTTCTCTTACCCGTTCCAGCTTTTCGAGTATCAGAAATCAGTTTTGGTTCTCAGGAGCTGCCATGATCATTACAGGGTATATTGGTCAGTTTTATGAAGTAACCAATTTTGTTGCTTTCGCTGTATGGGGAGCTATTTCAACTGTATTCTTCATTCACATCCTGGTATTAATGCGTCGCGTTATTAATGAAGGAAAAGAAGGTATTCCTGCCAAAGCCCAGAAAGCACTTGGCTCCATCTGGACCTTGTTCTTAGTTTCCTGGATGCTATACCCTGGTGCGTACCTGATGCCTCACCTGTTGGGTATCGAAGGTGGATTGTTTAATGAAGCCGGTATTGTGGGAAGACAAATAACTTATACCATTGCCGATGTTGCTTCTAAAGTTATTTACGGAGTACTTCTTACTGTGGTAGCCAGGTATATGAGCATTGCCGAAGGCTATACCGATGAATAATAAGTAATCTTTTCCAGGATCTAAGGGTCATGAGGTTTTGTCTTATCTGTTTCTTCAAATTTTTATTGTAAACAAATTATTGTCGTTTTCCTCATGACCTTTTTTTTCATTGCCTCGGTTTAGCGCACGATCCAAATCCTGAAAAACATGCTTACATGCTCTTATTCCTCCCCTGAGTTTCTTTAACCATAAAAAATATTGTCATGATCGATTTCTTAGAAAAAGTAGACACCATTGCTTATCCGGAAGCAATGAAACAAAAACCCTTTTTTGACCTTACTGTTGAATTGCTCGACTGTGTAAGGGATCATAATTTTGACCGGTTATCACAAATCTGTAATGATGATTTTGGTATCATTGATATCAACACCGAAGGGGGAGCGGAGATCATTCGCGACCGCGAAGGCTGGGAAAACTGGTTTACCGGTTTGTTTGGAAAACTTAAGGCCATGAATGCCCTAACCTGGTCGGAGATCACCAATTATGAAGCTCTGAAACGAAATGATATGGGTTATTGCGTGGTCGATTTTGACCAAATGTTTGTTGTAGGAGCTAAGCGAATGAGATTCAGTGTGATATCTACCATCATATGGAAAAAAGAAGGCAGTGAATGGAAAGAGTCTCGCTATCATTGCTCTCTCATAGGGGTCAAAGACGAGTCTTTATCATAGCCAAAATCCTTACCATTAAAGAGTAGTATCGAATTTTTAAAGTTCTTTTGCGGGGTTTAAGATGTATGCCTGAGCATCTTAAACCCCGTGTTTTTTTCTTGGTGATATTACCGATTGTTTGGTATTTGGATTATCATAACTTTGTAATCTGCATTTGCAAGCCATATTGTTTTGTTAAAAATTTTCGCTTATGCCCAAGAAACTCATTCCAATAGTTTTTTTGCTATTCATTAGTTTTTATGTCCAGGCACAACATCCTGCTGTGGGTGTAAATAACCAGGACAGGGTGGGCATGACCATTAGCCTTCACCAATCGCAATGGGGATTTCTTATACCTTATTGGCTTACAGACAGATTTGTTGTAACTCCTGTACTTGGGTTTGTCTATTTCCAGAAGGATAAGCTTGATGCCACCGTTGGCATTGCCACAAGGCACTACCTTAAAATTGATGATATCTCCTATTATTTTGGTTTCAGGGTGGGGAGTATGCTATTGGTTCCTGCCAGTGAGGAGGAACTGGATAACGAAGTGCGTAGTGATCTCTTTGCAGGAGCAACTTTTGGAATAGAGTATTTTTTTGCCCGCCAGTTTAGTGTGGGAATGGAACTTCAGGGAAGCTTTATTCAATCTGATGAAAGGTCCATGCGATTTAATAATCCTGGAGGATTTGGCTTTGAACTGGCTCCGGTAATTATGGCTACTTTCTACTTTTAAGCTTGTATATTTCACTGTCTTCCCCATATAATAACGTATTGAAACTTTTCTTATGACAGGAGGAGCAGGACATATTGTTGATATGATTGCCCGGTTGCGGGTGAATGAATCGGCCAGGCGCAGGAAGCGCTTTTACTTTACAAAGGTAAAAAATGAGTATCTGCAGGTCTTCAGTGATAAGAATATCGATTACTACAAAGCCACCCCTGCCCAGTTAAAAGCCATTCGTGAACAAATTGCCTTTAATCGTAAAAATGAATTCAAAAGGATGGTGAAGGTTATCATTGCTACCACACTGGCTTCTGTTGCGGCAGTGTGGTTGTTTTTTTTTCTGATAAAACTCCTCTGGCAAAGCATATAAAAGGCGTAGTTGGGGCAAGGCTTCAGCTTGCATCCTGACTTGGTTTCTTCTCAGCCCGGAGGAACACACTATGCCGCCTGCCCATCTGAGCATTAAAAAACCGACCGGAGTAATCATGCGTGTCAATCCCAATCACCACATTTTCATCATCCTGCAGTGCAGAGTCAATGAACGTCAGGTGCAGTATTAGCTCCAAACCAAGATGGGTATATCAGTGCCAACACTTATGTTTCTTTTTTTCAAATACCACCTAACCCTTATTGTTTAATATGAAATCTTGCTTTATGTTTGTGGGGCACACACATTCTCGATATTGTACTCAAATCCGTCCAATTTAAGGAATTTTTTCTACTTTTGGTCTGATTAGGGATGTTCCAAAACCAAAAACTATGGGTTTCAACGGCTTTATAGCTCCTAAAGTTATTGTACTGAATAAAAGGAGGTGTATGGAGATCGCAAAAACCAGGGATTTAACATATAATGGGATTCGCTCCGCGATTCATTATAACCGGCTTAACATTTCAAAGGAAAAACTCTATTCATTCATAAGCACATTTTTACTGTAATCATATCCTGCCTTAAGGATAGGCTTTGCATTTTCCATTACGATACAACCGGAATACACACAATTCATTAAACTCAAACCAAACAATCACTCGCATGAAAAAGAACTACATTTTTATTTCAATGGTATTGCTGTTTTGCGGGGCATGGCTCGCAAAGGCTGGCAATCATAATGTGCAACCCCGCGACGATGAAAACGGACAATGGTCGGTGGTTGCCGTCTATCCTGTAAACTCTCATGCATCAGGCCTTGCCTGGGATGGACAATACATTTATATTGGCTCCTATGGTGGCAATGTAGGAGAACATATCTACCGTTTCGATCCTGCCACTGGTACCAATGAATTGTTTATTACCGGACCACATGATGATGCCTATGGTCTTACCTGGGACGGGGAGTATCTTTGGTCCATCGATCGTACTACCGCTTCAGCACCTGCTTTTGCTTTTAAATTAAGTAACACCGGAGATATCCTGGAGCAGTTCGACCTTCCCAACACCTATATGTCGGGTATCGCCTATGATGATGGCGATTTCTGGGTCAATACATACTATCCTGATCCCGGTACGATACATCATCTTTCCCAAAATGGTGACGTATGGGAGGAGGTAAGCAGCTTTGTTCCTCCTACCGATCAACCCTGGGATATTGCCATACAGGATAATACTCTTTGGATAGCAGAATACAATTCGTCCCAACTGCATCATGTGAATCCCGATGGTTCTCTCATTGCCACGTATCCCGGTTCTGACCAAAGAACTTCCGGGGTGGTATTTGACGGTACTTATCTTTGGTATGTAACACGCACTGCAACAAACGAAAGTTTTCTCTACAAGGTTAATCTTTCTGGTGCAGGTACCCCCGTAATTTCTGTTCCTGAAGCACATGACTATGAAAACGTAACGGTTGGCAATACTGCTACATGGAGTATGACTGTTGCTAATACCGGTGATGGCGAGCTGGTACTGGATGATATGGTTTTTCCTGAAAACGTACCTTTTGCAACAGATCAGACTTTTCCTGTTGCTGTCCCTGCAGACGGCGAAATAATCATTGATGTGGTATTCTCTCCTGTAGAAACTGGTATTTATGAAACAGTGGTGGAAATTCAGTCCAACGACCCTAATACACCCAATACGAATATTACCCTTAATGGCATCGGACTGGCATCAGGACCATTTCTTGAAACCGTGCAAGAGATAGATTATGGTATTGTACGTCTTAATTCTTCCAACAAACAATACCTGCACCTGGCCAATATGGGTGATGCCGACCTGGTAATCTCTGCCATCGATGTGGAAGACGACCATTACTGGCTGGGGCATATGGTTTCTTTTCCCATTACCCTGGAACCTGTAGATAGTGTAAAAGTACCTATTTGGTTTCAGCCTTCTGTGGCTGGTGAAGTAACCTCTGAAGCTGCTGTTTCAGTAAACAGCGATCAGGCAGTTGTGGTGGTTAATCTCACCGGGATTTCCGAGGAATTAGATATGCCTATTGGTGACCTGGTATGGGATTACCAGATCCAGGAATCCAGTTCACAAGCCAAGGCAATCATGGCTATTCCTGATGTTAACAATGATGGTTTTCAGGATGTAATTGTTAGTTCGAGAGACAACATCATTCGGGCATTTAATGGCAATGCTTCGGGCGATGCTGATGTGTTGTGGCAAAAAGAGCTGGGAACGGCCGAATATCCCAAAGCCCTGGCACTGGGAAGCGATGCGGATGAAGATGGTATTCCTGATATTATTGTGGGAACCGCCTGGGGCGACCGCGCTGTTACCGCTCTTTCTTCTGCTACCGGAGAAATTATCTGGCGGTTTGAAACCAGTGCAATGTATGGTGATGGTGGTTGGGTGTATATGGTTGATGTGAAATACGACTTCAATGGCAATGGCTTCCTGGATGTGCTGGCAGCAACCGGTGATGACAACCTGGGTAACGGCCCCAAAAGGATCTTCCTGCTCAACGGCCAAAACGGCGAAGTAATTTGGGATACGCCTCTTAATGCTGCAGGCTATGCTGTACTAGCCGTGGAAGATTTCAATAACGACGGAATACCGGATGTAGTGGCCGGTGCTACCAGTGTGGGCCAACAAGGCCGGGTGTTAGGTATCAACGGCATCAATGGAGCGATACTTTGGGAGTATACCACTGCCGGTACCGCCGTGTGGGCCCTGGAACAGATCAGTGATATCACTGAGGATGGTATTCCTGATATTATTGCCGGAAGTTTTAACGGGGTTTATTACCTCATGGATGCTACCGATGGAACAATGGAATACTCAGGATCCCTGGGGAATGCCCTTATTCTGGATTTCTGGGCCGCCGGAGACCTTAATAATGATGGGTTTTCTGACATAGTACCTGCCTATTCTTCAGTGCATACTGCTGTAGCCATTTCAGGACTGGACGGCCAGATTTTGTGGAATACGCCCATCGAAGATCAAAGCTGGAATATTGCCGTCCTTCGTGATATGACCGGGGATGGTACTAATGAGATTGCTGTAGGTACCCTGTTCAACAACAACTTTGTATATTTTCTGGATGGCGCCGATGGCGATATACTAAAGGAAATGCCCATGCCTGACGCTGTAGATGCATTGGGTGCTATACCCGATGTGGTAGGAAACGGAACCATGGAAGTGGTAGCCGGCCTGAGAAATGGCTACATAGGGGTCTATACGGGCGGCCCAAGCGGTGATCCTATCCTTTACAATGTAACCTTCCAGGTAACTGATGAAAATGGCGCACCTGTTGATGGTGCTACTATTTCCGTCCCTTCTGATGAAATTGTACTGGAAACTGATGCAGATGGTATGGCTATGGCAGACATGTTTGCTGGTACATATGCCTTTACCGTTAGCAAAAACGGGTATACTACGGTAAGTGATTTTTTTGTGGTGGTAGATTCTGATATCCAGGTAGATGTGGAGCTTGTCTCTAGCGAACCTGTTTACAATGTTATTTTCAATGTTACCAGCGATGAAGAAACTCCTGTTCCCCTGGAAAATGTAGCCATTGTAATCACACCGGGTGATATTACCCTTAATACCGATGCAAATGGACTGGTAACTGCCGTACTCAATCCCGGCAACTATGATTTTATTGCTACCAGGGAAGGATATTACGATTACACCGGTGATTTTGTTGTGGTAGATGAAAATATCGCCCTCAACATCGAAATGAGCCCCGATGGAACCTATGCAGACCTTATCAATCCCTATCTGGCCGAAGCATTTTGCTATCCCAACCCCTTTAGCGATCATACCCGGATAGTATTTTCGCTTGTACAGGACAGCCCTGTTTCCTTCACTTTTTATGACAGCAACGGGAGGGTGGTGCACCGGATTAACAATCTTACATTTCAGGCTGGTGTGAATGAATACCGCTGGAACGGTCGTTCATCCGACGGCAGTTTGCTGGGAGAAGGTGTATACTTCTACGAGATCAGCATCAACAATACTGTTTACCGCAACAGGCTGCTTATTTTGGATAGATAGAATACTGGTATTTAGATCAGATCACTCCTATTATGGACTTCGTTATAATTATAAGAATTGTAATATGCTGCGAACTTCCTGTAAATGCAGAGTGGGGGTTTTGCAGTGTTGGAGTGGACTAAGTATTTTGTAAAGAATACTCGGGAAGCCTGTGGGTCTGGGCGCACAGGCTTTCCTTTTAATATCTGAAAAATTAGCTTGCTTCATCCCGATACCAATGCCCTGGGTATAGTGGTAAGGCTGATTATATGAACCAATCCGCACGATATTATCACCC
The DNA here is from genome assembly GCA_964453995.1 of uncultured Bacteroidales bacterium. Lineage (GTDB taxonomy): Bacteria > Bacteroidota > Bacteroidia > Bacteroidales > UBA7960 > SKVR01. Next base: position 28,621 of record CAYVQC010000011.1, on the reverse strand, counting down.
CTGAAATAACTGAAAAACATAAAACTATCCCAATGAAGAAAATTTTATTCCTCTGTTCATTTTTTGTCCTGAGCTTTTTTATGTATGGTCAGGATAACTACACACAGTTCCCTGCAGAACAAGAAAAGCTTGGCACACATGTGCGCGTAGAAAGACATAATTCCACTGAGGCAGATCCACCCGCGGCCACCCGTTATGTTTACCAGGGCGAGAGAACTTCTTCCGAAAACTTATTCCCCCGCTTGCGCAACAACCACCAGGCTTATGGTTGGGTGGTTAGCCAGGGAGTTTCTGATACACCCGAAGGTCCTGTGGGCATTGACCTGAATACGGGGGCACTATCTTCTGTTTCCCAGGTAGATGGTGAAACCCTTTGGATGGCGGGTGCAGATATTGCCGACGATATCTGGTATGCGGTAAGTCACTCCAGTTCAACATCGGGGTTGTATACCATCAACCCTGTCTCAGGTGAATACAACCTTGTTGGATATACAGGTTATAGCCTTACCAGCCTGGCCTATGATCCACTAACGAGTACCATGTATGCCTCAGGGATTCTGGGCGAAATGTCGGCACTTTTTACCATTGACCTGCAAAACGGGGCTGCTACACTTGTGGGTAACATCACCGATGGCATTGTGATCGGGCTGGCCGGTGATAATGCGGGCAATCTTTATGCCCTGAAGATCGATAACAATGGCCTGTTTTCGGTAAATCCTGCAACGGGGCAGGGAACATGGATCGGCCAACTGGACCTGAATATTAACTATGCACAAGACCTGGCTTTTGACCGTGACAATGGGATTCTCTACGGAACCTTATTCAACGGGTTGCTGGGTGGTGCGCTGTATACCATCAATACCCAAAATGCACAGGAAACATTTATTGGTTCCTACTATGCCCAGGTAGCCGGATTTGCCATTCCTTACAGCTGGGCACAACCCACTGCACCAGCTGCTGTTTCTGCTTTTACCGCACAACCCGGCGATTTGGGCCAGATGCATGTTTCCCTTTCGTGGAATAACCCTTCCCTGCAGTTCAACGGAGAAATTCTTACACAACTTACAGATGTGGTGATAGAGCGCAATGGCACTGTGATCCATACCATTGAAAACCCTACCCCAGGAGCTGCCATGTCTTTCACCGACTATCAGATCGAAGAAGAAGGATCTTACTGGTACCGTGTGTATGGTATCAATGAACAGGGGCAGGGTGCTAAAACCAGTGCGTATCCTTTTGTGGGCTTCGATACACCGGCATCACCTTCTTCTATCATTCTTACTGCCCAGGATGATGATGGCCTCATTTCCTGGAACGTACCTGCAACAGGTCTTTATGGAGGCTACATCGATCCGGCGGAAACAACATACACCATCATCAGGATGCCCGGAAATGATACTCTGGTATCCCAGATTACTGCAAATCAATTTCTCGACACTGCTGTACCGGAAATAGGGAACTATTATTACCTGGTGCAGGCAGAAAACCCACAAGGTGTGGGCGGAAGCGACTTCTCCAATGTGGCACTGCTTCAACCAGGTCATTTCTTGTTCTTTGAAAATTTTAATTACCCTGTATACAAGGTTCCCCCGGGCTGGCATGTTGAAACCGACGGTCAGCAGATCAATTGGCGAACCATTGATGAAAACACCGCCGGTGGCGTCATTCCGCAGATGCGGCTCGACTATCTGCCTCATTTTGAAGGAACTGCCCGCCTGATCAGCCGGTCTGTAGATACACAGGGTTTTACCAGGGTGAGGATATTGTGGAAGCATTTTCTGAGCGAGTGGATGGATTTTGTGGATGCAAACATTGGAGTTGAAGTTTCCTTTGATGATGGCAATACCTGGCAAGCAGTATTTGAGCAGGATGTGGATGGGGATGTTCCTGCTACTGATGAGGAAGTTTTTGTGGATATACCGCCTCTTGTTGAGTCAATGAGGTTAGCATTGCGTTTTTCCGGGGATAATTTTGCCCTGTACGAATGGGATGTTGACGATATAATCATTGAGCCGGTTTTCGATCATGATCTGAAGGCCGTTGCCATTGATGGGAGCAAATTTCCCACCCAGGGAGTCGAAAACTTTTACACTATACAGGTACGCAACCTGGGCGCCCTGAGCCAAAACGATTATTCTGTAAAACTGATGAAGGAAGATGGTACTGAACTGGCGTCTGCTGATGGGCTACCCATTGATTTTTCGCAAACTATTGATTACCAGCTGGCATGGACCCCCGCAACTGGAGAACCGGACTCTACCTCTGTTTACGCCATGGTAGAGTTGGCTGCCGATCAGTTGCCTGAAAACAATCAGTCTTCATCCATCCAGGTGGTAACCCAACCTGCCAATACATGGGCAGTGAGTATTGGCAATGGCGATTTCCTCACGCGCGACCCCTACAATTTCATCATGCATCACAGTCTCAACCAAACCATTTATTACAAAGAAGAAATTGCCATGGGGGGAGGGCAAATCACCGCCATTCAGTACTACAACGATTTTAAGGTCGACTACATGGAAAAGAGTATCAAAATATGGATGGGCGAAACCCAAGAGGAGAACCTGGTGCAAGGGTGGATTGATCCCTCTGACCTTACCCTTGTTTTCGATGGTACGGTAGATTTCCCTGAAGGGCAAAACAGCATCCTCATTGAGTTGAACACACCATACGATTATAACGGGGGTAACCTGGTGATATACAACAGCAAGGCAGATGATGTATGGACCGGGTTGCAAAACTTTTCCAACACTGTTGATGAAGGATCTTACCGGGGCCGCCGAGCCAATCGCGACAACAACCCCTTCGATCCCATGAACCCCGATCTGGCGGGAACCGCAGTGCACCATTTCCCTAATATTACCATGTTCTTTTCTACCGATGGGATGGGAACCATCTCGGGTATCGTTTCCGATGGTGAAAATCCCCTGGAAGGAGTAATAGTAAAACCTCTTGAAACCCATATTGAAGTATCTACACATAACGATGGTAGCTTCCAGTTGCCCTATCTTCCAGAAGGTAATTATGAGCTGCAATTCAGCAAATATGGATATGAAACACTGATCATGGAAGGTGTGGTGGTAACAGCAGGAGGAAATACAGTAACCAATGCGACAATTGCAATGCTTGATGAATTTACCGTTTCTGGCACGGTGGAAGGCAACGATGCCCTCATTGTGTCCAATGCACTGGTAACCCTCGATGGACCGGGCCTTTTTACGACCTATACTGGGGAAGATGGGGTTTTTGCCATGGAAAATGTTTTTGAAGGATTGTATACCCTTACGATTGAAGCATCAGGGTATGATTTGTTCATCCAGGAAGATGTCCAGATAACAGAAGATACTGCATTGGGTGCATTGGTAATGATAAAAACGCTGGGATTTCCCGGTGCGCTTTCCATTGATATGGACCAGGAAGGGGAAGGGGATGCCCTGCTGAGTTGGTACCTTGGATTCAACCGTGAGTTTCGCTGGGACGAGGGTGTTGTTACTGGCCAGCTTGGAGCTAATAACGGAACCACCGGTTCGGTATTAGGCTCGGTGCACCGCCATAGGGCTACTCTTACAGAAATGTCATGGTATCTCACCGATGTTGGTGGGCCTCACCTGAATGTTTCTGTTTGGGTAATTGGCCTGGACGAGAACGGCCATCCCGACAGGCAAAATATTCTCTACTTCATGTCCAATGTTCCCAATGTAGACCTTCAATGGAACACGTACGAATTCTCCACTCCTGTGCATGCTCCCAATGGTTTTTTAATAGGGGTTTCCCATAATGGGTTTATAGGATTAGGAATGGACAGTGGAAATGACGAAGAGTGGGGTTTCCAGGAGCTTACCCATTACGTTACCACCGATATCAATTCGGTAGATTTCTCACCCATAGAAAACTATGATTTTTACAGGAACTTTGCCATTAGAGCCTATGGTGCTGACTTTGAAGAACTCGAATTTGGAAATGCCATGGCAACAATTACTGACGAGCCCATTGAAGAAAACTTCTTCAGCTTCTTTGAGCTGGCACAAGAAAGAGTCATTGGTAATCCCCGGACCGATTGTGCTGGTAGCAATGCGCACAAAGATCTTCAGGGGTACAACATCTTCCTCAACGACCTTGAAAATCCTGTGGCTGAAAATGTAACAGCAACACAATACCTTTTTGAAGCTCTTGCTGAAGGGGATTATCTGGCAGGGGTGCAATCGGTTTACCCTACCGGTACTTCTGATGTTGTAACCCTGGCTTTTGAAATGTTGCATGGCGTGCCGGTGACCATCATGGTGGAAACAAATTCGGGTGATAATCCCAATGGTGCACAGGTACTGCTGACCAGCAACGAAAATGAGCAGGACACCTACGCACAGGTGGTGGGCCCAGACGGGCAGGCTTTCTTCCATAATGTTTACAAAGGAAACTATACACTGCAGGTGAGTCGCGATCATTTCCATCAGTACCTTGCCACAGTGGAGATCCAGGATTCATTGGTTTATACTGTTGTTTTGGAAGAGATTCTTGCCGAACCTGTTGGCCTTGAAATAACCACACAGGGTCTCGAACCCGGAGAGGCTCTCTTTTCATGGAGCAATGAGGCCCCAAAGGCATTGCTGGAATATACGGTTTATCTGAACAATGTACCGGTAGTACAGGAGTATACGGAAACGTCCTATCTCTTTACCGGCTTGCCGGCAGGGCAGCATACAGCAGGGGTAAAGGCACATTACACCACCGGTCATTCCCAGATGGTCTCCCTTGCCTTTACCATAGAAGAAATGCCCGATCTTACCAAACCTGTAACTTTTACTGTGCTCGATCAAAGCCAGACTTACCAGTCTCTGCATATTAAGGGAGAGATGACAACCCCACAATGGGAAGATGTTTCCCTAAGCCAGGGACCACCCCATTTCTGGACCGTTACGCTCAATGTGCTTCCGGGTACTTACCAGTGGGGCATTACCGAAGATGATGGTACTGAAAATGGCATATGGTTGCTTCCGGAAGGGGAAAATCTGACTTTTACCTTGCATGATGATGGCAGTATTACAGGATCGGTGAGTTACATCCTTACAGCTTTAGGATGGAACGAAACAGAAGGGCATCATTTTATTATGTATCCAAATCCTGCTACAACCCTGGTTAACATAGAAAACAAGGATGTCATCACCCAGGTACAAATCATTGATGTTTCGGGCAGGGTGGTTTGGTATGACAGGCCCATGTCGGTCCATTATCAGGTACAGGTGGATAAAATGGACCGTGGGATCTATTTTGTCCATGTTGTTACCAGTAATCAGCTCATAATCCATAAGTTGATTTTGCAATAAGAATCCAACAAACAGGATTATAGGTGGAGGCTGTTTCAAAAGCCTTATGTAACCTGAGCTTATCGGCCGGGGAGAACTATTAAGGCAGCCTCCACCTTTTTTTCCTAAAGTATCCCGGTTTTTCCCTTCTTTTTTGTTTGGGCCATATTACCAATTAAATCTGGTAAAGCAGTACTTTCTTTCCTAAATATTGCTTACCTTTATATTTTCAACCCAGATTTTGTTTTGTAGGATATTGTAAATAAGAGTATTATGAGCGAATTGATAAATAACTCAGAAGCGCGAAAAGCCAAACTGAAAGAACTCATCCTGAAACTTCATAAAGGTGAGTCGGAGGCAAGTGTAAAACATGAATTGGTGGAAAGCTTAAGCCAGATACCTTATGGAGAGGTTGTAGAGGTTGAGCAGGAGCTTATCAGCGAAGGCCTCCCTGAGGAAGAGGTATTGAAATTGTGCGATGTGCATGCTTCGGTATTGCGTGGACACGTTGATCTTACGGGTACAAAAGAAGTACCCCAGGGGCACCCTGTAGATGTGATGCTGAAAGAGAATGAAGAAGTTCGCAAGGTGGTGGAAGAAGCCCGCAGGTTGATGCAGGTAATCCGGATGGCATCGGCGGACCAGTTGCCCAGAGATCTGATCCGTTTGCGCGGCCTATTCAATGGTTTGTACGATGTAGATAAACATTACCTGCGCAAGGAGTACCTGCTGTTCCCGTTTTTGGAGAAGGAAGGGATAACGGGTCCACCCAAAGTAATGTGGGGCAAGCACGATGAGATCAGGGAACAACTCAAAGGTTGCCTAGAGATACTTCAAACCGAAAACATCACCAAAGAAGAATTTCTGGCTACCACCGAGATTATTTTTAAACCTACGCTGAATGCTGTGGATGATATGACGCTCAAGGAAGAGGAGATACTTTTTCCCATGGCCCTGGATAAACTCACCGATCAGCAATGGTACGAGATAAGCCAGCAATCTCTCGACTTTGGCTTTTGTCTTTACGATCCGCCGGTAACCTGGCGTCCTCAGGGCATGGAGGAGGAAGGACTGGAAGAGATGCAACGCACTGCCGGCCAGATCCAGCTGCCCACAGGAAGCCTGAAACTGGATGAGTTGCTGGCTATTCTCAATACCTTGCCGGTAGATATGACCTTTGTTGACAAAGACGATAAGGTGAAATACTTCTCGCAGGCTGCCGATCGTATCTTTCAGCGCAACCGGGCCATCCTGAACCGTGATGTGCGGCTTTGCCATCCGCCAGCCAGCTCCCATATCGTGGATAAGATTATTGATGATTTCAAAAGTGGGAAGCAAAGCCGTGCCCCTTTCTGGATCCAGATGGGAAACAAGTTCGTATATATTGAATATTTTGCCCTGCGGGATGACAAAGGTCAATACCTTGGCACCCTCGAGGTGTCTCATGATGTTGCCAAATACCGCGGCCTTACAGGAGAGCAGAGAATACTTTCCTATGAGTAATGCTCCCGTAGTTATTAAGAATGATAGAAAACACTATTGAAAACCCGCAAAGGAAGCACTTTTCAGCGAAACGAACTGCTGGATTGAAAGTCTTTCTGTTGCAATCACTGACCAGAAAATAGAATGAACTATGAATGAAAAATCCCCAATAACACCCAAAAGTAAAGTACTGCAGGTTATTGAAGAATACCCTGAACTGGAAGATGTTCTTATTGGCTTTGTACCTGCCTTTAAGAAACTGAAAAATCCTGTTTTGCGCAAAACGGTGGCCAGGGTGGCTAGTTTGCAACAGGCGGCTACCATTGCAAATATGAAGGTTGAAGAACTGGTAAATCATTTGCGCAGGCAGGTAGGGCAGGACCTTTATGCACAGGCAGAGGAAAAGGGCTACAATACTAGCCGTCCCGAATGGTTTGACGAAAAAAAGATCATGATGGAACTTGATGCCAGTGAAATGCTTGAAAGGGGTGAACATCCCGTAAACCAGGTTATTGCAGATCTCAAAGGCCTTGAACCAAAAGCTATTTATAAACTCATAGCACCCTTTTTGCCGGCTCCGCTTATCGACAAGGCCAGCAGCCTGCAGGTAGAGCATTGGGTAATAAAAGAAGGTGAAGAGAAATTTGTGATCTATTTCTGCAAAACCTGATTTCTGCACGCTGCTACAAGCAACTAAGCGTTTTTTCCATGGCCATTAAAAAGTTCGCCGGGAGGTCGTTGATGTATACAACCTCCCGGCGACTCATTTACATTGATCTGTTATGGTGCTGATCAACCCTTATTGATCTTGCAGATCAGGGACATTCAGTATCGGCACCGGTAGAATCCCAGCAATAAAATGCATCATTGCCAAAGGCCTTGGGATCTTTAATGCGGCCAGCTTTGGTAATGGTATCCCATTCTATTTCGGTAAGATTATCTTCTCCCTTATTGAAGATGTCATAGAATGCATTGTAGGGTACCTCTGATGTGCAGCCGTACTTGATGTAGCCACCATTCTCCGGTCCATCAGGAACAATATTCGTATAGGTTATCTCGGCATTTTCGTCGCCGTTCGTGAACCATTCTATGCCAACATAGGGAATGTTCTCATTGGGTGATTTGTACAATGTCCATTCGCCCTGCGTCCTGTCAAGATGCGAGATTCCGGAGAACCAAAGGAAATCGGTATAGGGATTCTGGCCGGTTTTGCTGATGTACATGCTCCATTCCACTGTATTGCCATTATTCATAGCATAGAGGTTGGCGGTAAAAGTATTGATTCCTACCTCTACATCATAAGACCAAAGCCATGAACCATCTGCCTGAGGAACAGGGGTGTGGTTGAAAGCTTCATTGAAAGCTGCTACGGGAATAGCCAGGTGAAGCTGGATGATTGTATTCCACACAGCTACATTGAGCAATGCATAGCCGCGGTGAATATAAGTGTCATTGGCATACTGACTTTTGGTTTCCTCAGTAAAATCAGAAAAATCGATGTTGAAAGATGACGGAGGGGGCAATTGGGGGGGCGTACCCTCATCGTCTTTTTCACATCCGGCCAGGGGTGCAAGAACCAGTGATACAATGATCAATAATAGTGAGTTGAATTTTCTGAACTTTTTCATGACTTGTGATTTTTTGAAGATCATTAATTGTTAATTTGAATTACAGTGTTACTGGTATTTTCCTGTTGCCAGGTTTATTGTATCCTATTCGGCGAAATCTACCGATAAACTCTCAATGAGCGCAGGACTGAAAGGGGATAAGGTCAGGATTTGGGCTTCAAGCTCATCGTAATCTTCAGAAGGTTGGGTGCCTGCCTGAACGAAACCATTGCTGTTGAAGTATCCCGGAGCCTGGGTGTTATAGAGATAGGCATTGAGAATCTCAGGATCAATGGTGGGCCAAACACTCAGTACCTGATCACTAAAAACATTATAGATTGAATAGGTTTCAAGCAGTGTTTCGCGGTCAGATGCATCAAGGCCCACGGGAGGCAGTCCTACTTCGGCCACAGCAATATCCTGGCTTTCAGAAGCAGCAGCAACAAAGGCCCAGTTGAAGCCGGTTTCGTCATTGAAGAATTGTGCATTGGGATGTTGGGAGTTGCCATAAACTGTTACCATATCGCCATTAACGCCAACGAACATTTTCATGTTGTCCATGGCAAAGGGATCCTGCAGGGGATTGCCGAGGGGGTATCCGGTAACACTTACAAACATATGCGCTTCATATCCCAGGTTGCCAACTTCACTGTAGTCTATCCTGAAGCTTGTATTGGCATAGATCTCTTCTGTGTCGCGATCCATGTTGTAGGGATTGATCATAGCAATACCTTTCAGTGGGTCCCAGCTCCAGAAAACCTGAAGGCCGATATCAGCCTGGGTGGGTTGCTCAGAGCCTTCGGCATCATAAATGGTAAGGCGGTATTGCCAGCTTTCATCCTCAAACATAGCATTCTCAATGATTTTCAGGTGCTTGGTCCTGCCATCTTCATCACTGATGAAAGTGAGTTCGAGAGGACGGTTGAGATTGAGCGTTGCAATGGAAAGCATGATACCCTGTGCCATTTCTGCTGCGTTTTCACCTACAGATATGAAGGTGCGCAAATGTTGATAAATGTGGTTGCCATTGAGGGTGTCCACCTGCGAAGATTTTAGCATTGGGTTGGAGTTGCTGATGGATCCGGGAATTTCTACCGCAAAACGATCAGGAAGAATGCTGTTGGGCTCATTATCGGGCTCAATATCATCTTTTTCGCATGAAGTAAATACCATCATCATGGCCAGGAATAAAACTCCCAACAGAGATCTGAGAGGAAACAATACGTTTTTATTCTTTTTTACACCTGCTTCAAAGGTGTTTTTGCTGTTTTTAATCATTTTCTTTTTCATGGGGATCAATTTTAGTTTGTTTATAATTGAGCGTTTTCGCATGTAATACACCACAACTCTTGTATACCCTTACACGGAATGATTTTTTTCTGAAAAAAACCTGAATTCATTCTTCTGCCGGTTGTAGGCCAGCCCCGAAGCATGTGAATCCATAAGATAGACTGTATACTTGATGTATTTGTTGTATTATCCGGAGTTTTTACCATTGAGGTGAATCTTTTTAGTCATGTGTCCCAAATGGTAGGTACTGAACATTGAGTGTGTCCCGAATTACAGCACAGGCGCTGAAATAGCCCAACCCTCCGTTGGAAATATTTCCAGGCAAATTGGCCCTTGCCGTTTCAAACAGGCTACCCTGCCATTGGGTTTCTGAGAGCAGCGCCCTCAGATATGCTGCATATTCATTGTTGAGAGAGTATTTGGAAAACATTACCACACTTCCCGGCGGGAAGAATACTTCCTCTTCAGCCTGCGGGAAAATGATGTAGCTTACATCAATGGTGCTTAGTGTGTAGAATTTCAGCCGGGCCCGTGTAACAGAATCCGGATGGTTGTATTGGGGCAGGTGCGACCATGAAATGTCGGCCTGATACATGGCTTGTTCAAAAGGGCTGTATTTATTATTGTTCCATCTGAGTTTGAACATTCGTTTGTCCGGATGAAAAACAAAACGTGGTCGATCGTAGGGCAGTACGGGGACCATATAGGTTTGGGCTTCAAAAGAAAGCTCGTTCTTTTCAATGGAAAGATGGTAATTTACATTTACAGCAGCTGCAAAAGGTTGCTGGCTGAAATATCGCCCCGGTACCTGCTCTGATTCCAAGAATTGTACTGATTGATTTCCGGCAGAAACAGATACAGTAGCTCCGCTGAGGGGTGCAGGGGTATCATTCATGTGGCTGATGGGTAAGCTGAGATCTATGCGCTGTGTTTTGAATTCATTGGTTATTCTGGCATCTACTACTACAGTGTTTTCAAGGGAATGATCCAGGGGCCAGCTGATCTCGCTTTCGCAGGCAGAAAAACCCAACAGCAGCACAATGAAGCTCAGTAAAGGAAGGAAATCCTTTTTGTTGGCTTCGTATAGTTTTATGTGTTTCCATTCTTTCATTGCAGGCTGAATTTATACGTTAAGGAAGGCATTATACCCCCCAGGTATTTTTGGGTAGACATGATTTCGTGAGTACCAAAATAATCGGCCGGCACCACAAAATTTCCGTTTTGTGTTTCTACCTTATTGAAATTGATGGCAATGGGGTTGATTCTATTATATAAGTTGTATAATCCAAGCGTAAGATTGTGCTGGTAACGGTGGTGTGGCCTGCCAATGATCCAACTCAACGACAGGTCCAGTCGGTGATAGTCGGGAAGCCGGTCGTTGTTAAGCCTGTCATAGACCGGAACAGTGCTGCCGTCGTAATGATAAAAACCAACGGGTGTTGTTATGGGTGAACCGGTATGATAGATCCAGTTCAGGGAAACAATAAGTTTTTGGCCTGCCTGCCAGTTCAGAAATACTGACAGGTCGTGGGGGCGATCCTGGTAAGCAGGGAAGGGAACGCTGTTGTTGATATCTTCAAATTGATTGAAAACCCTTGCCCAGGTATAGCTGGCCCAGCCTGTTAATCTTCCTTTGGTACGCTTAACCGATAATTCCAGACCCCGTGCGGTTCCTTTACCAAAAATCAGTTCTCCTTCCAGCATAGGATTCAATAGCAAACGAGCATGGTTTACATATTCAATCTGGCGTTTCATCACTTTTCCATACACCTCAGCTTCCAGCTCCAGGCCCATCTCTGGTATTGCTCTTCTGAGGCCCAGTGTGAGTTGCTGTGCTCGTTGGGGTAGAATGTTTTGGCTGCTGGGCATCCAAACTTCGAAGGAGGTAAAGGGGCTTACGGAATTGGTCAGCAGGTGCACGTTCTGATGGTACAGCCCCCAGCTGAGCTGCAGGCTGGTTTGCTCATTGAACAGGTAGCGTCCGCTAAGGCGAAGATCCGGGGAAAGGTAGGTGGCAATGGTTTGATCATCCTGAAAAAGGAGGGTGTCGGCTACATTCCTGTTTTCATCAAAGACGAAAACCCTTGCAGGACCCTGGTTTACCCATACCGGTAGCCGCAAACCTGCTCTCCATGCCCAGCGCTCATTGATACGTTTTTCGCGGTTCACATATACTGCCGTTTCGAAGGCGCTGCCGGCATATACCCGGGGAATGAAGCGGTTTGCCTGCTCGTCAACATCGGTAAAGTTGCCCGGGTTGAAACCGTGCAGGGTATGTGAAAACCCAAATCGCCAGGTAAGATCGGGTTGGGGGTACCAGGAGAGGTCGTATTTAAACCCCCATTCATCAATCCCCGATTTCCATGGAAAGCTACCGGTAAAGAGCGTATAATCGTATTCACTCCGGTATAGGGTGGCATTTCCAAACCCTCGGTCACCAAAAATATGATTCCAGCGAAAAGTAGTGGTATAGTTGTGCCAGGCAATACCAAACCGGCCCAGGTTCTCGCGGTCGGTATAATTGTCGTGCCCGCGAAACATGGAGAGATAAAGCCTGTTCTGGTCGTTGATCTGCCAGTTTAGCTTTGCATTGAAATCGCGCATATAAAGCTCGCTATCCGGCGCCTGATCGCGAAAGAGCCATTCAAAATTAGACCTCCGCAGAGAGGTGAAAAAAGAAACTTTTTCCTTTACCACCGGCCCTTCTACCGAAAACCGGTACATCAATGGGTTAAGAACCCCTTCAGCAGCGAATTTCTTTAAATTTCCGTCGCGGGTTTGCACATCGATTACACTGGAAAGTCTTCCGGCATTTTCTACCGGCATATCGGCCTTGTAAATGTTAATTTCCTTCGCCACATCGGGAATGATCACAGAATAAAAGCCGAACAAATGGGCAGGATTGTACACTGGGGCCTCATCAATAAGGATCAGGTTCTGATCCTTGTTGCCACCTCTCACAAAGAAGAAAGATGAGCCATCGCTGTGGGTTTGAATCCCCGGTAAGGTTTGCAGGCTTTTGATAAGGCCGTTTTCGCCGGCAAATTCAGGCAGGAGTTCCAGTTTGCGTGGGTTGGCCTGTATACGACTGCTCTGGCTTTTCCTCAGGTTTTCCGGCAGATTAGATGCCATTACCGTTACTTCGTTTAGGATGCGCTGGGCCGGTTCAAGGTCTATGCTTTGGCGGGTGTGTTGTTGAAGAGAAACTGTAATGGTTTTTGGCTGATAGCCTACAAAGCGGAACAGTAATTCATATTCTCCCCCTGGCAGGCTCAGGGAGTAAAAACCGTAAGAATTGGTGGTGGTTCCTGTATTGATGTTTTTGGCCAGAATGGATGCTCCCGGCAGGGTTTCCATTGAAGTTTTATCGCGAACATGACCACTGAGGGTAAAATGGGGCATTTTTTCAGGTTCCTCCTTTCGGGCCCGCAGTACAATTTGATTGCTCACTACAGCGTATTCCAGGTCGTATGCACGTGCCAGAAAATCAAGAACGTTTTGTAATGATTCTCCCGTGAAATTGCGGGTTATTCTTTTGTTGGTTTCTACAAGGCGGGTATTGTAGGAAAAGTTTATTCCTGACTGTGAGGTGATCTCCCTGAGCATTTCTTCGAGCGTGGCCTTGTCGAAAGCAGCAGAAATGCGTTTTTGCAGGATGGTATCCTGCGCTGCAAGCATGTTTGTTAGAAAAAGAAAAATGAATAAGCATAATTTTGCCTGCATAGGGTGGCGTATTTTAGGAGTTAGCATCCTTCTCCTGAAATGATGATCACTTCTTGTGAGCGGGTGTAGCGCAGCGCGAAGGTTTCTGCAATTACGGCAAGCACATCTGATAATGGCCTGTCATTGAAAACCGCGGTAAGCCTGCAATCTTCAAGTTGAGGATTGGCTAGTTGGAAACTCACTCCATAGGTGTCAGCGATAACATCAAAAACTTCTTTCAGACTGGTATCATCAAACATTATAACACGGGTTTTCCACGACATAAAGTTTGGACTTTCCACCATTGTTTCGATCAGTTCTTCGCGTTGGCGGTTGTAAATACCTTTTTGGCCTTTTTCCAGGGGAAGCTGGTGCTCTTCTGAAGCGATCATTGCCACTTTTCCGGTTTGCACGATCACTTCTGTTCTTTCTGCTTCACTGCGGGCATTCACATAAAAAGAGGTTCCCAATACGTGGATTTCAACATCACTGGTTTCAACGATAAAATGCGATTTCTCACTATGGGTTACTTCAAAGAATGCTTCCCCCTCCAGTTTTACCCTTCTTTCATCGCCGCTGAAACGGGCCTTATAGGCAAGGGTAGAATTGCGGTGCAGATTTACACTTGAGCCATCATGCAGGATGCGCTCCTGTGGCTCATTGGTGGTTGTCCAGGTCTTCTGGCGTTGCCCGGCAAGGTAGTATGCGGTATATACACCCACAATCAACAGCAGGAAGACTGCTGCTATTTTCCATATTAAATTTTTATTGAAGGAAGAAGAGGGATGAAGCTTGCGTACATTGTCTTCGTGGTCCTGCCTGAAAGTCTGGCCGGCAATTTTTTCCCATGCCAGGGTTTTATTGTAAGTATCTTTTGATGCAGAGGCAAGCATCCAGGCTTTTTTTATTTCAGAAAATTCCTGTCGCATTTGCCCGTCACTTCGCACCCATACTTCAAGCCTGTCAACCTCTTCCGGGTTGGCGCTGCCTGTCAGATACTTTGCCGCCAGGTCTTGAAATTCTGTATGGATACCGTTTTTGTTCATTTTCTCATTGGTTATACACCAAAAAAAGGTTTTACCCTTACGTCATTGCATCAAATTAAGAAATATAATCAGGCTCCAGAGGTCTTTGAATTCTTCCCTAAGGATTTTGAGGGCTTTCGACATTTGAGCTTCTACTGTTTTTTGTGAAATATTCAGTTTGTCAGCCACTTCTTTGTATTTCATTTCTTCAAAACGACAAAGTACAAATACCTCCCGGCATTTTTCCGGCAGTTTTTCCAATGCCTGGCTGAGGCGTTTCTCAAGCTCTGCTTCTGCAAAGATATCCTTTTCATCCACCTGTATTTCCAACTCCGTTTCCACATCAAGATAATAGCTCCTGTATTTCCTGTTGTCCCTGATATGGTTCAGGCAACGGTTTTTTACAGAGGTAAAGAGGTAGCTTTTTATTTGCTTTTCGGGATCGATCTTTTCGCGCTGGTTCCACAGGTTGATAAAAACCTGCTGAACGATCTCTTCGGCAGTATCGGGATCGGAAAGATAACCGGAAGCGAACCGGCACAAGTTGTTGTAGTACAGATCAAACAACTCTCGTAGTGTCGTTTCGTCGAGGGGGTGGTATGTTTTTGTCAGTTTCAACACGTAAAAATACAGCCACGAATGTAACGAATTTCTAAAAAGCAAAAATGAGTAAAAATCCGGATTATTGCATATTTTTTCAGGGATGGATCCATTGTGAGGTGCAGGTTCTAAGTCGAGAAACTGCTATCTGTAATATGTAAACTCAGATATTTTAGCTAATTTTGATACTTCCGGCAACCTGATGCATCCCCGGGGTGCAGGGTAAATACCCAGATTATCGGGTTGCATGATATAATTCTTACATTTTATTTCTAATACAACTAAAACTAATTCGGATGAAAAAAACAATTGTGAAGATGGGGATGGTGCTGTTGGTTTCTCTGTTTATGATAAACTGTGCAGGAACTGAAAGTGAAAAGGAAAAGGATGCTAAAAAAGTTGCAGAAATGGCTTGCGAATTGCGACAAATTGCTCTTAATATGTCGGAAGACAACTTTGAAGAATTCAGCAATTTTACCCTGAAGATGGAAGAGTATGGCAACCTGATGAAAGAACTTGAGGGGAAATATGAAAACTTGTCGGAGGATGAGGAGTTTGAAGAAATGATCAGAGCGGCGCTCCAGGATACTCCTTGCAAGGATGTTGAACTTGAGAATATTTTTGATTTCCTGTAATGCCTGTTTTTCCTGTCTTCCCACTACGATATTATTGAGGGGAGCCGGAAGCGGCGCCAGCTGATTGCAAGATAAAAAAAAGCATCCACCGCTGAGGGGATGCTTTTTTTTTATCGGTTTTTTCTGGTTTAAGCAGTAGTAAATGAAGTTGCACCACCTTTGGCAGCTTGCTTTTCGCGGGCTACTGCCTGTGCAGCGGCAAGGCGTGCAATAGGAACGCGGAAAGGAGAACAGCTCACATAGTCCATTCCTACCCTGTGGCAGAATTCAACTGAACTGGGTTCACCACCGTGCTCACCGCAGATACCTACTTTCAGGCCGGGACGACCCTGGCGGCCTCTTTCAATTCCCAGTTTTACCAGCTGGCCAACACCATCCTGATCCAGTACCTGGAACGGGTCGGCTTTCAGCAGTCCTTTTTCAAGATAAACGGGAAGGAAAGAACCAATGTCATCGCGTGAATAACCAAAGGTCATCTGGGTAAGGTCGTTGGTACCAAATGAGAAGAATTCGGCACTTTGTGCGATCTTGTCTGCTACCAGGGTAGCCCTTGGGATCTCTATCATAGTACCTACCAGGTGCTCAATGGTATCGCCATATTCTTCAAAAACCTTGGCAATGGTAGCACGCACGATATCTTCCTGCATCTTCATTTCTTCATAAGTACCGGTAAGGGGGATCATGATCTCGGGGATGGCTCTGAAACCTTTTTTCTTCAGATTCAATGCAGCTTCGATAATGGCACGGGCCTGCATTTCAGTAACTTCGGGGTAGGTGTTGCCAAGACGGCAGCCACGGTGTCCGAGCATGGGGTTGGTTTCATGCAGTGAGTCTACTTTTGCTTTTACTTCGGCAGCAGAAACGCCCATTTCCTTAGCCATTTCTTCCTGGCTTTTTGTGTCATGGGGAAGGAATTCATGCAAGGGTGGGTCAAGCAAACGTACGGTTACCGGCAGATCTTGCATGGCTTCGAAGATACCTTCGAAGTCTTCGCGCTGGATGGGCAACAGTTTTTCAAGAGCTTTGCGGCGGCCGGTTTCATCATTGGCCAGGATCATTTCGCGCATAGCCTTGATACGTGCACCTTCGAAGAACATGTGCTCGGTACGGCAAAGACCAATACCTTTTGCGCCAAATTCACGTGCTACTTTAGAGTCTTTTGGAGTATCAGCATTGGTGCGAACACTCATGCGGGTGTGTTTCTCAGCGAGTTTCATCAGTTCGGCAAAGTCGCCGCTCAATTCTGGATTTACGGTTTTGATTTTTCCGGCATACACAACACCGGTGGTACCGTTGAGGGAGATAAAATCACCTTCTTTATATACATCGCCGCCAATAGTCATGGTGCGATCTTTATAGCTCACTTTAATAGCACCGGCACCGGAGATACAGCATTTACCCATACCGCGGGCTACAACGGCAGCGTGAGAGGTCATACCTCCGCGTGCGGTAAGAATACCTTCGGCGGCATCCATACCGCTGAGGTCTTCAGGAGAGGTTTCTACACGTACAAGGATCAGTTTTTCACCTTTGGCGGCCAGTTCGGCAGCTTCGTCAGCAAAGAAAACGATCTTACCGGTAGCGGCACCAGGCGAAGCGGGAAGACCTTTGGCAATTGCTTTTGCTTTTTGTTCTTCTTCGGTATCGAATACGGGGTGGAGCAACTCGTCGAGTTTGTAAGCTTCTACGCGCAGCAATGCTTCTTCTTCGCTAAGCACTCCTTCGCGCAGCATGTCCATAGCGATTTTTACCATTGCAGCACCCGTACGCTTACCAGAGCGGGTTTGCAGCATCCAGAACCGGCCCTCTTGTATGGTAAGCACGATATCCTGCATATCGCTGAAGGGCTTTTCGAGTCTTTTCTGGGTGTCTTCGAGTTCCTTGTATAATTCGGGGAAAAGCTCTTCGAGGGAAGGATATTTCTCCCTGCGTTCTTCTTCAGTAATGCCCTGCAATCTTGCCCAACGCAACGAACCTTCTTTGGTAATCTGGCGGGGAGTACGGATACCGGCTACAACGTCTTCACCCTGTGCATTTACCAGGTATTCGCCATTGAAAATATTTTCACCGGTGGCGGCATCGCGGGTAAAGGCAACACCAGTGGCAGAAGTATCGCCCATGTTACCATATACCATAGCCTGAACGTTTACTGCAGTACCCCACTCGGCAGGAATATTGTGCATCTTGCGGTAATATGTAGCGCGGGGATTGTTCCATGACTCGAATACGGCCAATACAGAACCCCAGAGCTGCTCCCATGGATCTTCCGGAAAGTCTTTTCCGGTTTGGTCTTTTACCGCTTTTTTGAAGCGAACTACCAGTTCTTTCAGATCTTCAACGGTAAGATCCTGGTCGTTTTCTGCTCCTTTTTCTTCTTTCATGTGTTCCATGATCTCGTCAAAAGGATCTTCATCTTCTTTGTTCTCGGGTTTCATGCCCATTACAACGTCACCATACATTTGTACGAAGCGACGGTAAGAGTCCCATACAAACCGTTCGTTACCTGATTTTTTAATCAGACCTTCAAGGGTTTCTCTATTTAATCCAAGGTTCAATACGGTATCCATCATACCGGGCATAGAAGCGCGGGCTCCTGAACGTACCGATAAAAGCAAGGGGTTTTCCTTGTCTCCAAAACCGGCGTTCATCTCTTTCTCTACTTTTGCAATATTCTCTTCCACTTCTGCCTTGATAGCTTCGATAGTATTATCGCGGCCTACCTGGTTGTACAGTGTACACACTTCGGTGGTAATAGTGATACCGGGAGGTACTGGTATCCCGATATTTACCATTTCCGCAAGGTTGGCACCTTTACCACCCAGCAGGTTGCGCATGGTGGAATCTCCGTCGGCTTTTTTGCCTCCAAAAAAATAAACCTTCTTGTTTTTTTCCATTGTTAAATAAAATTTGGTCTGTCAACTAAATAAATAAATTCTGAGTTTATGTCCTTTTTTTCAATATTGTGTAATATTTATCTGGCTTTAATTTGAATTTTAAATAATTGAATTACAGATTATTACACGCAATTTTCTCTCAAAAAGAAGTACAAATTTACGAATTTTTTCGGCTTGCCCGTAGTGGTATAAATGAAATTTGTTTTTTTACAATTCGTAGGCTTTGTTTTCTTCTTGTTGTCGGCCGGTAATATTTTACCTGAAAACCAATTGGGGTAATGATCAATATGTTGGTAAAAGCTGGCGCGGCGTGAAGCAGAGGGATGAAAGAGCAGATTGAAGCATTTGCTGGTTATTATCCTGTTTTGCTGATCAGGGAAAGTTTTTCGCGGTCTTCTATCCTGATGTCTTTGCCTTTTAGCATAAGCAATTTTTCTCTTTCAAATTCCTTAAGAAACTTTACGGCACTTTCCTGGGTAATACCGGCAAAATCTGCAATATCCTTTCGTGTGAGGTGGGTGAAGATGTTTTCTGATAAAAACTCCTTTGAAGAGAGATAGCAAAGGGCAGTGGCCAGCTTACCCCGCATTTGTTTGTAAGAAAGATTTTTAATGATTTCGAGCAGTTGATTTTCAATAAGGAAATTGCGCGCAGTAATTTGCATGGCGAAACTTGAATTGGTCATCAAAACGCTTTTCAAGGCATCTTTATCCATCATACAAATCCGGGTATCTTTCAATGCCTGTGCAGAGTAACTGTGGGTTTCATTACCAAAAACCGAAGAAAATGCTATAAAATCGCCGGTACGGGCAATGTTTACATTGATCTGTTTGCGGGCTCCTGTTTGAATGTAAACCTTGGCAAGTCCTTCCAATACATACAGCACATAAGGTGCAAAAGCTCCCTGCTTGCAAAGGGTTTCTCCCTTTTCGTAAATAACCTGGGTCTTCTTCTTATTGAGCAACGCCAACTCCTGTTCGCTCAGATGCTGGAAGCAGGCCGACAGGGTGTGGGTTGAGAGATGTTTTTCATTTTGGTGCTGGATCATTTGCTGAGGGTTTTCCTTTTGAGGCGAAGGTATTACAATTTTGTAAAAAAAAAGTTGTAAAACTTCAATCTGAGGGTTGTGATATTGCAATGCCTCTGAGGCATGCCTTTGGACGGGTTTACTGTACTTTTGTATCGCCTTCCCGGCAAAGCATAAACTTCGGTTTTTAAAAGTATTGAATCTTAAAATAAAATCATTAATCAACAGTAAATTCAATAATTATGGCAATGTTACAAACAGGGCTGCAGGAAATTGAAACTGCAGCAGAATTAAAAAAAATTATCAGTGAATACGAAAACGTAATGGTTTGTTGTGGCCGAATGGGCCCCATGTGCATTCCGGTATATGAAGCCATGGAAGAACTGGAAGAAGAGCGACCCAATATAAAATTCTTCTCGATGGCTTTTGACAGCCCTGAGTCTGATATTATCAAAGCAGATCCGGCTTGCAGAGGTTTTATGGGCCTGCCTTTCACCATGTACTACAAGAACGGTGAAACTGTGCATGCCACAAGCAGCATTCAATCCATGGAGCAGATAGAAACCATCCTGGATGATAAGTTTGGCAAATAACCAAAACCTCATTATAACTCCGGGGGAAGGGTTGATCATTACCAAACGTTAATCTCCCATTGATCTGTCCCTGTAGTATTTCTCAACCTTTCCCCCTTCTTTTCTCACTGTAAAAAAAACAACCCCAATGGACGAAATTTTTGATGTTATGATAATAGGTGCCGGTGCTGCCGGTCTTACAGCCGGTATTTATACCTCCAGGGGCAAATTGTCTACCCTGATTCTTAATGAGGGCGCTGTAGGAGGGCAGATGGTGCTAACCAACGAAGTGGCCAACTATCCTGGTGTGGAAAAAACCACCGGGTATCATATTGCATCGGTAATGAAAAAACAGGCCAAAGAATTTGGATGCAAAATAAAATCCAACATAAAAATTGCAGAATACCGTTTTAATGAACCTGTAAAAAGTGTAAAGCTTGCCGATGGCAGAGAGTTTTATGCCTATAGCGTAATCCTGGCTCCTGGTGGCAGACCCCGGTCTTTGAATATTCCCGGAGAGGATCAATTTAAAGGCACAGGCATTTCCTACTGCGCTACCTGTGATGGTGAGTTTTTTACCAATAAGGAAATTGTAGTGGTGGGTGGGGGCAATTCAGCCCTTGAAGAAGCCGTGGCGCTTACCAAATATGCTACCAGGGTTACCATTGTGCACCAGTTTGGTCATTTCCAGGCCTTTGAGCACGCCATAGAAGAAGCCCGAAACAATCCGCGGATTGAGTTTGTCATGGAGTCGGTTTTAACAGCATTTAAGGGCGATCAGAAGCTGGAAGCAGTAACCATAAAAGACCTGATCACCGGTAAAATGTATGATTATCCCGTACAAGGTGCATTTATTTTCATTGGGTATCTGCCCAATACGGAGGCTTTCAGAGGGTTGGTCAATATGAATGACGCTGGTGAGATCATCGTTTCTCCTGCCATGCAAACTAATATAAAGGGTGTCTATGCCGCTGGTGACAGTATTGTAAAGCGATACCGCCAGATCACTACCGCCGTAGCCGATGGTACAATTGCCGCTTTGGGGGCGGCAGAGTATGTGGCCGGGGTAAAAAAGAACCTCAGGCAAGAGGTGCTCAGCCCTGCCTGACAAGCATCATTAATCATTTTTCTTTTCACCAGGAGGCTGTCTCAACATTGTTTCCTGGTCGTTGAGCAGTTCACCAAGCTTAGTGCAATAAAGCACCGCCGTATACGCTTCGTCAAGCTCAGCGACCAGGTGAATACCGGCTCATGAGGCAGCCATTTTATTTGTCGTAATATGGAATTTTATAATCTGGACAATGAAGCTAACGAATTGAAGTTCAGGTGTAAATAAAAAGGGCTGTGGGTTTTGTAAAAAGGGTGTAATTTTGTGGCTTTAAAAACAGAAATCAAACCTATTTATGGCCAAGGAAAAACCCTCTATACCTAAAGGAACCCGCGATTTTTCGCCCGAAATCATTGCCCGCAGAAATTACATTTTTGACATCATTCGCAGTGTTTATCAGCTGCATGGATACAAGCCTATAGAAACGCCCGCTATGGAGAACCTCTCCACCCTTATGGGCAAATACGGAGAGGAAGGCGACCGGTTGATATTTCGTATCCTCAATTCGGGAGATTTCCTTGGAAAAGCTGACAAGGATGCTTTGGCAGCAAAAGATTCTCAGAAGATAAGTGCCCAGATTTGCGAGAAAGCCCTCCGCTACGATCTCACGGTTCCCTTTGCCCGCTATGTAGTACAGCACCAAAATGAGATCACCTTCCCCTTTAAACGCTACCAGATACAGCCGGTATGGCGTGCCGATCGCCCGCAGAAAGGACGCTACCGCGAGTTTTTCCAGTGCGATGCCGATGTTATTGGTAGTGATTCGCTATTCAATGAATATGAACTCATCGATATCATTGACAAGGTGTTCAAAAAATTGGGTGTAGGCATTACCATAAAAATCAATAACCGGAAAATACTGGCCGGTATAGCTGATTATATAGGACATGCGGATAAGATCGTTGATATTACCGTTGCCATTGACAAGCTGGATAAGATAGGACTGGATAAGGTAAACGAAGAGTTAAAGGAGCGGGGACTCAACAAGGAAGCCATTGATGCTTTGCAACCTGTAATATTACTGGAAGGGACTGAACAACAAAAGCTGGATGAGTTGAAACGGGTTTTGCAGAATTCGACTTCGGGCGTAAAAGGGATTGAAGAAATGGAGGAGATCTTTGGCTGGCTCAGCAATGCGCCTACCCACTGCAAGGTAGAACTCGACCTTACTCTTGCCCGTGGCCTAAATTATTATACTGGCGCCATTATAGAAGTAAAGGCCAACGATGTAGCCATGGGCAGCATTTGCGGCGGAGGTCGTTATGATGATCTTACGGGTATTTTTGGCTTGCAGGGTATGTCGGGCGTAGGCATTTCTTTTGGTGCCGACCGCATTTATGATGTGATGCTCGAACTGGGGCTTTTCCCCGATGATGTGCATACCTTTAGTAAAGTGCTGCTGGTAAATTTTGGTGAAGAAGAGCAAAAGTATGCTCAAAAAGTTTTGGGCCAGCTCAGACAAAATGATATCAGTTGCGAACTCTATCCTGATACTGCCAAAATGAAAAAGCAAATGCAGTATGCTGACAAAAACAATATCCCATTTGTGCTGGTCATTGGCAAAAATGAGATGGAAACCGGAATGCTGTCACTAAAAAATATGAAAACCGGAGAGCAGAAAGAAATGCCGGTAGAGGATATCATCCAAACCTTACAATCCCATTAAATCCACACACTAATTATTCACACCCCCATGTCTGTTTATCAAATCACCACCGATCATCTTTCGTATGATACAATAAAATCAATACTATCGGGTCATTCTTCCCTGGAGCTGTCGCAGGAGTGTACCACCCTGGTGAAAAATTGCCGCGATTACCTCGACAGCAAGATTGCTAGCCAAAGTACCCCTGTTTATGGAGTAACCACAGGTTTCGGATCGTTGTGCAACCACAGTATTTCAGCAACCGACCTGGGCCAGCTGCAAAAAAACCTGGTGATGTCGCATGCCTGTGGTATGGGAGAGAGGGTGCCCGATGAGATCGTAAAGATCATGCTGCTGCTGAAAATCCAATCGCTTTCTTACGGAAAATCCGGTATACAGCTTTCAACACTGCAACGACTCATCGATTTTTTCAATCACGATATCCTGCCGGTGGTTTACAGTCAGGGATCGTTGGGTGCCTCAGGAGATCTTTCTCCACTGGCACATCTGAGTCTGCCTTTGCTGGGGTTGGGAGAGGTGGTTTATAAAGATAAAATTGTTCCCACCTCTGAGGTGTACCGTCAGTTGGAATGGGAACCCATTGAACTTGCTTCCAAGGAAGGTCTTGCATTGCTCAATGGTACACAATTTATGGGAGCTTACGGTGTGTATATCCTTTTGCGGGCTTTTGAGCTGGAAAAATGGAGCGATCTGATAGGTGCTCTTTCGCTTGATGCTTTTGACGGACGCATTGAGCCTTTCCTGGAGCCGGTACACCGTATCCGCCATCACAAAGGCCAGCTTGAAACGGCAGCACGCATCCGTAGCATCCTGGAAGGAAGTGAGCTGATCAGCCGGCCTAAAGTACATGTTCAGGATCCTTACTCATTCCGTTGTATGCCCCAGGTGCATGGTGCAAGTAAGGATGCCATCCGTTATGTGGCAGGAGTTTTTGAAAATGAGATCAATGCCGTTACCGATAATCCTACCATCTTTCCTGAAGAGGACCTGATTATCTCTGCCGGTAATTTTCACGGGCAGCCTCTTGCCCTTGCCCTCGATTTTTTGGCCATTGCCCTGGCCGAGCTGGGGAATATTTCCGAACGGCGCGTGTACAGGCTAATTTCCGGGGCAAGAAAACTGCCATCTTTTTTGGTGGCCAACCCCGGGTTGAATTCCGGCTTTATGATTCCACAGTATACTGCTGCCTCCATTGTAAGTCAGAACAAACAGTATTGCACACCGTCATCGATCGACTCCATAGAGTCTTCGCAGGGGCAGGAAGACCATGTAAGCATGGGTGCCAATGGTGCGGTGAAAGCGTTGAAAGTGCTCATGAACCTGGAGAAGCTGCTGGCCATTGAGTTGTTCAATGCCGCTCAGGCGCTGGAGTTTCGCCGTCCGGAGCAATCTTCGACATCCCTTGAAAAACTGGTGGCTGATTTGCGACAAACTGTTAAGTTTGTAAACGATGATACCATTATGTACAAAGAGATTGATGCTGTTCTGAGATTTCTTAAGACAGCCGAGGTAGGGGATTATTTGCTTTGAACCACGCTGTATTCTGGCAGGAAACCATGAGACCAGTAAGGGGGTTACAGCTTTGTGTTATATAAATTAATTTTGTTTTTACATTATTTTGTGGTATTTTTCGAAATCATATGAATTAATTATCGCCTAACTGTATACAGCCATGAATCAAGAAATTACGATGCCCGAGGAAAAAAAACGTCCTGTTTTCCTTACCGTTTTGTGTGTGATCGCCTTTATTCATGTGGGCATATCGATAATAATGGGGTTGATGGGTACTATCATGTCGCCGGAACTGGGATGGTTTAGACCTACAGGAATGTTTAGTTTGTTTACCGATGGTATGAATCACCTGTTGGGACTCAGATGGTCAGTTGTAATGCTCGTTTTGGCCATTGTTGCTTTTGTTGGGATCGTGCAAATCTGGAAAATGAAACGGTTGGGTGTGTGGCTTTTTTCTATTCCTTTGTTCCTTACCATTTTACTTCCCATCGTTCTGATGGGCCCTGGTTGGTGGATATTGATCCCCAATATCATCATGATTTTCTTTCTTATTTTCCTGTTTGCACTTAATTACGAGCGCCTGCGATAACATCTATTGTTTCCTGCCGTGCTATATCATGTGTACCTGCGGGTTAATTTTGTCATGGGGTATGATTTACCGGCAGGAAGCTGTAGTGCTTACCATAATGAAGCACTTGATCCAGAAAACTTTCAGGATACTCAATTTTTATGTCCACAATGCGGTCATTGCGCACTACAGGGATAAAAACCGGGTTGATGAAGGCCGTGTAAGGCGGAATTCCCAGAGCACTGTACCTGCGGTGTACCTCTTTCAGTAATTCCTGGTCTACCTCCACCCCGTAAGTTTCTACAAGTTTTTTGGCCGCATCAAAATCTCCTTCCGATTTAATTCTTTGAATTTCGCCAAGCATCCGGCCGAAAATCTCCCTCAGCTTTGCATGATCGTTGATGATAAAGCATGTTTTCCCATTTTGGGAAACCTTTTCTATTACATTGTCTTCCTTTCCCATTTCCATTGCCAGGGAGGCTATGAGCTGCCTGTTGCGCATATGGGTTTGTTCAATATTACTACCAGGATCGATACGATAGAGCTGCAGCATCAACCCGTTTTTAATATAATGATTGTATTGTGCTTTGGCCACATCTGCTGAAGGAACAATACCCCATTCTTTCAGTTTTGGATCCATCATAAAATACAATGCTGCCAGGTCGGCCCGGGTTTCTTCAATTACAGAAGCATAGTTTTTCAGGGTAATGCTCATATCCTTAATACCCGGGCGCAATTTTCCAGAACCGTGGCCAATGATCTCGTGCAGGTCGGTATGCAGGTTGTTGGCCAAAAAACCATGTTCCCGGGCCAGGCGGATCTCTTCAGGACTGCAGGCAAACTCGTTGATGATGCCACTTTCCTGGTTGGCCCTATCGTGTGCGAGGGCAATATTGGTAATGGTAACTGATTTGGAACCATATTCCCGCCTGATCCAGTCAGAGTTGGGCAGATTAACCCCCAGGGGTGGAGTAGGGCTGTTGTCTCCCGCCACAGCAGCAATATGAATGGCTTTTGCCGAGATACCCTTTACCTCAGGCTTTTTGAAATCTTCGTGAAAGGGCATGTGATCCTCAAACCACTGGGCTTTGGAAGAGATCAGCCTGGTGCGCCTGGCCGACTCATGATCCAGGATAGATACCATAGACTGGTAAGATCCCTTTAGTCCAAATGGATCGCCATATACCTCGATGAAACCATTGGTGAAGTCAATTTCTGAAATCGTATCCTGCACCCACAAAATGCTGTATTCATCCCAAAGCTTCAGGTCTCCTGTTTCGTAAAAGGCAATGAGCTTTGCTATAGTTTGGCGCTGATGATCGTTTTCTGCTACCGACATGGATTTTTCGAGCCAGTATATGATCCTTTCTATAGCTACTCCATACATCCCACCCGCATGCCATACGCGCTCAATAACTTCTCCATTATTGCGCGTCAGCTGCGAGTTTAACCCCACTGAAACCGGTTCGGGGCTTTCGGGATCATTCACTTGTTGATAAAACGTTGTAACTTCCTGCTGGGTAACATTGTGGTAGAAATTTCCGGCCGATTCCAATGCCATATCTTCTTTTGGATTCAGATTTACTCTCCTGGCATCCACCCCGGGATCAAACATAACCGGAGTGAGCTCCTGCAAAAGATCTTTTAGATCTTCATTTCCGCGAAGGGGGAAATTTCCGCCGGGGGAAAGGTTGATGAGCTCTGTGAAATATTCCGGTGTAAAACCGGGGCTAAACTTTTGGGTAGAATAGTGGTGATGTATGCCGTTGGCCACGAAAACCCTTTTGGCGTAGGTTATGAATTGGTTGAATTCTTCTGTTTCCCGGTTGCCACTGTAATGATTGATGATCTCTTCCAGGGTTTTCCTGATAATAAGGTTAAACCGGTAATTCTGATCCCAGTAAATATCCCGTCCGGCAAGACCTGCCTCATGCAGGTAATAAATCAGGGTTTTTTGTCTTAGAGGAAGTTCCTCAAATCCGGGTATTTCATAACGAAGAATCCGGATATCGGCAAACTGTTCGGCATGGTAATTAAAATCTTGCATGATATTATGATTTTCTGTTTTACAATTTGTAAAGCCTGTCAAAAATAGGAGTAAAAATGTTTTTCTGCCGGAAATATGCCCCCAGGCAGAGCTAATACCTGCTGCCAGCCAATGAATTACCAGTTGGAAGCACTGGATGAAACCTGCCGGCAGGTATTTGCTTTTTCCGGAAAATATAATTTCTGAAGAAATCATTTTTTGTAATCAATAGTAGCTGTCAATAATCTTAACGGAAATTATTGTTCCGGCGAAAAAAGCCAGATTTTCCCTGTCATTCAATCCGTTTCTGAAGGGGTAAGAACAGGTCTTTCCTGATATGAACCTATCCTGCTGAGTTTCTGCTCTTCCCGTTCCAGTTGACGGCGGTGCGCCCTGCTGATAGCCCTGTTTTCAAGTGTATAGAGGTCAGGTTGCCCGGCATTTACCCAGGCGGTATACCAGAAATCGCCCACCGATTTTACCGCCCGTCGCATTTGCCGCTCTACCATGTCATTCATTCCCTGTTGCATAGCCAGGGCAAAGGTCCTGGAATAGGTTCGTACATTGCTTTGCCCGCGCATCTCATGTGCATAGATTACATCGGGGGGCATGGCTGTCTTCAGGCTGTCAAAAACCATGTAAATGGTATCTACTTTCCAGTGACTTTCCTCTACCAGTTCCCATGCACGATCCAGTGGTGATTCAATGTATTGGGCACGCCCTACAAAATAGTTGTAGCTATCGGCATACAATTCAACCAGCCGGCTTTCCCAAAGGGCATGTATTCCTCTTTGCGCCGGTGTGCGCCCGTTATAGTCTTTGGTTACATGCAACGGGGTACAAAGGTCAGCTACATAATGACCAATGTGCGTGGCATTGTATAATATGCGGTCCACATCCTGCTCTTTAAAAGCACGGGTTAGCCTTCCCATCATCACATTTACATGCCATGGCAATACTCCGTATTTTTGCAGGGTATCTTCTGTGAATTTTTCCACAGCATCTTTCCAGCGGCGTGGAACGACCTCAAAAGGATTTTCGCCAAAATGATCCACATCGATGTAGTGCCTGGGTGCTTCTCCCACCACAGCATGTGCCCTTCGGTCAGGATCTATGGCTCTTTCGGTAATATATTCAATATGATGCTTGAAGAATCCTATCATTTCAGGTGGAAGGGTAAATACCGCCATCCGGTTGATCTTACGGTGTGCTGCAAAGCCAAAGGAGAACAGATCGAGAGGAGGAAGGAGTACCAGGATAAGCGTACATATTATAAGTCCCGATTTTTGTTTTGTAGCCGACATAATCCGTTGTTTGATCTGTAAACATTCAAATTCCTGAGAAAGTTTTTCTAAAACTTTGTTTTTCAGAAATTAACTTTCAAAAATACGGCTTTCTGAAGAAATGTTTCTACCATTGGGTTTTGTTTTATAAAAATTAGGAGGGAAGGGGCTTTCCACCCGGAAAGTTGAAGCTGGAAGCTGGAAGGTGAAAGGTGGAAGGTAGAAGGTGGAAGCTGAAAGCTGAAAAGTGAAAGGTGAAAGGTAGAAGTTGGAAGCTGGAAGCTGGAAGGTGGAAGCTGAAAGCTGAAAGGTGGAAGCTGAAAG
>CAYVQC010000010.1:0-92440 GCA_964453995.1 uncultured Bacteroidales bacterium | reverse complement strand
AAAGGGGAGAGAAACAAACTTCGATGGGGTATTTGCCGTGTTCGCTGTACACCTTGAGTGAGTTAAGGGTTTATAGTTTAAGTTGAATTAATGATAAGTTTAGAGTTTAAGGTTTGGAAGTAAAAGTAACAGCTAGTAACAATTCGGTTATCCTAACTCCATACTAACAACTCCTAACTCTAAACTCTAAACTTCTAGCTCTAAACAAATGGTCTTTTTACTACCAGTGCCTTATTGGCTTTGCCTCGGATTTCAATGAATATCTCCGTGCCATTTTTGGCAAAGTCTGATTTTACATATCCCATGCCTATGGCTTTTTTCAGCGATGGTGACATGGTGCCTGAAGTTACCTCTCCAATCGTGTTTCCTTCGGCATCCAGTATGGGGTAGTGTTGGCGGGCAATACCTTTATCCAGCATTTCAAAGCCGATAAGTTTGCGGGTTACCCCTTCTTTTTTCTGTTTTTCCAGGTTTTCGCGGTTTACGAAATTATTGCCATCGGTAAATTTGGTGATCCATCCAAGACCGGCTTCAATGGGAGAGGTGGTGTCGTTGATGTCGTTTCCGTACAGGCAAAATCCCATTTCGAGCCTAAGGGTGTCGCGGGCTGCCAGCCCAATGGGTTTGATCCCGAATTCTTTGCCTGCTTCCAGCACTGCATCATAGATCTGAAGTGCAACTTCATTGGGAAAATATATTTCGCATCCACCGGCACCGGTATAACCGGTAGTGGAAAGCAATACATCTTTTACCCCGGCAAATTCCAGCACTTTGTAGGTGTAGAAAGTCATGTCCTCTATGGGTTCTGAGGTAAGTTTCTGCATGGCTTTCAGTGCCAGGGGGCCCTGCACGGCCAGTTGGGCTGTTTGGTCAGAAGCATTGCGAAGTGATGCGCCTATCGAACGGTTCTGTTCTACCAACCAGTTGTAGTCTTTTTCGATATTGGAAGCATTCACTACCAGAAGATATTTCTCGCGTGAGAAATGATACACCAGGAAGTCGTCCACGATGCCGCCTTTGTCGTTGGGGAAGCAGGTGTATTGCACCTTGCCTTCGTCCAGAACAGCAATATCGTTGGAGCTAACCTTTTGCACCAGGTCGAAAGCTTTGGGGCCTTCCACCCATATCTCACCCATATGCGATACATCAAATACGCCTACACCTTCTCTTACCGTTTGGTGTTCTGCATTGACGCCTTCAAATTGCACGGGCATATAAAAACCTGCAAAGGGAACCATTTTGCCTCCCATGGCTTCGTGTTTTTCTTTGAATATGGTAGTTTTCATTATTTTTTTTGTTGAATCGTTTAGGGTTGAATTGTTGAATCGTTGATTTGTTCAGGACAATACTTCGGTAACCAGTTGTGCTGCTTCCTTGAGCAGGATGGCTGATTTTACCTTCAATCCCGACTCATCGATGATCTTCTTGGCTTCTTCGGCATTGGTGCCCTGCAGTCTTACAATGATGGGGATATTGATCTCGCCAATGTTTTTATAGGCATCAACAATACCCTGGGCCACGCGGTCGCACCTGACAATTCCGCCAAAAATATTTACCAAAATGGCTTTTACATTGGGGTCTTTCAGGATAATCCGGAAGGCTTCTTCCACCCGTTTTGCATTGGCCGAACCTCCCACATCGAGGAAGTTGGCCGGATCGCCGCCCGAGAGTTTGATGATATCCATGGTGGCCATAGCCAGCCCTGCGCCATTGACCATGCAACCCACATTACCGTCAAGTTTTACATAGTTAAGATCGTATTTGCCGGCTTCTACTTCCATGGGGTCTTCTTCCAGAAGATCGCGCATCTCGAGGATGTCGGCGTGGCGGAAGAGAGAATTACCATCAATACTCATTTTGGTGTCAGCCACCAGTATTTTGTCGTCGGCAGTTTTGAACAGAGGGTTAATCTCCAAGAGGGTACAATCGATTTTTGTATAGGCATTGTAGAGCAGGGGGATAAATTTTACCATACTTTTAAATGCATCGCCCGAAAGGCCCAGGTTGAAAGCAATGCGCCTGCACTGGTAGGGCATTACCCCTGTTTTTGGATCGATCTCTTCGGTGAAAATGGCTTCTGGGGTTTCTTCTGCAACGGCTTCAATGTCCATACCGCCGCGGGGTGAATACATGATCATATTGCGGGAGGTGGCACGGTTGAGCAGGATGCTCATGTAAATTTCACTGGGATCGGAGGGGCCGGGGTAATAAATGTTTTGCTCAATCAGCAATTTATGAACAGTTTTTCCCTGGGGGCCCGTTTGCGGGGTTACCAGTTGCATGCCCAAAATATTGCCGGCATGGGTTTTTACATCATCAAGAGATTTCGCAATTTTTACTCCACCGCCTTTTCCGCGGCCGCCGGCATGGATCTGGGCTTTCACAGCACATACATCATTTCCGGTAATCTCTTTGAGCTTTTTGGCTGCTTCCAATGCGTCAGCAACGCTATTTACCATAATTCCTTCAGGAACAGGTACACCGTATCGTTTCAAAAGGGATTTGCCCTGATATTCGTGTAAGTTCATCTTATCGTTTTTATTTTGTATTTGACAGCTTTGTAAAGAAGGCAAAAATACAAATTTAACCTGCACTATTTATACAAAAGCATATAGAAAGAGATTTCTGTTTAATTTTTGCCCTTAAAAAGAAGGGCGCCCCAAAAACCTCCTATAAATCCTGTTGCCTGATTCTTTTTTAGAAAAGCAGTGTGTCAGAAGAAAATCTGTGTCTGATTGAATGCATTGCCTTATTTAAAGACAATAATCAAAAACATCAGATTCCTTTATCAGCACACTGTCTTAAAGGAATTTTTTCGTATTAAT
This sequence comes from uncultured Bacteroidales bacterium, assembly GCA_964453995.1. GTDB lineage: Bacteria > Bacteroidota > Bacteroidia > Bacteroidales > UBA7960 > SKVR01. The sequence continues at coordinate 89,615 of CAYVQC010000010.1, read as the reverse complement.
AAAAATTTTGCAAAATAAAATCATCCGCGCTAGCGTTATTCAATCGAAACTATGGTTCAATAAAAAGTTTGCTGATGAAACAACCCTTTACCCTTGAAAATGACTTGGCTATGCTTATGGATCTGTTAGCAGAAATGGTTGATAATAAAAATCTGACACAGACACAAATGGAGCAAATTCTGGAAAAAGTCTTCGCAAAATGTAATGTTGAGATCCCTCAAAGTTTGCCCTCGGATAACGTAGTAAACAACATCATGAACTACTCCAAGGCACTGAAAGTGCTTAATCCCGGAAGCAATGCACCCTATTCAATGATCATCAATTGATGGTTTGCTTTCCGGAAGATCAAACCAACCGCAGTATGGAAGTTGCTACAACAAAATACTGCGGTTTTTATGTTTCCGTTAATCACCTAATTTGTCATAGGAAAATTCTGTTATTTTTGTAAAGTGCATTCAGGAGTGATTTTTTAAACCTGGCGCGCCTGAAATGGTCAGGACTATTATTTATCTTTCAAATTATATATTTATGCGTAAGAGAATTGTATATGCCGTTTTTGCCCTAATGGTAATTTCTATGACCCTTAGCGGTTGCAGATCGAAGGAATTGTGTCCTGCTTACGGAGACGCCGCCACTGAACAGGTTCAGCAGGATATTGCCTGAAAAGGCATTTCGGTTTCTAACAAAAATATGACCCGGTAATTTTGGTATTGCCGGGTTACATTGTTTATGGTGGGAAGACTGCTCCCAAGGTAATTTTTTGTTTATCACATTTTTAATTTCACCAACCATGGATAGAATCATTAGCTGGATCCTTTTTTTTATGATCCTTTCCTCGTCATGCACTGGGCACATGAACGGACAGCAAAGAAGAATGGCTGATGAACCCGTTGCCATTCTTCCCGGGGCATGGCAAACCCAAAAATATTTCCCGCTGCTTGAGGGGAAAAAACTGGCCCTGTTGGGGAATCATTCCTCCCTGATTGCAGGTGTGCACCTGGCAGACTCACTGCTCAATGCCGGATTTGCCCTGGAAAAAGTCTTCAGCCCGGAGCACGGCTTCCGCGGGCAGGCTGCTGCAGGCGAGCAAGTGCAAAGTGGTGTGGATGTGCAAACGGGTTTGCCGGTAATCAGCCTTTACGGGGCACATCGGCGGCCCGAAGCCAAAGATCTTGAGGGTATTGACCTGGTTATTTTTGATATACAGGATGTGGGCGCCCGTTTTTACACCTATATTTCTACCATGAGCTATATGATGGAAGAGGCTGCCCGAATGGGAATCCCTATGCTGATCCTCGACCGTCCCAATCCCAATGGACATTATGTTGATGGTCCCATCAGGGAAGAGAAACACGCTTCTTTTGTGGGGCTGCATCCCATTCCTTTGGTACATGGCATGACTGTGGCTGAATATGCCCAAATGGTGAATGGACAGGGATGGCTGGGCGATGGCCTGGTGTGTGAACTCCATATTGTGCCTGTTGCCAACTATAACCGCAACATGTGGTATGAACTGCCGGTGGCACCTTCTCCCAACCTCCCCAATATGACCAGCATCATGTTGTATCCCGGCCTATGCATGTTTGAAGGTACCGAAATAAGCCTGGGGCGTGGTACTGATTTTCCCTTCCAGGTTTTTGGGCATCCGGCATTACCCCCTGAATTTTTTCCGTTTACCTTCACACCAGAAAGTAGAAGTGCCGCGCCCAATCCACCCCAAAAAGGGAACCGCTGTTTTGGCAGGGATATGAGAACCGACAATCCTCAGCAACTGCATTCCTTAGCCCGTTTTGATATCGGACCGCTTCTGGAAGTCTATGCCCATTTCCCCCAAAAGGAAGAATTCTTCAATAACTTCTTCAGCCGGCTGGCTGGTACTGATGAGCTGAAACAGCAGATCATTGCAGGATGGTCTGAAAATGAGATCAGGGCTACCTGGCAATCGGGACTGGAAGCTTTCAGGCAAATGAGAAAGCCCTATCTTATCTATCCCGATACTGATCAGCCCTAGAAAACACTGCCCTCTTTTACCTGGAGCATGATATTGTTGCGATCGGTTTGATATACAGTGGTAAGGAAATCGGTAAAATCAACAAATTCAGCAGCTTTGTAGATGCCTGGCTTTAAGGCAAAACTCCTTTCTACTACCAGGGTAGCAGTTGGCTCGTCGTAATGGTACAGCAGTCTGTATTCTCCATGAGGAGTATCCAGTATTATATTGTCGGGCAAATGGGTAATTGTATATTCTCTGGGTAATTGCCAGTTAATAGTATCGGCGTGCATATAACCCATGAAAATCTGAAAATCATTTACCCTTGGAGTGGAAGATAGCGGTGGGTTAATAGTATAGTGCATGAACAACGGTTGCAGGATCAGGCGGTTGCCAGCTTTTCGGGAATAGTTAGATGCTTTAAAATCAGCAATTTCCGTCAGGCTGAATCCCTTGTTTTCGTTCAATGCATAGCTGACCTTTTCGAGGGAAAGCTGGTTGATTCCTGTGTTTTCCAGAAACCAGTCCCTCTGACGTTCTTCCCCTGCGTTGAGCAGAAAAAATCTCTCTTCGATGGCTGTTTCTCCAAAGGTTTTATGCATAGATACCTTGATATCGCCTGATGAAGAGAGGTTTGCATTTGTACTTTGGACAACTGTATTTTGTTCCCTTACCAGTGGTGGAGTGCGGGTAAGAATACCTTTCTGCGGTGTTACAAGCAATACATACCGGTTCATGTTGCTTCTGCCGATATACCCTGCGGGAATGGTTTGTGCCGTGGTTTCCAGCCATAAGGTGTCGTTTGCCAGTGGTACGCACAATATCGCATGGTTGAAGCTGTTGGAAGGAAAATCGCTTTGTACCGGCAGAAATTCAGATCCGCTTTGTATCAGGGTATAATAGGATTCAATTCCTATGGCCTGAAGCAATGCCAGGGTATAATTGGACAAGTCCTTGCAATCGCCGTAACCTCGCTGCAGCACCTCGCTTGCTGCCGAAGGCTGCATTCCACCTATGCCCAGACTGATTGCCACATAGCGGGTGTTGGCCTGCACATACTGGTATACTGCCCTTATCTTTTGCAAGGTATCGGGTATTTGTGAGGTGATTTCCCGGATTTTATCTATGATTGATGGGTCCAGACTTTGGCGATCAGAATTGAGTTTGTTAATCCATTTTCCAAAGCTTTCCCAACTCTCCAGAGAACCGTCATACCCTCCGTAGACAAACTCCTCGGGACCAATCATCACATATGGTACAATATGTCTTGCCCGAGGCATCCAGGATTCACGGATTATAGCCGGGTAGTTTTCTACTGTCCATGAATACCGTATCCGCTTGCGCTTTCCGGGTGTTACTTCCGGTTCGGGTTGATCCATGTTTATTCCTCTGTACCGGAAACTTATATCGTCAGGTACATTAACAGACATACTGGCCTTTTCAATTGCAATTTCTAAGTTGCCTACAGGTCTCCATATGAAGTCTAACATTTGTACTGACTGGTTGATGGTATATTCAAATGCGATAGTGAAAGGGTACTGGTTGCTGTAAAGATCTGTTTCAACCACCCGGGTGTCATTATAAACAGTGTAACCCTCCACATAACTCCTGTCGGCAAACTCTTTTTTATGCAAGTCTCTGATTTTATTCCCGTTTCCGTCATACATGGTTCCCTCCAGATGAGATATTTTTGAAAAGGAATTGTAGTACAAGGTAATGTCAGCAAAGTGTAAGCCTTTGGCTTCCAGTATGGTCACTACTCTCTTATGTTTTATCTGCATTCTGCTTTTACCAGTAATGGTATATTCGCGGCTATCCTCCCGTATTACTGCTACTGCATTTTTTAGCAATTCTTCAGGAATAAGTTCCATGGCATATTCCGGGACGTTGCCCTTCACTGGAGACCAAACCAGACAGGTCAGCAACAAGAAAAAACTTATTTTCATAGCGCTTTTATTAATCTGTTTTCAGAATGATATTATCACTGGTATCCATAACATACTTGTCCATATAGGCTTTGAAACCCGCATAATAGTTTGGATTTACGGTACGGTTACCTATTCGTGTAGTAGCAGTAATTGTGATGACCTGGTCTGTTTGCTCAAATGCAAAATCATGGGCAAACCTATGAAAAGAAGAAGCCTTTCTTTCGGGCAGGTGAACAGCAGAGAAACCATCCGGAAGCTTAATGTTAAAGGTAATGTTGGAATTGAGCTTGTAGGGAAGCATTACGGGGAACTGCCGTTGATCCGTTTTCAGGGGATTCTCCTCCATGGTTTCGTACAAAAGTCCGGGGAGGAGCATTTCGTTTCCTATCACCTGGGCAAAGCCAGTTGCATTGACCCTGGCCTGCATAATAAGTGCCAGTGTATCATCTTCAAAGGTTTGTAGTTCTACTTCCGATAGACTCACCCCCAGATCCGACGAAATCTCTTTTGCAAATTCATCTTTTTCTTCCTGGGCCAGATCCTGTAATTTCAGGTATGCTCCATAGTCTTCCCAACGAATGGTAGCGGTACCTGCCAGATTTCCCTGCTCATCCAGCTCAAGATCATATACTTTATTTTCATTGAAACTGATTTTGCTTTCCAAATCAACCCATTGATTTATAGAATGATCAATGACGCGGCCCCGACCATTAATGGCCCGGGGAGGCAAATATCCGGTAATGGGTTTTAATGTGGTTGCATCCAGAAGAATGGGCTGCCGGCCTGGAATGCGCACCTGGGCCACTACGTAGTTCCACTGGGAGAGGGTGGGTGAATCAGAAAACAGGGCACCGTGGTTAATGGTGCTCAATACCACTGGATAGGCCTTCAGATTGAGATTGCGCAATAAAGCCACAAGCATAAGGTTGATTTCGGCACTGTTGCCTACACCTTGTTTTATAAGCTTATCAGGAGATTGATCCGCATATCTTGAGGCGTCTCCATTCCATTTGATCTGTGAGTTGATCGTCTCCAGGGCCCACGCCATGATCTCATCAGGAGTTTTGAGCTCGCGATCCGGAATAAAATTTCGTGAACTGAATTCTGCCTCCTTGAGAAATTCACCAAAATCCTCCCTCTTCAACATGTTTTTCGACACATCTTCCCATGTTGTAGTATAATTTATGGGTTCCCTATCGGGCCACTGTTCACTTACCATTTCAAAGAAAACCATCCCCATGTAATTGCGGATATTGTCGGTAAAGGGTTCCTCTTTCAATGCGGGGAGGTCTTTGGCCACCCACTTGTATTGTGTGCTGTTGGCCCTTACATTGAAACTCTGTCCATCAATCATATGGCCATAGTTGGAAACTTTTTGAGTGACACGAAAATTCTCTACTGATTTTTTTTCTTCGTTTACTGCAAGTTCAAAGTTTCCATTGAAACGGGCAAGGTAATTGAAAAATGAGGGCAGGTTAACCTGGTACTCACTATATTCAACCGGGATTTCCCGCTGGAAAAACCATGAGCGCATGTTAAAAAGGTAGTCTGAAGTGATCTCATATCTCAGTTCAATAACAGATCCTACTTTTACAGAAGGAAACGGAATGATCATCTCCTTCCAGTTGTTGCCCAGCTCATTGGTGTTTGCTTCACGGTAACTTACCTTGATCCTGTTGGTTTTTTTACCTTCAAGATTATAAACGTAACCCTTGAATTTGCTGATTTCTTCCTTTCCATCATGGGATTGATAGTATGGTATGGGAACATCGCCATAATCCAGTCCTGCTTCGCTAAGGATCATAATCCTTGTTTGCCGGAACATCTGGAACTGAAACCTGTCTGAGGAGTTGTTGTAAACAAACCTGCTGTCAGCAATGTCGCCAATAACAACCGCTGGTGCACCGGGGTATTTTTTTTGGTAATAATCAAGGTCCATCTGCTCATCAGATATTTTTCCAAAATCGAAGGGTGATGAAAAGGTGGAAAAAGAGCATAACAACATTATGCAGGTGAGGATGGTAAAAAAATGTGCTTTCATTCTGGGTTTGGGTTTTGGTTAATAATAGTCAGATATCCAGGAATATGAGCAATTCAGATAAATTTATTCCATGGGTGCTAGTATTATGTTATCAATATTATCCTCAATCATTTTGTCCATATGGGATTTAAAATAAGGGTACTGGTTGCTGTGAATGGTTCTGGTTGCAATTTGCCTTATTGCTTCAATTTTAATGGTATTTCCTATTTCAGAAAAATCAAATTTGTAGTGGAACCCTCCCCATGTAGATGTTTTGCTTTCAGGTAGATATGTAACTTTAAATCCTTTGGGTTTTTCCAGGTTGACAGCATAACTGATGATGCTGGCATAGGGATATTTTACCGGATATAATCTTTGCTCTGACCAGAAGGGGTTCTCAGTGATGGTTTCAAAAAGCATTGCCGGAATGAGCATTTCCTCTCCAATTTTTTGACAATATCCATTAATAATCATGTCGGCTTTCACAGCCACACAGATATTGCCTGTATCAACCTTCTCAATGACAACATTGCTAATGGTTGCCCCGGTCTGGCTGGCCAGCATATCTGCTATTTCTTGTTCGGCTTCCAATTCAAGCCTCTGGAACATCAGGTATGCAGCATAATCTTCAAAAAGAATCTCAAGATTACCTGTGAGATTGCCCCCATCGTCAAGAGCCAGATTGTATGTTCTGATTTCGTTATAACCGGAGCCACTGCCATATGTCATCACCCAATCGTTGCGTTCCAGATCTATAATTCTCATTCGGCCATTTTGTGCTCTTAAGGGAATATAGCCTGGAATGGGTTTGGGTACTGTTGCATCCAACAGCACCTGAGTGCTGTCGGGCAGCATTGCCATGGCCACAATATAATTCCATTGGGAGATTGTCGGAGAATCGCTGAATAGCGAACCATTGTTGACAGTGCTAAGGGCAACGGGATATGCATCTACCCCGAGCTTGCGTAAAACAGCTACAAGGAATAGATTAATCTCTGCGCTATTGCCAAACCCTCTTTCCAATACTTCTTTGGGATGACTGTAAGTAAGATTTGAACTGTTGTGATTCCATTTTATTTGATCATGAGTGGTTTTCAGCGCATAGGCAATAGCTTCTTCGTTTTCCTTAATGGAATCCTGTGGAAAATGATCCATGCAGGCATCTTCGGCAGCTTCGATGTACCCGCCAAAATTTGCCTTTTCCAAAAAGTAAAGTGCTGCATGCGACCAGGAAGGGGAATAATGTATAGCGGGTTTGTTGGGCGGATAAATGCTGGTCATCTCGAAATATATCTGTCCCAGGTAGTTTTTTAAATTGTCAGTATATGGTTCTTCTTTTAATGGGGCTATGTTTTTTGCCACCCAACGGTAACGGATATTTCTTCCTTCTCCAAGAAAAATATCCTTCAGCCTTTGTGCTCCTGTAGAATAGATCTGTTCGTTTACATCCAGGTCAAATGATCCTTTGAATCTTGCTGTATACTTGAACCAGGGGTGCATGTTCAGGTTGAATTCACTGTATTCTACAGGAATAACGTTTTGGAAATACCAGTTTCTGAGGTTGAAAATAAAAAATGACTCCAGGGTGTATCGAATCTCGATAACACTGCCAGGCTTAATATTGGGAAGCGAAAATGTTTTTTCTTTATACCGATCATTTAATTGGGTATTCAGGCCGTCCCTTGATTTGATTTTTATGGTATGTATTTCTTCATTTTCATTCATGTTATAAACATAGGCCCGAAAGGAACGAATTTTTTCTCTTCGCCAGGGTGATTCATAAACAGGTATTGAGAAATTTCCAAATTCAAGCCCTTCTTCATTAAGAATGACGATTCTGAATACCCGTTCAAATAAAAGAACAAACCCCGATCTCCTGTCGGGCCTCATTCTGCAGTGTCCTATATCCCCAATAACAACAGCCGATTCACCAGGATATTTTTCCCGGTAATAATCAATTTCCATCTCTGATGGACTGATGGTTCCAAAGGTGAAGGGTAATTCTGCCAGAACTGATGAAGCCATAAGAATGGCGCAAATCATAATCAGGGCTTGTTTTACTTTCATCTTGATCCGGATTTAATTGATGACACGGATTAATAAGCCTGAGAAATAGCTGCATTTGTGGGACAATTCCCTCTTGTTCACATAAACTTCCTGCACAAAGAAATTGATTTTTGTTAAGTTTTCCAAATTTTCAGGACTATTTATATTTATTATAAATAATCATGATAACAAGGTGAATTTATGTACTTTAACAAGATTGTAAGGCTTGCTGCAACCTGTTGAAAATGAAAATATCCACTTGCCGGTTTGCCGAAATAGAAATACTTTTGCCATACATCAATTTTCAGCAGATCATTATACCACAAAGTATGAAAGGATTGAAAAACAATACCCTTGCCGGGGTTTTTGAGTGGTTTTGCCAGGGCATTGCCGAAAAATATGAACCCAGGGAAGCCAGGGCCATTGGAGGTGTGGTTTTTGAAGAAATGCTCGGCTTTTCTGCTGTCGACCTGCAGGTGAACAGAGGGTGGCGTATTTCTGAATCAGACATTGTGAATCTTTACCGGGTGCTCAAAAAACTCAACAATGATGTTCCGTTGCAGCACATAACGGGGGTTGCCCACTTTCGTGATCTGGTGCTCAAAGTTAATGGTGATGTGCTCATTCCCCGACCCGAAACGGAAGAACTGGTACAATGGATTCTGGATGATATTGCTGAAAAAGGAAGGGGAAGATCACTGCGAATTTGGGATATTGGTACTGGTTCGGGTGCGATAGCACTCAGTCTTGCAACAGAACTTCAAGGGGCAGAGGTGCTGGCTTCAGATGTAAGTGAAAAAGCGTTGGCAATAGCCAGGGAGAACAGTATGAAATACATTACTGGTGTTCAGTTTCTCTTGCATGACATTCTCAATGATGCTCCCCCTGAAGGTTCTTTTGATATTATAGTGAGCAATCCACCCTATGTGCGCGAATCGGAAAAGCCTTTGATACGCAACAATGTTTTGTTGCATGATCCTCATCTTGCGCTGTTTGTGCCAGACCATGATCCCCTTAAATTTTATCGGTCTATAGGCGAAACTGCCCTTACATCATTGTCACCGCATGGGTTTTTATACCTCGAGATCAATGAGGCACTGGGCATGCAAACTGTTGAGTTGTTGCTTTCCATTGGGTTTAGCCAGGCTAAGGTAAAGAGGGATCTCTTTGGAAAGGATAGGATGGTGAGGGCGGTTTTGTAGTGATGGTTCACCCTTAGAATTTTTATTATTCCACATACATTATCTTTTCCGGATCCCATTTGTCTTTAGGTGAAGCATCACCAGCAGGATAACCGATGGGAATGATATTGAGCGGAACGATGTGGGAAGGCAGATCAAGGGCATTGCTTACTGCCTGAATCCTTGCACTGTAAGGATAAACGCCTGTCCAAACGGCTCCCAGCCCCAGGGCTTCTGCTGCCAGCAGCAGGTTTTGGGTGGCAGCAGCACAATCGAGCTTCCAGTTGTGAATTTGTTCTTCATTGGGGTTTCCCTTGCGGGTATCGCCGGCCACTACTATTGCCAGCGGTGCGTTGGCCAGCATTTTGGCGTAGGGAAGGTCCTGGGCCAACTGGTCGAGTACTTCGCGGCGGGTGATCACGAAAAACTGCCAGGGCTGAATATTTCGGGCTGTGGGGGCGGCCATGGCTGCCCTCAGCATGGTTTCAATCTTTTCGGCGGGTACAGAGTCAGGAAGATATTCTCGTACACTTTTGCGACTGTGGATTACGGAGAAGAAATCGTTGGCAGGTGGCTGGCTCATAATAGCAGAAATTGAAAGCATGGTGAAAAAAAACATCATGCATGGTTTAACAAATCCTTTCATACGGAATCATTTTTTGAATGAGGGTAAATGTACAGGATTTTTTCAACTGCAGCAAGGCTCACCGGAGCAATTTCATCACCATTACCTTTACAACCGTCCTGGTTAGGTTTTGTAGCATCCGTTCTTCATCTCTGCTCACATAAAGTGTTTCACAAGGTCCAATCGTTAAGTTTTGTGATGAGGTGCACATGAGAGCGCTACCTCCATCCCGATAAAAACAACATCAAGAGGATTTTTATGTGCCGGAATGCCCTCTCCCGGCCTGAGTGTTATCAGGATACATTCGGCCTTTTCATTGCTGAACATAATGCGGCCATCAATGGGTGCATCTGCCTGTGAAGCTTCCCCGGGAGTGTTTTTTAGTATCATATTTTTTTGTTGAGAGGGGTTAATTATTAATCGCGGACAAGCAAACCGGATGCTGCCCGTTTTTTCTTTCTTCGATAGTCCTTCCACCACAAAAAACCGCCACTTACCAGGATGATGAGGATTACCAGCCCTGCCAGGGGAATGAAAAGGATATAGTATTTTCCGAGCACGAAAGAATAAAACCGTCCGGTGTGCACTTCGAGGGCAAGGTTCCATAAGGGCATGGGAGAGTTCTTTATCACTTCCTGGGGCATTTCAGGAGCCGTGATTCCCCTGGTTAGGGAAACAATGCCGGCATTGTAGTCAAACAGAAACTCACCTTTCTCGCCCAGGTTGATATAGCCTGCCACAGGGATGGAACCAAACGGGTTTGCCATTCCTCTTGTCGGTGTAACGGGAGCTCCTGTAATGAAATCGTTGATATGCATAGCAGCCGGCACCCAGCGGTGAATGCCACTGAAAGAACCGGTAATGAAAACTCCATCGGCAGGTTGTTCAAATACATTGATTCCCATAACGCTGATGGGTGGCTGGTAAGGCAGAGGCACCAATGAATCGGAAAAAGTAGGCTCTGCAAAGTAAAAGCCCTGGGAAGTGGAAAGAATAAAACCGCCGCTGAGCCTGTCGTGCTTTATGTCGCGCAGCTTATCGTACCATGGATTGGGGTGGTCGAGGATGGTGAATTTTACTGCCGGGAAGGTGCTGCGAACAATAGCAATGAGCAATGGCGGCCTAAGGAACATACCCGTTATGGTAAGGATAATAAGAAAGGCCAGAGTCCAGATCCCAAGCTTGTTGTGCCATTTCAGGCTGAAACGGTTTACCCGGACCATACGTTTGCGGGCTGTTATCCTTTTCCTGAGTGCCTTCATCATATCGGGGGCCACAAACCAGATAATGCCTGTAAGGCTCAGGAAAATCATCACCACCCCCATAAGATCAACCAGCAGCTTGCCCGGCAGACCAAGTATTTTGCCACTATGGATCACCCATAATGCCCTGAAGAGGCTGGTTTCTCTTTTAAAATCAGAAGGATGGGGAAGGGGTACTTCCAGGGTTGAAAAATCACTTCTTTTTTCCTGCAAAAGAAGCAGGTTGGAGCGGGTAGTGACCCATATATCCTCTCCACGGGCGGTAATTCCGGTAATTCTTTTTTCCTTTACCGGTAAAGGCAAAGGGTGCCAGTTTTTGTTTTTCAATACATATAACCCCGACATGGTACCTGCAAGAATGCTTCCCGAGGGGGTTTTGACGATGGAAGCAGTGCGCCTGTTGTCGGCACCACGACGTATGCCCTGGTAAAATGGAGTGAATCCTGTCATTGTACTGTCGGTGAGCCAAATGCCCACATTTCCGTAAACTAGTAGGCTGTCATTCCCAATGCCGGTTGCCGATTTTACGGCAGCCAGGTTCCAGTTGTGGTATTGATTGGTTTTGGGCAGCCATTGGCGGTTTATAGCAATTGCAGAGAAAGAGCTGCGATGGTTAAGTACAATACCGCTCAGGGCAAATAAGAGGATAAAAACGGCTGCAAGAATACCCAGCCAACGGTGGAGGAATTGGAAGGCTTTCAAGTTTGAGAGGTTTTTGGGAATAAGTGAAAACTATAACGTATGGGATAATCACTTAGACAGGTTCACTTCGACGAGCTCGGTGACCGGGTTGGCAGGTTCCTTTGACGGGCTCACATCGACAGGCTCAGTGACCCGGTGGATTATGGGTTGTGAGCTTGCCGGGGTGTATACCCGTTCGAAAATAACTTTCTGAGATATGAGCATTGATAGTTAAAAACTAATCATTGAAAACAACCATCAGTTTCCTTTGATCATAGTCAGCAGCATTTTGAATTTTTCTACTGCCAGCAAAGCGTGTGGAATGTTGGCAGGCATGATAATAGTTTGCCCTTCTTCCAGCACATAAGGCTTTTTGTCAATGGTAATCTCCACTTTTCCTTCCACACATTGTACCATGGCATCGAAAGGAGCAGAGTGTTCGCTCAGGCGCTGCCCTTTGTCAAAGGCAAAAAGGCTGATGTTTCCTGTCGATTTTTCGAGTACTCGCTTGCTTACCACACTATTTTCGGAATATGAAATATCTTTCCTGAAATTGATAACTGTACTATGATTGAAATTACTCATGGGTTATGATTTTTAAGTTTAATGAATTGAATAAAATAAAGGTTGAAGATGAAAGCTCAAAGGGTGAAAGTATTGTTCTGTTACCTCAGTCTTCTACTTTTCCATTGATCTCTTCCAGCAGCAGGTAGATATCGTCAACGCAACCACCGCATATTGTGCCTGCTTCGGTTTCATCCTGCACCTGCTGCACGCTTTTAAGTTTTTTACTTTTAATGGCATCCTCAACCGTACCTTTGGTAATGTCGAGGCATGTGCATATAATATCTTCTCTGTTCATAGCAAAAAAATTTTATGATGATAGCCATGAAACGATAATGCTGCAGGGAAGTATTCCCTTTAGGCTCTGCCGTTTCAAAGGCTTTTTATATAAACCGGGGTTTGATGATAATCATTGCCCAGGCCCAGTTCTGGGTTTCATCCTTGCTGCCTCCTTTGATCCGTTCCATGGTTTCGGTGGCAAACATTTGAGAGTATCCCATCCTGAAAGCCACTGCGGGATTGATGGCATAGCCTACCATAAAATCGATTTCGGTACCCAGGTAGGCTTTCATGCTTTGGGAAGGATCATCTGCCGCGGTAACATTCCCTTCTGCCCAGAAATTGTGAAGGGTTGCCATGGCAAGCCACCTGGCGTAATTATAATTAACGGAAATGTACACATCACTCAGTCCCACATTATTTATATGGTTTCCCACATAAAAGTAGTCCATGTGCCCGTTGAATTTATGATTGGTGCCAAACCACGGAGTAAATGATTGGTTCTGCTCTGTTTGCTGCATGTCTGTTCCGGAGAGTAACTCAATACCACCCCTGGCCATCCACTTTTCACTCATGGGAGCTCTTGCTTCTGCACCCAGGTACCATGCATTCAGATCCCTGTTGGAGGGATCTTTCCCCATCTGGTAGTAAAAAGACCCTTCCAGTTGGGTGCGGCCAATGCTATGGGTGATAAAGGTACCCAGGGTTTGGTTGAAGGCGGTATTGTTGTCGTTTTCCTGGAAACCCAGGTTTAATGCCATAAAACTGATTCCGGTGTTATTGGGTTTATAGTTTAGCCAGAGGTATTGCAGTGTTTTGTAATTGCTGAGAGGGTAGAAGGTAGCTACTCTTTTTTCGGCCTCCTGGTTGAAGGCAAATCCAGCATGCACTTTGATGCCCGAGGGCAGATTTAGTTTTGCCAGGGCCATATCGTGGCTGCGGCCTTGCTGTGCCCAGTCTACATTTCCAAATATTCTTACATTGTCGTAGAGCACCTCCTGGCGACCCAGTTTCAGTGATAACACACTGCTGAGGGGAAACTCAGCCCAGGCTTCATGAATGGATGTATTAAGATCAGAACGATTGAGCTGGGGTACTTCTCCCCAAACCCTTATATCCTGCAAACTAATGAAAACCTTTACATCGGTGTTGTTATATCCGAAATTCAATCGTGTCCTCTGGGAAATAAAAAAGGCGGCATCGTCACCTGGGCTGGCCAGGCTACCAAATCCATGACGGTATTCGGACCGGGGTCTGAATTCTCCGGAAAGGGAGTATTGTGCCCGGATACTTGTGCTGATAAATAGCAGCAATGCGATAGCGATAAGTACTTTTTTTATCATAGCGTTTTGATTTTGAGGTGATAAATAGGTTTGGCCTGATAAAACCGTAAAGGCTTGAAAATAACGTGCTTTACACTTGCATAAAATGAAAAAAACCTTGAAGGTTACTTAAAACCTCCAAGGTTTGCTTATTGGATCGGATCAGTTGAGGAACAGTTTCATGTCTTCATCCACAGTGCCGATGGGAGCGATTCCGAAGTTTTCAACCAGTACATTGGCTACATTGGGTGAAAGGAATGCAGGCAGGGTGGGTCCGAGGTGGATATTTTTCACCCCGAGAGAAAGTAATGCCAACAAAACAATAACGGCTTTTTGCTCATACCATGCAATGTTGTATGCAATTGGCAACTCGTTGATATCGTTGAGTTCGAATACTTCCTTGAGTTTGAGGGCAATTACTGCCAGTGAATAAGAATCGTTGCACTGGCCGGCATCCAATACCCTTGGAATACCACCTATATCGCCCAGGGGCAGTTTGTTGTAGCGGTACTTGGCACAACCTGCAGTAAGGATTACAGTATCTTTGGGTAATGCTTCGGCAAACTCAGTGTAGTACTCACGGCTTTTCATACGGCCGTCACATCCTGCCATTACAAAGAATTTGCGGATGGCGCCTGATTTTACAGCATCAACCACTTTATCGGCCAGCTGCATTACCTGGTTGTGAGCAAATCCTCCAACAATCTCCCCGGTTTCAATTTCGGTAGGGGGAGGGCATTGTTTTGCATGCTCAATAATGGCAGAGAAATCCTTGCGTCCTCCTTCGGGACGGTCAGGGATGTGTTTGCTCCCTTTCAAACCTGACGAACCGGTAGTATATATACGGTCGGTATAGGTTGCACTTTTTAAGGGGGGAACAATACAGTTTGTGGTGAAGAGAACAGGGCCATTGAAGGTTTCAAATTCCTCTCTTTGCTTCCACCATGAGCTGCCGTAGTTGCCCACGAAGTGGTCATACTTTTTAAAAGCGGGATAGTAATTGGCAGGCAGCATCTCGGAGTGGGTATAAACATCTACTCCTGTACCTTCGGTCTGGATGAGCAGGTCTTCCATGTCGCGCAGATCGTGTCCGCTGATAAGGATAGCAGGATTGTTTCGAACCCCAAGATTTACCGTGGTAATTTCCGGATTACCATAAGCCGAGGTGTTTGCCTTGTCAAGCAGGGCCATAACCTTTACACCATATGATCCGGTTTCCAAAACCATTGCGGTGAGTTCTTCGGCACCAATGCTGTCGTCAAGGGTAGCAGCCAGAGCTTTGGACATAAAATCAAAGATATCCTGCTCTACATGGCCCAGGTTGAAAGCATGTTCAGCATAGGCTGCCATACCTTTCAGGCCGTAGATCATCAGTTCGCGCAAAGAGCGGATGTCTACATTTTCACTCATTTGCAATACTCCCACCTGCTGTGCTTTTCTTTCATATTCGTCAGGTGTATTGGCATACCAGGTAGCGGCTTCGGGCAACGCTTCCCTGTTGACGGTAACGCCGGCTTCTTCCAGTTTCTTTTCCAGGGCCAATCTGAGTTGGAAACCCTCGCGGATCTTGTCAATAAACCGCTGATGGTCGAAGTTGGCATTGGTGATGGTCATAAACAGGCCTTCAAAAATAAACCGGTCTTCGGCTGAGGTATCCAAACCATTTTCCCTGGCTGTTTTGTTCAACACCGCTATACCTCTGAGTTGGTACATCAGTACATCCATAATATTTGCCAACTCCGGCTCCTTGCCACAAACGCCTTTTACTGTGCATCCTACTCCTTTTGCGGCTTCCTGACATTGATAACAAAACATACTCATAATTTTAGTCTCCTTTTTAGTTAGTTCAATTTTTTTTTGTTTGACTGTGCTCTAAAGAACGATATTCTCTTTAACAGATTAATTTTTGTCGTTAAACTTTGATATATAAAAGTTAAATGATTCTATTTTATGTAATTTAGTTTAGCTTTGGAAGCTCAAGGTTAGACATTAAGGGAAAGTTTACATCTTTTCACTTTTTATTCCTTATTTCATTTCCCTGAACTTCCGGTTTTATTCTGTCTTTTCTGTTAAATCCATTCCTCACTTCTTATCTCACCATCAAGCCCTACTACAAGAGCTTTTACAGGCACTTTACGAGAGGCTTTTTCGGTGGCCAGCTTGGCGATTTGCAACAATCCTGAGCAACAGGGCACTTCCATGATCATAACGGTAAGAGTGTTTATCTTAGCGGTATCAATCATAGCGGTGAGCTTGTCAACATAGATGTCTTTGCCATGGTCCAGCTTGGGGCAGGCAATGGCCAAACCTTTGTCTTTGAGATATTTGCTGTGAAAATTTCCCATGGAAAATGCAACACAATCGGCTGCCATCAGTACATCGGCATTTTGAAAATATGGTGCCTGTGGATTTACAAGGTGCATCTGAACCGGCCACTGCCTTAATTCTGAGGGTTGATCGGTGGTGGCTGCCGGAGCTTTGCCCTGGGGTTGGTTGAAAGACATCATTCGTGATCCGGGGCAACCGCCACCCTGGTGTGCATGCATTTCTTCTTTGATCATTTCTTTCATGGGTTGTTCTTCTTTTTGTGATACTTGATTTCCGTTGTGGTTTTTCAGTTTGGTGAGGTCAACTTTCAGGTTGTTGTCAATAATATAGCGGATACCCTGCTCAACAAATTCATCCTGTTTGTGGTCGATCAGGTGGTTGAGATGTGCTACTATGGTCGCTTCTCCTTTGGGAGAGATACGGTTCATTACCTTGATCTCATCGTAAGCTTCGGCTTCGCGCTCTTCGAGGGTAATCGCCCCAACAGGGCAATCGCCTATGCAAGCTCCCAGGCCATCGCAATACAAATCACTGATCATGCGGGCTTTGCCATCAATAAGTTGGAGGGCTCCTTCGTGACAGCCATCAATGCACAGGCCACAGCCATTGCAGAGTTCCTCGTCGATTTTTATGATTGTTCTTTTCATTTTCTCTTAGATTATGGGGATTTTTTATAGTTCTGCTACTTTTTTGTTTGTAAGATAATTTCTGAATTCCCGGGAAAACTTTTGCTCAAGACCTCCAAAAATGCAAGAATTGAAAGGACAGTTCTCGCATTGCATTTTGCAATTGGGGGTATCTTCAAGGTCACCTTCTATGGCTTTGTAAATGTCAAGCAAGCTTACATCTTTGGCTTTTTCACTTACCACAAATCCTCCCTTGGGTCCGCGGGTAGAGATCAGGTATCCGTTCTTGACCAGCTGTTGCAAAATCTTCGCAATATGGTTTTTTGAAAAACCGGTTACATCAGCTATCTCCTGCGCATTAATAAGCTTTTCACTGCGTGCAATCAGGCCCATCGAATGAAGAGCGATCGTGGCGGCTTCTGATATGTTGAAGATTTTGCTCATGTTTTTGTAAATAGGTAAACAGGTAAAAGAATACGCAAATGTATAAATGTTTTTTGAAATGAAAAAGGAATTGTGGTATTAAATTACCACAATAGTGAGATGAAAAATGTAATTATCAGTAAATGAATGGCATAGTAAATTTAAATTTTAATTATTTAAGAAAAAGGGTAGAGATAAAACTATCTTTTACCCTATTATAGGAGTGAATTTCAAAACCGCAAACTTGATTTAACCACCCGAAATGACTTTTAAAAACCCGGTATCAGCCAGCTACGGAATCTTTCCGATGACTGAGAGCATGGAGGGCTTGCGTATTTTTGGGTACAAAAATCGACAAAGAAGAATTAGGAATATATTAATATCTTTGGGCCGTTTGCATAGTATAAAAAATTATTTTTCATGAACCTGAGAGTTGAAGCAATTTGCGACAAGGGTTGTTTAAGAACCAATAATGAAGATCATATTCTGTTGCCGGGGAAGATATTTACAGATGCTTCTTCTGAAATGGAGTTTGAAATGAATGGTGGAGCATTGTTTGCAGTAGCTGATGGTATGGGCGGGCACAGTGCCGGAGAGGTGGCCAGTAAAATGGTGCTTACAAGTTTAAATGAGTTTGCCGAAAACTGTAGCTCTGCTATTACCTTTTCTGCTTTTGAAGAAGAGCTTGCCTCCTGGTTGACAAAAATTCACACAGACCTTAGAGCCGCCGGGAAAGAAAATCCCGCCTATAAAGATATGGGTACCACCCTTAGTGGACTGTTTTTTGGCAGTAACGAAATATTTGTGTTCAATGCCGGTGACAGCAAAACTTTTTTTTATACAGGAAAAGATCTTATTCAGATCACCCGGGACCATACCCTGGGTGAAACTACCGGATTACAAGGTTTGAATGCAGGCTTGCTTGTAAATTGCATTGGTGCTATAAGCAACCCGATGATAGAGGTTGAAAATGTTACGGAATATAAAAAACCAGGTAATGTTTTTCTGATTTGCAGCGATGGGCTTACGGATATGTTAGACACTGACAGGATTAAGGAGTTGATGCAGGAAAAGAATGCCAGGGCTCTGGTGGAAGAGGCCAAACGAAAGGGAGGCAGAGATAATATTTCTGTGATCCTTATCATTTTGTTAGATTGACCCGATTAGATCTGTTGTGACGGGATCAAAAGGATACAAACCCATTGTGAAAGATGCAGCATCACAAACAATGGCCTCCCACACTTTGTTATTGACAAAAACAAAAATCATGAAACATCCTGTAATTCATACCAACCTGGCACTTGCGGAATCCATACAACATGCATTGCTGTATTACAACAAACTGGCCATCGATCACCTTGAAAAGAAGACCCTGGTACATTACCATATTCATGAAACCCGATTGTGCTGCAAACGCATCCGGAGTTTACTCAGGCTTGTTCGGCCCGGTTTGTCCCCGGAAACATACGACCGTTTTAATACTTTCTATCGCGATCAGGCCCGGGAGCTGTCCATCATTCGTGATTTTACCGCTTTAAGTGAAACGTTGCAAAAATTCCTGGATTCTACGCATAATGAGAAAAGCAGGAAATTTATAGTTTGGTTTAGAAATCAGCTGCTGAAAAAGCGGCGGCAAACGGCAGTGAACCAGGAATTTGGAGTAGTCCGCTCAGGAATCAGAAATGCTTTTGAACAGCAAAGTGAGATTATTTCTGGGTTGGAATTTGATGACAATCATACTTCTGTCCTGGGCAGGGGCTTTCAAAAAATATACCGGAAGGGCAGGAAACAGCTGGAGCTAAACCTTCAACAAACCGATGACCATATCATGCATCAGTGGCGCAAACAGGTAAAATACCTGTGGTATCAACTGGTGTTTCTTCAACCATTGTGGCCCCGAATCATCGATTCTTTTGCTACGGAGTTTAAAGAGTTGAGCAAGCAGCTGGGAAATCATCACGATTTGGTTGTAATGCTTCAAGCACTTAAAGAACTTAAACAGGAAGGGAGAATGCTTCAGGAGATTCGAATGGTGGAAAGGATGTGCCGCTCAAAAAAATATCGTTTGGAAAAGACCAGTGTCTACGCCGGCAAAAAGCTTTTTCTTTCTCAGGGCCAGAGTCTTGATCATTTAATTGATTCGCTGTATGCCTTATCTACCGGTCCGGATGCTTTTGGTAAATAAGGTCATCCGTGTTTTCTCTGGTAACTGGTATCAGGAAAATCCTCTTTCTTTTTTTATGGTATTATAAGCATCATTTACTTCCTGGAATTTCTCTTTGGCAGCCTGTTGAAATTCTTCCCCCAAATGACTTACCCTGTCAGGGTGATATTTCAGAGCCATGGCACGGTAGGCCTTTTTGATCTCATCTTCACTTGCTCCAGGCTCTACTTCGAGAATCTTGTAGGCACTGTTTGTTTCCTTAATAAACATGTTTTTGATGGAGATGAAATCATACTGGTTGATATTGAGCCAGCTTGAGATATCTTCAATCATTTTTATTTCATTGGGATGAACCCTACCATCGGCCATTGAAATGCCAAAAAGGTAATGAATAAGCTGCAGCCTGGCGTGCAGATCCATGTGTGATCGTATCTGCAAACAAACGTCTTGCAATGGGATTTGTTGATTCAGGATGTTTCTGAAAGCCCTCATATAATTGCGGGTGGCATCAGTTCCAAAGTTCTGCACAAAAAACGCCTTAATATAATCCAGCTCAGATTTGAGCTGTTTGCCATCGGCTTTCATAACTGCTGCCGATAATATGAGCAGACTTATGCGAAAGTCGCCGGGTTGGGTGCCTGCATGGGGATCAGCACGGTATTCAAATTCCCCCGAATCCATACTGTCAAAAGCTGATCCCATCAGAAATCCTACGATTGCACCTATGGGGCCACCGAGCGCCCAGCCGAGTCCCCCCAGGATCCATTTTCCATATCCGCTTATTGCCATCTTTGTTTATTTTGTGTGATTGAATGCCGTTTTCCCTGTGTGGAAACCGTCAGGAAAACGAGGGCAAATATAGACGAAATTTAACAAAATGCCATTTTGTTTTCTTCTTAATGCCACTTCATTTATTGTTGGATATAAGCAGGAATAGTGAACAGATCGATCACCTGTCGAGAGAGCCAAATACCCGTCTTAAGATCTCATTGATTCGTGCGGCGGGGTTTTCCCGGATTTTTAATTCTTCTTCTGCAACCAACAGAAACAAACCATCCAGAGCTTTGGTGGTGGTGTAATCTGCAAGATCGGTGGTAATAGGCTGAATTCCGGGTGTTAGGCGTGCTACAGGGTTGTATACGTTGGTAATCTCAGTCCATAAAGTAGCAGCTCCCACGCTTTCCAGGGCTTTGTGAATATCAGGTTTGAAGGCCTCATGCAGGGCACTGTAGGTTCTTTCGTTGAGGTAGCGGGTCGCAGCATCATCAGGACCCAGCAGAATATTTTGGGCATCGTGTATGGTCATGTTGGCAATAGCCTCGGTGAAAATGGGTATAGCTTTGGCTGAGGCTTCTTCTGCTCCTCTGTTCATTTGGAGCACTACCTCATCGAGCAGCGGGCGTAAGGCCGAAAGATTATTATCGATAAAATTATACGCTCCGATAGCTTCCTCGGGCCAGGGGATCTTGATGCGGGGGTTGCCAAAATAGCCATTGGCAGTATGGGTTTTTTCCACCGATTTGTTGATCCCTACCTTTAGAGCTTCACGCAAACCCTGTGCGATCTCAGCCTGGGTGAGCGGGCGAGATGTTTGCTCCTGTTCAAGCATTTTGAGGACTTCGCAGGACTGAAGGGTAAATACAGCCATACTAATAAGCGCCACGGAAAACATGCCGTGGATTATGCGAAGGTATTTATTCCGTTTCATCATTTGCAGGTGTTTTTGCCCATTACAGGCTGTTTTTTTTTTTGAGAATGACTCCCCTTTTGATTGACATCAGGATGAAAGGAAAGGTAAGCATCCTGAATGAACGTCGGGATCATAAAAATAAGGAAAAACAATCATAATTTCAGCATTGACTGGAGATTTTTATGACTTGAACAATTTTCTTTCAAAAAGGTTATTTGATTGCAATTACTTTATCAGAGTACCAGATAAATTTGATATGTAAAGATAGTCAATGGGTTAACAAAAAATAACTTTTACACATCTACATAATTGAATATATTTGCTCATACTGTCAAAGGATTTTGACAAAAAGTAGGCAGTTAAAAATCAAATATTTATTAACACACAATGAAAAAAAAGCAAAAGAAAGAAAGTTTCCTGGTAAGAACCCGACCCATACAAATTGCCTTGTTGGTCATTTTTATAGCGGTAGGTAGTGTTATGTTCTTTAACAAAGGACAGTCGAATTCCGATGACAGGCAAGAAAAAGCAACTTTTGTTGCAGAGGCAGACAGTAAAGTTGTAAAGCTTACTGATGATGCCTTTCAGTCAACTATATCCAACGGTGTTGTATTGGTAGACTTTTGGGCTGTTTGGTGCCCGCCCTGCCGTATACAGAATCCCATTATAGAGCAGGTAGCCCAGGAAATTGGCGACGAAGCCATCATAGCCAAGCTCGATGTGGATCATAATCCTCTTACTGCCAATATGCTTAAGGTGCAAAACATTCCCACCCTGATTATCTTTAAGGATGGTGAGCCAGTTCAGCGTTTTGTGGGAGTGCAGCAAAAAGAAACCCTACTGGCTGCCATCAGAAACCATATGTAATTCCAGGGTAATTAATCATTTATATATAAACTAAGAGGATTGGCATAATTGTGTTGTCCTTTTAAGAAATCAATTTTATGGAACATTTAACAAAAGAAACGTTCAAGACCAAAGTCTTTGATTACGAAAATAATAAAGAGTGGAAATTTGAAGGAGATAAACCTTGTATTATAGATTTTTATGCTGACTGGTGTGGACCATGTAAAATGGTAGCTCCTATTTTGGAAGAGTTGTCAAAGGAATATGACGGAAAAGTAGATATCTACAAGGTTGATACTGAAGCTGAAAGTGAGTTGAGTCATGTTTTTGGCATCAGAAGCATTCCCTCAATCCTTTTTATTCCCAAGGATGCACAACCCCAGATGGCAGCCGGAGCATTGCCAAAGGCAGCTTTCGAAAAAGCCATTGAGGAAGTTTTGGGCGTAAAATAGATGAAATCATAGCATTACCCGCAGGCACCTCCTTATAGTGTTTGCGGGTATTTTTTTGTTTTGATTATGTTGCGGATATAAATAAGTATATTTAAAAATATTGTATTGATTAACCTCTCTTCACTTAACACATGAAAAAATCAAAAGGAAATATCTCAAGGAAAATGTATTTGTGGATCATAGGTAGCTTCACCCTTCTGGGAGTAATTGGTGGTTATGCCTACTATGCATTTATAGGATGCAACAGTGGTGGTTGTGCCATTCAATCCAATCCTTATTTGTCAATGATCTGGGGGGGAGCCCTGGGCTATCTGCTACCCGATATGGTATTGACACCCCGCAAAGAGGAAGACGAAACACTCCAGGAAGATTAGGATTATATTCATTGCTCCTTGATTTTTTGCCTGTCTTTCAGCCAACCATACCGACAGTTATTTTGGAGCAGTTTTCATAAGGTATGCCCCGAATATTGCAAAGACGATATTGGGTATCCATGCGGCAAGTGCAGCAGGAAGGTTGCCATTGGTGGCAAAGGTGGTAGAAACCTGCATAAACAGGATAAATGCAAAACTCAACAATAATCCCATTCCAAGGTGTAAACCTATTCCACCCCTTACTTTTCTGCTCGAAAGGGATACACCTATTACCGTGAGAACCATTGTTGCAAATGGAAAGGCTATTCTCCTGTGCTTTTCCACAAGGTAAAATCTTATGTGCTCTGATCCTTTAAGCTTTTCCTTATCGATAAACTGCTGCAACTCCCTGAAATTCATAGTTTCCATATCCTGCAGGTTTTGAATGAAATCGTCAGGACTAAGATTGATCACGGTATCTTTTCTTGGGCCTGCATAAATTTCCTCTTCCATGTTTTCAATCTCTCTCAACACATAGTTTCTTAATATCCATGTACCTGTGCTGTCTACCCACTCGGCCCTTTCAGCACTGAGCTTGTGCTGCAACTTTCCATCCTGAATCTTTTCGAGGGCAAACTTGTAACCGATATTAACTCTCTCATTAAAAGACTCCAGGTATACAAACTCACCAGGCCTTATTTGCAGGTGAATATTTCTTTCTTTAAACTGACGCTTGTTCCGTATATAAGTATTTTCAAAATCGAGCCGACTCCTGTTGGCATGGGGGATCATTACGTTGGAAAGATAAATGGAAAGAAATGCCAGGAAAACTGCTGATATAAAATAGGGTACAAGCAATCGTTTGAAGCTTATTCCGGAGCTTAATATGGCTACGATCTCGGTGTTGAATGCCAGACGTGACGTAAAGTATATTACTGCAATGAATGTAAAAAGTGGGCTGAAAAGGTTGATGAAGTAAGGAATAAAGTTCAGGTAATACACCAGGATGATGTCTCTGAGTGGGGCCTTGTTTTCAATGAAGTTATCAATCCTTTCCGAAAGGTCGAAAATGATCACGATTAGAATGATCAGGGTAATGGCATAGAAAAAAGTGCCAAGGAACTTACGGATGATGTACCAATCTAGCTTTTTTAATCCCATAGAAAGTGTAAAACGCAAAATTAATTCTTTTATTCTTAAGCCTTTGCCAAGTTGGTCAATGTTAAAGTCGCTGACTGATTTTTGGTACCATCATGTTTTTCCATTGCGCAAAGGTATTGTTTTCAATCTGCCGGGAAGCCTCATCTACCAGCCACAAATAAAATCCCAGGTTATGTATGGTAGCGATGATGGATGCCAACATTTCGTTGGCAGTGAACAAATGGCGTAAATATGCCCTGGAATACATGGCGTCGACAAAAGTAAGGCCATTGGGATCGATAGCAGAAAAATCATCCATCCATTTTTTGTTTCTCATATTTAATATGCCTTCACTGGTAAATAACATCCCATTGCGGGCATTTCGCGTGGGCATTACACAATCAAACATGTCTACTCCTAAAGCAATGCTTTCCAGAATATTGGCCGGAGTGCCTACTCCCATAAGGTAACGGGGTTTATCTTCCGGTAGTATGTTGCACACCAGTTCAGTCATTTCATACATCATCTCGGCAGGTTCTCCTACCGAAAGTCCTCCAATGGCATTTCCATCCCGGTGGCATGATGCTATGTATTCTGCCGATTGCACCCTGAGATCTTTGTATACACTCCCCTGAACAATAGGAAAAAGACTCTGGCGGTAGTCATACAAATCGGGGGTGTTGTCGAAATGTTTGCAACAACGTGTGAGCCACCTGTGGGTAAGATGCATCGACTGCCTGGCATATTCGTATTCGCAAGGGTAGGGGGTGCATTCATCAAAAGCCATTATAATGTCACCTCCGATAATTCGCTGAATATCCATGACCGTTTCCGGGCTGAATGTATGGCGCGAGCCGTCGATGTGCGACTGAAAAACTACCCCTTCTTCGTTCATCTTGCGGCGATGTGCCAGCGAGTATACCTGGTATCCACCACTATCAGTAAGGATGGGCCGCTTCCAGCCATTGAAACGGTGCAACCCTCCAGCTTTTTTTAATATCTCGGTACCGGGCCTGAGATACAAATGATAGGTATTGCCCAATATAATGCGGGCATTTACCTGCTCTTCAAGGTCTTTGTTATGAATGGCTTTTACGGTTCCGGCAGTTCCTACCGGCATGAAAACCGGTGTTTTTATAGAACCATGGTCAGTATGTAGGGTGGCTGTTCGGGCTTTACTTGTTGAATCCTGGTGGTGTATGGTGAATTGCATTTACGGTGGATTAAAAATTTGTCAAAGATAAGGCATATTACTATAGAAAAGGTAATTTTGCAGCTTCTCATAACCGCAAGGATTTTATGTTTACAATTGAATTTTTCCGTCAACCAGAGGGGATCGTTTTGACCATTTTCACTGCTTTTACCCTGATCCAACTTTTTTATTACTGGTATTATTTTGCCAGACCTTCATTTGCAAAAAACAACGCCAAATCGGGGTCAGAACTTTATCCACCCGTTTCGGTCATCATTTGTGCCAAGAATGAATATGAAAATCTGAAGAATAACCTTCCCATTGTGCTGGAGCAGGATTATCCCGATTTTGAAGTTATCCTGGTTAATGATTTTTCACAGGATGAAAGTTTCTTCTTATTAAAGTCATTTGAAGAGAAATACAAGCATTTCAAGGTGATCCAGCTTCGCGAAAATGTAAATTTTTTCGAGGGTAAAAAGCTGGCACTGGCAGTGGGGATTAAATCTGCAAAGAATGAGATTGTGTTGTTGACCGATGCAGATTGCAAGCCCAACTCTCCGAACTGGGTAAAAGAAATGAGCAGACCTTTTGCTAAGGGTAAAGACCTTGTGCTGGGTTATGGTGGCTACGAAGAAAGACCAGGTTTTCTCAATAAGCTGATCAGATTTGATACCCTCAGCATCGCTATGCAATACCTGGGTTTTGCCATGGCGGGATCGCCCTATATGGGAGTAGGCAGAAATCTGGCGTATCGTAAGAGCTTGTTTTTTAAAACCGGAGGATTTGCGGCACATTACAAAATCAAATCCGGCGATGATGACCTGTTTGTAAACCAGGCTGCCACCAGTAGCAATACTGCGGTATGCCTCAATCCGGAAGCCATTACCTTTTCAAGAGCCAAAAGAACATTTGTTGCCTGGTTTAAGCAGAAAAAAAGACATTTGTCAACCGGTATTTATTACAAAGCTATCGACAAATTCAGGTTGGGTTTGTTTGCATTATCGGGCACATTTTTTTATGTGTCGCTGGTGGTACTTTTGTTTTTGGCCCAAAACCCACTATCTTTAATCATTGCTTTAACTTTGGTGTTGTTACGAATGGCATCCCAGGTTTTAATCTACTATAATGCAGGCAAAAGGTTTTTAGAAAAGAAATTATTTTTATATTCGCCAATATTTGATTTGATATTTGTTTTGCTTAATCCGATTTTTGCCATAGCTAATTTGTTTTACAGAAAGAATAAATGGAAGTAAATCCCAATCTGACAGAAAAGGCGCAAAGAGATTATGAGTTGGTGAGGTTAGCCGTTGAAAAAGGCGACCAGATGGCCTTTACCGAATTGATGAGATTGTACAGGGATACCATTTATTTTATGCTGGTTAAAATGACCGGAAATGTAGACGATGCCGAAGATCTCACCCTGGAAGCTTTTGGCAAAGCTTTTAAAAATCTTTCACAATATACCCCCGATTACGCGTTCAGCACATGGCTGTTTAAAATTGCCTCCAATAACTGTATTGACTTCATGCGCAAGAAAAAGAAAAATGTTCTTGCCAATGAAAACTATGAGGATATCAGCGAATCCTACCAGGCACACAAAATGACATCGCAGGGGCTCGATCCCGAAGAAAACCTTATCAAATCGCAAAAGATACAGCTTATGCGCCAGTTGGTTGAACAGCTCAAACCCAGGTATAAAAAGCTTATCCAATTGCGGTATTTCGATGAATATTCTTATGAAGAAATATGCGAAGAACTTGACCTGCCTCTGGGAACGGTAAAAGCCCAGTTGTTCAGAGCAAGAGAATTTCTCTTCAATATCCTTAAGGATTCGCAAGGGAAGTTTTAATAAACTCGTTTCAGGAATGGGATTCTGAAGACGTATTTATCCTAATGTTTTATCTCACAAAACACATCTTTTTTCTACTCCTGCTAAACCTCTGAACCCCTTCTCGGTTATCCTGTAGTAAGAAAATCCTGATAGAGTTTAACCCTTATCATAATGGGTGAAAATACCTGTTTTTAGCCTTTAACTATGTAGGTATTTATCCGTATGATAATATTGCGTATTTTTGTCGATGTAATGTTCGAAAAAGTACGTGTTTGTTATTTGCAGAAAACCATTTCGGGTTTTTAAAAACGCAAATTCGATAAGGAACAGTTCTCATTTTGCTGCATGTTTTATTTGTGTGAGTGTCGTATCTTTTCGTGTAGTTCATTGCTTATCTGCATGATGAGAATAATAGGCTGAAACAGGCTTTCATTATCATCTGATGATCTTTGATTCATATTGCATGTTTTTTTTATCGCAGGCCGAATGTTTCGGAACACCTTATCCTGGATGACCGGAATAACTGTGATAAAAGAAAACATTCGTATACCTGAACGTTTCACCATAGGGTGAAGTAAAGATAGCAATCTGTAGGTTTGGCGTCCTCTCATGTGATATGCGGGGGCGCTTTTTTGTTATATTTGCAGACTTTATTGTTGGTGCAACCAACCGGTAGACAAAAATGGTTGAAGGGTGAAAATTATTTCTCTACCGGCATTTTGTGCAGGAGCAAATGTTTGGATCAATATGAATCTTATTTTATATCGGAAAAATACATTTCTATGAATATTCGCAGAATCAACAGAGCGATACATCGCGATTTAGGTTATTTCTTTTTTGGTATGTGCATCATTTATGGCCTGTCAGGTATTGCCCTCAACCACCGCCATCATTGGAATCCCAATTATATCATTAAGCAAGATGCTTTTCAGGTAGAAGTATCCCGCGGGCAATACCAGGGACCTGATCTTGCTAATCAAATCCTGGCTCAAATTGGTGAACAAGGGTATAAAACCCATCTGGAAAGTGGTGATAATATGCGGATCTTTATTGATGGTGGAACAGTGAATGTAAATCTGGTAACCGGTGAAGGATCATTGGAAACCGTAAAAAAGCGTCCGGTTTTTCACCAGGTCAATTTCCTGCATTATAATACGCCAAGAAAATTATGGACCTGGTTTTCTGATATGTTTGCTGCCGGTCTTATCATTCTTGCCTTTTCGGGGCTTTTTATTTTAAAGGGGAAAAATGGGTTTGGCAGAAGAGGCTGGTATTTTGTGGCTACAGGAATTCTCATTCCTGTGTTGTTGCTTTATTTTTATTTATCTACCTGATATCTGATGGAATAAATGTGGTTATGGCTTGCTCTTTCAACGGCGCTCTGCGAAGCCCTGAAGGATGTTTTCAGTAAGTATTCGCTGAAAAACACGCACCCCTTCATGGTGGCATTTGCAATGAGGATGTTTGCCTTGCCTTTTCTTTTACCCTCTTTATTCTTCATCCCAATACCTGAATTGGGATCACAATTCTACCTGGCTCTCCTGGCAGGAGGCTCCCTGAATATCATTATTACCATATTGTACCTGAAAGCTATTCAGCATTCAGACATCTCACTTACTGTACCTATGGTAACTTTCACGCCACTTTTTTTGCTGATCACTTCTCCTCTTATTCTTGGTGAGATGCCAGATGCAACAGGTATAGCCGGTGTATTGTGCATTGTGCTGGGATCTTATTTTTTACAGTTTTCATCCAAAAGTAGAGGCATACTTGCTCCCTTCAAGGCATTGCTTACTGAAAAAGGCCCCCGGCTGATGTTGCTTGTTGCCTTTTTATGGAGTATTACTGCTAATATTGATAAAGTGGGTATACAGAACAGCTCTCCTTTTTTCTGGGTCATTTCCATCAGTATTT
Source organism: uncultured Bacteroidales bacterium (assembly GCA_964453995.1). GTDB lineage: Bacteria > Bacteroidota > Bacteroidia > Bacteroidales > UBA7960 > SKVR01. Next base: position 60,758 of record CAYVQC010000010.1, on the reverse strand, counting down.
TTCTTTTTGTCGCAATGATCCCTCTTGTTTTGTGGAAGGCCAGTCACCAGGCTTCTCATCTGAGAACGCATCTGAAGACGTTATTCCCAGTCGGTTTCTTTACTGCTCTTACACTCATATTCCAGATGCATGCCATACAAATTACACTCGTAGCTTATGTAATTGCAGTAAAACGTACCAGTGCCCTTATGGTAGTGGTTTTTGGGGCGCTGCTGTTTAAGGAAAAAGGTCTTGGGGGAAGATTATTTGCTGTGATCATTATGCTTGCCGGGGTGGCACTGATCAGTTTGTTTTAAAACCAAAAAGCCGACAACAAACAAGCCGGCTCTTTGGTTCTTTCGAAGATAAAGTATTGGCTTACAGATATCTATTTTATTCTTAAACCCGCCAGCCTTTTGGGCGAAATCATATTCTCCGGTTTGAGCACCTCATCAAGCTCTTCCTTCGACATTAATCCTTTTTCCAGCACAAGCTCGTATACTCCTTTATTGCTTGCCATGGCTTCCTTGGCAAGCATCGTACAGACTTCGTAACCCAAAACAGGATTAAGGGCTGTAACCAGGCCGATAGAATGCATTACGGTTTGCCTGCAGTGTTCTTCATTAGCCGTAATACCTGAAACACAGCGATGCAATAACGTTGTCATACCATTTTTCAGCATCTCTATCGATTCAAAAAGGCTCTGTACTATGATGGGTTCCATTACATTGAGTTCCAGTTGTCCTGCCTCGGCAGCAAGCGTTACCGTCAGGTCATTGCCAATTACTTTAAAGGCAATCTGGTTTACCACTTCGGGAATAACCGGATTTACCTTTCCTGGCATGATGGAAGAGCCTGGTTGCATGGGGGGCAGATTGATTTCATTGAGTCCTGCTCGTGGGCCTGAAGACATTAAACGCAAGTCATTACAGATCTTGGATAGTTTTACGGCAAGCCTCTTTACAGTGGCCGAGTACATTACAAAAGCACCGGTGTCCTGTGTGGCTTCTACAAGGTTGGAAGCAAGCCTGATATCATAACCTGTTATGGTTTGTAAATGACGGATAACCTTATCGCTGTAATCAGGGTCTGCGTTGATACCTGTTCCGATGGCAGTGCCACCCATGTTTACTTCTTTGAGCAGGTTGGCATTTTGGTAAAGCCGTTCTACTTCTTCTTCAAGGGTTGTGGCATAGGCTCCAAAGGATTGGCCCAGCGTCATGGGAACAGCATCCTGCAGCTGGGTGCGGCCCATCTTAAGGATATGGTTGAATTCCTTTTCCTTTTCCTTAAATCCGGCAATAAGTATTTGCAGCACCTCAACGAGCTTTTCGTTGCTGGCAATAAGTGCTATTTTTACCGCTGTAGGATATGCATCATTGGTTGATTGAGACATGTTTATGTGGTTGTTGGGGTGGCAGTATTTGTACTCACCCTTTTCGTGGCCCAGGAGTTCAAGAGCCCGGTTGGCAATTACCTCATTGGCATTCATATTGGTAGAGGTTCCTGCTCCACCCTGTATCATGTCAATAACAAAATGATGGTGGAATTTCCCATTAATGATCTCATGGCAGGCTCTGTCAATGGCATTGGAAACATCTTCTGGCAATAAACCAAGGTCATGGTTGGCCCTTGCAGAAGCCATTTTTACCATGGCAAGACTGATGATCAGTTCGGGAAAGAAATTTAGTGTTACTCCACTGATGGTAAAATTCTCAATACCTCTCATGGTTTGTATGCCATAGTATACTTCGGCAGGAACATCGCGGTATCCTAAAAGGTCGTGTTCTTTGCGTGTGCGGCCCGACTCGTATTGGGCACCTACATTAACCACCTTGGAATTGCTCTGACGCATGCGCCGTGATATCACTTTAGATATCTGCTTGAAAATTTTCAGCGCGATGGAGGTCTGTGTGTCAAAAAGATGTGTAAATCCTTTTTTGGAGATACACAGCACTTTGGTTTTTTTTAATGCCCTGGCATTGGTTGAGTGGGGTGTATCAGCCATGATCGTTCCCTCTCCTAAAAAGTCAAAGGTGCCAAAAAAGGTAAGCCTTTTTTCTTCCCCGAAAGGTGTTTTCTTGAAAAGCTCAACTTCACCTTCGTAAATAATATACAGGAACTTGTTGGCCGGGCTGTTTTCCTGGAAAAGATATGCCCGTGGAGTGAATTCCTTTACCTGGATTTCCTTAGCAATAATATTGAGTTCATTTTCTTCTAAATCCCTGAAAAGTTCAACCTTTTTCAGGAATTTCTTTATCTCTGTATCAGTCATCACAAAATTGATTTAAGTGGAGAATAAAAGAATTGGCTGATTGTGTTTTTGATACTATGGTTTTTTGATAATGAGTTTTTGAGTAATATTCTGGTTGTGCCCCATGAAGCGAACCAGATAAATTCCTTCTTTCAGGGTGGAAACATCCATTGATATCTGTTGTTGCCCTGCAAATGGTTCTGATTGATAAAGCGTTTTTCCTGAGAAATCTATAATTTGCAAAGATGTTATATTTTGAGATACCTCAATTTGAAGCATGTTGGAAGCAGGATTGGGAAATAGTTTCACCTGTTGGTTATTAGGACGAAGAATATGCTCGTTTGAAGAGGGTGTTGTACCTGCCAGGGTGAGCTGCAGGGCTGCAAAAGCATCAATTCTTCCCCAGCCAGTAAATTGGTTCCACTCTTCTTCGTCTGTTGTTTTGCCTACCACCTGCGGGCGTGTAGTTTCTTTAAGAATATCGTATGCCGGCTCGCTGGTGAGCACAGGATCAATGCTTAACATGAGTGAGATGGTACCTGCAACAAATGGTGTTGCCATAGAAGTTCCGCTCCAGTATGCGATGCTTTGAAAATCTGATCCTCCAAGGCTTGCAATACGGTCGCCGGGAGCGGCAAAATCGATATGGTTGCCATAATTACTACCTCCGCCCCAAGAAAAGGGCTCAGCTCTCTCATCAGTATTGTTGGTGGCTCCAACGGCAATTACCCCTTCGAAACCTGCAGGGTAATAGGTAACATCATTGTTTTCGTTCATCATGCACGCTACCACGATTACATCATTGGAAAGGGCATAATTGATAGCATCGTGCAAAGCACTGCTGTATGAAGACCCCCCCACACTCATGTTGACTACATGGGCTCCCTGGTCGGTGGCATAAGTAATCCCATTGATCCACCAGGAATAATAACCCGAATTGTCCTCATTAAGAATTTTTACCGGCAAAATCTGGCTGTTCCAATCAGTGCCGGCCATTAAACCCGAATTGTTACCTGTTGCAGCGGCAATGCTGGTAACACTGCTCCCGTGACCATGGTCATCAAGGTAATCGTTGTTGTCGGAAACAAAGTTGTAACCAGCTGTTACCCTACCTTCAAAATCAAAATGATCAGAAGGCATTCCTGAATCCAGGATTCCCAGGATAACTTCAGTACTGCCTGTGGTAATATCCCAGCCGGGAACAATATTGATATCTGCACCCGGAATACCCGCTATCCCTCCAATAAATTGACCTGTATTGAGTAAGCCATACTGAAAATGGAAGTTGGCGTCATTTACCGGCGGTGTCATTGTGGGCGTATAAACCTGGTAAAAATCTTCGGCGAACGAAGGTTTACCTCCCCCATAGCCCGTATAGTCTGGTTCTGCGTATTCAATACCATCCATTTTTCCCAACTCATACGCAACTTCAGCAACCGAGGAGGCGTATTTTATTTTTATCAGAAAAATCCGTTCCAGACCTTGCTTTGTTTGGGCGTTTAATTTTGAAATGATAAGGGGTTCAATGCTGAGCAGGGGATTGCTCATGAAAAAATCATAGGCAGCACGGAGGAATAAACCATTTCTTGTTTCAAATGATTTTTGGAAAGCAGCCACATTATTATGGTTTGGAGAGAATACCGGTTCCTGTTCTGAGACCAAATGATTTTTGAGGTCTGCAAATACTTGTGAGTTTTCCTGGAATTTGATGATAATGGTACCCGGCTGCCATTGGGTTTGGTTGTTTGTAGAAAATAAAGTGGGGTTGCCCAGCCACATGAAGAAGAAAAAAAGCAGTGCATATGCCTTGTGTTTTGAAAGGCTTGAGCCGGGTTGTAATGTATTTTTGTTTTTCATAGCCATAGGATTAAGTGAACTAATTGATTATTTACCAGATGGGGTCCTCAGACCTAAAGTTAATCAAAATCTATCATATTTTCATGTAATGTAAGGATCAGATTATCTGGTATTCTCAATATATTTCACCTTACTAAAACCGGGAGTACACAATGGAAGGTGTCCTATGTTTTTCCAATGTTCTTAAAAGGGGAGATCCTGTTCAGGTTCACCGGGATCAGATTCCCATGGTGGGGGTGGGGCATCGCCACCGGGCAGGCCGGGCAATTCCTGGTCTTGTTTGGAGGCTGAAGAATTTGCGACTTCCAGCTTCCATACTTTTATATCGGTATACCAATTTCCATTGTACTCACGACTTTCGATATTAACAGATGCTGTTACATTATCTCCAGGCCTCAGATTGGAGAGGTCTGCTTTGTCGTTCCAGTTGGCTATGCAAATTTTTTTGGGAAAAGATTCGTCGGTTTCTATAATGAACTCCTGCTTTTTCCAACTTCCTCTTGATGATTGACCCGTTTTGGGTTCCAGTATTTCAATGAGTCGGCCCTGTATTTCCATTACTATTATTGGTTTAATTCTTTACAATGTAGAAGATTTCACGTGCAAATGTATCAACAGAAAACGTGATGTCAAAATTTTTTATTTTATACAAAAATAATCCGCAGGGAGGTAACATACAAAAGGCGCCCCCTGCAGGGGACGCCTTTTGAAAACCAGTAAAATGATCTTCTATTTAACCACTACGAATTTATTAATAAGAACTTCATTTCCTGTATTGATGTGATAGAAATAAACACCACTGCTGAGGTATTCACCCTGAACTTTTACCTGCTTCAGTTCATGAGCTTCTACATTACCCTCAAACAGTACACTTACCCTTTCACCTGCAAGGTTGTAGAGTTGAACGGTTACGGGAGCATTCCTGGTAAGGGTGAACTCTATGGTTGCTTCATTGGAGAAGGGGTTGGGGAATACATTGGCATTGAGGATGTCTTTACTGCCAACAAGCTCTTCAGAAATAAGCTTAGCATCATCCAAATCGCCCTCGTATTCACCACAAACAATTTCTACTTCTGTTTCAATGAAACATCCGTTAAAGTCGACCACCAGCACGCTGTAAGTGCCACAGGCATTGATGGCCAGCATATTGCCAACATCGCCGGTGTTCCATTCAAAATAGTATTCAGGAGTACCACCATCGGCATAGGCGACCAGGTTTCCTGAAACTACAAGGCTTCCATTGAGACCAATTAGTCCATTGATGTCATAACCATCGCTTATCTGAGAATTGGAGAAATCATCCGGATCGCTTACATCTTTCATGTATACATACTGTACCCATGGCAGATCTCCAAAGTCAAACTCAGCGTCGAGGCATCCCTGGCCCAGGTAGACCCATTCATCACCAAGACCCAGTACGTCAATTTCACCCTGGATGGGAGTATAGAGGTCTTCGTTGATGTATTGTGCAACCCAAACATCAACCTTTTCCGGATAGGAATCGCAGGTTTGGTCTCCAAAGGTCGTTTCAACGATCATCAGGTCATTTCCTTCTCCATTGGCGACCGGCATGTCAAATTTGGCAATCATTTCTCCGCCAAACCCTAGAGAGAAGAAAGTACCTTCAACGTCACCAAAGACGGGTTCACCGATGATTTGTTCGGGATCGCTGCGCTCAGCATTGGGAAGATTGCCTGCATTGGTAAGATCCTGGCGGTACCATACCCAATCGGAGGCAAATACTTCCTCTCCATCACCTTCACAAACCAAATCTTCTACCTCGATAGAAACCGTTAGCTCTTCAGGTTCTGTAATGGTAACATCACCATAGAGTTCACATCCGTTTTCATCAATAACAAAGAACTCATAAAAACCGGCCGGCAGGTTGGGTGAGAAGAAATCAGGCAGGTCGCCCTCAACATGTCCTTCCCCAGTTCCGCCAAAATAGTAGATGTTGATGAAACCATCATTACCTCCATTACAGCTAACATTTCCATATTCGATCTCTTCGAATTCAAGAGCGAACTCAGGTTGGGTGATTTCGCATTCTACGGCAACAGGACCGCAATTGTTGGCATCATCAACGTAGATTGTATAAATACCTGCGGGCAGATCGGCAATGGTATAGCTATTGCCTTCAATTTCAAATTCTTCCATACCTTCCCATGTTAGAGTGTAGGGCATGGTACCACCTTCTGCCACAATGGTTACTGATCCACTGCTGTCTCCATTACAGAGGACATTATTGAGATCAATATAATCGGCTGTGAGCTCTTCAGGCTCTTCAATGGTAACGCATTCCATCCACTGGCAACCATTCTGGTCTGTTACAACTACCATATACTCGCCGGGAACCAGATCCCAGTGCAGGAAGCCTTGTCCTTTTGCAGGATCGAAATCCTGTTTGTCAGGAATTTCATCACAGCCAGTAAGCAAGCACACATCGTAGGGCCCAACACCTCCGGTTATCCATCCCATGATTTCTCCGTCATCCGCGCCAAGGCAGCTTACATCTGTTATGGTAAGGTCAACCAGGAGTTCTTCGGGTTGGGCAACTACTATTCCTTCGAACATACCCATGCAGCCATTCTCATCCATGGCATAAATGGTATATTCACCGGCAAACAGACCTTCAAACAGGCCGCTTTCCTGGTATACTTCTCCATCGATAGAGAACATCACAACACCGGTTCCTCCGGATGCTGATACTTCTATTACACCGCTTGCATCGCCATAGCAAAGAACGTCAACTACTTCCTCGAGGTTAACCACGACAGGTTCGGGTTGACCGAGTTCAAATTCTACTACAGCAGGTCCGCAATTCTTGGAATCAGTGATAGAAACACTTCCGGGGCCAGCACTAAGATTGCTGAGGGTGAGCATATTGCCATCGAGTTCGCCAAAGTCAGGGATGTAAGGTGGTGTGCCACCAGATATTTCAATGACTACATATCCGTCAGTACCCTCAAAGCATGTTGGATCAACAGCTTCGATAATTACTGCCTCCAGCAGGTCGGGTTGAGAGAGGGTGAATTCAAGGGACACCTGGCATTCGTTTTCATCCATAATTACCCACATGTAGGTAGCGGCACCCAGTACCAGAGGATCTTCAAGCGGAAGTTCAGAAACAAACACAAGTTCATCGTCTACAAGATCGTACAATGATAAGGTACCAGTTCCACCCATGGCTTCTACATCGACTTCAGTTGTACCACCATAGCAGGCGATGGGTTCGTAAATTACTTCAGCTAGAAGTTCTTCCGGCTGAACAATTTCAAATTCAAGGGCAAATTCACACCCGTTTTCATCCATCACTACCCAACTGTATTCACCGGCACCCAATGCAAGGGGTTCTGCCAGGGGTAGTTCAGAGACAAACTCCAGTGAACCTTCCACGACATCATAAAGAGAAAGGACTCCCGTTCCGCCCATGGCAACCACATCAACCAGAGTTGTTTCGCCAAAACAAAGAATGGGATCATATTCCACATATGCTTCAATGGCTGTGGGGAATAAAATGGTTACTTCAAAGCCAACAGGTCCGCACTCATTGGCATCTTCCACCACATGACTGAAGGTTCCCTCGGTGTCATAAACTACCATCACAGTATTTCCATCAACGGGTTCACCATCAAATGTGTAGGGTGGTGTACCGCCAGTGATGGTATAAGTTGCGGTAGCTGTCATTTCTTCTGCATAGCATTCGGGAACATTAAGGTCAATATCCACCATAATTGGATCGGGCTCGGGAACCAGGACGCATTCTTCGTAGGTAAGCCCGTTGTTATCAACTATAGTGATCTGATAGTAGCCTGCTATTAAGCCACCATAATCGGCAGTTTGTGTTTTGTCAAAATCACCCTTGGTATCACATCCGTATGAAAGGCAAATGTTGTAAGGTTTTTCTCCCCCGGTAACGCTTACGAAAATACTACCGTCGTCAAAACCCGGACAGGTAACACCGGTTACATCGATGGTAACCATAAGCTCATCCTCTACAGGTTCTTCTTCAAAATTGGCGATCAGGGTAAGATCGGCGGTCATGGGGATGTCGTTGGCGGGCATTTCAGAAATTATGTTGTCTTCTGTATCGGTCCAGTTTACGAAAACCCAACCTTCATTGGGCACCGCATCCACACTGGCAATTTCACCTTCTTCATACTCACCGGCACCGAATACTTCACCCGCACCTTCGGGATTTGCCATAAGGGTAAGGGTGTAAGTTTCAGGAATGAATTCTTCAACGAAGTTGGCCACAAGGGTAAGGTCTTCGGTCATTGGAATGTCGTTGGCGGGCATTTCAAAGATTACATTGTCTTCTGTATCGGTCCAGTTTACGAAAACCCATCCTTCGTTGGCTACGGCATCTACACTGGCAATTTCACCTTCTTCGTATTCCCCTGCGCCGGTTACTTCACCGGCTCCTTCGGGATTGACCAGTAAGGTGAGGGTGTAAACCGGCGGTGGAATTTCCTCAAAATTGGCGATCAGGGTAAGATCGGCGGTCATGGGGATGTCGTTGGCGGGCATTTCAGAAATTATGTTGTCTTCTGTATCGGTCCAGTTTACGAAAACCCAACCTTCATTGGGCACCGCATCCACACTGGCAATTTCACCTTCTTCATACTCACCGGCACCGAATACTTCACCCGCACCTTCGGGATTTGCCATAAGGGTAAGGGTGTAAGTTTCAGGAATGAATTCTTCAACGAAGTTGGCCACAAGGGTAAGGTCTTCGGTCATTGGAATGTCGTTGGCGGGCATTTCAAAGATTACATTGTCTTCTGTATCGGTCCAGTTTACGAAAACCCATCCTTCGTTGGCTACGGCATCTACACTGGCAATTTCACCTTCTTCGTATTCCCCTGCGCCGGTTACTTCACCGGCTCCTTCGGGATTGACCAGCAGGGTTAGAAGGTAGATCTGTGGAGGTATTTCAGTAAAGTTTGCCTCAATGAATTTGTCACCGTCCATGGTGATGGTTTCATTGACATTGGCTGAAGTCAGGTCGCCTGTCCAGCCAGTAAACTCCCAATCGGAATCTGGTACGGCCTGCAGGTTTACTACAGTGCCTTCTTCAAAGATAAGAGGAATAGTATATGATAATCCATCTACTAGAACTCCGCCATTGCCATTAATATCTACTACCAGAGTATACTCGGCGGGTTCTCCTGAGGTTATTATATATTCCATCAGGTTGTTAATGTAACCATAAGGAGTGGCATATACTACGGGTTGGGCAGTTTCTGACTGGTAATATTGTCCACCATCCATAAAAGTAGTATTTCCAATACTACCGATTAGCTGGATTCCGGCAGGATGTCCAAAGTTTGTTATTTCAATTTTGGCGCGCATATAGCCGGCCCAGTCAGTGGGTACTTCAGTGTGGAACATCTCATCAGCAGCGAAGGTTGAAAAAGAACTTTCGCTGGTAATGTAATACCTTGTTGGTGTATTGTCGGTTCCATAGCCTTGGGGCGTTCCTTCATTTACCCAAATATATTTGGGGTTTTCGGAAAACTCCTCTGCCATAATACCGATCTTTTCCACTGTGATCTTATCATTGGCTTTTATACTATTGCCAAATACAGCGGGGTTGTAGTCAAAATATACCTGCATGTCGCGGTGGAAGGTTCCTGCAACACTTGCCCTAACCTGCACATCGAACATGAAGTAGTATGTTCCCCCTTCCTCTACCACTTGCTCATTGGCAAAGCGGAAGTCCATAGAGGGATCTGAATCTTTGTTGTTGGCAATTGTTGTTGCCATAAAGGCAAACAATATCAACAACAGTAGTTTGATCTTTTTCATAGGAACTGATTTTTAGTTTGACATAGATTTACATTCTAAAACAAAAGAAACTGAGCGTTATATTGGGTTTACAAGGTTTCACTTTTTGCCTGGTAAACCCCTTGAAACGGCAACCTGTCCTAATCGAGCAGACAGGTTGCCCAAGGGTATGTGCTATTTGGAATCACCAGGAACGGCAGTGCCAATTCCACTGTTTGCATTCCAAATATTGTTTTTATCCTGTGCCTGCACCTGACCATTAAGATCAAAGTCGGCAGGGAAATAGCCGGCAAAACCGGACTGCAGGTTCCAGACGTTATTTTTATCCTGTGCCTGGATTTGTCCGTTGGCATCGCCATCACCACCATACATTCCGAAGATACCCTCGCCAAGTTCCTTGTGCCCTTCTCCGTATGAAGATCTGTTGTAAAGATGAAAGGCCCGGTCTAATGACTGGGTAAAATCCCAACTGTAGATGCCTCCTGCTTCTGTAAGTGCTTCTGCTGACATGACGGCAAGATGGTTCCGATGATAAATCACAACATAGAGCCCTTCATTTATTTCAACATCGAATACAGGCATAGTAAGGTCTGTAGATACAATCTCTCCGGTATTGAGAAGCAGTGCAGCCTTTTGAGAGATCACAGTGCTGGTATATGCTTCTGATGGTGCTGCAGCATCACGTAGTTCGATGAGGACCCAGTCAACAACATTTTCCGGCATAATGTCAACTGCTTCATCACCTTCATAGTACCATTCCGGGTTGTTGTTGCCATAGTAGGGCAGGTCGGGTGCAAAGGGTTGGTCAAGAGGTAATACATCATTGATGATTGTATGCATCATTTCACTTTTGCCAGGACTGAAAGCTCCTTCCAGAATTACTTTCAGGTCGAGGGTAATGCCTGCAGGAGGTGCCACATCAATTTGGATATCATCAACATAAATTCTAAACTGGTCAGCATCGCTGTAGCCATGCCATCCAACATAATAGATACCTGATTCACCAGGGGTGAAAGTTGCTGTGGCCTCGAGATATTCTGTGTTGGTAAGGTCGTCGTTATTCCAAAGGATGCCACCTGTCATGCCAGAAGCGTTTGGTTCATCGCCCCACATTACCTTTAGTTTTTCGGGATAATTTATACCCGCTACTGAATAATAAAACTTTACCTCATAAGTCTCTCCGGCGATAAGGTTTAAACCGGGAGAGAAGAACCAGTCATCCATAGCTAAAGAAGAATTCCACCTAATAGCCATTGAGTTTGGTGAAGAGTATGGATCCTGGGTTGAGGTTTCCCATGTATAATTGTCACCGTTGTTGTTAATTACACTTATGCACGCAGGTACTTGGGGAGCGGTTACTCCATCAAAGTTTTCTACCCACGGTAAATCAACGGGATTGCACAGTGTGCTGAAGGCAAAGGGTCCACTCCACGTACTTGTTTCGCCGTTGCAAACCGCCTGAACGTAAAACTCATAAATGGTACCGGAATCTAGTCCGGAAAGCACATAAGGATTAGTAACTCCTGCTGCAAGGGTTCCTTCGCCCTGGACGAAACCGGCCAACCCCCATTCAACGTTCCACGAGGTTTCACTTCCCAGTGCTGTCCACCCAAGAGAGGCACCTGTTGTGGTAATATTGTCAGCCGTTAGGTTATTGGGCGCAATACAGTCAGGTAGCGGCTCAAAGGAAAGATTTAGCGTAAAATCGGTAAATTGTGGAGAGGGGTAGGTTGAAACGATTGCATAATAGGTGCCATCTTCAAATGTTACATTGGAAAAAGATCCCCCGTTTGATCCTGTAGCAAGGGCCAGAACCTCTGCAGCATTAACAGGATCAGGGCAATTTTCAACAATAATGAGTCCTGTCCAGCTTCCTGCAACACTGCCACTGAGATAACCGGTTTCAGCAAGGGTAAACTTCGCAACAAAGTCATTACCATTCAGATAGCTGGTGGGGGGAGATACCCAGTCATTTGAATAATTATCTCCGTAATCTTCTGTATTATCTACGTAATCAATTACCGGTAAGCTTAGCAGGTAAGGATTTTCGCAGGTTGAACCGGAGGGTTTTGAAATTCCTTCTCCTGTGATAGGTATATAATGTACTGTTTTTGCTAAATCATCGTCTATAACAAGATTAACATTGAATATCCTGGTATCATCGGGCATAAACATTATACTTAGAGTTGCTGATTCATTGGCGCCCAGAGATACCACTTCATCAAAATTGAAAAGCCCGAATGCATATTGATCTTCTCCTTCCAGGTATACATTCTCGGGTTCAATCTTAAGAACTCCAGATCCCGTATTGGTAATGGTAAACTCTTTTACGGGGGATTCAAATCCAATATCAACCTGCCCAAAGTCCCAGGAATCAGGGTTTATGGAAAAAATAGGCTCCGTAGGTTTGACCCTAACCAGGACATTGCCCAGATGAAGATCAATATCGGGATTTGTTCCTGAGTGCCTTTGTGCATAGAAACCCAGTTTAATAGTACCCGTAATGGCGTCAAGGTCTATAGTAAACGTTTGCCCGCCGGGAGTGATCTCATCCGAATCGGCTCCTGACAACTCAAAAATGACATCGTCGGATGACCATGTTTGACCACCATCCCTTGAAACAACCACGGCAAAATAGTCTTCAGGTCCCAATTGATCCGGAGTTTGATTGGCATAACCGGTCACTGCCAGATCGAATGAAAGCTGGTATTCGTCACCTTTGGCAGTCATATCGATGGGTGGGCTCATGAACCACCGGTAAATAGGATTGGATGAAACATAGAGGTTTATTTTTGTGGCTTTTGGATTAGAGCTATTATTACCAAAATTGCTGCTGACCCAGTTTAATCCAATGGGAGTAATAAATTCCGTTTCAACGTCAAGAATACCATATGGCCTTGTCCAGTTGGCAGGTGGGAAGGGATCAAAATTAACCTCGAAAGGTGGCAAGATTGTTGGGTCTATAGCCTCACCCAACAGCACCAGCAAATATGTTTGATCTTTTAAACCTGTGCCAGTATCATAAGATACATTGAGTTGAGCGGTTTTCGCACCAGCTATATCAGGTGCAAATACAATGCTGAATGAGAGGGATTCTCCTGCACCCAGCCCGGTATCAGCCTCAGGATCGAGGGTGAGGATGAAATCAGCTGCATCTTCGCCGGTAATAGTTACGGAGTTTATGGTAAGAACTCCATCACCGGTATTGGTAACAGTAAAGTTTTCAGGATCAGATTGTTCTCCCATGTTAATAATACCAAAATCAAATTCTCCACCCTCAGGATCAGGAACGATGGAGAAAACAGGCTCGGTGGGTATTTCTTCCACTGCAATATCATCTACATGCCACGCATCAGTATTGAATGAGTATCCATCAAATACCCATGCCAGGTAAAATATACCATTCAATTCGTTCAGATTTATTGTAACAGTCTCAGGTCCTACGTTTTCCACAGGATCTATAATTTCCCAGATGGTTTCCCATGTTTCACCATCGTTTGAGAATTGTACTTTATAGCTTGCAGGTGTATCATAGAAATCAATCTGGTGCTTGAATGTGAGCCGATAATCTACTTTGGCTGTGCTTTGCAGCGGAGGAGAGACCAATCTAAAAACGTCGGTAGCAGAAGGTGAATAAAAAAATCTCATTTCAGGAGATGTACCACCTGCATTATTACCGTCAAAAGCACCCCAATTGCTATGGGTTCTGTTCCAGCCTGTGGGTATTGCTCCGGCTTCCAGTCCTGTGAAGTCTTCAGCCCAGGGGAGAAGCTGTGTAGGGTCATCAATAGTGGTGAAGCTATATGCAGGGCAACCTTCCGCTGAGCCAATGAAATTGTAAGGTACCACCTTCCAGAAATAGGTTGTACTGAATTCCAGCGATGTACTATAACTTGTTACATTGCCAACATCTATACCTGTAGCAGGAAGGGTTTCACCAAAGTAGAGCATGTAACCAGTGGCATTGGGGCTTGCCTGCCAGGATAAGGAAATATCTGTTGGCTGATCAATTGCTTCATCATCGGGAGAAATATAAAGCACGCAATCGGGAGCAATTTCAGCTCCTTCCCCCCACACCTCCAGCATAAAATCCATGGTCAGATTTTCATTGGGGTCTTCATCAGCATTTACAATTCTTTGCCATGCATTACCATCTCCGGTTCCTTCCTCTGCAGCTAACCAGTAAAATGATCCGGTATCATTGGCCTGTACCGAGATCCAGCCTTCCTGTAAATCCACTGGTGTTAATAAATCAAGTTCATATTTAAATATATTGAAAGAAGGATTCCAGGAAAGGGGTTCTACATAATATGCTTTAGCAGTAATTGTTTGCTCGGAGACAGGGTTCTCCCAGTCGGGTTCGCCCGATTTGGTAGGGCTGTAAAACCTTAAGGTAAGGACTCTTTGGGGTCCGCTGGCAATTCCACTGGGTAATCCATGTACTACTACTTTTGTAATGCTTTCAATGGCTGAGCTGGAAAAATTGTCAGCTACCTCATATTCAGTGTCTTCATTAATTACAGCGCTATTGATTGCACTTTCCCCATAAGTATACTGATGCCAAAGCAGATCCAGGTTCAATTGGGTAAAAGTAGCCTGAACTGTTTTGTCCTGATCCATTACAATTGTTGTAATGGAAGCATTCGTGTCGGTTACATCTCCCTGATTCCATGAATTGAAGGTATATCCAAAGTCCGGGTTTGCACCCAAAGCTACCTCAGTGTTTTCAAAATACTCGTGCACACCAGGAGCCGGAATTACACTTCCGTCACCGATGGGGTCAAGCATGGTTAACTGGTAGGAGTCAGCCGAAAAAACTGTTATATCATCCACATTGGTTTGTGCCCCATCGTTTCCCAGAAAGTGAAAGGCAATTTTTACATTGCTTTCGCCTGCATAGTCGTCAATAGGAAGTGTAACGGTATACCACGTATAATCTAAAAAGGTTCCAAAGTCCTCTTCAAACCATATCTGTTCCCATGTTGTTCCACCGTCGGTGGATACTTTAAGCATAAGGTTAGCACCATCAAAAGGGTCTACCAGCCAGTAGTAGCTGGTCAGAAACCGGAAGGAAATAAATCCGGCTACCATAGATGAGAGATCAATGGAAGGACTAATGATCCACTCATCCATCATCAGGGCATCGGTGTACAATACCTCTGCAAAAGAATTTTCCTCAATGGTTGCTTCATGCCAGTTGGAATCCGAATCAGGGTGGGTCGCAATAATACTCCAGCCTGTTGGTGGAAAAACATCTCCATCGAAATCTTCCGTGAAAAAGGTCTCTGAATCTTTCAAATTGTCAGTAAAGAATTGGGTTCTACTGTGCTGATTTGGGTTGACAGAGTTTTTAAGTTCGGCCTTTGTGCCTTTAGAATCACTTTTACTGATGGTAACCGGCTGTCCACTTGTAAGGCCCGCATAAAACCATAAGCAAAAAATTAGTAGTAGGGTTCTTCTCTCCATAACGTTGGTTTTTAGATTAATACTAAGGTAGGTTTGGATAATAAAAAAAGAATGGATTTAATCGTTCTGGAGGGAATGCAGCAACATGATGTTGCCCGATAAATTCAGTGGAGGCAAAGAAACAGGAAAAAAAATCTACTTTTGAAAGACTATGCAATATATTGGCCCCTAACCAATTCAATTTTGAGTTTGCATGGACGATTTTCATGAAAAAAATATTTGCATTGAAACAAAAACATGATACCTGAGTATCAATTATTGATTTGCAAAGATTTCTCCGGGAGAGGAGGAGTAAAATATAATTTTTAATCTAAGATTGCAGGGAGGAAACAATCTACGGTAGATTAGTAACATGCAGATTATGAGGGAGTTAAATCTGCAATCTTATTTAATTTTGCGGGAGGAGATGTTTAATCTGGAAAAAATGTTTATTGGTGAGGCAAATTTAGAAAATATTTTGTTAGAAGCAAAAAAAAAACTACAAAATAGATAATTGTCATGTTAAAATACATCAGACTCATTGATCAGAACCTTATTAAAACACGAGTGATACAGGAAATTACGATATGTAAATTAGATTTTTAAATTAAGAATAAGATGAGAATTTAGTGTTTTGCCTAAGGAAAAAACAACCCGATGCAGTCGAAATCCTATTTTTTTCACTATTTTTATGCCCTGTTGATCCTTTTCACAGTCGTTCATCGATAAAACTTCCAGCCATGTCAGAAAGCCCTACAAACCCCAACGACCCGATTCCTAAAGATAAAATGAAAGAGTTGATTGATAAGGTTTTTAATGCAACAGATTATTATGATCGGGTAGATGCTTTGAAGGAAATAGACGATCAGGAAATCCTCAGAAAAGTAGCTGCCAACGATCCGGATTATTATGTAAGGCAAACAGCCACTGAAAAAATCAATGATGCTGATGTATTGATGCAAATTGCATTAAACGATAGCGATTATTATGTTAGGGTCGCAGCAGTGCGTAAAATTTCTGATCCTGAGGTATTGGCCCATATTGTATTGAAGAGCCAGGAAGACTATTATATCTGTAAGGATGCTTTGGCAAAAATAAAAAATGACGATGTGCTTGAAAGACTTATAGAGCAAATCTCTGACCGCGATATTATGAAAACTGCGGTAGAAGCCATTGAAGCTCAGCATATACTTAAGAAAATTGCATTGCATCATGAAGATTTTTATGTAAGATCAGATGCGTTAAAGAAGCTAACTGACCAGCAAACCCTGATTTATATTGCAACAAACGATAATGATTACTATGTAAGGGCTCTTGCCTTGGAGAAAATTTTTGATGAAGAAGTCATCAGGCAGATTGCCTTCCAGGACTCGGATTATTATGTACGGAACAAGGCTGTAGCGAAAATTGATGATCAAGAGGTTTTAGCGGAGGTCATCCGTAAAGACAATGATTTTGAAGTACGCAAAAGAGCTATTTCAAAACTGCATGATAGTATGATACTGGAGAAACTACTAACAGAGGTAAAAGACCAGTATATTGTTAAAAAAATTAAGATGCGACTGGAGGAACTCAAACGGGAAAATGGATGAACCCAGATAATTCTTCTAATGTAACAAGAGTAGTTTTAAATTATCAGCACCAGCCAGGCTATCGCTACCGGATCACCAAACCCGGATCATTTACATAGGGGCGGCACACCAAACCTAACATGGCAAAACCAACTACCACTTAGAAATCTCATGAATGCGTATAAAATATATTTTGGGGCTATACTGGTTTTTATCTCCATCGTGGCAAGTGCGCAGCAAAAGAGTATGCTGCAGCATTTCCGCGAGTTATCGCGCCCGGAAAAATGGTGGGTCATAACACATCCGTTTTCTGCCTCCCGTGCGCTGGAGATCAGTCAGCATGTGCGTGAAGTTTCTCGCGCAATGGAGCACCATCCCCAACTGGATGGCCAGGGAAGCGGAGGGCAGGTAGATGCTTTCAAACATGCCTACTGGATGGCACTGATGGCAAAAGAAGTACATCCCCGAAGAGCCTGGCGGCTTGGGTATGATCATGAAAAGGGAAATAAACTTCATTTTAAGAAAAATCGTGGTGATAGTACCGGCAGATTACCTACCGCGCTCGATTGTACAATGGATATTTTTAACAATGAAATGGGAATTGAAATTGGGAAAAATCATCCGGATGCCACCCGGGAAGAATTACAAAGGATCATTTTGGAGAAGTTACTAGATGGATATTTTATTGTTATTAAAAAAGATAAACAAGGAAATCTGCTTGACTGCGAAGGCAACCTGATCAACAAGGAATTATACTTTCATCGGTGGGAGGTTCCCGCCTGCCTGGTGCCTTCCAGTTACAATCCCAGGCAAAATCAAGATCATTCCAAAGCCAATACGTATTACACTCCTTAAAAAACCTATGCTTTTCATCCTAAATTCCTCAACAGACCCCTATTTCAACCTGGCTACAGAAGAATATCTCCTGAAGCATTTTCAAAAGGAAATTACCATGTTATGGCGAAGTGAACCGTCAGTAATTATAGGTAAACACCAGAATACATTAGCAGAAATCAATACCTCCTTTGTGAGGAAGTACAACATTCCGGTAATTCGACGGTTGTCGGGCGGGGGAACAGTTTTCCATGATCCCGGGAACCTCAATTTCACCTTTATCCGCAATGTGCAGGGGGAGAAGGTTGTCAATTTCCGGCTGCACACAACACCGGTAATACAATACCTGCAAACATTGGGTATTGATGCCCGTTTTGAAGGGAAAAATGATTTGCGGGTAAATGGGCTTAAGATATCAGGAAATGCAGAGCATATACATAAAAAACGATTGTTACATCATGGTACTTTATTGTTCAATTCTGATCTGGCTTATCTCAATAAATCCATAGATGCCAGGGAAAAAAACTTTTGGAGCAAGGCGGTAAAATCGGTCAGAAGCAAGGTCACTAATATTTCTTCATTGCTAAACCATACAATGTCAATTGATGATTTTACCATGGGATTGTTTCATTTCCTCATACAATACTTTGGCCAGGGCGAGAACTACCAATTTTCTGTATCTGATGTAAACCAGATAGAAAAGATTAAAACCGAAAGATACCTTTCTGATGCCTGGAACTTTGGATACTCTCCTGAATATGAGTTCAATAATGAAGAAAATATCAACGGACACCAAATAGAAGTAAAGCTAAAAGTTAGTAAGGGGAAGATACAGGAAACTAATGTTTTTATTGACCAAATTGATCAAAGAGATCACCTATTGGTTGAGAAACTTTTGGGCGCAATGCATCACCATAATGCAATTCATGAGTTGTTGAAAGAAGTTAATTTTTTGGGTTACAATCAGTCTTCCGACAGGAAAAAAATACTGGAAATGTTTTTTTAGTCCTGTTGTTCAAAGTTTTGGGTTTTGGCCGCGGGGATGTCTATTGTAGAGCCTTCTTCTGCCAGGATGGTATTTTGAAATACTTTCTGAGCTTCTTCCACAAAAAGTGAAAGTTCATCGTAGCGCGCCGAATAATGGCCCAGCATGAGCCTCTTTACTCCTGCTTCACGTGCAATGGTTGCGGCCTGCAAAGCTGTGCAGTGGGTTTTTTCCTTTGCTATATCAGCTTTGTCATGCAAAAAAGTAGCCTCATGGTACAGCAGGTCGGCATTTTTAATCTGATCGATATACTGGTTCGTAAAACCTGTATCAGAACAGCAGGCATAAATCCTTGGTGGTGACGGAGGTGTTGTGATTTGTTTGTTGTCAATTACAGTGCCATCGGGGAGTTGCAGGTCTTTTCCCGATTTGAGTTTTTGCATTTTCTCTACCGGGATATCATATTTGCTTATGGCTTCTTTAATAATATTGCGCAGCCCTGGTCTTTCTTCGAAAAGAAAACCATAGGCAGGTAACCGGTGCATCATTTCAATGGATTCTACCCTTAGGTCGTTGTCTTCATACAGGAGTTGTTTGCCATGACCAATAATATGATATTCTATTTCAAAACCGGGTTCAAGCCTGGAAATGCTGTATTGCAACTCAATAATCTCTTTGAGTCCTTCGGGGGAATATACATGTAGTTTCCTTTTGCGGCCCAGCAGGTGCATGGTAAAGATCAAGCCTGGAAGGCCCAGGTAATGATCACCGTGAAGGTGCGAAATGAATATATGATTGATTTTCATCAGGGGAAGGTGCATCCGGCGCATTTGTATCTGGGCGCCCTCGGCACAGTCAATAAGCATGTATTTGTTGTAATAATGTACCAGCTGTGCTGAAGTGTGCCTCAGGGAGGTTGGTATAGCTGCAGACGAACCTAATATGTGTATTTTGAAAGAATTGCTCATGAAATATGTTTTATAGCGAAACGGGGTAGCAAACGGGAAACCGGGCGGATTCCTGCTATTTTTCGTAGCTGCCTTTTTTGAGCATTTTCGAATTTTCTACCATAAGATTTCCCATTGCCACCATGTGTACGATGTTGTATTCCTTGTCGATTACTACCAGGTCGGCGTCCATTTTTGGGGCAATCCGCCCTTTCTTTCTCAGCCACAAGATGTCGGCAATATTGCTGGTGGCAACCTTCAGGGCATCCTGTAATTTTAGTTTTTCCTGTGTTACCGCATCCTTAATTTCATCAAATACTGATTTGGGGTAGCCCATTTCAAGTTTTTCGAGCTTACCGTTTTCATCGAACTGGGGCAATGAGCCACAACCATCGCTGGTCATGGTAATGTTTTTTATGGGTACATCTGCTTTCAGCAGCTGAGCGATTGCTTTAGACGGTTTTATTTCATATTGCGGGAAATAGGGGTAAGAACTTGCCGTGATATCAATGCATCCTTTTTTACCGTAGGTTTTTGCATCTTCAAAAATGTAGGTGTTACGGTTGATATGTGTTGGGAGGAATTGATTAAAGTTTAATTCACTCATCGCCACAATTTCATACAATGGT
Organism: uncultured Bacteroidales bacterium; assembly: GCA_964453995.1. Lineage (GTDB taxonomy): Bacteria > Bacteroidota > Bacteroidia > Bacteroidales > UBA7960 > SKVR01. The sequence continues at coordinate 40,467 of CAYVQC010000010.1, read as the reverse complement.
TTAAAGGGACTTTTGGCATCACCCATGTGAATATTTACTATGCCGCATTTGCCGCCCAGCATACCGCCAACCCTTGCATGTGCCGCCAGGCGTGCCAGCTCGTGGGCGGATGGGAAGGAACTGCGGTGATCGGATATGGCAATCTCGCCTACACCAATTACTTCTTCAATGAGTGCAATGTCTTTTCCAACATCACCCATGATGGTAGGGGTAGGAACCTGGTAAGAACCGGTAAACATCCATGCACTTACACCTTCCTGTCTCAGTGCTTTCACCTTCATGAGCACAGATTCAAGACTGCGCGTGAGGCCATCTGTGCCAAGGCAACCGATTACCGTGGTAACGCCAGCTTCCAGCATATGGCTCAACTGCATTTCGGGGGTTCTGCTCGCCGGGCCACCTTCACCTCCTGCACCTGCAATGTGCACATGAGCGTCTATTAAACCTGGTATTACCCGTAAGCCTGTAATGTCCAATACTTTTACATCAATACCTTTGGGAACTTCAATTTGGTCTTCAACAGCAATTATTTGGTTTCCTGCTATAAGGATATCTTTTTTTCCTGATTTTTCAGGAGCATACAGATTGGCATTCTTAATTAATAACATGTATGTAAGGTTGTTTTAGGTTTATGTTTTCAGGAGGAATATTTTTCAATCAGTTGGGGCAATAAAGGTTTTATGATTTGCAGTAACGCAGATTCTTTATCCCCGGTTGCAAAAGTAACGCTGTTGAGGGTATGGCTGTTCGATGTAAGGACAATTTCCGATTCAGAAACTTCCACCACATAGCCGCCGGGCAACAGCAAGTTTTTCATGCTTTCTTCGGCCCAGTTGGGCTGATCAAGAATAATAAGGTCGGCTCCCTGGTGGAAAAATCCGTAATCATAAATTTCATCTTTCGTGTGATGGAAGATGGCAAATTCTGTTTTGGGATGTCGAAGTATGATCTTCACATTCTGGTCGTGGTGATTGTTCTTATAAAAATACCGGTTGTTGAAGAAGATTCCTTCGGCAATCAAAGAGCCTGTAAATATTCCTTTGCGGATGCTGTTCAGTTCACTGAGCAATTCATTTAAAAAACTTTGTGTGATATGGTTTCCGGCAATAATGGGGATTCTTGCCTGGTCGTGTTTTCCAAAATGGGATAGCAAAATTTTTTCAGGAACATTAATGCTACCTCCATAAGCTGGTGCCAGGTGCATAAATACACCAGGGCCTGCATTTATCTCAATGATACCGAAATTTCCTTCACTCCAGGGCAGGGATATGTCGTCGGTGAGGACATCTATTCCCAGGCATTTTACATTAAAAAAGGAGGCAATCGTTTCTGCCAGTTCTGCATTTTTAGGATGGATAGAATCAGTTACATTGATAGAAATTCCCCCTGCAGAAATATTCGCCACCCTTCTCAGATAAACCTGTTGCCCTTTGGCTGGTATACTGCTTAAGTTCAGGTTTTGAGCAAGCAGGTAGTCTATAAGATCTTTGTCAATATTTATCTTTGCCAGAGGGGAACGAGCGTCGTCGCGTCTTATCTCTTTTTTGTTTTCTGCAGCTATAAGTGTTTCAATGGTATCCTGTCCATTCCCTTCCACAAAGGCTGGGATGCGTTTCAGTGCAGCAGCAAACTTGCCATCAATGGTTAACAGGCGATGGTCGTGCCCCTGGATGTGTTGCTGAACGATAGCGCCATCAAAAAAAGCACCTTCTTTTTCGGCGGCTTCCACTATCGACTGGAAGGCAAGTTTTACTTCAGCTTCATGCATTATTCCGGTGGTAACGCCCACTCCTTTGTGTCCGGCTACGGGCTTTACCACTACCGGGTATCCAAGTTTTTTTGTTTCCAGCAGGGCCTCTTCAGCAGTAAAGCAGTTTCGTCCTGCCGGAGTAGGAAAGCCACACATGTGTAAAAACTCTGTTACCATGTCTTTATACATAGTAAATTCAGTGTCTTTTATGCTGTCGGTATGGAAGGTTGTAGAGCGGCCCCGCAATTGCCTGATGCCATAGCCCCACTGAAACTGGTTTTCCTCTTCAATGAAAAAAACGGGAATATCGTTTTTGATTGCTGTTTCTACCAGTGCATAGAGTGTAGGCCCCCCCAACAGGGATTGATCGAAAACACCTTTAAGGAGTTTAAATTTTTTCCTGAAATTGAAATCTTCGTTTTTTCCCTCATTGATGGATTTAAACCAGTCGCTAACCAAAACCACGGCATCTTCAGCCGTGTAATCATCAAGAAATTCCATGGCAACCACGTAATCTTCTCCATCCTCGGTAATGTTGAATTCATTCACATGGAGGTCTATTTCCATACGAAGTACCTCCAGGAGCGTGTGCACAAACAAGTCGGCTACCGTCTGCAGGTTATAGGCACTCAATTGTGGGAATTCATGGAAAATATAGGGTTTGTAAAACTCTACCTCTGGCCCTTCCGGGGCAATATGCAGATTGAACACCAGCGCTTTTGCGGGCAGGTAATGATTGGGGCCAAAATAAAAGTAAAACTTCTTTACATCAAAATCTTTCTCCTTTGTTTGCATATGGTTATGGTTTTGGTGATGATTAATATGCAAGGCTATAGTTATGGGAGCAGTATTCAAACCTACGGAAAATTTGCGAAAAAAATAACCTTTACCGGAAATAATTAAGCCTAAAGGGCATTAAAATGAGCTTTTGTATGTAGGATGCGGCCTGGTAGAGATTGACCTTGTTGCTTTGGCAGTTTTCCTGTGCCGGTTGGTTTTCTGAAAGCCCCTGGCCGGCTAGAGGTTAGCCCAGGAGTTCAATTTGGGAAGATATTCCCTGCGATTTAATAAACCGGATCGTTTTCCAGGTATGAATGTCAAAAACTGCACCGTGTTGTAAGAAGCCCAACCGAATACCATCCAGCGATATCCTTTCATTTTCACTTACCTGGTCGAAATTGGAAAAAGTGAGGTCTTCGGTGGAAACGACTGTAACAATGCCTGTTCCTGTTACATAAAAAACATTGTCGGGGGTTATAGTAATGGAGGTGTTTTCACCGATACCAATTCCTCTGCGGGTGTAGCCATGGCAAAGAAACTGCGCCAGTCTTGCCAGTCGACCGCGTGCAACAAAGTGAGTATCAATGGTAATGTTTTCGATAAATCCGAACCCCCGGTCAAATTTTACCGAGCCCTTTATTAGTCCATGGTTATCACCATCAAAGGTCATAGGATTGGCAGCGGCCGAGGCACCGGCAGAAGTACCCGCTATGGTGAGGCCTTCTTTTTGAAAGCGATTTGAAATATTATCGATAAGGCGTGTATTGTTCAAAATACGTGTAAGTCTTACCTGATCTCCCCCTGTGAAAAAAACTATATCTGCCTTTTCCAGCTTTCTTTGGTAGCTGCTATGGGATGCCTGCCGGCTGTCACGGATATCAAATATTTCAACATTTTTCACCCCAAGATCCCTGAAGGCATAAAAATAATCTTCGCCGCATTCGGTAGGATACAATGTTGCCGTTGGAATAACTACAATATTTTCAGCATGGTTGAGCTCTACAAGGCTTTTTAATACAATTTTTTCTTCCTTCCGGTCCTCGGCGCCGCCTATCAGTACCAGGTTTCCTTTGTTTTTATTTTTCTTCGTTTTAGCCATTTTTGTAGCACATGCAATTAGGGGGTGGATTGAAGCAATCTGTATGAGTTGTGAAACGACATTCAAATTGGGTAAACAAATTTAGGCTTTTTCGTCAAATTTTCGAAGGGAGTATCTGTTTCAATGCTTTGCCTGCTAAGGTTGGGCAATTATGAAATGCTAAAAATAATGTTTCAATCTTATGAAAATTCGGACATAAAAACAAATAGCATGAACGAGAAAAATCATGCAATTTTCAATTTTAACAATTCTTGTTTGTCCAATACAGTGTATATTGGAATAGGATCATCTATTACAGGACAAAAAAAACCGCAGCTTTATGGGTAAACTGCGGTTTTGTATTTACAAGGAATGTCAGTAAAAAATTCCTTCGATTATGGTTAAAGGATATTTCAGGCTTTGATTTTTGCCAGTGATGGATATCTTAGCTGTACCAGGTAAAAACCTCCAAAGAATAATACACTGTAAAAAAGATCACCCAGGAGTGATGTGTGGAAGAATGGAACAGCCATGGTGTAAGACTGAATTAGTCCTGCAAAAGTTTGCGAATAATAAGGGCTTCCTGCCCACACTGCAAAATTTGTTATAATGAAAAATAGTGTTGATGAAGCTATAGAGGCTCCCAATACGGTATGTGCTTTTATATTGTTTTTCATCAATTGGCCCAGCAACACTACCAAAGCAAAACTTATATAAACAGGAATCATAAAGCCATGGAAACCTATGAGCAAGTCGCTGATAAAAAGAGCGAAAAGTGGAATAAAAAATGCCAGCCATCTTTTACCAAGGTGAGCACCCCCAAAAAGGGCTATTGCAGCAATGGGTGTAAAATTAGGATAGTGAGGTACGAGCCTCATAACAGCGGCAAACAAAATTATTCCTGCTATGATCAGTACTTTGGGGCTGAATATCTCTTTATAGTTCATCATAATGATTGATTTGAGTATTTCTGTTTTATAATGGGGCAAAAGTAAAAAATCATTTCCATTTTTAACAACAGAAAAATACTTTTGTTTTAACCGGCTGCATCTGCAACGATTATGAATGGAGCAACAATTTCTTTTTCTCCCCGAAATTGATTATTTTGTTACCCCAACAGTTACCTGGTGCATTTATGATTTGGTATAAAATTGCTGATGTTTTCTTTTTGATTTTTCACCTGTTGCTGATCCTGTTCAATCTTACGGGTTGGATATGGGCCTCCACCCGCAAATGGCACCTGGCTGCTATTATCCTTACAATTGGATCGTGGACTGTCCTGGGGATTTTTTATGGGTGGGGGTATTGCCCGCTTACCGATTGGCATTGGTCTGTGCTGAAAGAACTTGGTAAGTATGATCTGCCCAATTCCTATATTACTTACCTGGTGTCAAGAGTCCTAAATATTACTCCCCCCGGCGAAATTGTAGATGCTTTAACGGTCCTTTTTGCCGTGGCCGCTCTTCTGCTATCGCTGTGGTATAATTTCTTCAAGACTTTCCGGAACAGGCACAAGGGTTTTACCGGGAGAGCTGAGTAGATTATCAAAATAACCCACTTAATTCTTTTTGTTGTTTTTGCCCTAAACCGGTTTTAAATGTATATTTTTGATATTGAATTAAACAATTAGCATTATGCAATATCCGGAATTTCTAGAAAAAGATATTTTCCTGCAACCCTATGCTGATGCCATAATGGGCCGCATCAGACGAGCGCAGGAAAAAGAAGCCCAGTTGTTGAATGACCAAAAGACATTGAGTGATTTTGCTGTTGGATACCTGTATTACGGGTTGCACAGGCAGAAAAAGAGTTGGATAATGCGTGAGTGGGCTCCCAACGCCACCAAGATCTATCTTGTGGGTGATTTTTGCGAATGGCAGCTCAGGGAAGAATTTGTATTCCGCAATATCGGTAATGGCAATTGGCAAATTGAAGTTCCTCTTGAAACCCTTAAGCATGGCGATCTTTACAAACTTCATGTTTTTTGGAACGGAAACAGTGGTGAACGTGTTCCGGCCTGGGCCAGGAGAGTGGTACAGGATGAAAAGACCCATGTTTTTAATGCGCAGGTGTGGGATCCTGCCAAACCTTACAGCTGGAAGAATAAAATACCTGAAAGAAAAAAGGACTTCGTTCCTCTGGTATATGAAGCGCATGTGGGCATGGCAACCGAACATTATGAAGTAGGTTCCTTTGAGAATTTTCGCAAAAATGTTTTACCGGGGATCAAGAAGTCAGGTTATAACACCATCCAACTCATGGCCATCCAGGAGCATCCCTACTACGGATCATTTGGATATCATGTAAGTAATTTTTTTGCTGCCTCTTCGCGCTTTGGCACCCCCGATGAATTGAAAGCCCTTGTTGACGATGCTCACGGGATGGGATTGTTTGTGATTATGGATATTGTACATTCGCACGCAGTGAAAAACGAGGTGGAAGGGATCAGCCGGTACGACGGTACATTGTACCAGTTTTTTCACAATGGACCACGCGGTGATCATCCGGCATGGGACAGCAGGTGCTTTGATTATGGCAAAAACGAGGTTCTGCACTTTTTACTTTCCAACTGTAAGTTCTGGATTGATGAATACCGTTTCGATGGGTACCGTTTTGACGGGGTTACCAGTATGCTTTACCTCGATCACGGGCTTGGAAGTTCATTTACAGAATACAGCCAGTATTACAACGGCAACCAGGATGATGATGCAATAGTTTATCTTAAGCTTGCCAATAAGCTCATTCACCAGGTAAACCCTCATGCCATAACTGTGGCTGAAGAGATGAGCGGTATGCCAGGCCTTGCTACCCCCCGTGAAAAAGGTGGATATGGCTTTGATTACCGCCTTGCCATGGGTATTCCCGATTTCTGGATCAAAACTATTAAGGAGAATAAGATTGAGCATTGGCATGTGGGCGATATTTATTACAACCTGTCTAACAAACGTGCCGATGAACAAGCCATACACTACGCCGAATCGCACGACCAGGCCCTTGTAGGGGATAAAACGCTCATCTTCTGGCTTATGGATAAAGAGATGTATTACAATATGCATGTAAATCATCAGAGCCTGGTAGTTGATAATGGCATCGCACTACACAAGATGATCCGGCTGGTTACCATTGCGACAGCCGGAAACGGGTACCTCAATTTTATGGGTAATGAATTTGGTCATCCAGAATGGATAGATTTCCCGGGGCGACATAATAATTGGTCTTATCATTATGCCCGCAGGCAGTGGAGTCTGGCTACCAATGAGCAGTTGCGGTACAGGTTTTTAAATCTCTTCGACAGGGAAATGATCAAGTTATTTAAACTGCGTAAAATTATCCAAAAACAACTTCATTACCCCAGAGTGCAGAATATCCCTGACCAGGTACTCATTTTCGAAAGGGGTAAATTCACCTTTGTGTTCAACTTTAATCCCTTCCGGTCGTACTCTGATTATTCTTTTGAGGCCACTGCCGGCACCTATGGTATGGTACTGGATACCGACAGCCAAGACTTTGGTGGGCACGAACGACAAGATAAAACCCTCCGGCATTCTACATTTATAAATTCCGGGGGCAAGGAAGTCCTGAGCCTTTACCTGCCATCCTTATCTGCTTTTGTGCTGGAGAGATTAAATAAAAAGTAATACCATGAGTCTCTGGGTTTATGATATTTTGATTACTTTTGCACCGTAATTTCTTAACCAATACACTTAACAAATTAAAGTAACCATGATTAAAAGAATTGCAATTATTGCCGTAATGGGATTATTGATATACTCCTGCGGCCAGGTAAAAGAGCAACAAGCAGAAACTGCCCAAATGAATTTAATTTCAGAACTGGTATCCGAACCCCTGGGTTATGAGGGTAAAGAAGTTAAATTTGAAGGTGTTATCACTCATATCTGCAAGCATAGTGGCGACAAAATGCTTGTAAATCAGCTTAATGATGACGATTTTAGCATGCTGGTGATGTTGAATGATTTTCAAACACAATTTACACCGGAGCACGAAGGAAAACATGTTGTGCTTTCAGGTATTTTAAAAACCGAAGTACTTAACCTTGAAGCAGAAGATCATGATCATGATCACGCCCATGACGGCGAAGAGGATCACGCGTGCTCTTCTACTGAAGAAGCTGTAAAAAGGCTTGAAGAAAGAGGTATTACCCCCGATATCAGGGCTTTTGTAGAAATAAGTAACTTCGAAATTATTGAAGATCAAACCCAGGAAGAAGACCAGGAACCCGTTGAGGTTGCTGAAGCAGAAAAATCTGGTAGCGAAAACTAGAACTTATTATTATAATACAGAGAAAGGATGTTTCTGCCAGGAAATGTCCTTTCTTTTTATATGCTTTGAGAGGATTAAAAAATGGAATTTGCTCAGCAATTAAAAGCTTGCTTCAACAATGCCCTGCCAGGCAGTGAAGCACAAATGCTGATGGCTCCACAATACAGGCGAAACGAAATTCCAACACCTGAAACTTTGCAATCGGCCAATAAAAGCAGTGTGTTGATACTTTTTTTTAAGAAATCAGATGAATACTACATTCCGTTCATTCAACGGCCTTTTTACAATGGAGTACACAGCGGGCAGATTGCCTTCCCCGGTGGCCGATGGGAGTCTACCGATAAGAGTATGTATCATACTGCACTTCGCGAAGCACACGAGGAAATAGGTATACACACGCAAAATGTCTCCTTTTGCGGAAAGTTAACCGATCTTTACATTCCACCCTCCAATCATATTGTAAGCCCTTTTGTGGGTTTATACCAACCCAGGGGATCCTTCCTTCCTGATAAAAATGAGGTTGATGCCATCCTTGAAATACCCTTCTCTTTTTTCCTTTCAGCCTCGTCTGTAAAAACAACCACCCTGAAGATCACCAATGGCTTAACCATCGAAACCCCCTGCTTTGTTTACGAAAAAAATGTCATCTGGGGTGCTACTGCAATGATGATGAATGAGCTGATCATACTGTGGAAAACTACGGTAAAATACAGGTAATTTATCGGGGGAAGGTCTTGGTAATAAAGGACTAATTTTGAAAAGTTGTTTAATTCATCAAAAAAGATTCCCCTTATAAGGGTTACAATAGATTTTTCAGAGTAATCCAATCAAGGATAAAGTGTTCATTAATATCCCCAAAATTCTAAAAAAAAACAAATGTCATGAGAAAGATCTTTTACTTTACTTTTTCACTAGCCATGATTATGCTCTTCGCCTTTCAGGTTAAAGCACAGTCAGATACAAGGATCCAATCAGTATTTCTGTACAATTTTACCCGTCTTATAGCATGGCCTGCGGACTACCAGAGTGGTGATTTTATTGTTGCCGTTTATGGCAATTCATCCATGCAGAAAGAGGTTGAGTCAATGGCCAGTACCAAAAGAGCCGGAAACCAGACCATTGTTGCAAAAAGGTTTAATTCACCTCAGGAGCTCTCTAAATGTCACATTCTTTATGTGCCTGCCAATCAAAGCCGCAAATTGCCTGAGATTGTTGCTGCCCTGAAAGCCAAGAATATTCATGCCCTTGTAGTTTCTGATAGCCGTGGAGGAATAAATGACGGAGCAGTGATCAACTTTACTGTAATTGACAGTCGTCAGCGCTTTGAGCTAAGCCAGGAAAACGCCCGGGCTATGGGCCTTAATCCAGGTGGTGAAATTGCCCGCCTTGCTATTCTTGCAGATTAAGTATACTCAACAATTTAAGAGAGCTAAAGGTGAATAAATTTTAAGTTTGCCATTTTTAGCCTATTAGCCGGTTTAAAGCTCCTTTTGTCGTAAATACGCTTTTTTCAGGCCTGCTGCGAGAATCATGTAACTGGCTTAAACATAGTTTTTTCATTCACTATTATACAATTTTTGTACTTTTAGCCTGCAAAGCAAATAGTATTAATAGTTTATATAATTTAAACTGCAAATGAGATTAACCATTGGAAGAAAGCTTAGCATCGGCTTTACCATTTTGTTGCTTTTCTTTTTAATCAGTATTACCGCCATTTACTTTACCTTGGTAAGAGTTCAAAATGTAAATGATCGCAACAGCGAGGTATATGTGCCTTCCATGAATATGCTCATGGAGCTTAAGAACCAGATCATTGAATCAGAAAAGCTGATCGGCACCTGGATCTTTATTCAAAGCATTGATGATACACCAGACAAAAACCGGCTCAGAGAACTGCTTAATACAGAGTATCCTGAGCTAAAGGTCCAGTTGGAGCAAATGTCTCAACAATGGAATGAAGAACAACAGGCTGAATTGCAGGAAGTGTTCAGGCTGGTTGGAGAATTGCTCATCACCTATGAGACTGTCATGGACCAACTGTCTGATTTTATGAGTTACGATGATGTCATGGTAATTTTTGAGATCAGGCCCATGATGGAAGAAGGTGGCACCATTGTAAGCAATACAGGTCAAATCCTTGCAAATCTCGACCAGTTGCTCGAAGTACAAAGAAATATTGTAGAGAATGGACAGAGTGATATGGAAACTACTCTTGATCGTTTCAGGAGCCTGAGCTTGCTACTTGGAATCATCATTGTCATTGGTGGAATCATTATCGCTTCTGTGTTTATCAGAATGATTACCAGACCGGTAATTTATCTCCGGAATATCCTCAACATGATGGGTGAGGGCAAATTGCCTGAGCAAAAACTGCCTTCAAGAGAAGATGAAATAGGAGATATGAGCAAAGCACTTAATTTCCTTATAGATGGTCTTAAAGAAAAAGTAACCTTTGCCACAGAAATTGGTAAAGGAAACTTTGAGAACGAATTTAAACCCCTGAGTGAGGAGGATACACTGGGCATGTCGCTGGTTGATATGCGCGAAAGCCTTCTTAAAGCAAAAGAAGAAGAAGAAAAGAGAAAAACGGAAGATACCAAGAGAAACTGGGCTACACAAGGTGTAGCTAAATTTGCTGAGCTTCTCAGACAAAACAATGATAACCTTCAGGAACTTTCATTCAGTATAATCAAGAACCTTGTAAGTTATCTTGATGCAAACCAGGGAGGTGTTTTTATTTTGAATGAAGATGAGGCCGAGCCTATTGTAGAACTTAATGCCTGCTATGCCTATGAGCGCCGTAAGTTTCTTAAAAAGCAAATAGCAAAAGGCGAAGGACTGGTTGGCACGTGTTTGCAGGAGGGTGAAACAATCTTTCTTACTGATGTGCCTCAAAGCTACATTAATATTACTTCCGGGCTGGGTGACTCCAATCCGAGAAGTATCCTTATTGTACCTCTGAAATTGAATGACGAGATTTACGGAGTTATTGAAGTAGCATCATTTAAGGTATTAGAACCCTACCAGATAGAGTTTGTAGAGAAGGTAGCCGAGTCTATTGCTTCCACGATTTCCAGTGTAAAAATTAATATCCGTACTACCGAATTACTTCACCAATCACAGGAGCAAAGTGAGGAAATGAGGGCACAAGAGGAGGAAATGCGGCAGAATATGGAAGAAATGAATGCTACCCAGGAAGAAATGGAAAGAAAAGAAGTAGAAAATGAAGGGTTTTTCCAGGCCATGAATAATACTGTTCCATTTGCCGAGTTATCCCCCGATCTTAAAGTACGAAGGCTCAATCCTATTCTTGCCGGACTGCTTTCTTATTCTGAGTATGAAGTAGATGATATGGGTTTCTTCACCCTGTTTGATAGAGGTTTTCTCGAAGGCCAGGGCATGGCCGATATTACAGAAACCCTGGCTAATGGAGCTGCATTAGAAGGGCAGTTTCATTTGATCCGCCGCGATGGTATTCCTTTGAAAACCAAAGGGGTTTTCAAACACATTACCAATAAATATGGGGCTATTGCGAGAATACTATATGTGATTCAGAAAACAGAAAATGCTTAAGTTAAAGACCGGCTAACCCCGGTTTTTTCTTTGGTTCCGAAAACGGAAAATAGTATTATGTTCATTCCCCGAAGATGGAACATTATAAACCATAATGGTTTAAGACAATTTAACCGAAAATATCAAATAATTGTAAAATATAAAAAGTACTATGGGCATGGTATCGTTAAATAAAATGAGCCTTAGAAATCAATTGCTGCTATTGATCATATCAATCTCTTTCAGCATTTTTCTTTTGTCTTTTGGCTATCTTACATTAACCATGCGCAGCAAAGCATATGCTGATGCCACTGAAATGGCCCGGATGCAGGCGCGTGAATATGCCAACCTTGTAAGCCAGGAAATCAACAATGATTTTAGTCTTACCCAAGGGCTCGGCATGGCGTTCAAGAATTTTAATGTTTTTCCTTCAGACTCTACCGAAGAGATCATTTCGCCAATCCTTTATGAGTACCTTTCAACCAATCCTGAATTCCATTCCACATGGGTAAGTCTTGAGTTAAATGCATTGCTGCCAGAGTATGACCTGCCCTATGGAAGGGTAAGGTATACCTGGGTACGCCAAGATGGAAGGATTATTTTTCAGCGCGATACCCTCAACCTGGAGGGAGATGATCCCGGCAGCCTGTATGAACAGATTAAACTCAGCATGAAACAAACCATCACCAATCCCTACTGGTACAGCTACACGGGGGGTGATGACGATCGCGTGCTTGAAGTAAGCCCCTGTATTCCATTGATACAGGATGGAGGTTTTGCCGGACTTGCGGGTGCCGATATAATTCTTGACAGATTCCAGGAACTGATTGATTCCATAAAGCCCTTTGGTGTTGGATACGCTTATCTGCTTTCCAATGACGGTACTTTTGTGGGGCATCCCAACAATACATTGCTTGGCAATAAAATTGGCGATGTAAATCCTGAGTATTATGAGCAATTTGAGATAGGTGCTTTTGTAAGCAATGGAACCTTTGAAGAACATTACTCATACAGCGATTTGCTACAAAAGGAAGCTTTCCATGCCTATGCCCCTGTGCAAATTGGCGATACAGGTACACCCTGGTCGTTGGCCATTGTTGTTCCTCGTGCTTTTATCATGGCTGAGGCAAACAGAATGCTTTTCTATTCAATTGTTGTGGCAGTGCTGGGATTGGTCATCCTGGCATGGGTAATTTACCTGGTTGCAGCACGAATTGCCAACCCACTTGCCCGTACCACTGATTTGTTAAATACACTTTCTGTTGGTGATCTGAAAAGTGCAAAAACTCTGCAGGTAAAAGGCGAAGATGAGATCGCACAAATGGCTGACAGCCTGAATAAGCTTGTTACTGGTCTTAAAGATACCGCAAACTTTGCCCAAAGAATTGGTGAGGGAGAACTGGAGGTTTCCTATGAAAAGCTGGGTGAAAGAGATTCTCTTGGTAGTGCATTGCTGAATATGCGCGATAGCCTTGCCAAAGCGAGAAAGGAAGAACAAATAAGGAAAAAAGAAGATGAAAAAAGAAACTGGACAACCCAGGGGCAGGCGAAATTTGCGGATATCCTCAGGTTCAACAACGATAACCTGGAAGAACTGACCTTCAACATCATTAAAAACCTTGTGAAGTACCTGAATGCCAACCAGGGAGGTGTTTTCCTGATTAATGATGAAAATAAAGATGATAAATTTCTTGAGTTAACAGCATGCTACGCCTATGATCGGAAAAAATATCTTACCCGCAGGATAGATATTGGCGAAGGCCTTGTAGGTGCCTGTTACCTGGAAAAGAAACATATCCTGCTGACTGACATCCCCAAGGATTACATACAAATAACTTCAGGGCTTGGAGATGAGAATCCATGCTGCCTTTTAATTATGCCTCTTTTGCTCAATGAAGAGGTATACGGTGTAATTGAAATGGCTTCATTTCATCCCTTTGAATCTCATCAGATCGAATTCGTTCAAAAAGTAGCTGAAAATATTGCCAGTACCATTTCATCAGTAAAAATAAATCTGCGCACTGCATATTTACTGGAGCAGTCGCAACAGCAAGCTGAGGAAATGAGGGCACAGGAAGAGGAGATGCGCCAGAATATGGAAGAAATGCATGCCACCCAGGAAGAGATGATGCGTAAGGATAAAGAAATCCAGGGCCTTGCCGATACTACCGAAAAGCTTTTTTGTGTAATGGAGTACGATGCTGAAGGAATCATACGAAAAACCAACCCCAATTTTGATAAAGTAAGCGGTTATACTGCTGAAGAAATCGAAGGTAAGCACCATAGTATCTTCTTCGATAATAAGGACTGGAAAAATTCGGAGAATTACAGGCTTTTCTGGGACATGCTCCGAAGAGGTAAACCCGTTACAGGGACGCTGAAAAGAATAAGAAAAGACGGATCCACATTTATCGTCAAAGGGGTAAGTAAAGCTGTGATGGACGATTACGATAATCTGCAAAAAGTAGTGGAAATAACCATTGATATTTCCCAGGAAATGGCCAGCCACCAATAGCAATCAAGGGGCTGGAAATAGTGAAATTAAATTTGTGAGATATGAAGAATACTGTAAGAATTCTCATGGCTTTGAGTATTATGCTTCTGGTATTTGTGTCGTGTAAGAGAGAAGAAGGTCCGGAAACAGTTGCGAAAAAATTTGCCAACCATTATGTAGCCGGAGAATACCAACAAGCTGCTATTTACGGAACAGAATCTACAAGGGAACTACTCAATATGATGGAATCTCTTGCCTCGGTGGGATATCACCACGAGGATGGTAATATACCCAATGAATACACTGAGGAAGACATTGATTGTGTTATAAGCGAAGATGGAAATACCGCGGTTTGCAACTATTGGTATATTGGTGAACTGGAAGAGATAAAACTCAGCTACATCGACGGGAAATGGCTTGTTGATATATCATTGGACGACCAGTATTATGAAGATGAAAACTGGTACGAAGAACAAAATGAAGACTGGAAGTACGATGGAAGTGAAGCCCAACTGAATTAATTTTCAGTTGTTAAGGGCGTTCTTGAACTCCTTCAAACACCGTTCTCTAGCATATTTATGTTCTACCATGGGTTGCGGATAGTCTGTTGAATCTATTTCCGGAACCCATTTTTTTATATACTCACCCTTCGGGTCGAATTTTTTCTGCTGTTCGGCAGGATTGAAGATTCTAAAATAAGGTGCTGCATCGCAACCGCTTCCGGCACTCCATTGCCAACCTCCGTTGTTGCTGGATAATTCATAGTCCAGCAGTTTTTCTGCAAACCATGCCTCACCCCAGCGCCAGTCTATCAGCAGGTGTTTGGTCAGAAAACTTGCAGTAATCATGCGCAACCGGTTATGCATATAACCTGTGCGGGCCAGTTCCCGCATCCCGGCATCAACCATAGGATAGCCTGTTTTGCCCTCTTTCCATAATTCAAATTCTTTCCTGTTGTTTCTCCACTTAATATTGTCATACTTTGCCTTAAACGATTCGTTTACAACCGAGGGATAGTTCCAGAGTATCATGGCATAGAATTCCCGCCAGAGCAGTTCATTAAAAAAGGTATCATTGGCTTCTAGTGCATGTTTGGCAAGCTGTCGTATGCTTATCGTGCCAAAGCGCAAATGAACCCCAAGCCTTGTAGTTCCATGGGTAGCAGGGTAATCGCGTGTTTTATCGTAAGTGTCGATAACAGATTCTTTGTTTTTATGACCCGGGAAAGCTATTCCTGAACTTTCAAAGCCCAGGGAGGATAAAGAGGGAAAGGATACTTTGTAGTTGATGAAGTTGCTGAGCAGATCCTCTGAGGCATAATGCTTAAGATGCTTTTTATCTAAAAGTTGCCGGCATTTTTTTGCATAGGGCGTAAATACAGTGTAAGGTGCTCCATCTCCTTTTACGACTTCTTCTTTTTCAAACAGCAGATGATCCAGGTAGGTATGGAATGGGATATTTTCATCCTTGAGAAGGTTTTTTATCTTTTCGTCTCGTTGTATACCGTAAGGTTCGTGATCTTTGTTGGCATAAATTGCCTGCACCTCATACTCTTTGATCAGTTTTGATATAACATCCAAAGGTTTTCCTTTTTCAATATGAATGCCTTTTTTGCGGGTGGAAAGCTGGTCATGGATTTCTTCCAGACTTTGGTGGATAAATTCAACTCTTGCATCTTTTGCCGGGAGACTGTCAATTATATCTGTGTCGAAAATAAACAGGGGTAAAACTTTTTTGTTGTTCTGCAAAGCATGCCACAACCCCTTATTATCGTGCAAGCGCAAATCGCGACGAAACCAGAATATACTTACTTTTTGCATAGCTGTTTTTTATAGGAACAATTAACAGGGGTATTAGTTTTCACGGTTATCATTAGAATTTCTGACAATCTTTACAAGACCATATATTCAATAAGCGCCATGTTGACACTTCGCCACGTTGAGGGGTGTCAATATGGCATATGAGGGGTTTGTTTTTTTGACTTAGCGAGGAGTTGTTTTGTTGTAAATTTCAGTGGTTGAGAAATTTGTGAGGAATAATGGTTTTTGGTAAGATATTTTGGTACGGACTGGCACACAAATTGAAAACACCAAAACCGGATCGCAAAACTAACAAGGTATAACCCAAAATATGGAGAGTCTGTTATGAAAAACCGTAAAATTAATACCCCATGGTTCCAGGGATCTCCATCTTGGCGAAACAGGTGGAGAAAAAAATCCTGAACAACCTTACACATAAAAATTAATTAATCTGATGTTTAACTAAAAAATGGAGGATAAAACTATGACACTGGCTAGAATTTCAAATCCTTGGTTTCCGAATCTTCCTTCATTGATAGATAAATTCTTTGAAGGAGATATGATGGACTGGAACAACAGTAATTTCTCTGACACCAACAGCACCCTTCCTGCTGTGAATGTGAAGGAAAACAATGATGAGTATATGCTTGAGGTAGCCGTTCCCGGCATGAAAAAGGATGATTTCAAAATTGATTTTGACAATGGAAGACTAACCATTGTTTCTGAAAAGAAAAATGAAAATGTAGAAAAGGAAGGGGAGAAAATAACACGCCGCGAATTCAGCTACCAGTCTTTCCAACGCTCTTTTACAATACCTGAAAGAGTGGTGAATGCAGAAAAGATATCTGCAAAATACGACAATGGAATTTTGTACATCCATCTTCCCAAGCGCGAGGAAGTAAAACCCAAGCCTGTAAAACAGATTGAAATTTCATAAGCAGATTGGTTTAATGTTTGAGCCGGGAGTTTCCCGGCTTTTTTTTTTATTCTTTCAGGCGCGATTCTGAAAACAATTTTGAACCTGCATCCATTTGTCCTGTTTCATGTTCATGAAAAACGATGCTTTAAACAATGTTGTCAAGTTTAATTTTGACAATACCTACGCAAGGTTGAATGAAAAACTATTTTCCCGGGTGAATCCCAAACCGGTAAAACAGCCCACAATGGTGTTGTGGAATGATACCCTTGCCAAAGACTTGGGAATTGCGGTGCCCGATCCTTATAATTCTTCCGTTGCATCCATCTTTGCAGGAAATGTGCTTCCCACAGGATCAGAACCTCTTTCGCAGGCCTATGCCGGTCATCAGTTTGGCTATTTCACCATGCTGGGTGATGGGCGCGCCATTTTGCTGGGAGAACAAATCACTCCTGATGGCAAAAGAAAGGATATACAGTTTAAAGGATCAGGACAAACACCCTATTCCAGGAGTGGCGATGGAAAAGCTACATTGTATTCCATGCTTAGGGAGTATCTGGTGAGTGAGGCTGTACACTTCCTGGGGATTCCATCATCGCGCAGTCTTGCCGTAGTAACTACAGGAGAGCAGGTTTACAGGGAAACAGTACACCAGGGTGCAGTTCTTACCAGGGTCGCCTCAAGCCACATTCGCGTGGGCACCTTTGAATATATCAGATACATGCAACCCCATTTGCTGGAAGAGTTTACCCGGTATGTTATTCAAAGGCATTATCCGGAAATTGAAGATGCTGAAAACCCAGCTCTTGAGCTGTTGCGTGCGGTTATGGTGAAGCAGGCCGATCTTATTGCCCAATGGATGAGAGTGGGGTTTATTCATGGCGTGATGAATACCGACAATACAGGCATTCCTGCAGAAACTTTCGATTATGGCCCCTGTGCTTTTCTCAATGACTATCATCCTCAAAAAGTTTTCAGTTCAATTGACCATCATGGAAGATATGCCTTCGGCAATCAACCCGGAATTATGCAATGGAACCTGGGTTGCTTTGCCGTAACCCTTTTAGCACTTATCCATAAGGATGAAAAAAAAGCCACCGAAATGGTTAAACAGGTGCTGGAAGATTTTGAGAATGTTTTTAGCCGGAAATATTTTACCATGATGGGTCAGAAGCTTGGTATTGAGGAGTTTGGCCAAAATGATCCTGTAATGGTGGAGCAACTGCTCCAATGGATGCAGACCAACCAGGCCGACTATACCAATACTTTTATCCATCTGGAGAGAACCCTGACAGGATCCAATCCAGATGCGGCAAACTTGTACCAACAGGAGCCGTTTCGGCAATGGCTCAGCCACTGGAAACAAAGGATCGGCAATGCTAAAGAAAAACAACACAAGGCCCTGGAAATAATGAAACGGTCCAATCCTTTTGTGATTCCACGTAATCACCTGGTAGAGAATGCCCTGGAGTCAGCGGTAATGAGCGATTACAAACCCTTGCATGCACTAATGAAGGTTCTCTCCAAACCCTACGAACGCCAGGAGGCCAATGAGTTTTTCCAGTCCCCACCACCACAGGGAGATAAAGGGTATCAAACCTTTTGTGGTACCTGATAACGGGTCGGCTTTACCTACCATTAATTTCTTCCACGTTTTTCTTGCCACAATGCAATGAAACTATGCCAATGGAGTTATCTTTTCATACGGATATGTGAATTTTTTTGCCTAAACTGTTGATTATTATCGCATATTCAGAGCTATGCTTTAGTAGGTGCTGTTTTAATTTGCTGACTGTTAGTAAATTGTGTAAATGCTCATTGAGGCAAACATTTTGTAATTTCGATCTCATTATCCCTACAATGTTTATAGCAATGCCTCTCAATAACCGCAGGGATAATTTTCCTGATCGCACAGCATTCATCTGATAAGATATGAGCAAAGAAGACAAGTACATCAAAACGAAGGTTTTCTTCAGTTATGCCTTGATCATTATTCTGATCACTTCCCTTCTTTATTTTACTTTTACCAGTTTTCGGCAACTTACCCGCTCTGCAGATGTGCTTGCCCAGCCCAACGCCCGCATTGCTCTGCTTCACGATATCATGTTTTCCATTTACCAGGCCGAAAGCAATATCAGGGCCTATACGCTTAATGAGAAGGAAAGTTTCCTCAATGATTATTTTGAAGATTTATCTGCTGTAAACGATAAAGTGGATTCACTCTACGCCCTTTCCAGGGATGACCTATTTTTTAATGAAATAATTGATTCCATCAATCTACAGCTCATCAGCAAAACCCAGCTGCTTGAACAGTTTATACAGATGAAACGAATGGATGAGAATTCAGAATTTTACGAAAGAGCTCTTACTGAAATTCTTAAAGTTACTGAAGAAGAGAAAAGAATACGGGAAGTTACCCATCAGAGTATTGTTGATACACTGCCGGCAGATACCCTTACTTATACAGCAGAGGAGATAACCCAGGAAAAAGATAATCTTTTTACGAGGATCAGGAAGTTCTTTTCAGGCGACAGGGATGAAGAGAACAACGCTGATACTCTAAGGGCCGAAAACGAACCCCTGCCGCAGACCAGCCCGCAAATACTTACCGATTCCATAATTACCATCTACCGCGATACCGACGACCTGAGGGCTGATATAGAAAATACCATGGCCAGCATCATGGATGCAATGACAGAAAGACAGCGCTATATTCAGCAACTGGAAACCCGCATCCTTACAGAAGACAAACAGGTAATGGATCAAATCCGTGAGTTTGTGGTACGTCTGGAAGATTATGAAAGTGCCAATGCACTTGAAGAAGCCGCTGCTGCCCATGCCAATGTGCAGGAAACCACCGACAAGATCTTTCTGGTGGTGATATTATCGCTCATGGTTTTATTGGTATTCTCATGGTTGTTTGTAACCGGTGTAAACAGAAGCAGATATTACCGGCGTCAGTTGATAGCCGAAAAAGCCCGTGCTGAAGAACTGGTAGAGATCAAACAACGGTTTATGGCCAACATCAGCCATGAAATACGCACTCCGCTCAGCAGTATTATCGGGTTTTCCAGGCAATTAAAGAAAGCTCTTATCAGCAGCAAAAAAGAAGAAGAATTTGTTGATGCCATCAACCAATCCTCTCGCCACTTATTGGGAATAGTAAATGATATTCTTGATTTTTCAAAAATTGAAGCCGGGAAGATCCGACTTGAATCCATTCCCGTTGATATAAAAACCATCATCAACGAGGTATACGATACTTTGGTAATCCTGGCAAGGGAGAAGAATCTTGTGTTTTTAAAAGATATGGGCGAGCTGAAGCAGCCCCTGGTGCTTGGCGATCCCTTGCGCCTAAGGCAGATAATTCTCAATATTGCCTCCAATGCCATAAAATTTACACCTTCTGGCTCGGTAATTATTAAAGTATCCGATTATCAACCCGACAACGATACCACAAAAAATCATATAAAGATCAAAATTACTGACACGGGTATTGGGATATCTGAAGAAGAAAAGGAGAAAATATTTGAGGAATTTGCACAGAGCGATGCCCGTGTAAACAGGCAGTTTGGAGGCACCGGACTTGGCCTTTCCATAAGTCGTAAACTCACTGAGATGATGGGGGGAGCCATAGAGATCGAGAGCAAGACGGGTAAGGGATCAGAATTTACTATACATCTTCCGTTGGAAATTTGCACCGAAGAGGTACTGGCAACAGAAATAAGCTTCGAAAGCGATCATGAAGAATTAAAAGGACGTATAATGCTGGTAGATGATGATAAACTCAACCGCTTGCTCATACGATCACTCCTTGAGATGCTCCCCCAAATATCTCTTTATGAGGCAGAAAGTGCTGCTGATGCTCTCGAAATGCTCTGGAATGAAAACTATGACCTGATAATAACTGATATACAAATGCCCGGTATGAGCGGCATTGAAATGGTTCAACGCCTGCGCAACCAAAAAGAAAACCCCAATTGCTTTACCCCGGTGCTGGCCTGCACTGCCGATATTACGCAGGAAACTATCGATAGCATAAAGGCCGCTGGTATAGAAGATATCATTACCAAGCCTATTGATGAAAAGCTGCTGCTGGACAAAATGTCGTCCATAATGAATTCTTTTCTCTACCAGGATGAGTGGAAAGACACCCAGGAGCAAGATTTCTACAGGGTTGAATCGAATTCGGGATTTTTGAATAAAACAAGAGCTGGAGAGCCTTCTGTTTTACAGGACGAAAAAACCAATGACCAGGTTTTTTATGATCTTGAAGGAATAAAGTCATTTACCGGTAATGATGATGCCTCCATGGCATCCATCCTGAAGGCTTTTATTGAGGAAACCCGTCAGAACATAGGAAAACTTGAAAGAGCAGGGGTAAGCAAAGATGCACAAGAGGTGCAAAGTATTATTCATAAAATGAGCAATATGATGGGCCTTCTCAATGCCCATGCAATAAGTCTTTGTATCCGAAAAATTAAAGGAAGCGAAGTTCTGGATCTTAATGATACACACACCATAGAAAATCTTCAAAACCTTATTCGACTGAGTCATCAACTGGTAGAAGAGCTGAAAAAAGAATCTTTATTACAGCAGGATGCTCATTTATAACAGCCTGGTTTAATCCAGCGAGATGTCATAAAGCTTAAGCTTGTTGTAAAGTGTTCTCCGGTCAATATTGAGCAGGCGCGCTGCTTTTGATTTATTAAAACGAGCTTTTTGAAGGGTTGCCAGGATGATTTCTTTTTCTGTTTTTCCCGTAAGGTTTTTCAAATAACTGTCATCCTCTAAAGATTCTTCCGGTTCTCCCATTAGTGTTGAGAAAATGATTTCCTGGGGGAGTGCATTTTTGTCTAGCTCTTTACCTTTTGAAAGCAAAACGGCCCTGCGGATTACATTTTTGATTTCCCTGATATTTCCCGGCCAAGGGTAGCGAAGCAAGACATCCATCAGTGGCTGAGGTATTTCAGAGACATCTTTTCCCATCTCCTGGTTGGCCTTTGCCAGGAAATGATTTATGAATGTTAGAATGTCATCTTTCCTTTCGCGAAGTGGGGGTACATGAATGCTGAATTCGTTGAGCCTGTGATAAAGGTCTTCCCTGAAATTTCCGTTTCTAACCTCTTGTACCAGATCTTCGTTGGTTGCCGTAATGATCCTTACGTCGATGGGCACATCCTTATTGCTGCCAATTTTCCTTACCTTTCGCTCCTGTATGGCTCTGAGAAGTTTAACCTGTATTTCGTAAGAAAGATTTCCAATCTCATCAAGAAATATGGTACCCGTATTGGCAGCTTCAAATTGTCCTGTCTTATCCTGGATCGCTCCGGTGAAAGAACCTTTGATGTGTCCGAAGAATTCACTCCCGGCGAGTTCTTTGGAAAGGGCACCACAATCAACTGCCACAAATGGTTTGTTGTTGCGTTTGCTTTTTTGGTGGATGCGTCTGGCAATGAATTCTTTGCCAGTGCCACTTTCACCCTGTATGATTACCGACATTTCGGTTGCTGCAACCAAGTCGATATATTCATGAATGGTTTGCGATTCCTTACTGGTTGTTTCGACGTAATCTGTTTGATTAGCTGCCTGGGAAGTTTCCTGAGGTTGTTTCTTTGAGGTAAGGCCGGCATCACTGTTTTTCTGAAGGCCATTATTGATATGATTCAGTAGCTCTTCAGGATTTACCGGTTTGGCTACATATTCGTAAGCGCCAAATTTGATAGCCTTCACCGCCATCCTTATATCAGCATAGGCTGTCATAAGAATAACAAGTGAGCTGGGGGATTTTTCCCTGATGATTTTTAGCAATTCAATCCCATCCATGTCCGGAAGCCTGAAATCTGTCAGAATAACATCAAACCGGGTTTTTGAAAGTTTTTCAATGGCTTTTTGGCAATTGGATGCTTCCTCGGTAATGAAATTGTTCCGGGTTAAAAAGGCTTTCAGGGTAATGGAAAAACTAATATCATCCTCTACGATCAGGATTTTCTTCATAGCACAAAGTTAACAAATGATTGGCAATACTGGCTATAGGGCAGATTACCATCAATACAAATATAGTTTTAATATTTGTAAACCCTGTGGTGGTAATACATTTTGAAGCTTGGTGACGGTTAAAATTTTCGCAACTTTGTGGTAGTCGTCATTAGGGGGAATTCCATTACGGGTTTCAACCGGCACGTCAATGTCGGGGTTTATCAGAAGCATAAACGGGCATCACGCTCGTTGGTCCGTGATGCCCGGTAAATCATTGCTGGCATTATATCTCTTCGTATATTGCTATCCCCTGTTTTCTAATCTACTACAAGGGTGCTGCCTGGTAAAAAAAAACTGCCCGGATTGCCGGGCAGTCAAGGAGAATATAAAATCTACAAGGGGTTATTCAATGGTTACTACAAGGTAACGGGTATTGCTCCAGAATTGGTCAGGATCCTGGATGAAGATCATTGAATTGCCGTCGCCATTGGTTTCCACAACGTAGCTATCGGCAGGGTGGAGGCTGAGCAGGTTAGGGTTCTCACCGGGGATGTAAACTTTGTCGAGTTGAGAAATATCTACCCTGTTGAACTTTTCTGTGTCGAGATCAGATTTTACCACTGTGGTGCGACCCAGGCCCAAAAGACCACCTTCCAGGTCAATGATTTCGCTTTCGCGCAATTCATTTTTGGTTCCAAAAACATAATATGCTGTATTCATCCGCTCTGTCTTTTGCTCAATTTCCTGCAGATTCTGCTGGTTTTCTTCTTCCAGTTGGTCAACGGAGGCATTGAGTTCTTCATTGCGAATATTAAGCTGTTCCATGTTATCCTGCAGGAGTGCAATTTCCACGTTACGATCTTCCACGTCTTTTTTAAGCTGTGTTACAAGATTCTCAAATTCGCCAATTTTTACATTTGATTCTTTCAGTTGACGGTTGAGTTGAGCCAGCCGACGACGGTTGTCTTCCATAAGATCATTAATGGCAGCGAGGTCTGATTCAATTTGTCCTCTTACATCTTCACCCAAATTATCTTTATCGCGGGTTTCTTCTGAAATGAGGTTTTGTCTGAGTTTGATCTCAGTAAGGTTTTCACGAATTTTTCCCATGGATTCGAAAAACTCGTTAAGATTTTGTTCCTGCTCCTGCGCCGTCTGCTCAAGTATTTCTTTTTCCTGAGTCAACCTGGCGATTTCTTCTTCCTGTTGCTGCAGCTGTTTCTGGTTGCATGAAACCAGTACTGTTCCAATCAGGAGGAATAATGTTATTTTGATGATTCTTTTCATAGCTGATTATTTTTTATGTTACGCTGCAGGTAATAGAAGAATTGTGCCACAGGAACAGAAAGTCAATCCACGTATTTTTTAGCGTCAGTAAATCAGTTGTTTATGATGTATTTTGGTGGTTTGTGTGTTCTTATCAAACCTTCGGTTTTGTGAATTATTATTCACAGGTTGTTACACCTGTTCCGGTATTCAACTGTTATTTTTCACGATGGAGTTCTCTGGGTTGGGGAATACATAAATTTAACTGAGTTCAAACCAAAAAACCTGGAGCGATCGCTCCAGGTTTTGGGAAAAGGGAAAAGGAAATCAGGGAAAATTATTATTCTGTTATTTTACAACAAGTCTTGATGAATGGCTTTGTGACTTTCCTTTCACAATCACCATGTAAACTCCTTGTTTGAGCCTGCCCTGTGGAACGATGAATGCAGCAAGATTTCCATTGAAATCGGTATGCATACGGTTCGAATAAACATTACGGCCCACCATGTCGGTAACGATCACATCAAGGGTTTCATTTGCCGGTAACCCGTTAAGCAACATTCTGAAAGAATGCCCCTTGTTGGGATTAGGATACACCAAAAGGCCCGGTTCATCCTGAAGGCTTCCAAAGTAAACACTCACAGGTTTGCTATAGGCGTAGCTGCCGTCAAAATCGGTCTGCTTAAGTCGATAGTAACTAAGGCCATATTCAGGATTTTCATCAACACTATTGTAGTGTAATACCTGGTTGCTAAAGCCATTGGGAGCATTGCTTTGTATTATGGCAATTGTTTCGTATTCTATTCCATCCTGGCTACGTTCTATCGTAAAGAAACTATTATTGATCTCAGCAGCTGTGGCCCATTCTAATTCAACAAGCTTTTCTTCTGCTTTTGCAGTGAAGTACAGGAGTTCAATGGGCAGGGGAAGAATCTCTGTATTTGTAGAAGCAGTGGTGATATATTTCATTCCTGATTTTTCAATGAATGCCAGGGTAGACAAAGACATAACATTGCCTGTTCCGTCACCGTAGGCGTTGGCAGTAGATTGCCCCAGGTTATTCCAAATACCACCATCCCAGTTTGCCACAGAGATATATGTTTCCAGTAAGTTGGGTTCTACTTCAGGAACACCACTTCCAAGGCCCCAGCTAATCTGTACCTGGGCTTCTCCGGAAGAAGGACCTTCAATGCCCCAGTACTCGATGTTGTTAACACTTTCAAGACCGGTATTGATTTGGTAATTATCCATTCCTGCATTTGCAGGGTTCTGACCAAAATATTGCATTACCCAGGGCTGGTTTACAGCAAAGTTGATGGTATATACTGAGGATGGTCTGTATCTTTGGGTATTTCCAACCGGAAACACATATTCCTGCATAAGCCCGGAAAGATTTCTGGATATGGGGCCTGCTACATAGCTGTTTTCCGAATAATTGAGAATAGCATCTGCAGATGTACTGGTAATACTCAACAGATTACTTTGGGTGTTAAGTATGCCCTGTGTAAGGGTTAAATTGTTTTTTACCGCAACAGGATTATCAACAACAACATCCTGGGAATTATTAATCTCAAGATTCCAGAAGCTATTGGAATCTGTGAATGGAGTGTTTCCACCAATTGTTTGTCTGGTTTCCCCATTAAGAATGATACTGGCATCTTCTATGCCTGCCAAAAAGTTACCTCCGTTAAAAATCAGATCCCCGGTAACCTGATATTGGCGATTGTGTTCGTTGATAATAAAAAGGTTGTTATCACCCTCTATTTCAAGTGTGCCCCTGATGATGCAATCCAGATTGGGCAATCGTCTCTGGCCGGTTCCGGAAAACTTTACATTGTTTACCAGGGGTAGCTGGTTTAGTACATCATAGTCTCCTGCACCTCCAAAGTGGAAGGTACTGCCGCTTTTTTGAATGAAGAAATCATACACTGCTGCCGGGAGATCACCCCTTTGAATAAACAATTCTCCATCACCATCTACAATTCCAATCCTTTGGGCATAAGAAGTATTCACATCAAGAACACCATTGATCACGGTTTTGTAATTGTTGATAAAATTCTGGTCCATTACAATCACATCATCGTTGTCAATAATAGCGATAACTCCTCTTGGTCCTCCGGTAGGGATGTTTATCCCGGGTTCACCAATACTTTCAGTTTCTGTATTGTAGATGGCCCAGTTGAGCGGGTCGCTCCAGTTTCCTGAGTTCACTGAAATGTACACAGGAATATTGTCAGGTATGGCGTCGCCACAATCAATTCTTACACCGGCGGTATAGTCGCCGTTGATGGCCGATGCATCGGCAGATAAGAACTGGAACCTGATAAGATTGGCATTATGGTCAAAGCTTTCATGGTCAAATTTATTCCACTCGTCAGATCCCATGATCAGCCTTGCGGCGATATAGTCGGAAAGCTCATTGGGTGGTGTAAACAGGGCGTCTTCCCTGTAGAACTGCATATCTATGTCAGCGCTGAAATTATGAAGCCCGTCAGCAGCTTCCAGTGTCCAGTGGTATTTGAGTGCATTGAGGGTATTTTCCATACAGGCATCACCATCTTCAATAATGCTCGGATGCATTTCATTGGCTGCCTTAACCCTGAGACTACCGGCGCTGGTTGAGATATTGTTGAGGATAACAGGCGTATATTTCATCATGGAGCCAATAGGATAAACAAAGCCTCCTGTAAAACCATTGGGGAATATCTTCCTGATCCCATTATCGGTAAAAGACAGGTTGGATTGCACCATATTGGTTTCGGAGTATGTATTGCCTTCAATGAATACAGCATTTTCTTTAAGCAATAGCATGTTACGGCCAATATCAAAAACTCCATTTACCAACTTTACAGCATCATTTACAATGATCTGGTGGTTTGAAGTTTCTACCAACACTCCATGCGGATTATTAATGGTGATCTTACCCCACTCCCCTGAACTGGTCATGTTCTGCTGATAGTCGCCTGCCAGGATGATCCCATCGCCCGAGTTGCCCCAGTTATGGGTGCCATGATTTTCTATATGTCCTTTTACCGTTATATTATTACCGTTGTCATTTATGCTGCCTGCCTGTAGTGTCAGATCATTATCGACTGATATATTGTTCTGAACATCCAGAGCAACTGTTGAGGTTTTTAATAATTTCCAGAATGCTGTTTCACCTGTAATAGTTTGATAACTATCTCCGGAGAAAATAGTCGTGTTGTTGCCACTGGTATAGTTTCCTGCATTGTTCCAGTTTCCTTTAATGATAACATCCCAGCTGTTGGCCATGAATGTGGTGCCGGCGGTTATTAGCAAATCTTCGCCGATCTCTACCCCTTTGTACCATAACTCCAGGGTTGGGTTACTGTTGTTATGATTGAAAAGATTAATGTTACGCAAAGGAATGTTAGAGAAAAGTCCGATAACCTGGTTTTGGTTGGTATATGTTTGGTCTCCAAACTGTATCATACTACCCGCCCCAAGAGAATTACCCGCAGGATTGAGATATACGGACGGAAATGCCGGATTGTTTTGTGCATTGGCAATTGTAATTGTTGCATTGTCAACCATTTCAAAATGGCTACCAGCATTTAGAATTTCAAAAACGCCCCGGTTATTTTCCGGTATTTGTCCGGATTGGGTGCCAATGGTTACCGATGAGGTGGCATCACGAAGACTGAAGGTCAGGATACCTTCTTCTGTTTGGGTGGAACGACGTATCTGAGAACCAACAAGCAAAACAGCATTTCCGGAGTTGATATCGATTTCTGCTCTTCCCGATGCGGTATATTCAATGTAATTATTGTTTCCTTCATTAATGAGTGCTTCTGTGCCGTGCCCCAGCGTGAATTTGCCATCCAACCAAATCCCTGTATTGCTTCCGCTTGCTCTTACGGTGCTGTTTGATCCCAGCCAGAGTTCACTTTCTGCCGGAATTTTAAAATCTGTGCCACCTGAGGTAAGCATAATATCAATGCCTGGGTCCCTCAGGCCCAGCCTTCCGCTGACCAGCTCAAGCGCCTTTTTATCGCCGTCGGTAGTTCCGTTCAGTGCAAATGAATTTAAAAAGTTGAATGTTACCAGTCCTGTAGCATTTTTATTCATGATCAGCCGGTATAAACTCGCTTCATTTCCAGAAGTCCTTGTATATTCTGCGCTTGTATTTCCAATGAGTTCGAGTTCCACATTATTGCCATCAATGTTATTGGTAAACAGGGAAATGCTACCATCATCCTGGGAAATATTACCACCAACCTGAAGCTTATGGACCAGACCGTTGGGGATATTGTTCAATACTTCAATGCTATTGTTGCTGGCATCCCTTATGCGAAGATCTCCATGTACTGTTATTGTTTTGCCCGAACCAGAGGTTGGAAATTGCAGTCTGCCTGACTGGTAGCCTCCGATAGCAAGGTTATTGCCAACGGTAATGTTACCGTACTCGCCATTATGTATAATCAAATTTGAGTTGCCATCAACCACCATATTTCTGTTTACGTGAATGTCTGCTTCAAAACTAATGGTTCTGTTTCCCAGGCCACCCCTAGTGGATTCGATTCTCAGATTTGGATATAAATTGATATTTGAAGGAATATTTACATGGCCATTTCTATCAAGATGATAGGCGAAATAGTTGTGCTCTCCTTCAAGGAAATCACCCAGGTCGCCACGGATTACAGGAATACTGTCGGGTTCTACATAGAGTCTGATATCTCCTCTGCCAGAGACTTTGCCCAGGTTTTGAAAATGACCGGCCTCAATATATAACCTGGGATTCCAGGTTGTGCCATCACCTGAAAATCTTATTTCTGCCACTTCAATGTTGTTCTCATTCATAGTGATCCAATGGTACTGATTGTCGCCATTGGGGTTGAAACCTATAATGGCAATATCACCGGGGCCGGGCCTGTGCTGATCGCCTCTCGGCACCTGCGCTCCGTCATGGCCCTCATACGACCAGGTAGATCTACTGCTCCAATTTTTTAACTCTTGTCCACCTCTGCTATAGAAAACCCTGAGGTTTCCAGTAAAAGCATTCTTTTCTGCCGCTGTATAAGAACCTTCCTCCAATTTGAAGCCTGAATTAAATGTAATGTCAGCTCCTGAAAGATTATTACCATCTTCGCTTGATCTAGATATATCTACAACTTTTCCGGGGCGCCAATTTCCACCCCAGGGATTTGAACCGGGGTAATCGGAAAGACTACAGGTGAAAACATAGCTGGCAATTGTAGGGAGATCTTCCCCAAAACCTGAATGGCGTATGCGCCAGTAATAACTTAGTGCGTCATTGTTGCCGAGGTCGAGACTTGCAAGTGCATGATCGGCAACACTAAGGGTTACCAGCCCGGAAGTTATTACATCGTTGAAGGAGGCCAGCAGCGGAGTATACCTTACATTTCCTTTGCTGTTGGTGCCGATCGGGAAAAGATAGGTGCTGTTTTGGCTTATCCTAATGCTGAGGCCACCATCGGAAGCATTTCCTTCGGTCTGGAACATATGCTCATGATCAAATCCTGTTGTAGAGAAAAGCTCGCCCAAAATGCTAAGGTTATAGACGCCAAGATTCATTATACCTGAAGTAAGATGAAAATCTGTAACGTTAATATGAGAACCCAGATTGGCTCCCTGAGCATTATTCAGTTCAACGGTACCAAAGTCTGATTGCCTGGTTATGGGTCCCCTGAGGGTTTGGCTAACAGATCCGTTGATGAGCAAGCGACCTGGATTGGAGCTGTTTGATGAAAAGATCCTTCCATCAGTGATTTCAACATCACCTTTCACCGAAAAGGTAAATGTTCTCAGATCCAGCTGACCACGTTCAATCCCTAACGTGCCATGAACTGTTATGGGCGGATTGTTATTTGCCCGACCACTGCTGTGCACTTCTACGCTTCTGAAAACAGACGGATCCCAGGACTGATCTTTGATGATGTTTATATTGTTGAATACAAGTTCTTCTGTATTGGTTGTATTGCGTACATAAATTCTGGTGGGCTGACTTAAATTAAAGTGTGTGGTGTTGCTATGTGCTTCGTACTGTCCACCGTCTTTCAGATCGAAATATCTCCCTACATAAAGATCGAAGACATCTCCGGCTGTATTTTGTGCTGAAAGGATTGTATTGTTGTTGATTATCAAATCATTGATAATGCGCAGATCTTTTGACAAGCTTACAGTGGCATTACCACTTCCGCTGAGTCTTTTGATTTCCAGATCAAAAATGGGTGCATTGGAAAGAACCGAAAAGTTTCTGCCTCCCTCAATGTCAACGGTGATCTTTCCGCCTGAAACAGAATAATTTCCTTCTTTTGAAGGTATGTAAAAACCATTATTGGATCCGTTTCCTGATGTTCTGTCGTGGAAAAGGATTTCTCCCCCCGACATGCTGAATACACCGTTTTCGCTATCAAAGCCAAATATGGGATAGCTGTTGTTAACTTCGCCCGGTTCTGTTCTTCCTCTCACAATTACCAATCCGCCGGTTTGTGTATATGATGCCATCCCCTGCCCGCTTCCGGCACTCCTTACCTGGCTTACATTTACTCTTCCACCATCAATTTTAACCTGGGCATTCGTATGCGACCAAAAAATGAAGCCAGC
Source organism: uncultured Bacteroidales bacterium (assembly GCA_964453995.1). Classification (GTDB taxonomy): domain Bacteria; phylum Bacteroidota; class Bacteroidia; order Bacteroidales; family UBA7960; genus SKVR01. The sequence continues at coordinate 9,984 of CAYVQC010000010.1, read as the reverse complement.
ACTGTTTCTGGTGCCAAAGAATCCATGGGTGATCCTGAATTCACCAAAAACAGAAAGGGCCTGATTGCTCCCTCCGGTTGAAATACCGGTATTCACGGCATCTTCAAAGCCAGCAATATGGTTCTGTTCACTTGCGGTTGAATAAACAGTTACCTCAGGTGAAGCGATCCATAGTCTGGCGTTTTGTCCAATGGCATAGTCTCCATTACCACCTTCACTTCCCCCTTCAGAAAGGGTTGGAATATGCATTTTGCCTGATAGTTTCAGTGTTCCAGCTTTGATCCACAGGGCTTTACGCACCTGGGGGTTTTCAGCAGTAAGACCTGACCAACCGGGGTTATTACGTCCGACATTGTTGGCCCCGAATAAAACAAAGTTTTCCGGCTCAGCTGATATAATTTCCAGCATGTAGGTCTTGTCTTCGCCCTTATCTATTAGCAGGTTGTAGAAATGACTAATGCCATTAAGGGTTGCAGTATTGTTTGCAGCATTGGTGAAAACGGTAGTAACCGCACCATTCAGGGGGAATCTGTTGTATACCGGGGCCTGTTGGTTGGTAAGCTTAATTAACCCGTTATTCACAAGGTCCCCGCCAATATGGAATTGATGGAATATGCTGTGGTAAAACTTGTTGTCATTTTCAGGCATTCTGTTTCCGATCTGGTAGGGAGCCCTGGTATCTCCTTCTCCTGTTAAAATACTGCCTTGCTGTTCTATTATTACATTATTATTTACATGCAGGTTGATGATATTGGCAGATACATTGTTGTTGATGGTAAATGCACCTTTTTTTATGTGCAGATTGCCTTTAATGGTATAATCATTTACAAGGTTGATGATATCAGATGGTTGATCAAGATCGATCTCCACATTATAGAAAGTCCTGGATTCAAGCAATTCATACCCACCACCCTGGTAAACTACGGTACCCTGACCTTGACCGGGAGTGAAAAAATGGTATGCATCTCCCTGGGGGAAATGGTCGCCTTTAAGAAAAATACGACCGTTACCTTTTATTTCGGCAAATTGATGATTGGTTGTAGTATTGATATTGAGTCGCCCGTTAACCGTAATGGAAGCATTTTGCTTTGCATTAGTGGCTATGTTTACAGTTTTACCGTTTAGTATTACTACTTTATCTTTAGGAGCAGAGGGTGATGTTGAAGGTGTGAGTTGCTGGGGGTTATAAGAAATGGCTCCAGCCGGATCCAGTGTCCATGTTTCCCAGTTATCCCAATCTCCACTCATTAGCGAAAACCAGGTTTGTCCGGGTTTTCCTTCCAGGGGGCTATCTTGTTCATTGGTGGTTCCCAGTGTATAATAACCGTCCATCAGTTCGGAAACACCAGAAAGGTTGAAGTATACTTTGGTGCCTTCTTTGATGCCTTGCGATGCCTTTACAATGCTAAAATTACCTGATGTGCCACTGCGGTATAATAATACATAGTTTTCATGCACTCCTGGATATTCACCATTCTCCACACTTTGAGAAATATCAAAAGACAGCTGAGCTTCGGCTGTATTGTTAATATTATCAAGGTACCAAATGCGATTGTATCGCGATTCTACGCTGAAAGGCAGGTCTGCGATAGTAAAATCTGCCGGGGAATTGGCAGCCCCGTTATGGGAAGTAAAAACATAATTCCCGGTGGTCAATCCTCCTGATAATGTTGAGAGGTAAAAGCCTGCGGAAGAAGCATTTGAATGAGTACCATCATTGCCACGACCTATTCCGGCAACATCCAACTGATAGGATGAAAGAGGGGAATAGTGGTCATTTTCAATAGAGATACCATATTTTATGTTCAGGTATTGATTTACGATTTGTATTTGTGCCTGATTAAGAGCAGATCGATAAAAAATCACTTCGGCGACGTCAATATTGCTATATCCCGAGCGGGGGTATCCGCCTAAGCCTGCTCCCTCCCAATTGTTGATAAATGCAGTGGATGAGCCTGAATTCGTAATGTTTAGGTTACTGTTATTTTGGTATAGGGATCGGTCGGACAGGCTGGTTTCATTTACCAGTGTCATAATTCCGAAGCTTTCAATACCTGTGCCCGGGACACCTGGCAGTAGATCTATATTCGGGTAGTCATTACCATAATGATGATACTTATATACCGTATTGCTGTTCCAGCCAAAATGAAGGTTATTGTTGTCTCCCGTACCACTGCCCCCCATAACCCATTGATTACCACCTGTGCGATTTGCCGCTACTATAAAAATTGTATAGTCTGTTTCAACAATGGTATTGCCCGAATAATTTAAAAAGCTATCGTCATTCCTGGTAAACCTAACCACTGGCTGGGAAATGTTAAAAGCGCCACCCTGAACAAATACAGGCTGCCTTTCCATTGCTTCCTGAGTTGCATGAGAATCGTTGCCCGATCTGTCTTGCCAGCCAGGCACTCTCTCTCCGTCCAGCAGTTCTATTGTAGTTGCATCCAACCACAAGGAATTGGCGGGCTGACCTTCTGTTCCACCTGCATTCCCAACGCCTCCGGGTCCGGTTTGAGCCTGGCTATTCTGGTGCGTTAGGATAAGAAGGATACTGAAAAGTATTCCTAAAAGCTTGGAACTAAAAGTTGTTGATATAGTAAATTTTTTCTCCATAATCCCTGATTTTTTAATGTAATGATCGTTTGGGTTTACACATCATTTTTTCCCTGATCCGATGTGTAAGTTTAGCGTATTAATAAATAATTATAAACGCGTATGAACCAATAGGTAATAATACCTACGCAAAAGTAAGTCATCTGGTTTTGCGCGAATTACCTGTTTTTAATGGGTGAAAATAAGGGATATATATTTATATGACAGTATATCAGTGTTTTGTGTGTTTAGTGCCATGAAAATACGTGTGGTAGAGTAGGTTTTTTAACCTGTTTTTTTGGAAGGTAAACGAAAGTTATTAACAATAGAGATCAAAGATGCCTCAAGGTTTCAGTAAATAAAAATGAACAGAACCAAATCATTGGCTTTTTAAACTGATCCATGGTAACCAGCTACAAGTTAAGAAAGGGAAGGCAAAACCCATCTAAAATGGATTATGGTTTTAGGCCTCTCTAAGATGTTATTAATGTCGTTGGGCCAACCGGATCGTCTAATATAAAGCAACAAGATATTTGCTTCGTGAAGCTCAGCATCCCGTTAATGCGGTATGCAAGACGATCCTTTTTGCATTAATGAAAAAAGTACGTATAAAGTTTTCATTACAATAAAAGTGTAGACAAGAATTTTGATCTTTGATAATGCTGGTCAATCGTGTTTAAAACGTTTATTTTGAATCATTCATCGAAAAATCAGCTACGAGGCAACAACTTTTAATTAACTGTTTGCTAAAATTTTTTGGTAATTGAAAATATGTAGAGTATATTTAGTCTTTGAAGAAGTCTGATAAAATTATTTTTGTTTAAAATATATATTGTTTCGGTTAAAAATACCAGAGATTTATCATGTATTTTTATCATGTTAAGCAATTATTAAGGCAAACCTAACCCGTTTACTATATGGCATGGTACAGCAAGCCAATTGCAGAAAAAAAGCAGCAAAGAGAATCTCTTTGGGTACAATGCAAAAACTGCAAAGCTCATGTTTGGAATGAGGAGTGGGAAAACAATCTTAATGTATGTCCTCATTGTAATTATCATGGAAGCATAACCTCCTACCAAAGGGCCTCTCTGCTATTTGACAATGGCACGTTTAAAGAGCTATTCGCCAACATCAGCCCGGTAGATTCCCTTGAGTTCAATGATCTGAAAGGTAGCTACAAGGATAAAATTGTCTCCAATAAAAAGAAAACCGGGATTTCGGAAGCCGTGGTTTCGGGTTGCGGCAAGATTAATGGAATTGATGCAGTGGCGTCGATTATGGATTTCCGGTTTTTAGGTGGTAGCCTGGGTAGCGGCACAGGAGAAAAAATCCTCCAGGCCGCTAATTTTGCATTTAAGCACGAGGTGCCCTATATTGTATTTTCAGCTTCGGGCGGTGCACGAATGCAGGAAGGAGTTCTCTCCCTCATGCAAATGGCCAAAACCTGCGCTGGCGTTGCTCGCTTGAATCAAAAAAAGATCCCTTTTATTTCTGTTCTCACAAACCCTACCACTGGGGGGGTTACTGCCAGCTATGCTATGATGGGCGATCTTAATATTGCCGAACCTGCTGCTGTAATTGGCTTTGCGGGAAGAAGGGTGATAGAACAGACAATCGGTGAGAAACTTCCCCAGGATTTCCAAACCGCTGAATACTTGCTCGAGCATGGCTTTATAGATGCAATTGTTGAACGAAAGAATATGAAAAACTATCTGAGTAAAGTCCTTAGTTACTATAACCGATAATCTTTTCTGGTAACGTTTTTATTCACAAAATCGTAACATAATGGTAATACATACAGGAGTGAAAGTTCTTGTTAAAGAACAGAGTGGCAAGAACCTCAATGGAAAACAAACCTCACAACAACGCTCTGCATGGGATATTGTAAAAATCAGCCGCCACCCCCAAAGACCCGTTTTTCAGGATTATATTCAATTGATCTTTACTGATTTTATGGAGCTTCATGGCGACAGATACTATGCTGATGACAGGGCCATTATTGGAGGGTTTGCCACCATAGCAAACCAGAAAGTAATGCTCATAGGCCATAATAAGGGAAAGAATACCCTTGAAAATGTGGAACGTAATTTTGGAATGGCTAAACCGGAAGGTTACAGAAAGGCTCTCAGACTGATGAAACTGGCCGAAAGATTTAACCTGCCCGTGGTTACCTTTATTGATACTCCGGGTGCATTTCCCGGGTTGGAAGCGGAAGAGAGAGGACAGGCGGAATCCATTGCCAAGAATATTACGGAAATGGCCTCGCTCACTGTTCCTGTTGTTTCTTTGGTTATTGGTGAAGGAGGAAGTGGTGGGGCACTGGGAATTGGTGTTGCAGACAAAATCCTTATGCTCTCCAATGCTATTTACTCGGTGATTTCTCCTGAAGGATGTGCTTCCATTTTATGGCGAGACGCCACTTTTGCTCCTGATGCTGCCGAAGCATTAAACCTTACAGCACATGCCCTTTATAAGCATGATGTAATTGATGAAATTATTCCCGAACCTGCCCTGGGAGCCCATACCGATTATAAAAAAACTGCCTCAGAGGTTAAAAAATCTATTGTTAGAAATCTCAAAACCCTGGCCAATATCCCTACCGGTATTTTGCTTGAGAAGCGTTTTGAGAAATATTCAGCCATGGGAAAGTTTGAAGGCTTTTAATGAAACTCCAAAACCAAAAATAACAAAGAAACCCCAATTTAGTGAAGAATGGAGAAGAAAGAACTCAGAATTACAGATACTACCCTTCGTGATGGTCATCAATCATTATGGGCAACACGAATGAGAACCAAGGATATCATCGATATCATTGATGTTATTGACCGTGTAGGATATTACTCACTCGAGGTGTGGGGTGGAGCTACTTTTGATGTTTGCCTCAGGTTTTTAAGGGAAAATCCATGGGAAAGGCTCAGGCTCATCAAGGCCAGGGCAAAAAATACACCTTTACAGATGTTGCTTCGGGGACAAAACGTTGTAGGATATAAAAACTACCCCGACGATCTTCTTGACCGTTTTATTGAAACAGCCCATCATAGCGGCATCGATATCTTCCGTATATTTGATGCCCTAAATGATACCAGAAACCTGGAAGCAGCTATCAATTCTGTGAAAAGACATGGTGCCCATGCGCAGGGTGTTTTGTCTTATACAATCAGTCCGGTGCATACTATTGAAAAATATGTACAACATGCCATTGAGCAGGTTCAGTTAGGAGTTGATTCATTATGTATCAAGGATATGGCTGGTATACTTTCCCCGGTCAGATCAAAAGAACTGGTCACTGCCCTTCGCAAAGAGATAGATATTCCCATCCAGATCCACTGCCACGCCACCAGCGGTATGTCAGAAACCGCCTACCTGGAAGGTGTTCGGGCTGGTGCCGGAGCAATAGATTGTGCCGTTGCTTCCATGGCAGGCTTTTCTTCTCAGCCACCGGTACAGACCCTTCATGCCATTTTTAGCGAAACAGAATTTGAAGTAAACCTGGACCGCGATGTCATCAGAGAGGTGGATAAGTATTTTGCCAGGCTAACTCCTGCCCGCAGCAAAGGTAGGGGATACGAACCACCCATCGATGCCGAAATATTGATTCACCAGATTCCGGGAGGTATGATCTCAAATTTTCGATCACAGCTTGAACAGCAGGATGCCCTTGACAAGCTCGACGATGCCCTGGAAGAAGTAACCAGGGTGCGCGAAGACCTCGGCTATCCCCCCCTGGTAACGCCAACAAGTCAGATAGTTGGTACTCAGGCCGTGATGAATGTTCTTGCTGGCGAAAGGTATAAACTTGTGCCCCAGGAAGTGAAAAATTATGTAAAGGGAATGTATGGACGCCCTCCGGCACCAATTAAACCCGAATTCATAAAAAAAATACTAGGTGATGAAAAACCGATTGATCACAGGCCCGCAGATGATCTGAAGAGTATTCTTCCAACAGCCACCAAATCCATTCCCCAACCAGAACTGATACAGGAAGAGGAGGATATATTATCCTATTGCCTTTTTCCCGAAATTGCCATGGAGTATTTTAAATGGCGTGCGTTACCTGAAGACCAAAGGCCACCATCACCGGCTGATCTTGAAGTCGAAGAAATTGCGAAACTCAATCGGGCCAGGGAAGGCAAAGAGGTTGTGCCAGACAGACCCGTTGAGACTATGGAAAAAATACTTCATGCCGAAGATTATGCTGGCATCAACTCTATCCTGGAAAAGGCTACAGTTCTTCAACTCAATGAGCTTATAATCAGAAAAGGGGATTTTAATTTATCACTTTCTTCTGGCAATGGATCGGTATCTTCCAACCCCCGCCCGGTAGTTACACAAGATACGGCAATTGCTCCAAAAGCAAGGGCTACAGAGGAGCAACCCCGCACAGCGGCGCCTCCTCAAGTGGTAGAAGCACCCGCTTTAACGGGTGAATCAATCAAAGCAGTAATGGCAGGTACCTTCTATCAGTCCCCTGATCAGAATTCACAACCATTCGTAAAACCTGGAGATACAGTAGAAACTGGCCAAACCATTTGCATTCTTGAAGCTATGAAACTTTTTAATGAAATTCAGGCACCATTTCCTTGTAAAATTATAAAGGTATTGGTGTCTAATGGAGAAAAAGTAAAAAAAGGTGATTCACTCATGCTCATTGAGAAATTATAATCTGATGGGGTGAACAGTGTGCTACATATTGCTGTTTGCAATAGTGCTATAACAGGCTTTTGTGTAAAAACTAATGCCGGATTTTCATATTGTTAAAATGTTACATCCGGTATTTTTATCTATCATTGCCAATCCTGGCTTCTGTAGTGGATCGGATAATCTCTTGCCTTTTTTCAATGAGCTCCTGGACATTAAGTGACTCAATTTCGGAGATGAAGATGTTAAACTCACTGGTGAGCAAATTTTCAAACTTCTGAAGGGCACTAAGGGAAAAGGAGTTTTTCCACAGATCCGAATACTCTTCAATATATCCCTTGATCATTAGGATGTTCTCGTGAATGATATCCTTAATTTTGATCAATTCCATGTATATTTCTTCTTTTAGAGAATCTGGCACCCTATTATGCAATGGCTCACCTTCAGCAATAATTAAGAGATAACCTTCTAATTTGCAAAGAGCTTCTTCGAGTCTGAAATTGGCATCATAGCAGATATGCCTAAAACGTGTAAGAAGAGTGATGTCGGATTCAACTTTCGAAAAACCCTTATCCATGGCAGTGAAAAGCTGCGAAATACCTGTGGCAATTTTGTGGATTTTAATCAGGTTCATAATCACTTGTGGTTTTTGGCTCAAAATTATTCATTGGGTGCGTCAAAAGGTGTCATGCTTTGAATTTTTTTTTACGCAGGTGTCCTGTTTATAGTAAATACAACAAAAAATCCTTACAAATATCAGTTGCAATAATAAGCATAATGAAGAAAAAAAATGGAAGGGTTTACCAGACTTAATTAGGAGTATGAATAATGAAAACCGGTTTTGGGGGATTAAAAATCTTTGTTGGGCTGTTTTAATAATTATCATGAAAAAAGATCAGCGAGTAACTGCCTGATAAATAAAAGATTTATTGTAGTTGTTAATAAGTTTTCCTGGAGATCTTTATCTTATAAACCTTGCATGTTCACGCTGTATATATGAGGGGATGTTTCACTTAAAACCTGTAAGGAAGTAGTAGCGTAAAAAAAATGTTTTTTTTATTGTAGAGTTCAATAAAACCTTTACCTTTGTTGCATCCTTTTTTTCCAAACCATGAACCGGGTGGCGCTGGGGTAATCTGGCAAAACCTTGTTACAAGAGGAAAAGTTCTTTTAAGAAATTGAATTACACCAACGTTTTCAAAATGTTCAGCTGTCATGTCATGATGAAAACGTCCAGCGTTGCCTGGTTTTTTTTGGTTTTTTTTTATGTAAGTATCGCAATCGTTTGCGGCAATTAATCATAAAGGAAAAAAGGAGATTCTTCGTTAAATTGTAATTTGTATTTTTCTTCATACCATAAACACATACTTATGTGAGAAAAGGCCCGAACTTATTCGGGTTTTTTTATTTATACACAGATTATACAGTTATTATTCCCCCGAATCCTTCTTGCTGCTATTGTTAAAATGCTTCCGGCAATTATATTCTCTAAATAGTAAAAGTATCTATTGCCGTATCGAAATAAGTCTTATACCCTGATTTTTGTATATCTTTACTAAGCGCAATTTATTCAAAAAAAAAACAGTAGGAGCAAAGTGCATCTAAAAAATTATCATTTTCATTATTGCGGATTGCCTTTCAAATGGTTAGTATTTATAGTTTAAAATAAATGCTAAGAAAGGACAAATTATCCATAAAACAAGATAAAAGTTCCATTAAATAATTATTTAATTTTATCTTTGCTAACCACAATTACATATACTTATGAGCCGAATAAAACCACTACTATTACCAGTACTTTTCTTCTTGCTTATTGGAGTTTCTTGCGTTCCCGTGCGAAGAGTAGCTTACGTGCAATCGGATACACAAACAATATTTCATGGTGAACCTGCTGATATCAAAATAAGGCCCGGCGATGAATTGTATATCAGAATAAGTAGTGCTGATGAGCAACCCACAAATGTGCTTGGAGATGCTACCCGGGGAATTAATGATCCTACACTGCTTAGCTACACGGTAGATGAAGAAGGCAATATCCGATTACCTCACATAGGTAAAACTAACGTTAATGGTTTGACGCTTGAAGAAGCCGCTGAAAACATTGAAAAAGGCCTGGCTGATTATCTTTATATGCCCTCTGTATACATAAGATTTATTAATACAAAAGTGACAGTCCTGGGAGAAGTCAATAGGCCTGGTGTGTATATGTTTGATTATAAAAATATAAATATTCTTCAGGCAATAGGATATGCAGGTGATATAGGGCAATACGGAAACCGCAGAAATATTTTAATAATCAGGGAGGACGGAGGCATAAGACAAAAATATTATGTAGATCTTACCAGGGGAAATATTCTTGAATCAGAATTGTATAATCTTAATTCAGGAGATATCGTTTTCGTAGAACCTCTGGGAAGGAAAAAATGGGGATTGGCAACTGTGCCATACAATCTGATTATTTCATTGATTACTACAGGTTTATTTGTTTACACCTTTGTTCAGAACAACCTAATAAACAACAATTAACACTGCCATAAATGAAAGAACCTAAAGATATATTAGCAGTAAACCTCGTTTCTGCTGCCAAAGATTTGCTTAAATACTGGTACATTCTGGCCATTTTCGGTGTCCTAATGGTTGCAGTTGCATATGTGTATCTTAAATATACTGCAAAAACTTACAGGGTAACAGCCTCCATAGTTTTAAAAACCGAGAATAAGGGAAGCCTTGCAGGTGGAACTGATGTTTTGC
>CAYVQC010000009.1:0-93356 GCA_964453995.1 uncultured Bacteroidales bacterium | reverse complement strand
GTAGTACAAGATCAGCTGGGCAATAACAACAGCCAGCGCATTGAAATTACCGGAAGCGACAACACCTACTCTGCTGAACAGGTAGGAGACGGAAATAAATTGTATGCCAATTCACGCGGTACAGGCCCCGGTGGAAACTCTATGCAAGCTCACGACTCTGAATTTGAAGCAATTCAGCATGGTGATAACAACATCATTTCAGGTGCCATGGGTGGTAGTAACAACTCTTTGGAAATCACCCAAACCGGTGACAATAACATGGTTACTGGTGGTATGGGTCTTTGGGATGCAGCCGGTTTTACCATTGAAGGAAATGGCAACAATGCCTCCATTATGCAGCAAAGCAATGGCAATTCAGCTGTTCTTACTGTATTTGGTAATAATAATAATGCAACCATCACTCAGAATTAACAATACTCAAGGGGGTAACAGACTCGAAATTTGTTACCCCCTCAATTTTATAGCAAATACACAATTTTCTAGTAATAAAAAAGTCCGACAGGCACAACAAATCAAATCACATTAAATTTTAAACCTCCAAATTTTTAGAATTATGAAAAAAGTAATTGCAATTTTCGGTGCTCTCGCCATTACAGCGGGAATGACTTTCGCCCAGAACAACCAGGCGACAACAACCCAAACTGGTAATAATAATGAAGCCGAAGTACTTCAAACCGGTATGGAAAACGAGGCCACAGTAGGCCAAGCAGGTGATAATAATGACGCCCTGATCAAGCAAGGTAACTTTGGTTTCAACAATGTACAATCCAATTACGCTGAAGGAAGCATTGATCAGGATGGCAACGACAACCAGGCAGAAGTAAAACAGCGCCAGGGTTTTTCAGGTGGAACTGCTGTAAGCATTCACTCTGTTGAACAGGTTGGTAACAGCAATAAAGGTTTCCTTACCACTTTCAACGGTGGAAACTTTGGTAGCGTTGAACAACAAGGCGATGATAACTACGCCAAAGGACGCCAGGCAAATGGCCCTGACCACGATCTGACCATCTACCAGCAAGGTAATGACAACCAGGCTGATGTATGGCAAGGCTCAGGTTCCAACAATACTGCCCTGATCAAGCAGGGTGGAGACATTGGTGGCGACATTAACAATAACAACGGTATTGCTGCTATCGACCAGAAAGGATCTGACAACATGGCTACTATTCAGCAGCGTCAGGGCTGGGATGGTGGTACCATGGTAAGTGACCACAGCATTGATCAGTTGGGCGACAACAACTGGGCTACTTTCACAACTTTCAATGGTGGAAATACTGGTACCATTGACCAGGTTGGTGATGGCAACTGGGCTCAGGGACGTCAGTCTGTAGGATCAGGCAACAATATTGAAATTGCTCAGGATGGAATGGATAACTATGCCAAAGCAGAACAAATCAACAGTGCCACCTCAACTGCCCTGATCACCCAGATTGGTAGTGATAACAGTGCTGATGTTGATCAGGTAGGTGCTTCTAACTCTGTGCTTATCCAGCAAGGTGTATATGGCGGTGCTGAAAGAAGTGTTGCAGAGTTTACTCAAAATGGCGAAGACAACTACCTGGAAGCCAAAATGGTAAAATCTTACGACAATACCATAACTGGTAGCCAGGAGGGCGACAACAACTTCTACCGTGCAGGAGTAAGAGGTAGCGATAACACTGTATCTATGGATATGGTAGGTGATGCCAACAAAGGTTCATGGACAGTTGGTTCTCTGGGTGGATGGCCACACCAGCCAGAAGGAAACGAAGTTTCTATTGACGTAGAAGGTGACGGCAACATTACTTCAGGAACAGTATTGGGCGACTTTAATGAAGTTACCCTGATCCAGGAAGGTAATGACAACAAAATCGGAACCCTTTGGTATTCTCAGGATGGCGTTCATATTTCCGGAGAGATGAACACCGTTTCTGTTGGTCAATTCTCTGATGGAAACAGCTCCATGAATACCGTAGTAGGAAACGGAAATACCATCAATGTAGTTCAACAGTAAATAATCCAGAATGACCAGGATTGACAAATTGCCAAGCCTGGTCATTTTCTTTTAATTAATTATTTACACATCAATTTATCAGAAATGAAAAAGATCATCACAATCATAACCGTATTCGTACTTCTCTCAGGGGCCGTTTTTGCGCAAAGCAATGATGCCCGGGTAGTGCAGCAGGGTGATGATCATACTGCCAATATTAACCAGCAGCACGCTCAAAACCTTGCCATGATCAGACAGATCAATGGCCAGGAAAGCGAAGCGTTTATTCAGCAGACAGGCACCCACAACCAAATGGATATTCTCCAGACGGGCAACCAAAACACTGCCCAGGCAAACCAATCAGGAGAAAACAACAATATTGGTGGGCACGGGATGCTGCTCTCTGAAGACGTTCTGGAAAATAAAGGCTTTTTTGAAGATCACGCCTACCAGGCCGATGGTGCTGATGCAGATCTTATCCAGGAAGGTAACAACAACAAAATCGCTCTCTGGCAGCAAGCCAGCGAAGCTAAAATTTACCAATATGGAAACGACAATATCAGTTCTCTGACCCAGAAAGGCAGTGATCATTATGCTGAAATTACGCAAACAGGTGCCGACAACAAGGCAATTCATGTTCAGATGGGCAACAGCAACAGTGCTGTTACCACACAGAATGGACAAGACAACCTGGGCGTAATCGGCCAGTATGGTCATAACAATACTGCAGAAATCATCCAGATGGGCAATGGCAACGTTGCAGGTATCATGCAAATTGGTAGTGGAAACAATACCACTATTGTGCAAACGCCGTGATATTTCCCATTGATGAAACAATGAACCGACCCGCATCACGTTTTGCTGATGCGGGTTTTTTTATGCGACCCCCAGGAATTTTTTCCCCTTAGCATATCCCAGCTGATGATGAACAGGGGTATTTTCTAACCAAAATAATGTGTAGGTTTGTAAAAAAAACCACCCTATGGCAAAGGAAAAACAAGATACTGAAAATAAAAGATTTGACAGTGCCCTCAAGGTGAATGAGGGGGTGGAGCGCCTGCCGGTAATCAACGAAAAAGCCATTTCGGCTTTGCAATTGCGCCGGCGCAAAGAACCCACCGTTGATGAATATGTACAGGGCATACTTAACCAGGACCGCAGCATACTGAGCCGTGCCATTACTTTGGTTGAAAGCGCATTGCCTGCCCACTATGAAAAAGCACAACAGATCATAGAAAAATGCACCCCTCATTCGTCAGGGTCTTTCCGCATCGGGATTACAGGGGTTCCAGGCGTGGGCAAAAGCACTTTTATTGAGGCCTTTGGGCTTCACCTCATCAGTAAGGGACATAAAATTGCAGTTTTGGCCGTTGATCCCAGCAGCGAAATTTCCAAAGGCAGCATCCTGGGCGACAAAACCCGCATGGAAACCCTCTCCAACCACGATCAGGCCTTTATCAGGCCGAGTCCTTCGGCAGGCTCCCTGGGAGGCGTGGCCAGAAAAACACGCGAGATCATCATTCTTTGCGAGGCAGCCGGATACGATCGTATCCTGATAGAAACCGTGGGTGTGGGCCAGTCAGAAACCGCCGTGCATTCCATGGCAGATTTCTTCCTGCTGCTCATGCTGGCTGGTGCAGGAGATGAATTGCAGGGCATCAAAAGAGGCATCATGGAAATGTGCGATGGAATGGTCATCAATAAGGCTGATGGCGACAACCTGATTAAAGCCCAAACGGCAAGGGTACAATACCAGAATGCCTTCCACCTTTTTCCCCAGCCATCATCAGGGTGGCCCCCAAAAGTGGAAATTTGTTCGGCCCTGAAAAAAACTGGCATTGGAAATGTTTACAACATGATTGCTTCTTTTGAAGAACATGTAAAGGAAAGCGGCTTCTTCCAGGCAAAAAGGAAAAGCCAGCAAAAACATCAAATGTACGATTCCATAAGGCAATACCTTACAGACCATTTCAACCATCACAAAAATGTGGGCAATATCACCCCTTCGGTTCTGAAAGAACTGGAAGAAAACCTGCTTACCCCCTACCAGGCTGCCAATAAACTCCTCGATGCCTATTTTTCTGATCTTAAACATTAACCCTATGATCTTTTACCTTCGTGCCATCATTAAAACCTACCCTGCACTGAGCTTGTGGGAAAACCCATCTGGCCCCGTAACCCTTCTAAAAGACCGAACCATACATCCGGCAATGGTTTTGCCGGTGGTTATGCTTCTTTTGCTGCCTTTTTTTGCCAGTACTGCTGAGGGAAACAGCCCGATCGACCTGCCTGAACAGGGCAAAAAAAACCTTTCCCTCACATCGATCCGCGATGATAATACACCTACCCTCAGGCTGATTTACGGAATCAATATAGGGGGCTATTTGGCCAGTGCTTCCACTGCCAATTACTACAACGGATCGGGGGAGCACAATGTGGAAGAGGCCCTGAACAGAACCCACAACCGCGACCGGCTCATCAACAATGTGGATGAAATCATTTCAAGTTTTGAAGTGGGCGATCTGCCTCAAAATATGCGTTATGATCCTGGTTTGCTCATAGGCTTTTTTGGTGGATTCCGTTTTGGCAAGAGCTTTGCCGTAATTGGTGAATTCAATTATTCCAGGCTCACCGCTGCAGATAAGTTTACCCTGATCACAGATAAATTTACCTCTACCTCAGAGCCCTACCGGCTTCTGTCAGACATTTATGGGGTTGAAGAGCGGAATGAACTACGCCTCGGGTTTCAATACACCCTGTTTACTCCATCCTATATCCATCCTTATATTGAAAGCGGGCTCAACCTTACCAATACCAAAGTGGTTGAAAACCGGGTGACCATAAGCGGCATGGAATTCAATATCAGGGAGATCCGATCTGACTACTACCAGGTGCGCGATTACGGAATAGGGTTTGGGGTTTATACCGGCCTGGGCATGCACATGGAGGTAAGTGATAATTTCAGTTTCCGGTTGGGAGGATCGGTAAGTCTGAGTCAGATCAACCTGGGAGACAATAATGAAATTGCACCCCTGTACACAGCGTTTTTGCGGTTGAGCCTTGATGAAGTATTTGCTTCGTCCCGGCCTTAGTCCTGCCGGTACATGGGAGAAAGGTTAAAATTTTCGGGATAACGGGCCTGCTTGTCCCTGTAAAAATCCTGGATGATTTTCAGATCGGCATTATAATCTCCTGAAGGATAGACCACCTTTCCCATTCCCCCCGTTTTGGTTTTATAGTCCAGAAAGCCGCAAATGATAGGCACATTGGCATGTTCGGCTATAAAATAGAATCCTTTTTTCCAGTTTTTCACCAGCTTACGGGTTCCTTCAGGAGTAATGAGGAGAAAAAAAGAATCCGAACGATTGATCATCTGGGTGATTTTCTTTATGGTGCCGGTACTATAGCCCCGGTCGAGAGGCAACGCTCCCAGGGCCCGTAATATTATTCCCAGGGGAAAGAAGAAAGATTCCTTCTTGATCATGATCTTGGGTTTTACACCATGGGAAAGAAAACCCAAACGGCCATAAACAAAATCCCAATTGCTGGTATGTGGTGCCATAATAATCACCGCACGTGATATCCCTTCGGGCATTCCGTGGGTAACTCTCCATCCCATAAGTTGTAATATCCATTTAGCCAGGGCGCGTTTCATAATCTTTTTCTTTTCATATGTTTCACATTCCGGCAAAATTAACCCATTTAATTCATTTGTGATTATCCTATCTGCGTTTTTTTACCCTACCAGATACAGGGATTTTTATACTTTTGCAAAGCTTCTATGGAAAAACGTAAGTGTTTTTTTAATGCAAAACTGCCTTTGGCCCATGACAGAAATATCCGAGCAAAACCCATGGTTAACCGACAACCCTTTTGTAAAGCGGTTCCAGAAGGAAAAGATTCTGCAACAAAAAGCAAAGGTAATTTGGATGACAGGTCTTTCGGGATCAGGAAAAACCACACTGGCTATTGATATAGAAAAGCAGTTGGCGGATCTGGGTTTTCTTACGCAGGTTTTTGATGCAGACATTGTGCGGGCCACCATCAACCGCGATCTCGATTTTAGCATTGAAGGCCGGCTTGCCAATATCCACAGGGTAGCCCATCTTTCAAGAATTTTCCTGGAAGCCGGCTTTGTAGTGATCAATTGTTTTATTTCTCCAACACGCCACATCAGATACCTTGCGAAAAAGATCATTGGAACAGACGATTACCTGGAAGTTTTTGTAAATGCATCACTACAGATTTGTGAGCAGCGCGACCCCAAGGGGCTTTACAAACTGGCCCGGTCTGGTAAGCTTGCATATTTTACCGGTATCGATTCACCCTATGAGCCCCCCGACCATCCCGATTTTGAACTCAACACTGAACAATATTCCAAAGAGCAATTAGTGAAACAATTCATTGAATACATTGTACCAAAAATCAGATAAAATCCTCAATTATAATGCAATCCTATAATCTGAACCATTTGCGTGAACTGGAAGCCGAATCCATTTTTGTGATCCGTGAAGTAGTAGCACAGTTTGAAAAGCCTGTTCTGCTGTTTTCCGGGGGAAAAGACTCCATCGTTATGCTGCACATTGCCGCTAAGGCATTTTATCCTGCCGGACTTCCGTTTCCATTACTTCACATTGATACCGGGCACAACTTCCCCGAAACACTCGAATACCGCGATAACCTTATCAAATCACTCAATGCCAGGCTCCTGGTAGGCTACGTACAGGATTCCATTGATAAGGGCAGGGCGGTAGAAGAAGTGGGCATTAATGCCAGCCGCAACTTGCTGCAAACAGTAACACTGCTCGACACTATTGAGGAACATGGTTTTGATGCTGCCATGGGCGGAGGACGAAGAGACGAAGAAAAAGCCAGAGCAAAGGAACGGTTCTTCAGCCATCGCGATGAATTTGGCCAGTGGGATCCCAAAAACCAACGCCCCGAGCTATGGAATCTCTTTAATGGCAAAAAAAGACCCGGTGAACACTTCAGAATCTTCCCCCTTAGCAACTGGACTGAGATGGATATATGGCAATATGTTTTGCAGGAAAATATCACCATGCCCTCTTTGTATTTTGCCCACGAAAGGGAGATTGTTAACCGAAAAAATGTTTTACTGGCCAAAAGTGACTTCATTGCGTTGCAGGATAGCGAAAAATGGGAAAAAATGCGCATCCGCTTCCGCACTATCGGCGATATGAGTTGTACCGGTGCTACCCTCTCCAATGCTTCTTCCATCGAAGAGATCATCAATGAAGTAGCAGCGGCCCGGCAAACAGAACGCGGTTCAAGAGCCGACGACAAACGCTCGGAAACCTCCATGGAAGATCGCAAACGGGAAGGATATTTCTAAACACACTTTTTACCTGGTTTATGCCTGCTGCACAAAACCAAATAATACTAACAACCCCCTAAGAACAGACAGATGAATAACTTCAACAATAACGGATATCTCGATATGGAACTGCTTCGTTTTACTACAGCAGGAAGTGTAGACGACGGTAAAAGCACCCTGATCGGGCGACTTCTTTACGACAGCAAATCCATCTTTGAAGATCAATACGAGGCCATACGGCTTACCAGTGAAAGAAGAGGTGAAGAATTTGTAAACCTGGCACTGCTCACCGACGGGCTGAGGGCCGAAAGAGAACAAGGGATTACCATCGATGTTGCCTATCGCTACTTTGCCACCCCAAAACGTAAATTTATCATAGCCGATACACCAGGGCACATCCAGTACACCCGCAATATGGTTACAGGAGCATCAACGGCAAACCTGGCCATTATATTGGTAGATGCAAGAAAAGGAATTGTGGAACAAACCCGCCGCCATGCCTTTATTGCCTCACTGCTGGGCATCCCTCACATGGTTATTTGCATCAACAAGATGGATCTTGAGGATTACCAGGAAAGCGTTTTCAACAAGATCAAAAAACAATTCCAGGCATTTGCCTCCAAACTCAATGTGCAGGACATCCAGTTCATCCCCATTAGTGCCCTGCATGGCGATAACGTAGTGGAAAAGTCAGAAAAGATGAAATGGTATGGCGGACCCAGTTTGCTTTATCTTTTAGAAACCATTCATATTGGCAGTGATCACAACCTGGTAGATTGTCGCTTTCCGGTTCAGACTGTTATACGGCCCTACAACGACCAATTCCATGACTACCGTGGCTATGCCGGACGAATTGCCGGGGGAATTTTCAAACCCGGTGATAAGGTAATGGTTTTACCATCAGGCTTTACCACTAAAATAAAAGCCATCGACGGTCCCGAAGGGCTTGTAGAAGAAGCATTTGCCCCAATGTCGGTTACCATAAGGCTCGAAGATGAGCTGGATATCAGCCGGGGGGATATGATTGTGAGAGAAAACAATGTGCCTCGTGTATGCCAGGATATTGATCTGATGGTATGCTGGATGAACAACAGCAAGTTACAGCTCAACGGCAAATACTACCTGAAGCATACCACCCGCGATGCCCGTTGTGTGGTAAAGAAAATACACTATAAGGTAGATGTAAATACCCTGCACCGGATCCAGGATGACCTTGAAATTGGGATGAACGACATTGGCCGTATTTCCATACGCACTACCCAGCCGCTGTTTTTCGACAAATATCAGCTCAACAGGAATACAGGAAGTGTGATCCTGGTTGATGAAGCCACCCATGAAACGGTGGGTGCCGGGATGATCATCTGAAACAACTCCCCTGGTTAAGGATTATAATACCATGTGGTAGCATGTGGAAAGGGGATGCTACAGTACAGTATGGCCTGGCTTGAGCCTGGGTTCAGAAAAGGGAACTCAGAATTTTGGCTGATCAAAGATATTGCCCGGATCTGAAGGCCTCTCGATGTTTTCACAGTCCGTTTCAAAGGGAACCGGATTAAGGGGAGCTTCAAAATCTTCCATAGATATATTGATAAATTCGTCGTTGTAGAGCCGTTGCATAAACAAGGCCCAAATAGGCAAGGCCATGTTGGCTCCCTGGCCCAGGTCTATGGTGCGGAAGCGTATACCACGATCCTCAGCCCCTACCCAAACACCGGTTACAAGGTCGGGGGTAAGCCCGATAAACCAACCATCGGAATGATTTTGCGTGGTGCCGGTTTTGCCGGCAATAGGATTATTAAGGTTATACCGAAACCGCAAACGAATACCTGTTCCGCTTTCCACCACGCCTTTCATCAACTCCAGCATCAGATAAGCAGTTTGCTCATTCATGGCCTCATTTTGCTCGGGAATGAAAGATTCAATGAGATTTCCGTTATTGTCCTCAATATGGGTAACAAAGCTTGGCTGCAGATATATGCCTTTGTTGGCATAGGTTGCCATGGCACCCACCATATTGTACACAGAAATATCAGGAGTACCCAGTGCAATGGCAGGAACAGCATCCATGGGTTCATCAATACCCATATTTTTCACCAGCCTTATGAGTGCATGCGGTGAATATCTTTTGATCAGGTATGCAGAAATGTAGTTGACTGAATTGGCCAGGGCCCATTTCAGGGTAACCATTTCACCCTCCATTTTATCGGTAGAGTTCCTGGGTTGCCAAATGGTACCATCAGGAAGCTCGAAGGCCACCGGGGTATTGGGCACTTCAGAACAGGGCCCGTATTCTCCCTCCTGCATGGCAAGGGTATAAAGAAAGGGCTTGAAAGTAGATCCTACCTGCCGGCGGCTTTTGGTAACATGGTCGAATTTGAAGTGTTTGAAATCGATTCCGCCCACATACGCTTTTACATGGCCGGTTTGTGGTTCTACAGCCATGATTCCTGCATTGAGAAAATGTTTGTAGTATCGTATGGAATCCATGGGGCTCATTACTGTATCTATCTCACCTTTCCATGAAAAAACCTTCATTTCGGTAGGCGTATTGAATACTTCCCGGATAGAATCTTCAGGAACTTCAATCCTTCGCAAATAGCGGTACCTGTCGCTTCTGCGCATGGCATTATTCATAAGTCGTCTTACCTCTTCAGTGGTAAGATCTTCTCCAAAGGGGGCGCTGGAATAACCCTTCCAGTGCTCAAAAAACTCGGGTTGCAGGTCATTGCCCATATGCTCAGCCATGGCGGCTTCGGCATGAGCTTGCATCCGGCTGTCTATGGTGGTATATATCTTCAGGCCATCGCGGTAGATATTGTAATTGGAACCATCAGGCTTTTTTCGCGTTTCCGACCACTGCTCCAGTTGCTGGCGCAATACTTCTCTGAAATAGGTGGCAAGCCCGGTATTTTGATCCTGTACCTGAAACTGGGACATATCCAGGGGTAATACCCTTAGCGAATCGTACTCCTGGGGGGTAAGAAATCCATAGCGTGTCATCTGCTTGAGCACTACTTCTCTTCTTTGGGTTGATCTTTCGGGATTTCTTACAGGGTGATACCAGCTGGGTGCCTTTAGCATTCCTACCAATACCGCTGCTTCTTCTACTTTCAGGGAGTCGGGGGTGGTATTGAAATAGGTTTTTGCTGCCGATTTTATACCAAAAGCATGAGAACCAAAATCAACAGTATTGAGGTACATGGCAATGATCTCATCTTTGGTATAATTGCGCTCAAGCTTAGTGGCAGTTACCCATTCCTTAAGTTTTATGATGATCATTTGCAGGGTTGAAGGATTAACCTGCCTGGGGAAAAGATTTTTTGCCAATTGCTGGCTAAGGGTACTCCCCCCCCCTGCACTGCGCTGGCCTCCAATTATGTTGCGCACAAAAACTCGCAGCACACTGCGTATATCTACCCCTGAATGATCACGAAACCTGATATCTTCGGTAGCAACAAGGGCTCTTACAAGGTTGGGATGCAGTTGATCATAATTTACATTGGAGCGGTTGTGGATATAATAAGTTCCCAACAACTGACCATCAGAGGAATAAATTTCACTGGCCAGGTTACTTTTAGGATTCTCGAGTTCTTCAAAAGAAGGCATAAAGCCCCACAAGCCAAGCGATATTGATCCAAAGATCAATATTGCCAACACAAAAGGAGAAACGATTATGATCCAGAATACTTTAAGGTACTTCCGGAAGTCTTGCTGCTTTTTTTTGCTCATTCTTACTTTATATAATAGTGGTTTTATTGTTCTTTCTTGAAACGGCAAAACTACCGTCTTATTTCTTTTCAATGCGAATTCCCACATCTGTAATGCCAGTAAGCTCTTCATCCCTCATGGCATGCTGTACACTGAACTTATATGTTCCTTCAAGGGGGAACCATACGTCTTTACGAAAATGGAAGCTGTTGGATTTGATCTTTCCAAATCCTTTACCCGTCCATTTACCCTGCCGGTCTGCCAGGATCATCTCCAATGTATCCTTGAAAATGCGTCCGTCGGGAAACTCAGTGTGGAAAAACACAAAAAGATTGCTGTAGGGATATTCGTGGTTGTTTCTTACATTAAAGTACATATCGTAAAGAGAAACAGTATCGGTAAACTCCTTTTCGAATACTTTTATTTCATCAATATCCCAGCTCTCCCCTTCTATCTTCATACTTTTTTCCATTACAACATTGTTATGGCAGGCCACTGTAGCAAGGAGTAAGAACGAGGCAATAAATAAATGAAATTTTTCAGGCTGGTACATCCGTTTATATTTATTCAGTGTAAGAATCATCGGGTTGGTTTGAGCTGCCAGCAAAAGCACTGTCAGAAATTAATTTTTCGTTGTCTTGGTTTACTCCCAAAAGAATAAGTATATGTCCTTGATGGGCTTAATTTAGGGCTTCTTTCTGGGTTTTGTCTTTTTCCTTCTTCTTTTTGATTTTGCAGGTTTATCAAAACGAGTTAAGCTATCTTCTTCATAGCCTGTTGCAGACCTTTTTTCGGCGACAGGTTCTGCATAACCTTCTTCTTCCAGTGCCTCCGGAGTTATATTTCTTTTATTCATTTCAAGAATGCTGGCAACCCTATCGCCCGGAACGGGTATAAAATTAGAGGGGTGGTCCATGTATGAATAATACATAATGTTGCGCAGGATATCTGTTTTCTGGTGAAACGCTTTTCCTTTTTTGGTATGCAGCAGAAGGGAAGTATCGGGTTGATTCTTTAGAGCATCCAGGTAGCAATCATTTTCATAATTGATGCAACATTTTAGCTTAGAGCATTGACCTGCAAGTTTTTGAGGATTGAGCGAGAGCTGTTGGGTGCGGGCAGCATTGGTAGATACGGTGCGGAAGTTTGTAAGCCAGGTTGCACAGCATAATTCTCTGCCACAGGATCCAATACCTCCCAACCGGCTTGCCTCCTGGCGCATGCCAATCTGTCGCATTTCTATTCTTACACTAAAAGATTCTGCCAACACTTTTATCAGTTCCCTGAAATCCACTCTCTCATCGGCAGTATAATAAAAGATTGCTTTTGTTTTATCGCCCTGGTATTCCACATCGCTGATCTTCATGTCCAGTTTCAATGAAGAAGCAATTTTCCTGCTTCCATACATGGTAGATTTTTCCAGGTCAACGGCAGCTACCCATTTTTCAATGTCCGATACTTTGGCCTTGCGATAAACCTTTTTAAATTCTGTTTTGGAAGCATCGATCTTTTTGTTTCTCATCTGGACCTTTACTATCTCGCCGGTAATGGTAACGATACCAATATCATGACCTGGAGAAGCTTCGACTGCAACTATATCACCTTCTTCAAGGAAAAGGTCTTCTGGTACCAGAAAGAAATCCTTTCTGCTGTTTTTAAATCTTACTTCAACAAACTCTGGTGCGGGGAAACTTTTAGGTGGTTTTACCTTATCGAGCCAATTGAAAACATTGAGTTTGGTACAGGAATGAGCATGTATATCATCCTGCCGGTTTGCGTTGGGCCGGGGAGCACAGCGGCATCCGCGGGATATGAAGTTGTTGTTATTTTCCAATTTAGTATTAGTTTAAATTTTTACAATGGGCAATAGCACTACTTTCCGGGTCTTCAAGAAAAAATCCATGCCCTATAATATGCTCACCGATCCAATTGCTCTGATTTCATTCTTGCTCTGTTTTGCCGGAATGGATTAGAATTCAGTAGCATCACCTGCAAAAATAGCAAAATAATCACTTTTTTGCATTCATAAAAATGCGGCTCAGTGTCAATGAGAGATCTGTAAAGAGAATTTTGGGGTTGGCGTTTCTTTCTACATGATAAATAGCCTTAGAGAATTCTTCGGTTAATTGCAGGGCAAAATCAGGCTTAAGAACCTTTGAAAACTTTACAACAAAATCGTGCGTTTCAGCATTGGTCTTTACCAGCAGGCCTGCATCAAAGTTAACCAGTGTACATTGTCTGAAAATTTCCAACCCAAATCCCAGCAATGTTTTCTGCCCTTCCCTTCCCCTCTTTGCAATTTCTTCAACACACTTCAGTATCTCATCTGGTTTGTAGGAATAACAATGGCGCAGCCATTCTCTTAAAAACCGCGTATGTACCTCACGGGAATCTTCGTTGCGTGCCATTGCCAGGGCTTTATGAAAATTCCCATCGGCTATAAAGGCAATATTTTTGGCAACATCACGCGGATATTGGTAAAGATCAACAAGGCCATTTTCTATTTCCTGGTCTGTAAGTGATGGAATTTTAACGATCTGCGAACGGGAAAGGATAGTATTCAATACCAGCTCCTGGTTTTCTGAAATCAGGATAAACAATGTCCCTTCCGGGGGTTCTTCCAAAATCTTAAGCAATTTGGGAGCCGCTGCATGATACAATCTTTCAATCATCCACATAATTACTATCTTGAAAGGGCTTTCGTAGGATTTGTAACTCAGTACCCTGATCACGTCATTGCAATCTTCAGCATTAATGATTCCCTGCTTATTTTCCATACCCAGAAACTCATACCAGGAATTTAGGCTTACATACTTTGATGATTCCAGGTATTCTCTCCAATCGGTAATATAATCTTTGCTGCTGTATGTTTTCTCACCTTGCTTTTTTGAAGCAATGGGGAAAAAGAAATTGAGGTCGGGATGAGCAAGTTTATTGTATTTCAAGCAGGAGCTGCACTTACCGCAGGCATCATCAGGGCCGGGTTGCTGGCAGGAAAGAAACCTTGCAAAAGCAATGGCCATGGCAAGTTTTCCGTTCCCCTCAGGTCCGAGAAATAGCTGGGTATGACTGATGCGCCCGGTGCGGGCATTATGAATAAGCTTTTCCTTTATTGTGGCATGTCCGGCAATATCCTTAAAATACATTTTTGGGCTTTTTGATAAAGAACCCAAAAGTACCAAGAATTTCCCTTACCTGTGCGGCGAAAAACCCTGAAAGCTTATCTATTTTTTACGGGTAGCAACCCATACAAATACCCCGCCTGCGGATTAACCGACAACGAGTTCAAAAAGGGGATATCTATGCAGTTTACCCCTGATTATCTGCATGTTAAGCAAATATCCGACGTTAATTTTTCACAAATATTCATTTTCAGTGTAGCTACGGTTGCTTTTTTGGGGGAAAACAATCGTTTGCAAACGAAAAACCGGAAAAGTTATTAACAATTTGGCCTTTCCAGAACCCCTTTGTTGTAAGGTGCTGCGGAAGCTCAACAGAATTTATGTTCGTATTTAACAGTGTTTGTATGACTTTTTTGCGTTTTTATCCGTATATTTGCATTTCAAATGATAACAAAAATCAGCAAGATTATCAAGTTGTGTTTTTTTGTACTTTTGCAGGCTGATTTGCGTTAGCAAAATTTTGAAATTATGAAACAACAACAAATTGTTAAACTTCTCCTGGTTGTTGGTATTCCTCTTTTGATTTTTTTCGGCTTGATTTTATCTAACAGGTCAGATTCTGTGGAGGAAGTTGTTGTTGAGGAAACCGTCAACAAAAATGACTTACCGGCAATTCTGGAGAGGGGTGTGTTAAAGGCTACCACAGATTACAATTCTACCAATTATTTTGTATATCGTGGTCAACCCATGGGTTTTCATCTTGAACTGCTCAGGTTGTTTTCCCAACACATTGGAGTAGAACTGGAGATTTTTGTTACCAATGATCTGAGTGAAAATTTCTCCTGTCTGCTCACCGAAGGAGAGTGTAACATAATAGCTATGGATCTTACTGTTACACGAAGCAGACGCGAAAGACTGGCCTTTACCGAACCCCACAGCCAAACCCGACAAGTACTGATCCAACGCAGGCCAGAAAACTGGTATCACATGCGTTCCTCAGAAATTGAGGACTACCTGGTAAGAAGTCAGCTCGACCTTGCCGGCAAAACCATTCATGTACACCGCAATTCATCCCATCTGGTGCGCCTGGCAAACCTTATGGAAGAGATCGGTGATACCATTTACATTATCGAAACAGACCATGAACCGGAAACTCTTATTGAAAAGGTTGCCAATGGTGAAATTGATTACACGGTGAGTGATGAGCATGTAGCCCAGGTAAATCAAACCTACTACGCCAACATTGACGTACAGACACCCTTGAGTTTTCCGCAAAACCTTTCGTGGGCAGTGCGTCATGACACTCCTCTGCTTAAAGCTGCCATTGACGAATGGATGGAGGATTTCAGGAAATCGCGCCAGTATGCAAACCTCTACGCCAGGTATTTCCAAAACCCAAGAAGTTCTCTGATGGCCCGCAGCCCGTATCATTCTCTTGGCGGTGGTCGTATTTCCGTTTATGATGACTATTTTAAGCGTTTTGCTGAAATTGTGGGCTGGGACTGGCGCCTGATCGCCTCAATGGCATTCCAGGAATCTCGTTTCAATCATGAGGCTGTATCCTGGGCCGGGGCCTTTGGCATTATGCAGCTCATGCCCAATACTGCTGCTATGTACAATGTAAGCCAAACATCGGCGCCGGTAGAAAACATAATGGCAGGTATCAAATACCTGGACTGGATCAATGGCCGGTTAAAAGATGTGATTACTGACGAACAGGAACGGGTTAAGTTTGTATTGGCTTCTTACAATGTAGGCCTGGGACACGTTATGGATGCCCGCAGACTTGCAGAAAAGTACGGCAAAGATCCCAATATCTGGAAAGACAATGTGGATTACTTTATCCTGAACAAGTCAAAGCCCAAATACTACCTTGATCCGGTTGTAAGACACGGTTATGCCAGAGGAGCAGAGCCTTTCCACTACGTTACCGAGATACTCGAAAGGTACGAACATTATCTCAATGCCGTGGAAGGATAAAACAATCTGTTTTGCCCAACGATGAATTCATAAAAAAGCCCCGGTCGGGGCTTTTTTACTTTGCATGAGTTTTCTTTCTTTAATGGGCTTCCAGCCAATTGGACCCGGTGTTCATATCAATTTCGAGTTCTACCTCCAGTTTCATTGCGTTTTTCATGTGATGTTCCACAATTTTTTTCAGGGTGTCAAGCTCATCTTTCCGTGCATCGAATACAAGTTCGTCATGCACCTGCAGGATCAGTTCCGATTTTAACCCCCGGGATTTCATTTCAAGGTAAATGGCTATCATGGCATTTTTGATCATGTCGGCAGCAGAGCCCTGAATGGGAGAGTTGATGGCGTTGCGTTCGGCATAACCTCTCACTGCCCCGTTGGAGCTGTTGATGTCGTTTATGTAGCGCCTGCGCTTCATAATGGTTTCTACATAGCCATTTTTTCTTGCAAATTCAATGGTTTCATCCATATACTTCTTTATGCCCGGATATTGACTGAAGTAATTATTGATGATCGTTGCAGCTTCGTCTCTCGGAATATTGAGCCTTTCGGAAAGCCCGAAAGCAGAGATTCCGTAGACAATACCAAAGTTTACGGTTTTTGCTTTTCGGCGCATATCACGGTCCACCTGGTCTATGCTGATTCCGAATACTTTTGCTGCTGTTGCTGCGTGTATATCAAGCCCCTGGTTGAACGCCTCAATCATGGCAGGATCCTTACTCAGGGAAGCAATGATCCGCAATTCGATCTGTGAGTAGTCGGCCGCAAGCAAAACATGTTCTTCACTCCCGGGAACAAAGGCCTTCCGAATCTCACGCCCCTGCTCAGTGCGAATGGGAATGTTTTGCAGATTGGGATTGTTGGACGACAACCTGCCTGTGGCTGCTACGGCCTGATTGAAGCTGGCATGGAGCCGCCCGGTTTTTTCATTGATCAGCTTTGGAAATGCATCCACATAGGTTGACTTAAGCTTGGTGAGTGAGCGATAGTCAAGGATCTTTTGTACTATAGCATGCTTCAAAACCAACTTGGAAAGGACATCTTCGCTGGTGCTGTATTGTTTGGTCTTGGTTTTTTTTGCTTTTTCTACGATTCTCAGCTTGTCAAACAATATTTCGCCAAGTTGCTTGGGTGAACCAATGTTGAATCTTACCCCGGCAAGTTCGTATATCTGTGCCTCAATTTTCTCTATTTCATCCTGCAGCTTCAGCGAATACTCTTCCAGGGCCCTGGTGTCGAGTCTCACACCCTGATATTCCATATCAGAAAGAACATAAATCAGGGGTGTTTCGAGCTCTTCAAACAGGTGGGTAAGACCATGTTTTTTTAGTTCTGGCTCAAAAACATGGCGCAATCTTAGGGTTACACTGGCATCTTCACAGGCATAAGCAGTAATGATATCCGGGGGAACATCGCGCATGCTTTTCTGCCCTTTGCCTTTTTTCCCTATGAGTGCTTCTATGCTCAGGGGTTTGTAGGAAAGATAGGTTTCTGACAAAACATCCATGTTATGCCTCATATCGGGTTGCAGCAGGTAATGAGCCAGCATCGTGTCAAACAGCTTTCCTGCAACCCGTATATTATAGTTTTTCAAAACCCCGATATCGAATTTGAGGTTTTGACCAGTTTTTTCCACCATTGGGTTTTCAAAGATCTCTTTGAACATTTCGGCCTGATCCAGGGCTTTTTGTTGATCTGCAGGGAAAGGAACATACCATGCTTTGCCGGGTTTTGTGCAAAAAGCAATCCCGGCAAGCTGTGCCTGGCGAATATCAAGGGAAGTTGTTTCGGTGTCAAAGCAAAAAGAACCCTCAGAAGCCAGTTCCCTTATGAGCCTGCTGATATCTTCTTTATCCGCAACAGCCTGAAAATCGTACTCATCCAAGAGTTCTTTAACTCTTTTACTGGCATATTCGGCCGGATCTTCAAAGGCGTCAGTTCCCGAAAACAGGTCCATTTGTCCTTGTATTTGTTTTGCAGCAGGCACAACGTGCGGAGCCTCTTCTTTGATATGTTCAAAAACCCTTTTGCCAAAAGTGCGGAATTCAAGTTCTTCAAACAGGGGCAACAATATTTCAGGATCGGGAGCTTTGTGCTCAAAAAGGGCAGCATCCCATTCCATAGGCACAGTGAGAATAATGGTAGCCAGACTTTTAGACATAAGAGCCTGTTGGGCATATTCTTTAAGAGATTCCCTGCTTCTTTTCTCTGGTACATCATCTACGTGTTTAAGCAGATTTTCAATGGAATCAAAATCAGAAATGAGCTTTTTTGCTTTTTTTTCTCCTATACCCGGCACACCAGGGATATTGTCGGAGGTATCTCCCCACAATCCCAATATATCAATGACCTGTTCGGGTCGTTTCACGCCAAACTTTTCACATACCTCTTTAACGCCCAGTATTTCAACATCGTTGCCCATACGTGCGGGTTTATACATAAAGATATTCTCCGAAACGAGCTGACCAAAATCCTTGTCAGGAGTCATCATGAAAACTGTAAATCCATCCTTTTCTGCTCTTTTGGCCAAGGTGCCAATAATATCGTCTGCCTCATAACCAGGCACCTCAAGCACCGGTATATTAAAGCCTTCGATCAGCCGTTTGATGTAAGGAATGGAACTGACAATGTCCTCGGGGGTATCTTCGCGGTTTGCTTTATAAGCTGTAAAATCGGTTTGCCGCTGGGTTGGGGCAAACGCATCAAAAGCAACTGCTATGTGTGTGGGGTTCTCTTTCTTTAAAACTTCCAGCAGTGAATTGGCAAATCCCAACACGGCTGATGTATTCATTCCTTTGGAGTTGATTCTGGGGTTGCGGTTAAGAGCAAAATAGGCCCGGTAAATAAGGGCCATGGCATCCAGCAGAAAAAGTTTCTTTTTTTCGGGCATGTTTTTATATTGTTAAAATCCTGATCAAAGATAGTGATTGGCAAAGAGGGAAAAAAATTTTGTTTCCGGCTGCTGCCAGAATACTGCAGGTTAGCTAAAGGGCAAATGCCCAGGCAGCAGGCTGCTAAGATATTATTTTTTGAACCTGTTACCCAACAGGAAAACCAACTACATCCCTCCATCCTTATACTTTCATCTATCTTTGCAAAAACAGTAGAAATATAAACCAAAACATCATGGACTTTAAAGACCTGGTATTGCATCGCGAGAGTACCCGTAAGTACAATGCAGAAAAACCGGTTGAACCGGAAAAAATTGAACAGATTATGGAAGCATGCCGCATGGCGCCTTCAGCATGCAATTCACAACCGTGGAAAATTATTGTTGCTGACGATAAAGCTACCAGCGAAGCCTTGGCCAGTGCAACCTACGGTCCTCTGCTCAGATTTAACAGGTTTGCTTCGCAGGCCCCCGTGGTTGCTGCCATTGTTGCAGAAAAACCCAACTGGCTTTCAAAGGTGGGTGGCAATGTAAAAGACAAGGACTTTTATCTGATGGATATTGGTATTGTTGCGGAGCACTTTTGTCTGCAGGCTGCAGACCTGGGTTTGGGAACCTGTATGATAGGATGGTTTGATGAAGCCAGGGTAAAAGAAATACTGCATGTGCCCCCCAAAAAAAGAGTCCTACTCCTGATCACTCTTGGATACCCTGCCAAAGAAAATAACCGCAAAAAGATTCGCAAATCACCGGAAGCAATGTGGTGCAGAAACAGGTACAAATAAAAGCTCTTTCAATGATGTACGGGTCAATATGACAACACATAAGGGTTGTCGTTAAATGTAATATTTTTTGGATTCAAGGCTTTGTTTTTATCGTTATTTTTCATAACTTCAATCGCCAATCCAGATCAGTATTGAAGATATAACCCAGCGTCTTTATGACCCATTTCTCTCATATACCCATGGTGAGAATTTTGCTTCCTTTTTTAGCAGGGGTTATTGTTTTTACTTATGCTGAGAGTAGCATATCTCTTTTTACTGCTGCAATTGTTTTGGGAATTTTCCTTACAGGGGCTTTATTCTTAAGAAAACTCTTTTCTCAACATTATCATTACAGTCTTTTATCAGGATTATTTGTAATGCTATTGCTTGGTTTTTTAGGATATATTCTCGCACAAAACCACTATGAGCTCACCAACCCCGCTCATTTCAGCAAGTTCAACAAAACGGATGCAATGCTGCGGATCAGGCTCACTGAACCGGTTGCTGAGAAAACCAATTCATGGCAGATAGTGGGCAGGGGAACTCATGTGCTAAACTACGATTCGGTAGTAAAAACAAAGGGACGGATTATTGTATGGCTCGAAAAGGACTCCCTGGCACACCGATTAAAATATGGCGACATCATCCTTATTGAGAATTATTATCAAGAGGTAAAAGAACCTCAGAATCCTCATGCTTTCGATTACCGCAGGTTTCTATCGCGAAAGAATATTTATCATCAAACCTATCGCCGCAGCAATGAATGGCACGCCACCGGGGCAAATGAAGGTAACCCAATCATTGCCGGCTCGCACAAGATGCGCCAGAAGGCTCTTGAAACACTGGAATCCAACAACCTGAAAGGGCGAGATTTTGCGGTAGCCTCAGCTTTGCTGCTGGGCTACCGGGAATATCTCGATGAAGATCTGCAACGTGAATTTACCGGCGCAGGTGCCATGCATATTCTCTGTGTTTCCGGACTCCATGTGGGAATTATTTTTCTGGCTCTGAATATTATTTTTGGTTTCTTAAAAAGACTGCCTGCAGGTGTATTTATAAAAACCGGGGTTATTATCATTCTCATCTGGTTTTATGCAGCCATAACCGGGTTCTCACCATCGGTTCTGAGAGCTTCAACCATGTTCAGCTTTGTAGCTATCGGGCAATCATTCAGCCGCAGCACCAATATATACAACACTCTCGCCGCGTCAGCCCTTTTGCTGGCGATCCTGGATCCATTTATCATCACCAGGATCGGATTCCAGCTTTCCTACATTGCAGTGATCAGTATAGTAAGCCTTCAGCCCTTGTTTTATAAACAACTTTACTTTAAAAACAAAATACTGGATCATGCCTGGGGTATTATTACAGTATCATTGGCTGCGCAATTGGGTACCGGTCCTCTTGCGCTGTATTATTTCAACCAGTTTCCCAATTACTTTTTACTTACCAACCTTGTAGTGATCCCTTTAACCGGTCTTATCATCAAAGGCGGTATTCTGCTCTTTGTTATGGCCCCTGTTGCAATTATCTCCCAATGGGTAGGTCTGTTGTTGTCATGGGTAGTTTTGTTGTTGCATACTGCGGTAAGGATTATAGAGGGATTACCGGGTTCTACAGCCAACAACCTGGTAATTGGGTTTCATGATAAGTTATTCATCATTCTACTGATATCTCTTTTGGGATGGCTTTGGATGAAGAAACAAAAAGCACTGATCTTTCCTTCACTGCTTGTTGTTTTGTTGTTGGTGGCCTCATTTTCATGGAGGGAAATATCTAGCCGCGAAAAACAACAACTTGTGGTGTATCATGTGCCCAACGGTACCGCCATAGATATCATAAAAGGACGCAACTGCTATTTTTACAGCTGTGAGCGTGTGCGCGAAAACCCCTCTGCAATGGCATTTCACATTAGGGCAAACCGTTTACAATCAGGCATAAAAAACCGTGAACCAGTACTGCTTCATGCTGACACGGTGATCGGGCAGACCTTGGTTTTCCATAGTAATTTCCTCAATGTTTCGGGCAATGAAGTGCTGATTGCCGGCCCGGAAACCCCCATGCCCTCAAATCGTATTTACCCTGATACCCTGCACCATATTATAATAAGAGGAAATCCGCGTTGGAGCATCGGGCAACTCTCTGCATCCTACCTGTCGCATACCATTATATTTGACAACTCCAACAGCATGTGGCGACAGAAAAAATGGATGGAAGAATGTGATAGCCTGGGGCTAAACTGCTGGAGTGTGGCCATGCAGGGGGCTTATGTTGCAGATCTGAAAAACAAACCCTATCCCACGGTCTTTCCCTAAAAGAAGTACCCGGTATTGTTAATAACAATATACTCTTAGATATCCAGTACGAGTCTGAATCCCAACAGGGTTGATCTGGAATCTGGGTTTGACCGATTGCGTGATGTTGTGCGGCAACTCTGGCTGTCGCTGGCAAAAGCACCACCACGTGCTACCTTCATCGTACCGGTGGAAGGGCCTGTTGGATTCTGCTTTCCCTCCGGAGTATAAGGGCCATACCAATCATTGCACCACTCCCATGCATTCCCACTCATATCGTAAATATCAAGTTCATTGGGTCTTTTTTCGCCAACCTGATGAATAATCCCGTCACTGTTTTCCAGAAACCATCCTACATAAGTAAGATTATCAGAACCGGCATAAAGTGTTGAGTTTCCCATTAACCCACCCCGCGCAGCATACTCCCATTCGGCTTCTGTGGGAAGCCTGTAGTTCTTTTTGGTGATCTGATTGATTCTTTTGATAAACTCCTGGGTGTCGTACCAGCTTACCTGGGTAACCGGACAATCGGGACAATTGTTAACCAGGTGAGAATCCTCTCCCATTACCGATTGCCATAGATCTTGGGTGACCGGATATTTGCTGATAAAGAAGTTATTCAGTAAAACCTGCTGGGTAGGTTTCTCATCATTCAAGCAAATTTTTCGGTGTTCGCGTGTACACCCCATCACAAAAGATCCTCCCTGAACGATGATCATTTCGGGTTCCTGAAAATCTTTAAACTCAAAGTTCCAATCGTTCTTACTTCGTTTGTCAAGGGTTATATTCTGCTGAATATCCCGGTCACCAAGTTCAAGTCTCAGTTTATAATCCCCGTAAAGAATATTGATATGCACCGGTGTTTGACCTTGATGTTCATCATTCAGGTAAAGATCTGCCCCCGGAGGATCAGAATAAACACTGAAGCGCATTCCTGCAGGAAGCCGCTCATTAATTCGTGTTGTAGCATTCTCATTGATTGTTACTGTATTGGTAATGTCGGCAAAACCATCCAACCTCAACAAGACCTTGTATTCTCCAATTAAAAGATCTTCAATTGTGGCGGGAGTGTTTGTTACATACTTGCCATCTATCAAGACCCGGGCATTAAAAGGATTGGAAATTACCTCCAGAGAACCTGTTCGTGGTTTTAGATCTAACTTTATTTCCTGGTCTTCTGTTGGGTTGATCAAGATATCTTTTAGGGCGGTATAGTACTTGTCCAACCGGGCGGCTACTTCATAATAACCTGGATTGAGACGCGTGGTGGTTTTTCCCGTACCCACCAAATGATTATTAATATAGACATCAGCCTCTGGTTCAGTGGTAACTGTTAAATGACCAAATTCTGTAGGCACCATTTCGAACAGCTCAAAACTTTTCTCACCATCGCCAACTGTTACAGTTTTCTCCTGGGGTTCAAACCATTGGCTCATAAGTTTTACCTGGTGCTCTTTGTTACTATCAAGGATAAGAGTATCAGGTGTAGTAAGACCGGTATTATTTCCGTTAAGATAAATCAGCATTCCGTTTTCGGGAACAGAAGCAATCTGCATCTTTCCAAAAGCAGGAAGGAGTTTTATATCAAGGTCGCTTTTATCACCCCTTATCTCAACTTGTCCGGCTTGTGTATAATATCTTGGCATTTCTACTATATAATTGTACGTCCCTTCGGGCAAGCGACGATAAAATGGTGTAAGTCCCTCAAACTTATCATCAATATAAACATTTGCTCCTTCGGGCTCTGAAAGGATGCTAAACCACTGGAGAACAACCTCGCTTTCTTTAACAACCAATTCAACTTCAGCTGTAGAAAGTACCATTTCATAAACCGAACCAGCCTCAATAGGATGATCGTAATAATAGTTTCTTAAAATACCAAGATGAGGATGTTTTATGGTGATTCTTCTTGCCCCGCGGGGCACATAAAGCCAGATTTCTCCGGTTTTTGGTACTGAAGCTACGATACCAAGGCCATCAGGCTCCCATTCAAACCCGGTTTGTGTAGTAACCACCTTAATAATTGCACTTAATTCGCCGTTCTGATCTCTTCTGGGGTGATGTAACCTTGCGTCGAGATCATTTGGAAGGGGCTGGAAGGAAAGAACTGATATATTGTTTTGTCCTGATGCCGCAAAGCAGGATAAGATTAATATGAGTACAAAAAACAGTTTCTTCATCTTTAAACATTTAATCATGAAGGTTTATGGTAAAAACTAAAAATTGGACAGATCTATCATTTCTTCAATATCTACCAGGCCGGGCTGCCAGGTTCGGACCTGGATCATTGGTCGATCCGGATCATCAACATCTACAATTAAAAACAGATATCCTGTATCTCCGTAGTTGGATGAAAAGTAATCCTGCTTGATATTGATTCCGTAAACTTCTTTACCCCAGCCGGCTTTTCTCACATAGTTGTCTTCAAATCTTATATTTATGAATTCATTACTGGCAAAGGAGTGTTTAAGATGCCTAATAAAGTCGGCTTTTTTAAACCGGTTATATCGCACCAGGTCATTGCTTGTATACCGAACATCAGGTAAGCCGCCACTCTCCAATACAGTACCGGTAATAATCAAAGCATCGTCATGAAAAATACTTTCAATATAGTCAATGCGTTTCAAGGCATAGGCAGTCTTATAGTTCTCAAGAAAGTTCACCAACACCATTCGGGCGTATTCATTCCATGCATTATTTGCCCAGATATCTTCCACCGCTTTTGCTCCTAATCCAAATGCAAGAGAAGAGATTTTCATATCTTCATTGAACCTGAAAACAATATCTTCTACAAAGCTGCGGTTATTGTTCTGAAAATGAAAGCTAAGAGGCAAAGCACGACATATTACCATATCATCGAATCTGTAAAAGGTAAACTCCGGCTCCTGAAGGATTCTGACACGCCCATAGTCCAGTAACTGCTTATACATTTCGTAGCCTTCTTCGGTAAAAAGCTCCCGGGCTTTCTGATGGTTTTGCGAAGTAAGTGCCTGAATCAGTATCTGCATCCTTTCATTCCACAATTCAGCATCAGTGATGCTTTCAATATTGCCCTGTTGCGGTAAAGATTCTTCAGGCACCTCCTCTTCTTCATCTGTTGCAATAATATAGTCTACCGGAACGATAAAACTGGCGTTTTTAAATGGTACTTCCTCCAGTTGACTTATTACATCACGAAGTTCATTATCAATGGCCGTTTCATTTACAAACTGGTATTCTACCCTCAATTGAATCTCTTTAAGTTCTGTTTCCTGTGGAAACTCCACTACGCCCAATCCATCGCGTGCACTATGAATATTGGTCCAGTCCCGACCTGTCCAATAGGTATAATCAAAGCTTTGAGCAAGCTGGTTCTTATATTTAATTTCAAGAATATATAGCATCATGTTGTCTGACTGACGTATATCGGAAACACTGACCATGAGATTGTCGAAAACTTCATTGATTTTTTGGTGCAACATAGTCGATAATAACCGATCAACACCTTCATGATCAGGGTAAGTTATTTCACCTGACCTGGGATGACTCTTGAGCAATATCAGAGCCCAGTAATAATAACGAAGGGCATCTGCAGCTCTATAACGCTTGCAGTTCAGATCTCCCTGACTAACAAAATCGAGTATTTTACGCTCTCTTTGCTCAAATATTTTGGACAATTCATCTCTCCTGATATATCGCATTACATGCGCTTCGGGCTCATTAGATATAACAATACGCATCGTATTATGCAATGCGGCAGAGGAATAAGTGCTGATCACTCCTTCGTAGGTTTCTTCATACCGGTTACCATCATTATCTATAAACTCTTGCTGTAAAAGTGTAAAGTTACTTTCTACAGAAACAGATATCTGGTTGATCAGATATGCAAGTGCCTGTTGATCGGCCCGCTGGAAAGTTGTTCCGGTTGATTCCCCCCAAAGATAAATATGAGGATTTGCCCTGATATGGTCGGCTGTTTGGCATAATAGCAAGTTATTTGTCGAAACACAAAGTGTTATTAATAGTAATATTTTCTTCATAAAGCTACAATTACATTAATTCCCGTGATAAAGATATAAAAAACATTATGGTCTCAAAAAAATTATTAAAAAAAAGTTAACAATTTATTGGGGGATCAGACATAAGAAGCTGACCTGATTTACTTTATATCTTTCACATCTTTTAAAAGAAAATACAGACTTTAACAAGCATATCCGGAAACAATTAAAATATCATCAACATAGCAGCAAATAAGATCAAACCCACAAGTATTCGCACAGGCCGATGTGATCAACTAATTTCACCCGCAGTTTTCTACTGTAAACGATGGGTAATTATACCTGTTTTTCACCTGTTTTTACTTGGTTCTGAATCCCTTGTTCCAGTGCTTTGGGTAAAATGATTTACATTTGTGTTACAAGGGCACGATTTTTCGTATACAAGATACGCTAACACATAAAAACCTAAGACTATGAAGTACCTTATTTTTACCATGCTTTTTGCGGCAATAACCTTTCAGGATGTCTGCGGGCAAACGGTGAAAGATTTTGCCCGGATGGCCAGGGCAAAAATGGAATTGGGAGATTACAAAGGCGCCATTGAAGATTTTTCCAGTATTATTCGTCTTCAACCTGACTATGAGATGCTGTACCAGGCGTACTTTGGCCGGGGGTATGCCAAATTTCAGTCGGGCGATTACAAGGATGCCAAAACTGATTTTGACCGTGCAATTAAGATCTATCCCAATGATGCAGAAGTTTTTTTCTGGCGTGCCTATACCAAGTATAAACTCCGCTACCGTGCCAGTAGTGAGATTGCTGATTACAACAGGGCCATTCTGTTAAAGCCCGATTATGCCGAGGCTTATTTCAACCGGGGGCAGGCAAAAATAAAGAACAGGCAGGAAAGATCGGGTTGCAGGGATTTGAGAAAAGCACTGGAGTTGGGTTATGCAGAAGCTGAAGATCACGTCAGGATACACTGTGGTGAACCCTGATGCAATAATTCACCTTGAGGGCCATGCCCTGAGTTGAATTTTCCGCCCAGGGTCAGGTTCGGTACCGGGCTCCATTTTATTGCGCCGGTATAGTAATTTTAACTTCACTCCATATTTTTGCGAAATATCATACATGGTTTCACCCTCTTGCACCACATGCCAGCTTTGCCTGGCATTTCTTCTTTTAGGCTGTAAATATACAATATCTCCTATGGCCAGCTGATCACTGCGGCCCATTTCATTATACCTGTAAATCTCCCAGGCCCACAAGCCAAGCTCACGGGCCAATGATTCCGGTGTATCACCCTGACGGGCATACACATAGCGGATGCGATTGTTTTCCAGTATGTCACGACCAACGCCCACCGTGGGAAAATCTTCATTTCCTGTTGGTTGGGAAGATACAATTTCCTTGTGGCTTTTGCCCTGGAGCTGGGGGGTGTCGGGGTTTATTTCTGCAGAGGCGATTACCAATTTATCAAACTCATAAAGTTTGTGCCGCTCAATTACCCCAATGAGTAATTTGGCATACCGGGGATTTGTGGCATAGCCGGCCTTTCTCAATCCATGGGCCCAACCACGGTAATCTGTGATCTCAAGTGCAAACAAAGCAGCATACCTGGGCCGTCCGGTAAGAAACTCAGAATGGTCGCGAAACGACTGGCGGGGATCATCATAGGCCCGAAAGCACTCATCTACTTTGTCATCATCCTTATAAAAGGTACGACCCTGCCAGCCATGACATTTTATACCAAAATGATTGTTGGCAATTACGGCAAGATCGCTGTTGCCAAATCCCGATTCAAGAATTCCCTGCCCCAACTTAATACTGGCAGGTATGCCATGTGTAACCATTTCTTCCATGGCAATTTCTTTATAGGCTTCGATGTATTCAGAGAGTGTCATCCCCTGCTGAGCAGATGCATGATCTAAGGATGATTGCACAATCAAGAATGCCCAGACAGACAAACTTTTTACAACAAATAAAAAACGAGTGTTTAACATTGTAAATCCTTTTTTATCCATCAGACCAACTTTTTTGAGTACCGCATTATTTGCTTTTACTTTTGCTGCATTGCACCGGCAAACCTACATATTTTTTCCAAATTCAACATCAACCTCTTTACTTTGTCTATTTTTGTAATGTAAAAACATTATTGAGTGCCTGTACTAACGTGCTGAGTACTTTGGGTGACATATTACATACATGACCCTTTAACGATGGAATTAATCAAAAAGTATTTTCCCCATCTGGAAAGCGAAAAGCTGGCCCTGTTTGAGAAATTATATCCTCTTTATCAGGAATGGAACAATAAGATCAATGTGATCTCTCGCAAAGACATGGAAAATTTCTATACCAACCATGTATTGCATTCCCTTGCAATTTCTAAGGTTATTTCCTTTGCACCCGGTAGTAGGATCATGGATGTGGGCACTGGGGGCGGATTTCCGGGTATTCCCCTTGCAATTCTGTTTCCTCAATGTACCTTTTACCTGGTTGATTCCATTGAAAAAAAAATAAAAGTAGTGCGTGAAATCACAAAAGCTGCAGGCCTTACAAATGTAACATCCATCAGGGATAGGGCAGAAAATATTGATGAAAAATTTGACTTCGTTGTAAGCCGGGCCGTAACAGCGTTGCCTGCTTTTGTTAGATGGGTAAAAAACAATATCTCTTCGCATCAGCAAAATGAATTACCCAACGGGATTCTTTACCTAAAGGGCGGTGACTTTTTAGAAGAACTGCAGCAAACCGGCTACAAATTCAAGACCTATCCTATTGAGCTTTTCTTCCGGGAGCCCTTTTTTGAAACCAAGATGGTAGTACATCTCTATAGGTAGGTAGTTGCCGGCAATGTTCCTATCTGGTGCCTGTACCTTCTGAAGCAGTGCATTTGTTATTTTTGAGAGAAGAACAACGGATAAAGCTTGTCTTAATTTGTAAAATTGGTTAGGTTTGCATTCCTTAAATAAAACTGCATCAATAGAAAAACCATGGTAAACTACAGAGAGAAGGGGATTTTTGAAAAGAAAAAGATATTAAAAGAGGCCAATTTCCTAGACCTTACTCCTGTTAGAAAACATGGGCATGAAACAGATGATCAGGGTAATGTGGTTATTCTCATTCCACGGTTTACGGATTTCATTGGAAAACGATGGCTGCAACCACGCCTAAAACATCCCTATATGAAACTCAGCCTCGATGAGCAGGGCAGCACTACCTGGTTGCTGGCAGACGGGCAAAACACAGTGCGCGACATCTGCAGGATTGCCGAAGAAAAACTGGGAGAAAAGATTCAACCCGCCGCAGATAGGGTTACTACTTTTTTCTCCCATCTTTACATGCGCAAAATCATCACCTTTAAAGAAATCATTAAATCATAAGCATCATGGAAAAAAAACTATCAAACCTCACCCCTCAACCCTTGTGGAACTATTTTGAGGAGATTTGCAATATCCCCCATCCTTCCAAAAAGGAGGAGAAGATTATTGAATATGTGAAAGCATTCGGATTATCACTGGGACTGGAAACTCACACCGATGAAGTTGGTAATATTGTGATTCGCAAACCTGCCACACCAGGCTACGAGAACCGCAATACCATCATTTTGCAAAGCCACCTCGACATGGTTCCCCAAAAAAACAATGACACAAAGCACAATTTTGAAACTGATCCTATCCAGGTATTTATAGATGGAGACTGGGTGAAGGCAAAAGGCACTACACTTGGCGCGGACAACGGCATTGGTGCTGCTTCGGCAATGGCTGTGCTGGCAGCAAAAGATATTGAACACGGACCCATTGAAGCCTTATTTACTGTTGATGAAGAAACGGGAATGACAGGAGCATTTGCTCTTAAAGATGATTTTCTCAAGGGCGATATACTACTGAACCTGGATTCAGAAGATGAAGGAGAACTTTATATCGGTTGTGCAGGGGGTATTGATACCACAGCAGTTTTTCATTATAAAACTACCGGAATCACAGAACCTGCCAAGGCATGGCAGATAGACATAAAAGGTCTTAAGGGAGGCCATTCTGGTCTTGACATACACCTGGGCCGTGGCAACGCCAATAAGATCATAACACGTATCCTTTGGCAGGCACAGCGCGAATGCAACCTTTTGCTCCACTCTATTGATGGAGGAAGTCTCAGAAATGCCATCCCACGGGAGGCCTCAGCCATTGTTGTTATACCTGATGAATTCGCAGCAAAATTTGAAAAACTGTTCCATGAGCTGTCTTCAAAAATTAAAAATGAACTGAAAAATACAGAACCTGATCTTGCACTGCACCTGAGCGAAACTGAAACCCCGGAAATTGTCATTGAAAACGGAATAACAAAAAGATTACTAAACAGCCTGTATGGATGCCCCAATGGAGTAATCCGCATGGCCGATGACATGCCCGGAGTTGTAGAAACCAGTACCAATCTTGCCATTGTAAAATCAGATGGTGAGAAAATCCAAATCGCTACATTGCAAAGAAGCGCAGTAGATACTGCCAAAGAAGATCTTTGCAACATGATACGGAGCGTTTTTGAAATGGCACAGGCAGAGGTGACCCACAGCGGTTCTTACCCAGGCTGGAAGCCCAACGTAAACTCTCCGATCCTTAAAACCATGAAGCGTGTTTATGAGAAAAAGTTTGGAAAAACTCCCGAGGTAAAAGTTATACATGCCGGATTGGAATGCGGTATTATCGGAGGGGTATATCCTGATCTGGATATGATCTCATTTGGACCCACCATTCGCAACCCACACTCTCCCGATGAAAAAGTAAACATACCAAGCGTGGGCTTATTCTGGGATTACCTTATTGAAACCCTTGCCAATGTACCTGAAAAATAAAAGCAAATGATTACACTGCGCCTGTAATGTTGCGTACAAAATGATTCTTTGCTTAACAACCAAACGGATCAGCAACATTACAGGCGCTTTATTGTCTGTTTTTCTTATCAACCGGCACTGTAAAACCCTCACCAGGAGCACTTTCCTCTTCCTTCAACCTTAAAGTTGCATCAAGCTTGCTTCAAAGCCAAAAAACTTTGTAGCTTTACGGCTGAAAACAAAAACCCACGTGAGACCCTTTTTAATTTATATTTTCCTGCTGCTAATCTCCTTGGCCTTTAACACCAAAACCACAAAAGGAACAGGTTCGGTAGTATTTTTTATTTCGGAGGAATTTTTCCAGGGTAATTTTACCCCAGACAATGAAAACCAGATAACTTCGCCGGATGATGCTATCAGTTTAAAAGACCCTGCACAGCGCCTTGAGTATCTTCTTGAAAAGGCCTGGAGAATGCGCAACTCTCAACCCGATCACTCTCTTCTGCTAGGACATGAAGCTATTGAACTTGCCGACAGCCTGCAGGATGCGTTTAACCTTGCCAAAGCCCATAGTTTTACAGGAGTTGCTTACCGGCTGCTGGGAGATTACAATAAAGCCATTGACTACTTTTTCAGAGGCTTAGCCATTGCTAAAGACAACGCCATACCGGAACAGGAAGGGTACGCCCACATCAATATTGCAAACCTTTACATCTACCTTGAATACTTTACCCAGGCCCTGGACAACCTGAACCTGGCACAGGAGATTTCAAAGGAAATCGGAAATGATGATATGCTCGCATACATATTTCTTTACAAAGGAAGAGTATTGATGAGTATAAACGCCCTTGATGATGCCATTGAAAATATAAACAACTCACTGCAATTGCGCAAGAAAACCGGCAATTTACCAGGGCAGGCGGTTAGCTATAAATACCTTGCCGACATTTATTACAATAAGGCTGATTACGATTTGGCCAGGCAAAACTATGATCTTGCCCTGACAAGCTTTAATGAGGACGAGGACAAGCATCTTTACGGTAATATAATGTTGCAGAAAGCCCGCATATTCTGCAATAAAAAAGATCATGTAAATGCAGCTCCCCTGGCTTTATTGGCGCTGAAAACTGGTCGCGAAGTAAACTCAAGACTGCTCATTCATGATGCTCTGAAGGTTCTTTCTAAAGTTGATCTGAACTTTGGAAACTACCGCGATGCAGCTCAAAAGCTCAACGAGATGATCCTTTATGCCGATACACTCTTCAATCAGCAATTGTCAGAGAAAGTGCTCAGCATGGAGTTTGAACTCGAACGGCAGAAACAACAGGCGCAAATTGATATTATCAACCGAGATAACGAAATACAAGCTCTTAAACTCAGCCGGCAGCGTTTTTTAAATACCGGGTTAATCGTATTTGCCCTTTTGCTTGTTATTACCGGATCAATATTGCTGGTGTTGCTCAGAAAGCTCAAAAATAAGAACAGGCAGCTTTCCATGCAAAAGGAAGAACTCAAACAGATCAATACCGCCAAAGACCGGATGTTTTTGGTCATTGGCCATGACTTGCGCGGTCCGGTGTGGAATCTGCGCGCCCTCATAGAACTCATCAGGGAAGATATTGACAGTAACGACACTGCCGCCATGAATGAAAACTTCTATGCATTATCCAGGGCGGTGCAGTCAGTAAGCGATTTACTTGAAAACCTCCTCTATTGGGCCAAATCACAGGATGGAAAGATGTTATTCAACCCTGCTCCTACCGATATGAACCAGTTGGTATCAAAAAGTATCCTACCTTACAAACCCTGGGCAGAGGTAAAAAACATAACCATCAATTACCAGCAAAATAACGGAGAACTCATGGTTCATGCAGATGCCAACATGATCCAGACGGTAATCCGAAATCTGCTCTCCAATGCAATTAAGTATTCCTTTCGTGATAGTAGTATTGATATTGCGCTCGACCGCCACAATAACAGTTGCCGGTTCACTATTACCGATAAAGGAGTAGGCCTGGAACCCGACGAGTTGAAAAGAATGGCAGAAAATGAAAAAATAAAACAGCAAAAGGGAACCGGAAATGAAACAGGTTCAGGTATCGGTTTGTCGCTTTGCAGGGATTTTATAAACAGGCATAATGAAGAGTTGAAGGTGGAAAGCGAAAAAGGGGCAGGTACCCGGTTTTCCTTTAATCTTCCCTTGCTGAATCCAACAGAGTAAACAGTGGTCATTACGGCATTTTCTGAATTTTACTACCCCAATACACTGCATAATACGCTTCGTAGCTTTCACGGGAATTAAATCCCGGGCAATTCTCTTAGTCCCAATCATAAGGTAAACAGCCCGTTGACTGTTTCTTTTTCGCCTCTAATTGTTGCCAAAAAATAAATATGAAAAAGTGCGTAAAACCACTTTTTTTCATGGTTTTTTTTCCTACTTTTGCCCTCGCGCTGGCAATACAGCTTCCGGGAAGTTGCTCCAGGAAAGTATTCATAGCAAACATGCAAGAAATAATTGTTCATTGGCATAGGGGGGGTTCCAGAGCGGTCAAATGGGGCAGACTGTAAATCTGTTGGCTTTCGCCTTCGGAGGTTCGAATCCTTCCCCCCCCACATTTTTTTCGCGGAAGTAGCTCATCCGGTAGAGCGACAGCCTTCCAAGCTGTAGGTGGCGGGTTCGAGTCCCGTCTTCCGCTCTTTCCTTTTT
The DNA here is from genome assembly GCA_964453995.1 of uncultured Bacteroidales bacterium. GTDB lineage: Bacteria > Bacteroidota > Bacteroidia > Bacteroidales > UBA7960 > SKVR01. The sequence continues at coordinate 59,785 of CAYVQC010000009.1, read as the reverse complement.
TTGCTTCAGGCCTGCTTTCCCCCAAATATTTTCTCTTTTTTTACAACGCCCCATTGCCAGAGCATGGCCTGAGCACTCAATTGAAGCGACTGGATCGGGAATTTTTCTTTAGGGTATTATGAGCACAATCAGAAATACGGTAAGCTTACAGGTACATATTCCTGAGCAGAGGAACTACTTTTCTGTCAATGGGAAATGTAAGTAAATCGGGTTGTAGTTTTTTCAACGGCACCCATCTGAAGGACTGGGCACCCTCTATGGTTTCACGAAAGTCAAAAGCCTTTTCAGAGGCTTTCAGGGCGTTGTACTCCCGCAGCTCAACGCGGTAATAAATGCTGATGAGTTGTTGCGTTTCGGGCAAAAGCTGTGTAGGCTGAAAGTAATCAGTAGTATAAATGTGCTCCCTTACCTCGATTTCCTGTCCCATCTCCTCCTTAAATTCTCTCTTAAGGCAATCAGCAGTACCTTCCCCCAGTTCAAGCCCCCCACCGGGAAATTTTGTCATCCGCATCCCCAACCTGAATTCATCCGTAAGCAAAATATTTGCTTTGAACAATACAATGCCATAAACGCGAATATTAAATGTAGTTATCTTCATGTTGGAAACAATTCATGAATTCATACTAATTGTCTTGCGGCTTTCTGGCCCGTGTTATTTCCCTTTTCCCCGCGGGACCGGGAAGTTTTTCCACCTTGAAACCGGCTTCCTGCATGGCCCTGCGAACCGCCCCTTTTGCACAGTATGTAACCAGTATGCCTCCGGGTTTCATTGCTGCAAATATCTTCAGGAATATCTCATAAGTCCACATCTCAGGTTGGGTGTCAGGTCCGAATGCATCGAAGTAAACCAGGTGATACTTCTTATCGTCCAGTATCTTTTCCTGAATGGGCATACAATGACACCGGAAGAAAAACCAATCAAGGAAATTTTCGTAATTTTCTGATCCTGCGCTGTGGATTCTTCCAAACAACTCCCCAATCCAGGGTTCAGTAAATATGGAAGGGTAATTGAGCTTTTCAATAATTTCATTTCTCAATGGAAAGGGTTCAATGGCCTCGTAAAGAATACGTGTTTGTTTCATTAAAGCATCGCGAGCGGTAAGCAAAGCATTCAACCCTGTGCCTAATCCCACTTCAAGCACAAAAAGAGGATCCGGGATTTTATCAAAGGCGTGTAAACCACTACTAAGAAAGACATGCTTAGATTCCTGCAAAGCGCCGTTGACCGAATGATATTGCTCATCAAAATCCAGGAGCTTCAGCGTATGAGACCCATCGGCAGTTTGTATCAATTCAGAAAGAAAGGGATTGTGTTTCATAAAAACTGGGATTTTGCCTTTCCATCAGCCGGTCTTAAAAAGCCTGGCCACATAGTTGTCGGTTTGATCCTGGAAGAAAAGTTCACACTCAAGACCAACCTCTGCAGCTTTGTCGCAAAGGTTTTCAAAATCAACAAAGAGCCATGGGAAAGGTTTACCACTAAACTCCTTGTAGTGCAGGTGATAGGTAATTTCTCCGTAATAATTGCCTGCCAGGTCGATCATAACCGATCCGTCTTCTTCGCGAAACATATAAATAAGATCGGTAGATTCAAGGTAAATACTCCCCCGTGAATCAAGCAAGCGACTTGCCTTGGCAAGCATGTTGGGCAGGTTCTCCAGTTTTTGCGCCAATCCGGCACCATTCATTAAAAAAAGGATCGTATCCATTTTTTCTTCTTCGGGTAAAGAAAAGAAATCTGCTGCCACAGCATTCTTCACTCCTCTTTTCTGCATGCAATCTACTGCACCAGGGCTTATATCCACAGCTGTAACTTCAAGTCCTCTTTTCTGCAAATACAAAGCATGGCTGCCGGCTCCGGCTCCCACATCCAGAACCTTGCCGCGGCAGGCATTCAGAACTTTCTGCTCCCATGGGGGCATCTGGTCAAAATACCTGAAGAAATAAGATACAGGGAGTTCTTCGCGTTCTGAAATATCAGTATCCACAAGAATAACTTCCCTGGTATGGCCTTTCAGAAAATCTGCAAAGGCAAGTCCGAAAATATCTGGTTCGTTTTTCATATTTCATTCTGATACTCCTGGGCGTCATTCCTAAACATCAAACAACTATCGCCATAACTAAGAAACCGGAAATCATTATCAAGGGCAAACTGATAAATCTTCTGCCAATCGTTGCCGCAAAACGCTGCCACGAGCAATAACAACGTGCTGCCCGGCTGATGAAAGTTGGTAACCAGCATACGGGCCATCCTTACCCTGTAACCAGGTACAATGATGAGTGATGTTTCACCATGGAGTGTTTCAATGTCCTTTTCCTTCATATAGTTTACAATGGCAGCCATTGATTGTTCTACCGCAGGCAACAAGACCGAATACCTGTATGGCTCCCATTGTTGTATATGAAAGCCATCTTCAGGAATAGCATACCCTTTAATGATCTTTGCGCCAAGCCAGTATAAACTCTCCAGGGTGCGCAACGAGGTGGTGCCTACACTCACAATATTGCCATCGGCATGCGCAAGCAATGATTCAATGGTTTGCCTGCTTACAATGATCTGCTCCTGGTGCATATGATGATCACCAATGGTAGAAGAGGACACAGGCTTAAATGTTCCTGCCCCCACATGAAGGGTAAGTTGAGTAGTTTTGATATTCCTGAGAGCCAACTGTTGCATTACCCGGTCGGTAAAGTGCAGGCCGGCTGTTGGGGCTGCTACAGAACCCGAATGGCGGGCATAAATGGTTTGATAACGGGTCTTGTCCTCTTCTTCAGCTTTACGGCCAATATATGGTGGCAGGGGTGTTTTCCCCGCAACATCAAGAATCTCTGCAAACGACATATCCCCTTCCCATTCAAACAGTATTGTATAGCCATCCTTGCTCTTTTCCAGTTTATGCGCCCTGAGGATTCCCTGTTCTCCCACTTTTGCCGTGAGGGAACCCTGCTTCCACTTTTTCGCATTGCCTACCATGCAAAACCACGTGCTTTGGCCTTTTTCGGCAAAAGCAAGCTGTACATCTTTTACAGCGCCTGCGGGTTCGAGACAAAATATTTCGATGGTTGCGCCGCTCTCTTTCTGAAAAAGCAACCGGGCCTGCACCACCCGGGTGTTATTAAAAACCATAAGCGATGAGGCGGGTAAATACTGGTCGATGTGGCGGAAAATACCTTTTTCAATCTGCCCGTGGCGGTATACCAGCAGGTTGGACAGATCGCGCTGTTGCAAAGGATGCATAGCGATACGTTCGGGGGGCAGTTCATAGGTATACTCCGCGATGGAAATATTCCGGAATTGTTCTTCCATAGTTGAATTACAGAATAGAGGCTCTATTGCTTTTCTGAATAAATAGCCTCAATGTTGGCCAGATTTTTCGGGTTGCAGATATCCCTGGAATCCGGGGTATAGAGCCACTTGATGGCTTCTTTATAATTACTGATAATGACCGGGCGCACCATTTTCATTGTACTGTTGATCATTTTATTCTTTTCGGTAAAATTCTCCTTGAGCACCCATACTGCAGAGGGCAGCCACCTGGAAGGAAACATTTTATCATGTTCGCCGCCGGGCATGAATCGATCTATCTCCGATTGCAATTTCAGCAACATGGCCCTTTGCCCGTCTTCATTGGTTACATCAAAGTTATTCTTTTCGGCCCAGGCGCGCAGTTTCCCCTTGTTGGGATAAAGCAATGCTGTGGTGTAGGTGTTCTGATTGTTGTAAAGCATTACCTGGTCAATGAACTCAGATTTCTCCACCAATGCTTCTTCAATTCCTTCCGGGCTGTATTTCTCGCCATCGCCAGAAATGAGCAGACTCTTGCTGCGGCCCAACACATACAAATAACCGTCATTATCCAGATAACCCAGGTCGCCCGTGTAAAGCCATCCATTGCGAATGGTGTCGGCAGTAGCGGTTTCGTTATTCCAGTAACCTGCCATTACATTATCGCCTTTTACTACGATTTCACCCTTTTGCCCTACGGGCAGCTCATTTCCTTCATCATCACATATTCTCAACTCCAGGAATGGGACTACCTTGCCCGATGAACCCAATTTATGAAAATCAGGTGTATTGGAAGAAATAATGGGAGCTGCTTCTGTAAGCCCGTAACCCTGGTACATGGGAATACCAATGGCATAGAAGAACCTTTGCAATTCAATGTCGAGCAGAGCACCGCCGCCCACAAAAAACTTCAGTCTTCCACCAAAATTCTGCCGGATCTTTGAAAACAGTATTTTATCAAACAAGCCATATAGCGGCTTTAGCAATATGCGCAATCCCTTACCGCGGTTATGGCCTTCCAGGTTGTAGGCCATGCCCACTTTCATGGCAAAGTTGAACAACGACCGGGTAACTTTGCCCTTATCGGAAATAGCTTTTTCAATATTATTCCTGAAATTCTTGGCCAGGGCGGGCACACTGAGCATGAAATAGGGTCGAACCTCCCTGATGCAAATGGGGATATTCCGTAATGTTTCATTGAGGGTTTTTCCTACTTTCAACGAGGCCAGGCTGGCGCCATTGCGCATGAGTACATAGATCCCTACCGTATGGGCAAAAGAATGATCCCAGGGCAGAATATGAAGGGAAGTATAATATTCAGGTACTTCGAAGATTGCCGATGCCTGGTCGGTGTTGCACAGATAGTTGCGATGGGTAAGGATAATCCCTTTGGGGTCGGCGGTGGTGCCGGAAGTGTAGCAAATGTTGGCTGCATCGTCAGGTTGCAGTTGCCGGCTTATGGCAGATACGCAATCAGGGTTTTCTTTCAGATATGCCGCCCCATTGGCGAGCACTTCGCTAAGGGCAAAAATCCTGTTGCGGGGAAAGGCGATTTTCTCTAAAAGGGGGTATTGATCGTCACCTTCCCGGGGCATTCCATCCAGGAGGATGATAAACTGTAGATCGGGCAGCTGATCGGCCAACCGCAAGGCTTTGTGCTGATGGTTTCCCGAAATGATGATTCCCTTGCATCCTGAATGTTGTAACCGGAATCTCAGATCAAGATCTTCTTCAATTTTAACCGAAAGAGGCACACTGACTCCCCCACAATAGAGCAGGGCCAGCTCGCTGGTAACCCAGTCGTTGCGTCCTTCAGAGATCAGGGCAATCCTTTCGCCTTTGGTAAATCCCATTTGCAGCAACCCGGCAGCGTAACACTGCACCCGCTCATGGGTTTGCAGATAGGTAAAGCCCCGGTAGTGATTGTCTTTTTTCTCCCACAGGAAAGTATTGTCTTCAAACCTTTCAACACTTTTATCAAACAAAGCGGGCAAACTGTTCACATCCATGTTATCTGTTTTTATACTTCTTTTAAAATTCGGCCAAATTACGAAAAATTGCGAAGTGCCGGCATGAAAATATTAACCCACGAAAATGCATCTATGCGTTATAAATCTAGCTGTTTTTGCCTTGCTGTTGCTCCCTGAAATCGCTCCTGAAATGCAGGTCTCTTTGAGGATAGGGTATCTCGATGTTGTTTTCTTTAAACTTCTGGTGGATGCTAAAGAAAAGCTGGCTTTTTAGCACGCCCGGCTTCTGGATGTATTTTGAGGTCCATATGCGCAGGATAAAAATAAGTGAGCTGTCGGCAAACTCATCAAAGAGCACGTCGGGTGCCGGATTGATGAGCACACCATCATTTTCTTCGGCCACCTCGAGCAATAATTTCTTCACGAACAACGGATCCTCCTTATAATGAACCCCCACAGAAAAATTAAACCTCACCCTGCGGTCGTTATAACTCCAGTTGATCACCTCCGAGGTAACCAGGTTGGAATTTGGTACAATGATGGCAATATTGTCGTTGGTAATCACCGTGGTGGCTCTGCCGGAGATGCTCACCACATCACCATTGATGGTTTTTCCGGCCTGGTTGGTAAGTTCAATGCGGTCGCCCACCTTTATGGGTCGCTCAAACAGGATTACAATCCCGCTCACAAAATTATTGGTAACGCTTTGCAAGCCAAAGCCGATACCCACCCCGAGGGCCCCTGCCAAAACGGTTAAGAAGCTAAGATCAATTCCGGCTGTTTGGATGATCACAATCAATCCTATGATGAGAATTACATATCTGACAATGGCGCTGATGGCCTGCCTTACCCCAAGTTCTACGCTATAGCGAAGAAGGATTTTGTTTTGCAACAGGTTTTTGAATTTGGCAGAGAGGAAAAATAACAGGCCAATGGTAAACACCAGGTAAAGAATAATAGAAAAGGTGACGTCGGTTTCGCCAAGGGGAAATAAAGGATATCTCAAGAGCCCCCTAATTGATTCATAAATGTTTTTCAGGTAGTCCATCATAACAAATAGTATTAAAATGGAAAAAATACCGGGATCAAAAAAGTAGCAATAATCCAGAAAATAAGATTGAGCGGCGCACCAACTTTAACAAAGTCAGCAAACTTGTATCTTCCCGGTCCATAAATCATTGTATTGGTCTGATAGCCAATGGGGGTCATAAAGCTTGAAGAAGCAGCAAAGGTAATGGCCATCAGGAATGGCCGGGGGTCAACCTCAATGGAATTGGCCCCGGCAATAGCAATGGGTGCCAAAAGCACAGCGCTGGCATTGTTGCTCATTACACTTGTCAGGATTACTGTTATCAGGTAAAGGATTGAAATAACGGCAGTGGGTCCCAGGGTACCGGCACCTTCAATGAGCAATCCTGAAAGTAACACGGCCGCACCGCTATTGTCCATGGCAATACCCAGGCTCATGGCGCCTGCCAGCAGGAAGATCACCTTCCAGTCGATAGCACGGTATGCCTCTTCCATGGTAATAGAATTGGTGAGGATAAGAAACAAACAACCCAGGAGAGCTGCCACCATGATGGGCATAACATTGAAAGCTGCCAGGGCAACAATACCCAGTATAGTGCCAACCACATAGATTATTTTGTTGGTTTTAAATTTTTCAAAACCAACCTCATTCACAATCAAAAACGTATTTCGCCCGTGTAATTCCAATTCGCGAAGCATATCCAGCTTGGACCGCTCAGCTTCAATAAGCAATGTATCGCCGGAACGGAGTACAGTGGTTGCAACTTTATCGCGCATAATTTCTCCCCGGTGTCTTATGGCAAGCACCGTAGCTCCGTATTTCTGGCGGAAAGATATCTGCTTTACCGTTTTGCCTTCAAACTCACTGTTGGGAGCAATAATGGCCTCCACCAAAACAACATTATCATCTTCAAGATCCTGGTCGGCAAACTTTTCTCTGGTTTTGAGCTGAACCCCTTCTCTTTCCATCAGTGTTTTTATCTTTTCAAGGTCGCATCGCACTTTCAGGATATCCCCCTTTTCCAGTACCATCTGTGCACCCGGCATAAAAAAACGCTGCCCTTTGCGGTTTATTTCCAGGATATCGATATCAAGTTTTTTGGTAAGCGGACTGTCTTTTATTTTCAATCCTACAGACCCGGCATTTTCGCCTAATACGATCTCGGTAAGATATTCGCCCATACCAAACTTTTGCACAAGACCCTCCCCATTGCCCCTTTTGGGTATAAGTCTGATACCAATAACCACCATATAAATAAGACCCGCTCCAAAAAAAATAAGTCCCATTTTTGTCATTTCAAACATGGCAAAAGGCTCAAGATCATGCTCAGACGCTATACCACTAACGAGAATATTGGTTGATGTTCCGATAAGGGTACACAGTCCGCCAAACATAGAGGCAAAAGATAATGGCATGAGCATTTTGCCAAGGCTGTGCCCTGACTTAGCCGCGGCCCCTGCCATGATAGGAATGAAGATGGCCACTACCGGTGTATTATTGATAAAGGCCGACACCAATCCCACTGCCATCATAGTGGCGATTATGGCCAACCAGAAATTTTTCTGAAAAAGACTTGCCAGTTTATTCCCCAGCCCAAGTACAGCTCCCGATTTAAACAATGCTGCGCTGAGAATAAACATGGCTGCAACCGTAACCGTTGCCGAATTGCTAAACCCCGCAACCCCCTCCTGTGGGCTTACAATACCCGTTACGATGAGGATAGCCATGATGAGCAAGGCAACTACATCAACAGAAAATTTTTCACTGGCAAACATGATTAATGCCAACACCAGCACAACCAGTACGATGATGATTTCTAAGGTAAACATAGCTTCTCCGAAAGTTTAAACCTTGTTTTTCTTGCAGGTCAAAAATACGGTTTATTGCGAAACACAGAAAGAAAATCAAAATTTCCAATCCACATTAAATATGAAAAGCCCCCAGCTTTCCTCTGCAATGCATCGAATTATTTTGTGTATTCCTTTAAAGGGCAATCTTTGGGGCATATCCAAATAAAACGCCGCCTGGGATTTGACCAGAGAGAAAAAGAGCATCGGTACGGGCTGTACCTGACGATTATTAAAACCCGTGCACTACCAGAAACCCCATTCTGCCTTCCGCAAATGCGTTTTCGCAAAAAAGGCTGACTTCCTTTTGCGCAAGAAATCAGCCTTTTTCTTTTAAAGCTTTTAAAGATGGGAGAAGAAATTTACTGCTCTTCCATTTGCAGCAAATGAAGCACCATTTTATCTGAAATCTTTTTAAGAAGAAAATAGGTACGGAAAGAGGTGCCATTTTTTGCTATGTAGGTTCCGATCACATAAACGGACCCGTCACGAGATGGCTTCCCTTGGTGCTGCAGCGAGAAAGAACCTGCGCTATTCGCAGAGAAAAAATTCCTCAGTATCAGTTCAGCCTGGTTTCGGCTGTAGGTTCCCTCGTTACCGGGAAGCTTCAAATCGACCGTGGAACCGAAATGTTGTGCCACATCGCGGGCATTGCCTTTGTTCAGTGCTTCTGTTACCTGCCTTGCTGCATCCCCATTTTGTCCAGGTGCGCCAATGAGCAGTGTAGTAAAACCAAGAAACAAAAGGACTGTGAATATCCTGAAAATTTTTTTATTCATGGTGAAAATCAATTTTTTGTCAACTGCATAACAAAATCATTCCTTTCTTTCAAAAACCAAACCAATCGTAGTTATTTTTTCGCTTCCCTGTAAATATTTTCTGTGATTGGGTGTAGAGAGGGATAAAGGTACATTTTTTTTGCGTTAACTTACCGATAAAACCGTTATTTTCGGCTCATGAAGATCAATCTGCTAACCATAGGAAAAACAGAAGAAGCCTACCTGCGCCAGGGCACCGAACTTTACCTGAAGCGACTTCGCCATTATACTTCCTTTGAAGTGAAAGAATTACCGGCTATAAAAAAAACTGCGGGAATGCCTCCTGAACTGGTAAAACAAAAAGAAGGTGAAATCCTGCTTAAGCAACTAGAAAAGACTGACTGCATTGTATTGCTGGATGAAAAAGGAAAGGAATTCAGCTCGGTTGAGTTTGCTGAATTCCTTCAAAAGCGTATGAATGCCGGTACCCGTGAAATGGCTTTTGTGGTAGGCGGGGCATGGGGGTTTGGCAATGAACTCAGGCAAAAAGCCAATTTCACCATATCCCTTTCACGAATGACCTTTTCTCACCAAATGGTGCGGCTGTTTTTTACAGAACAACTTTACCGGGCTTTTACCATTCTGCGGGGCGAAAATTACCACAACGAATAAGCTGTTTAGAGCGCAGTTTAGTTATCGATCTCTTTGGCACAGGCAATAGATGCTATGGTACCGTCGCCAACAGCCGTGGTAATCTGGCGGTATTTTTTGCTGATAACATCTCCAACGGCATATACACCGGGAATACTGGTGCGCATTTCATCATCCACCTTAAGGTAGCCCCAGGCATCTGTTTCAATGGTTTCATTCACAAAATCAGTATTGGGCTTCATTCCCACAAAAACAAATACACCATCGGTCTCAAGGTCTTTAACTTGTCCGGTTTTCAGATCCTCTATCTTTACCAGCATCTTATCAGAGCCGTTTTTATAAAATCCCCGGGGCTCATGCTCCAGCAAAACATCAATTTTAGGATCAGCGTAGCACCGTTCCTGGGCAGCCTTGTTGGCCGTAAGTTGAGGCAATTGCTGAACCATAGTGATCTTTGAAGCAAATTTGGAAATAAACTCCGATTCTTCCACGGCTGTATTCCCCCCTCCGATGATGACTACTTCTTTATCGTGGTAGTATTTGGCATCGCAGGTGGCACAGTAGGATATTCCCTTTCCATAATATTCTTTTTCTCCGTCAATGTGCAGATAACGGGGTGAGGCACCGGTAGAAATAATAATCTTTTTGGCTTTGATGGTTTCATACCCATCAATAACTACTTCCTTTTTGGTAAGATCTACCTTGTTTACATCTACCGCCACCTTGAACTGAACACCGGCTGCCTTGGCCTGTTCTGACATATAGTGAGAGAGCATAAATCCTTTTTGGGGTTCAATAAAGCCTGGATAATTTGATACCTGGTGGGTAGTAGTTACCTGTCCGCCGGGTAGTGCCTGGTCTATCAGAATGGTGTCAATTTTTGCCTGCGCCAGGTAAATTCCTGCGGCCATTCCCCCTGGACCTGCCCCCAGCACAATTACATCGGTATTTGTTACTACCGGTTTTATATTCTTTTTTATTTCTGCTACTCTTGCTTCAGGAAGCAGGGCATCAAGATTTTTTACGATATCCGATTTCTTTATTCCTCCAATCAGTCGCTCACCGGTTTCTTGTCCGTTTTTGAAAAAAATAAGAGTAGGCGAGGATTTAACACCTAATTTTTCGGCCAGCTCGCGGTTGCCCTGGCGAAACATCTTTGCGAAATGAATATCATCGCCATAATGGCTGGCAAGGCTCTCAAATTTGGGCGCCAAAGCTTCACATGGGGGGCATTCGGTAGAATAAAAATCCAGCACCAGGTTTTCATGTGCTTGCAATTCTTTTTCAAAATCTTGTTGTTTGATCTCTGTTAACATATCTGTGCTTTTTTACGATAAGGCTTTTTTTACAAAGTTAAAACAAAGCCGGGTTGATTACAATCTAAGTTATATCTATTTATTTAGATGCGTGCTAATATCAAAGAAGTTGCCAAAGTCTTTTTGCGACAAAATGTCATAAAAAATGTCATGCTGAAATCGAACAAAACACCGGAACTTGTCATTTAAAGAAGTTATAAATTCAATACCAAACACACATAAACATCAACCAGTCCCATTTTTTTCTCTTTTTTCTGGACGATGTTTTTTATATTTACAGGAAGGTTCAAGAAAAAAACCAAAAAATCAGGCTATGATAAAAAAAGTTTTGGTTGCCAACCGCGGCGAGATAGCAGTAAGGATTATGCGATCGTGCCGCGAGATGGGCATCATTACGGTTGCCGTGTATTCAGATGCCGACCGTAAAGCAATGCATGTACTCTATGCCGACGAAGCCTACCACATAGGCCCCTCCCCCTCAGCAGAATCATATCTCCACATGGAAAAAATCCTGGAGGTTGCAAAAGCCAGCAAGGCTGATGCTATCCATCCGGGTTACGGGTTTTTATCGGAGAATGCAACCTTTTCGCAAAAATGCCAGGACGCAGGAATTATATTCATAGGTCCTAAACCCTACGCCATTTCACAAATGGGAGACAAGATTACTGCCCGAAAAACCATGATCGCAGCAGGAGTGCCGGTAGTTCCCGGAACAGAATCCGCCATTTCTTCTGAAGCAGAAGCCATCGCGACGGTCAGGAAGGTTGGCCTGCCAGTAATGGTGAAAGCATCGGCCGGGGGTGGAGGCAAGGGCATGAGGCTAGTAAAAAAAGAGGCAGATATCAAAAGCTCTGTCAGGGCGGCGCGCTCTGAGGCCAAATCTGCCTTTGGCGATGATGCCGTATATATTGAAAAATATATTGAGTCGCCTCATCACATTGAGTTTCAAATCCTGGCAGATCAGCATGGCAATGTAATCCATCTTTTTGAACGCGAATGCTCAGTACAACGACGCCATCAAAAGATTATCGAGGAAACCCCCTCTCCCATCCTCACTCCTGAAATAAGGGAAAAAATGGGCCAGGCCGCGGTGGCAGCTGCAAAAGCCGTAAACTACGAAGGGGCCGGCACAATAGAGTTTATCGTTGACAACAGCCTCAATTACTATTTCCTGGAAATGAACACCCGCCTGCAGGTAGAACACCCCATTACCGAAAGGGTGGTAGGCGTCGATCTGGTAAAGGAACAGATCAATATTGCTTCAGGCAAGCAACTTACCCTGAAACAGGAAGAACTCAAACAAAACGGACATGCCATAGAATGCCGGGTATATGCTGAGGATGCTTCCAATAATTTTATGCCTGCCCCGGGAAAGGTTACTCACATTACCATTCCCTATGGCGTAGGGGTTAGAGTGGATGGATATATTTATGAAGGTTTTGAAATTCCTATCTATTACGACCCGCTTATTGCCAAACTCATCGTATGGGGTCGCGATCGTGCCGATGCCATTGAACGTACCATCAGAGCACTGCAGGAGTTTAAAATTGCAGGGGTGAAAAATTCACTGGTTTTTCTTGAAAACATAATGACTGCACCCGATTTTGTCAAGGGAAACTACACTACCCATTTCATCGATGAAAATATGAAGCACCTGATGAAGAACCATCAGCCCTGCGACGATGGCTGCGAAGATATGGTGATTATTGCAGCATTCCTGGAATACCATTACCGCATTCGCAAAGCTTCACCCAAAGAAATGACCGCACTGAAGAACAACTGGAAAGACTATAGCAGAATCAGAAGTGTGTTGAAACTCTAAAAGGAAAAAACTATGTCGTACGAAGTGAAAGTAAATGGCCGAACCGCAAAAGTACAATTGCTCCAGTGGGATGGCTCGCATGTAAGGATCAGGGTAGATGAAAAAGAATACAACCTTGACTTTGAAAAAGTAAACCCAGGCATTTTTTCTATGATCCACGATCATAATTCTTATAACATCGAATTGATCCCCGGTGAAAATGTAAAGAAATACACCATCAACACCTACAACAAGTCATATGAGGCTGAGATTATTGATGCTGAATCCAAATACCAGGCCGCTCGAATGAAAGGCGGTGATGATGATGCAGAAAATACTGTTGTGGCACCCATCCCGGGCAAAGTAGTGAAGATCCCCGTAAACATAGGAGATACTATCGAGGCCGGACAAACACTGGTAATTTTTTCGGCCATGAAAATGGAAAGCGAATTTAAAGCTAAAAAAGAGGGCGTGGTGAAAGACATCAGGGTAAAAGAGGGCGATACCGTGGAAGCCAAAAAAGTAATGGTGGTGATTGAGTAGGTAACCGCTGAGAGGGAGAAATCAGATTATCTCAATACGCCACTTTAAAAGATGGATTCAAAAGATTTGTGAACAACTTTTAATCAAAGACAGGAAACCAGGGTAACTTTAAATAAACACTGCGTCTCTTTGTCTTCGGAGTAAAAACTTGAAAAATGGATACAAAACAAAAAATCGACAAGCTAACCCAAATGCACAAATCTGCCGAAATGGGCGGCGGACAGGAAAAGATAGACAAGATCCATGCATCGGGGCGAAAAATTGCCCGCGAGCGTATCAGGGACCTGCTGGATCCTGATACTTTTGTTGAGATCGATAAGTTTGTCACCAGTAAAAATCCTGATTTTAATACCGAGCCCATTCCCGGTGACGGAATAGTGACAGGTTACGGCAAGATCGACGGCAGGTTGGTCTATGTATTTGCCCAGGATTTTACTGTCTTTGGCGGCTCCCTCAGCCGTGCCAATGCCAACAAAGTTACCAAGATTATGGACCTTGCTGTTAAGATGGGAGCCCCCATCATCGGTCTTAACGACAGTGGGGGTGCCCGCATACAGGAAGGGGTGGAAAGTCTTGCCGGGTATGGCGACATCTTCATCCGTAATGTACGCGCCAGTGGTGTTGTACCCCAGATCAGTGCCATCCTGGGCCCTTGTGCCGGCGGTGCAGTATATTCTCCTGCCATTACCGATTTCATCTTCATGACACGCAAAACCAGTTATATGTTTGTTACCGGGCCTGATGTGATCAAAACTGTTACCCACGAAGATGTTACCAAAGAAGAGCTCGGCGGAGCCATGACCCACAACTCAAAAAGTGGTGTGGCACATTTCACTGCCGATGATGATGAACAGGCCATGATGATGATCCGTGAGCTGATAAGCTATTTGCCTTCCAATAACATGGAAGATCCCCCGGTAAAACCCTGCACTGATTCTCCCCATCGCGAAGAGATGAAACTGCGCGAGCTTGTACCCTCTGATCCCAACAAGCCTTATGACATGATGGAGATCATCACCGCCGTGGCTGACGATTACAACTTTTTCGAGGTACAGCCGCACTATGCCCAAAACATTATCACGGGTTTTGCCCGTCTCAATGGCAAGCCCGTAGGCATTGTAGCCAACCAACCAGCAATGCTGGCCGGTGTTCTGGATATTGCCGCATCACTTAAGGGGGCCCGGTTCGTTAGATTCTGCGATGCCTTTAACATCCCCATCATCACCTTCTGCGATGTGCCTGGCTTTTTGCCGGGGGTAGACCAGGAACTGGGCGGTATCATAAAGCATGGGGCAAAACTTTTATATGCATACGCCGAAGCCACTGTGCCCAAAATTACCGTTATCACTCGCAAATCATACGGAGGAGCATATGTAGTGATGGCCAGCAAGCACCTGGGAGCCGATGTGAATTACGCGTATCCTACAGCCGAAATTGCTGTAATGGGCCCCGATGGTGCTGTAAATATTATTTACCGCAACAAACTCAACGATGAAGAAAAGGTTAAAGCTACCGAGGAATACCGCGACAAGTTTTGCTCACCCTACAAAGCTGCAGAGTCGGGGCATATCGATGAGATTATCTATCCCCGTCAGACACGCCTGAAACTTATCCAGGCACTGGAAATGACCGAGAATAAGCGGGAAACAGTTCCTGCCAAAAAACACGGAAATATTCCTTTGTAGAGTTTGGCTTTCGGAAATACATTTTTTCATACTTTTGTATTCCCGTTTCAGGTAAAGCAAGCTCCAAAGCGCAATAGCCCGCCTGAAGAATTCGATGGGTATTGAAAACTATTTAACCGGGACGTTAGCTCAGTAGGTTTAGAGCGCATGCTTGACAGGCATGAGGTCACAGGTTCGAATCTTGTACGTCCCACGTTGAAAAAAGGATTGCAACTTAGGGTTGTAATCCTTTTTTCGTTTCTACCATCCCTGATTCTCACAATTTTATTTGTTACCTCATTGGCTTTGTTACCCGAAATCAGTTATTTTAGTGCCCGAAAACACTAACCAGAATCATAATGGGGGAATTGAACAGTATTCTTGAATTTTTCAGGCTGGTGGTGGCAACCACTTTCAGTCAATTGATCTGGCTATTGGGCCTGCTCTTTGTTTTCGGGCTGATTCTTTATTTGTTTGCCCGCTTCACCAGGCTTACCTATGTAAAAACGGTAGGGCATAAAATGGATGTTTTTGTTACGGGTTGGATAGGCACTCCGGTACATGAACTTGGTCATGCACTCTTTTGCATTGTTTTTCGCCACCGTATCAACGAAATTAAGCTATACACTCCCAATTCAACAGATGGCACCTTGGGATATGTCAATCATTCCTATAACCCCGGCAGCACCTATCAGCGCATCGGAAACTTTTTTATTGGAATGGGACCTATTATCTTTGGGGCAATGGTACTTTATGGTGCCTTGTATTTTTTAGTCCCCAACAGGGAACCCATCCTTTCGGGTATGGAGCAGCAAGGGCAAACGCTGGTGGCGGGAGTACAGGGAGAATATACTGCTGCTTTGCGCTCTATCTGGATCACCTCGCAAACCACTCTTACCAGTCTTTTCGATACATCCAATTTCAGTGATTACAGATTCTGGATATTTTTGTACCTGGCCATTTGTATTTCATCGCATATGGAACTCAGTCCTCCTGATATAAAGGGCGCTACCGGGGGGCTGATCTCCCTGATTATATTCTTTCTGTTGTTTAACGTGGTGGTTTTGGGTCTGGAAGCAACTGGCATCAGCAGTCATTTTGGCCACTGGTGGAACTATATAAAAATTGAAAGCTATTCTTCCGGCATCAACAGATGGGTGGGGACTTTCGGGGCATTATTTGTTTTTGCCTCCATCGTATCAGGATTAAATTTCGTCGTTTCCTATCTTGCCTTGTCAGGCTATAGCATTGTAAGAGGAAAGGGGCTCATTAACCCGGCATGGTATTAACGGTGGGTCTTAATGCTGCTCCTGCCACATCATTCCTGAAGTAAATCGGAGGCAATGGAAGCAAGCTTTGAAGTAAGTGCTTTTCTCGAGTAAGAATTTACCATATTGAAATCGGGTTCAAAACGGCTTTTTCCTTCCATAAAATCTAGCAGGAAATTTTCTATCCCCTCGTGATCATCAAAGTCGAACATGCGGCCACTTTTGGTTTGGCCGAGAACACTTGCTGCATCGCCCTTCAAGGGGCCAATGCCCAAAACCGGTCGCCTGGCGGCCAGGTATTCGAAGATCTTCCCCGTAATGATCCCCTCATTTTGCTGCATCTGCGGAATGACCAGCAGCAACAGGTCGGATTGCAGCATGGTACCGATGGCCTGCCTGTGATTTACATGCCCCTGGTTTACCAGTCTGCCCACAAGTACATCGCTGAGCTTATCCGACCACTGGGAGCTTATATGTCCGGCAACATTCATACGCAAATTATAATTCCCCTTTGATAGTAATCTTTCAAGAGCCTTTATGAAGGCAGATAGATTGTAGCTGTCTGATAATGTGCCAGTATAACCGATGGTAAAAATTCCTTTCTCCGGCTCAACATTAAAACCCTGGAAATCATCCGGGTCAAACCCGTTGGGAATGACCACCAGTGGGCTGGGATGGCCCTCATTCTGCTTTTTCTCAAAGATTGATTTCAAATGATCGCTTACGGTAACTACCACATCGGCTTTGTTCAGCACACTTTTTTCCAGGGCAAGGTCAAGTTTTCGGGCAAAGGGCAGATGGTGCATCTTCTGGTAATAAAAGATGTCGGTCCAGGGATCACGCAAATCGGCAATCCACTTAAGGTGGGGAAACAATGATTTTAGTTTTAGCCCTGCCAGTTGCGTAGAATGGGGCGGACTTGTAGTAATGAGCAATTTGATATTACATTGCTCAATAAGTTGAGCAGCTTTTCTTACTGCATAGGGGTTCCACCCTTTTCGTGCATCGGGAATAAAGAGATTGCCCCTGATAAATCTTGATAGGGCAGAAGAGATCCCTTCGTTGCCTTCATTGGTAAACCCCGAATAAGGAACTTGTTTTTTGCGGAAGATTTTTTTGTACAGGGCATAAGGCTCCCGGGTAGGGGTTTTGTAAACCTGCACGCTGGGATCCACTTCTTGTGCCAACCCCGGATCGGTAACAGGATAGGTTGCCTGGTACGGGTCAACAGTCACAACCACAGGCTGCAGTCCAAACAGGGGCATATACTTCACAAATTTCATCCAGCGCTGTACTCCCGGCCCCCCACTGGGGGGCCAGTAATAACTGATAATGAGTACTTTTTCCTTGTTCGGCATACCCCTGGTTTATACGATACAGATCTTACGTTGCTTGTCCATAAAAAAACTCCTCTCCTTCAAAATGCATTAAAGGTATTGGACAATGGTATCCCGATCAGAATGTGTCGGTGGTATCTGAAGAAGCACCTTTCGAATTCGTTTTCCGCCATTGCAGAATGGCGTAACCAACCATTGCCAGAACGAGGATAACACTGAAAATGAGGGCAATTGTTTCCCCGGTATAGAATGACCTGGGCTCAAAACGAAACTCTATATCATGATTTCCCGCTGGCAACACCATAGCCCTGAGGATATAATTTGCCCGGAAATGAGAGGTTTCCTCACCGTTCAGATAGACCTTCCAGCCATGGGGATAATAAACTTCGGAAAAAATAGCCAGTCTTGGCCCGGAAGTTTGTGCGGTATATTTTAGAACATTGGGTTCATAATGTACCAGTTCTATTTGATCTTGCTCTTCGGGAGGTAAAATGGTGGTGTTAACCTCTTCGGCAAATCTTGTGTCAATAAGGGCGGTAATCTCAGGGTCAATATTATTGAGTTCGTTCAACTCTTCATCAGCATTATCGACCCATTGCAGCTCGTGAGCAAACCAGGCATTGCCCAGTGCATCTTCATTCAAACTTGCTTCTGGTTGTCGATCGGGCCCGGGTGCGATGAGGTATTTTGTATTGAGCATATTGAGTACTTCCATATTGCCCTGGGTAATATGATTATCAATAAGCTCCTGGTAGCGTTGCAGTTTGGCGCCATGATAACCTCCTATTGATTTGTGAAACCAACTTGTAGAGGCATCATTGAAGCTGTTTACCGTAACATTATATACCCTGAAATGCGGATCAGTATCTCTGAGGATTTGCTGGTTTGCCTGTGTTGGTTGGTAAGGATTCTCTACCTGGCGCCGGGGAACAAAGTTGGTATCATCGAAATAGCGACGGTTTACTGTCCACATATCCAATACAATCAACAAGGCCAAAACAACTACAAACAATGGTTTTTTAATCTTTCCCAGGGCCATAAGCAGCACTGCTGCAGCGGTGGCCATGGCAAAAAATACACTGCGAAGAGCATCGGCCCTGAAAATGGCTACCCTGGCATTTTCAAGATTTTCACGGATCTGGAAGATGAAAGCCTGTTGTTGCTGCTCCTGGGCCATCCAATCGGTAAACATCGCTCTTTCCTCATCGCTGAAGAAGGAGAAGAATGTCCTGGGAGCCAGGTAAAACAACAAGGCAAGGCCGGCTGTGAGCCCCAGTGCCGTAAAAAAGGCAGGATAAGTGATTTTTACCTTTCCTGTAAAGAGCTTATGTAATCCGATAAAAGCAATGGCAGGAATCACCATTTCTGCAATTACCAGGGTCATTGAAACAGCCCTGAATTTATTATATCCTGGCACATGATTGATGAAGTACTCGGTAAGGGGCATGAAATTCTTTCCCCACGACAATAAAACAGCAAGAATTGCAGCAATCAGTAAGCCCCACTTCAATGGTCCTTTCACAAAAAAGAGGGATAAAATGAAAAGGAACAATATTCCGGCTCCCACATATACCGGCCCGGAGGTAAAAGGTTGGTTTCCCCAGTATTGATTGGCCTGCCCAATATTTCTGCGAACGGCAGGTTCAACAGCCCCCATGGCACGGTCATTTTCGCTGAGCATACCCGTTGCGCCTCCCTTTACATTGGGGATCAGCAAAGAAAAGGTTTCTGAAATTCCGTAACTCCAGTTGGTGATATATTCAGTACTTAATCCTGAAGTATTGGCCTCCTCGCCTGTGGTAAGCTCGGTACCACCACGCATAGTTTCAGAAGTATACACATAGGTACTCCAGAAGTTGCCTATATTAACACCCACAGCAATGATGGCTGCCACCACCAGTACTCCGGTGGCCTTAAGAAAAACCAAATGTTTGCGTTCCGCCAGCAGGTGTATAAATTTTGCTATGCCGTAAAAGATAACGATTATCAAAAGATAGTAAGTAATCTGGAGGTGGTTGGAAAACAATTGCAAAGCAAGAAAGAGGGCAAATAATATGGCACCGGAATAGTAATGTCCTCTGAAGGTATGCACAATAGAGGCCAGCACAGGTGCCATATAGGCAATGGCAAGAGCCTTGGAATTATGTCCGGCTTCAATGATGATGAAATGATAGGAGGAGAAAGCAAAAGCCAACGCCCCAAGGAATGCTATCCATACATTGACCTTCATTACCAGCAGAAAAACAAAAAATCCTGCGAAATAAAGGAAAATCATATCTGCAGGACGAGGCAACCCAAGGGAAAAAACTTTATGGAAAAAGTTGGAAATGTTGTTGCTGTATTTTACAGAGATCTGAAAAGCCGGCATGCCTCCAAACATAGAATTGGTCCACAGGGCTTCTTTACCGGTTTCTTCTCTGTATTCCTTGATCTCCCGGGCCATTCCTTCAAACTTAACAATGTCTGATTGCAATAATCTTTTTCCCTGCAAAACAGGATAAACATAGCCAAGGCTTAAAATCAAAAAAATAACAATGGCACCCACATAGGGCAAAACTTTGTTCCAATCAGATTTTTGCATTTTTCCTATTTATTTTAACTGGTTAGATTTTTCAAGTACGCTCCTGTTGTTTGCAGGGATCAGGATTCTTTCTCCCTGTCTTTCTTTTTGTCCTCTTTGATCTCTTCATAATCCACATATTCACCGATTTGTCCTGAAGACTTACCATTAGTACCATGCACCTTGCCACTGAATCTGATGTCACCCTTTTTTGCTGACGGCTCTTTATCCTTTCTGAAATGAGGGTTTTGCTGGTAGAACTTTTCCTTTTGTTTGTTGATGAACCAGCGAAGAGCCCATGGAAGAATGTACAGTGTGACAAACCGGAATATCAGGTAAGCCAGAACAAATATAGCTATGATTTTTATAAGAGTCATAAGGAAAGAAATTTAACAGATGATACTTTAAAAGAAACCGGTGAGGTTGTGCATGGTTTTTACTATCAGGGCTGTTAGTGGTTTTAAAATTTTTGTTACGTTTTCGGTTTCTTTCATTTCACTTTATATTTCCCGTGAACTGATCGTAAAACTACCGAAATTACATTGGTTGCATAATACTAGGCAAAAGTAAGAAAAATCATTCACTATCAAATCACCTGCATGGGGCCCCGGGAGTTGGTCTTATCGTTAATCCTGCTTAAAATTCGCGGGTATAAAATACTGGAGAACGATGTAGGCATAAATCACAGGCAGGTATAAACCAAAAAGGTTGCATCAATTTTTACTGACACAACCTAATAACCAAAATTAATGATTAACCAAATCTTTACTTATGAGTCTTTTCGTCAGACACAGTAAGTTTCTTTCTGCCTTTTGCTCTCCTGGCTGCCAAAACTTTGCGTCCGTTGGCAGATTCCATTCTTTTTCTGAAACCATGCTTGTTTTTTCTGCGTCTTCTCGATGGTTGAAATGTCCTTTTCATTGCTTAATATATTTTGCTGTGAGTACTTTCAGCGTTATAGCCTTTGCTGCAAAATGAATTTAACAGCCTGATTTTCTTTGATAAACTTATCTGCCCTGGCAGCCCGGATTTTGGGATTGCAAAGATAGAAAATAGTTTTGGATTCCCAAAAGTCTTTCCGTTGTTTTTTTGCAAATTTCAGAATGACTTCAGGGGAATATGCATTGCGAGGCGCTTCACGCTGGAAACACCCGGGTCATTCCTGCTCAAAAAAACGATGGGTTTTCAGGTTGTAGTATTTGTCTTTTAGCAAATCTGCGGTAAGGCAGGAATGGACGGGAATAATTCCGGCCAATGATCCAGGAGCAAATTCGTCAATATGCTCGTCGGGGCAATAAAAAATGCCATGCTCCTGCGACAGCCGGTTTATATAAACAGGCTGGGGAAATCTTTCCCATCCCCTGGCAGTTAGTTTTACTACCTCACCGTACACATGTCCTACATCCGGGATTAAAAGAGTGTCTTTAGACAAATGCACGGCCCCTGCATAAAGGATTACCTCTTTACGATCGCTGCGGCGGGCCACAACAGGTGCGGCCACCGCAAGGGCTATGTCTTCCCAGTCGCAGGAGGCCAGGTGAAATTGCATTAAGTCATAAAACACAAAATTACCAGGCCTGATCTCATCAATTCCTTCAAAATCATTTATCAGGCTGCAGGAAGGTGTATCGCCCCAGGAGGAAATTATGCCCGGATAAAAATCGCGAAAATGCCGGGTAAGGCCTGAAAGTTGTCTGCAGCCTTTGGAGTAAACCTTCTGGACTTCATTGAGCGATTCGGTGTGGTAGGTTTGCCCTGCATGGGCAACAAACCCACGGAACTTCAGCCGTGGAAATCTTTCAGCAGCTTTAAGCAAGAATTCAATTGCGTCAGTCTGCTCCGGTAAAAAGCCACTGCGATGATTTCCCACATCAATCTTAATATAGAAGCCGGTATCGTGGAGCACCTTTTCTCCAAGAGGTTCAACGGTATCATTATCGGCGATCAAGACAGAAAGATTACATTGCGCAGAAAGCCGGTTCATAGATTCTACCTCGCGGATATTTACCGGGAATGCTACCATGATATCCTGCCAATGATCGCGGGCAAAATATTCGGCCATGGAAAATGAAGAGACTGCAATGCTGCTGACTCCGGCTTCCCGGAACCATCGACCTATTGTAAGGGATTGGTGGGTTTTAAAATGGGGCCTGAAATTTACTGCAGGGGAATCAGCCTTTGACGCCATGTTGCGTATGTTACGGCGGCATTTATCTTCATCTACCAGTAAAGCCGGCGACACAATATCATCTAACATTTTTCCGGAAATTTTATGATTCAATTTGCTTTCCCCCGCTCAATTGCAGGCCATTCATCATTGCGTATGACGACCCTCATCAACCGGGGGAGCTATCAATTATGCATTATCCAATCTTTTCTTCTACCAGTTTAAGGATCTCTTTTTCTTTAGCTATGGCGGCTTCCTGAATTTCCCTGCCCTGCTTAAGGATGTCCTCTACAAATGCTTTGTCTTCCAAATCGGCAGTATTGATCTTTACGTTCATATAAGCTCCCATAACTGCAGTGCGGGCACACAGGGCGCCTACTCCCGCATCGGTAACCGAATTAGGATTGCCTCGCTCCACCATTTCTTTGATGATATCCATGCTTTCATAAGCCTTCTTCATTACTCTGAATGGCACCTCAATAGCATAGCGGGTAGCATCCTGTATGGCTTTGTGTCGGGCTTTCTTTTCCTGTTCGTTGGATTTCGACATACCAAATGCATCCATAATACGATTGAAAGAGCGGGTATCCTCATCAACCAGCCAAAGAAGTTCATCCTTGATGGCCTGTCCTTTTTCTGCCCAATTGCCAAAGAATTCCCACTGGTCATCCCAACCTCTTTTGTGCGATGACAGATTGGCCACCATGGTGGCCAGGGAGATGCCCAGGGATCCCACATAGGCGGAAATCGATCCTCCACCGGGAGCGGGTGACTCACTGGCGGTTTCATCGGCAAATTCCTGTAAATTAAAATCCACCAGCTTTTTGCCTTCTTCCTCTGCAATCATATACTCAATGATCTTTTCCTTGGGGTTGAAGGGTTTAAGGTCGTCGAGACCCAATGATTTAACGGCTATTTTGATAAGTTCAGCTTCAGAAACCCCAACGCTGCGCTGTTGTTTGCGCAGGAAGTATTTTCCGGCATCCAACATGGCCTTTAAGGGCACCAGGCCCACGAGTTCCGAACCGGTAACCCGTATCCCGCGCTCGGCGGCTTTTGTCATTACCTCATCGAAGGCAACATGAACCGGGGTAACAGAAATATTGGTAAGGTTCATGGAGATTTGGGCAATGCCATACTCTTCAATAAACCAACCGATAGCTTTTACGGCTTTAAGGGTTCCGGGAATCCATACCTTATCTCCTTTTTCATTGGTTACAACTTTGCCGGTAATGGGATTGCCTTCTCTTTTCACCCTGCCTTTTTCGCGCACATCAAAAGCAATGGCATTGGCACGGCGGGTAGAGGTGGTATTGAGGTTAATATTGTATGCTACAAGAAAATCACGGGCTCCAACGGCAGTGGCCCCACTGCGGGGATTGAATTTTGCGGGACCAAAATCGGGCTTCCATTCTTCTTTCTGCAGTTTATCGGGCAATCCCTCATATTCTCCGCTTCGGCAGTTGGCAAGATTGCGTCTCTTTTCTTCAAAGGCAGCATTTTCGTAGCAGTACACAGGTATTTCAAGTTCCTTACCAATGCGTTCTGCCAGTTTCCGGGCATATTCTACCGTTTCTTCCATAGATATATCGGCAACAGGTACCAGCGGACATACATCGGTAGCACCCATGCGCGGATGTTCTCCCTTGTGCTTGCTCATATCTATAAGCTGCGATGCCTTTTTTACAGCGCGAAAGGCCGCTTCAATGACTTCGTCCGGAGTACCCACCATTGTCACTACAGTACGGTTGGTGGCTTTTCCGGGATCTACATCCAACAATTTCACGCCATCTACTGCTTCAATCTCGCCGGTAATCTGGCGGATTATGTTCATATCATTGCCTTCGCTGAAATTGGGTACACATTCAATTAACTTCTTCATAGCTAGGTTTCGATTTAAGGGTTATTTTTCGGTGTTCTTTTGCTCTCACTCTTTTCATCGGGGATTTGCAAAAAAAGATATCAGCCCTTTTTATTTTGCCAATACATACGAAATTATTAAAAAAAAAGCCACTGGCAAATCCAACGGCTTTTTGTTTTTTTGAACAGCAGGCAAGGCTTACATTCTCTTTTCTTTGATCCTGGCTTTTTTACCACGGAGTGCTCTCAGGTAGAAAATTCTGGCTCTGCGCACAGCACCGCGGCGGTTAAGTTCTATTTTCTCGATAAAGGGGGACTGAATGGGGAAAATCCTTTCTACCCCAATATTACCGGAAATTTTTCTTACAGTAAAAGTTTCGGTGGCACCAGTGCCCCTTCTCTGAATTACCACTCCCTGGAAGGGCTGGATACGCTCCTTGTTACCTTCTCTGATCTTATAATGTACAGTAATGGTATCGCCGGCTTTGAATGCAGGTGCTTCTTTTTTTTCAGTCAATACATCCTGCACAAAATTCATTATTTCCATCTTGTTCATAACACAGTATTTTATTCGTTTATGGCATTGCCCCGTACCGGAGACTTTCAATATGAATAGATTATGATATTTTCTTGCGAAAAAGGGAGTGCAAAGTTAGGGAATTAATTCAAATAAAAAAAGATTCATTGAATTTTATTTCCTGCTCAAAGATGCACTTTGCAGCATCTTATAATCAGCCTGCAAATGTAAGTTAAAAAGGGGATGTAATAAAGTTGCAATCAACGGGATTGATGTGCTGTTTTTTATTAACAAGTGTATTTAGAACAGGGTCTGTATTTTGTCAAATTTAATATTTTGGGTAGCTTTGAGTTTCATTTTCTTATGCACTAAAAATCCACAAACTATGAAGGCATTATTTCGATTCACAGCCATTGCTGCCCTTATTCTAATCGTTGCAATTTTCCAGCCTGCACATGCTCAGTTTTTAAGCTATGGGGTAAAAGGCGGATTAAATCTGGCCAATATTGGGGGCGCAGATGCTCCTGAAAGTGAGGCGCGAACCGGATTTCACGTTGGTGGATTTCTGGGGTTATCTGTTTTGGGAATTGTTGCCGTAGAAGGTGGGGTATACTATTCTCAGAAGGGGTATACCAATTTAGCAGGCGATACACCAAGGGATTTTGTTTTTAATTATATAGATGTTCCCCTGGTTGCAAAGTTTAGCCCATTGCCTCTTATACACCTGTTTGCAGGACCCCAGCTCTCCTACTTTCTCGATGGAAACATCAAAGACACAGACAATGATTTTAACAAGGAAAACTACACCAGGCCCGACATGGCAGTGGTTGTGGGAGCGGGAATGAATATTCCCGGAGGACTGAGAATCAGTGTGGGTTATGATTATGGTTTAACACCCATCAATGTGGACGAGAAAGAGATTCACAACAGGGTAATCAAGCTCAGCATAGGGTTTAAAATGTAAATACATTTATTCCCCCTCACGTACAATTTGTTTTAATCTGATGACCCGTCCGATGATATTCCCAGCAGGCCGGGTCTTCTTCTTGCAGTACGCTCCAGTGCCTGCTCATGGCGCCACTCGGCAATCTTGCGGTCGTGCCCTGATAGTAATATATCAGGCACTTTCCATCCTTTGTAGTCGGCCGGACGGGTATAAACCGGCGGGGAAAGCAATCCATCCTGAAAAGAATCGGACAGGGCTGATGTTTCATCGCCCAGTACTCCCGGCAAGAGCCTTACAATGCTATCAGTAAGCACAGCGGCCGCCAGTTCACCCCCTGACAGAACATAATCACCAATGCTGATTTCACGGGTAATTACATGCTCGCGCAACCGTTCATCAATACCCTTGTAGTGGCCGCACAAAAGAATCAGGTTTTTCATGGTTGAAAGCTTATTGGCCATGGGTTGCTGAAACAATTCCCCATCGGGGGTTAAAAATATAACTTCATCATATTCCCTTTGGTTTTTAAGCATGGTAATACAGTTCAGAACAGGTTCAATCATCATTACCATCCCGGCACCCCCGCCAAAAGGGTAATCATCAACACGCCGGTGTTTATCGGTACTATGGTCGCGGATGTTATGAAGATGAATTTCCACACGTCTCTTTTCCTTTGCCCTTTTCATGATAGAATGATCAAAGGGGCCTTGAAACATTTCGGGAAAGATGGTTAAAATATCAATACGCATTTGCAAAAGTTTTACGCTATAACCGGGTCAGAGTTTTTTAAACTGTTGGGTTTTGGTAAAAAAGTCCCACAATACAATTCCAGCCGTAACAGAGATATTGAAAGAGTGTTTTGTGCCAAACTGCGGTATTTCCAGGGTTTTATGGCAAAGCTCAAGGGCACTTTCATGTACACCTTTTACTTCGTTGCCAAAAACCAGTGCGTAACGGGAAGCAGCATCAGGCTGAAACAAATGCAACGGCTGACTGGTAGTGGTTTGTTCCAAAGCCAGGATGTGATATTTTGCTGCTCTCAGTTTCTGCAGTGCCAAAGCCGTATTTTCAAAGTATTCCCAGTCAACAGATTCTGTAGCTCCCAGGGCGGTTTTGTGAATTTCTTTGTTGGGGGGGCATGCTGTAATGCCACACAACATTATCTTTTCAATCCGGAAAGCATCTGCTGTACGAAATACGGAGCCCACATTCATCATACTCCTGATGTTATCAAGTACGATTACAACAGGAAATTTTTTTTGCTTCTTATATTCATCCGGGCTGATCCTTCCCAGCTCGTCCATGGTAAGTTTCTGCATCATCAGGACCGCTCTGTAAGTTCATTAACCAGTTGTACGGTCCCGGTACCTGCCTTTTCACGGATCACTTTTACCCCGGGAATGTGCGATACGCTTACATCGGCAGGATCAATAAGATAAACAGGGCACCCGGGTTGGGTATAATTTACCAGGCCGGCAGCAGGGTATACATTGAGCGAGGTTCCTATAATAATAAGGATATCTGCGGTGGAGCATAACTCTGCAGCATGCGGTATCATCGGTACCGGCTCGCCAAACCATACAATGTGAGGCCTGAGCTGTGAGCCTTTTTCGCAGGTATCTCCTTTCTTTAGTTCCCAGCCTTCCAGCTCATACACAAGGTTTTCATCCACCGATGAACGAACTTTTTTCAGTTCACCATGCAGATGCATCACATTCTTTGAACCGGCCCGCTCATGAAGATCATCAACGTTCTGGGTGATGATTTGTACATCGTATTTTTCTTCCAGCTTTACCAACGCATAATGTGCAGCATTAGGTTCCACCTCAAAAAGCTGCTTTCTGCGCTGATTGTAAAACTCCATTACCAGGTCCTGGTTGCGGGCCCAGGCTTCGGGAGTAGCTACTTCGCTGATATCATATTTCTCCCACAAGCCCCCACTATCCCGAAAAGTGCTTATACCACTTTCTGCACTTACACCTGCTCCGGTGAGCACTACTATTCTTTTCTTTTCCATTGGATTCCTGTTACGATTCAGGCTACGAAATTACTAATTTTTACCTTGCATCAATGCAGGAACCAGCCTTATGCTTCTGCAGCTGTGCGATCATAAACAATCATAAACTCGGTGAAAGCATAAACAAATCGCCCCATTACTTATTAAACAAAGTGTGTTTACGGATCATCAATGACCCGGAATTTTCCTTTACAACAGGCAAAAATCAAGCTTTGCCTGACCGACTTTGGGTGGTTTGGATGCTGTACCGTTTTTACTGCAGCAGGCCATTTCCACTAACCCCTGATTAGCGAAATCAGGATTTGCACCGCAACCGAAAAAACACTGATTCCAGAAACTGAAGCATGCTGAAAATATGAAGAAAGCCTGCCGTATTGTATTTGCATTATTTTTCATTGTCGCAGGGATCAATCATTTCCTTTCACCCTCTTTTTACTATCCCCTGATCCCCGATTACATCCCTTTTCCTGGTTTGGTTAACTTCCTTACCGGGGCAGCTGAAATTCTTCTTGGTGTGGCATTGCTGATTCCGGCCACCCGGTTTTTTGCCGGTATTGGTATTGCAGGGTTAATGGTCTTTTTTATTCCTGCACATGTATATTTTGTTGCACAGGGCTCCTGCATTGAAAACAGTTTATGTGTTTCACCTGTTTTAGGATGGGTAAGGCTTGTTTTGGTGCAACCTCTTCTGATATGGCTTGGATGGTATTTTCGTAAAAACTGACATGCTTTGAGGTTGCCGGGAATGCCTCTTCCGATTAAAGAATTACATGTTTAAAACCCCTTCAATACAAATTCAAAGTTATGGCAAAAAATGTTTTAGGTGGCCCTTTGCAAACCTGCAGTCTTCAACCGCTGACAGGGTATTACCGCAAGGGCGATTGTCAGACAGGTCCTTCAGACCATGGTACGCATACTGTGTGTGCCAGGGTAACGAAAGAGTTTCTTGATTTTTCCCGCGCTATGGGCAACGATTTGATCACTCCTATGCCGGCCTATAACTTTCCCGGGCTCAAGCCGGGAGACTATTGGTGCCTGTGTGCCAGCAGGTGGGTTGAAGCCCTGAAAGCAGGAGTGGCCCCCAGGCTAAAGCTGGAAGCCACTCATGAGAAAACGCTCGAATATGTTGGCCTGGATGTTTTGATCCAATACCAGGAAGAGCAATAAGCAGATTGTGGCAGAAACTACTTCCGGGCCAGGAAAGCAGGAGTTATTTAACTACATCCGCCAGTGACTTGCGGGTTTCTTTGTATTTATCCCAATCGAAAGCTTCAAGGAACTTTACCGCTTCGCGGGCTCCATGCACAAACATTTTTACCTGCTCCGCCTTACCGATCTCAAAATCCAGCCAATTGAAATCCTTATCAGCATTTACATGGCAGATGAGTTGAGAAAAATCAGGATTCCTCTTCAGGAAATCATAATCGTAAATCTGCCTCATGGAACTGATCATAGCTCCCAGCATCACTTTCAGCCCTTTTACATCGGAGTAGGTTTCGCGGTAAGTACTAAGCCTCACTCCAAAGGTTGGCTTCCGGGGCACGCCACCATCCCTTCGGTGAAATACATTTATGGGAAAGTTTGACAATAATCCTCCATCAACAAATCTTACCGAGGGTGGCACCGGACCATAGTATTTACAGTGTTCTTCCCACTTCTTATCATTTGAAACTCCGGCATTGGGAATATTATTTATGGTAACGGGTTCGAAAAAGACAGGGATAGACATTGATGTTCTTACCAATGCGGCCGGGGGCACAGAATCGGGCTCAGCATAAAACAATTCAGACATTCGGGGAAACTCAATCTTACTGTGGGTTGTTATATCGGCAGCAATGATAGCCAACTGAGGCTTCAGGTCATCTACACTCCCACCCCCGGTATGTCTCAGCCCTTCTGGCAGCTTTTGCCGAAGGCTGTTTACATCACGCATGGTTTTGATACCCTCTTTCCTTAATTCTGAAGTAATCCATTTTTCAAAATCGGTTCCGGGATTCAGCCCCAGTTTTTGGGTGAGAGCGCGGTATAGCCTTCTGATGTTGAGAAGAATGAGCCATCCAATTCCTCCCTCTTCCTTAATACTTTTACGTACTAATTTTCGCACAGGATAATTGCCATCTACAAGGTCAAAGAGGTTCTTTCTGCTAAGAATATCAAGAATCTTTTCTGATTTGGGTTGTTCTATGGGACCCAGAGCGGCTATCATCATTGTATTGATGGCTCCTGCCGAAGTACCGGCAAGACTGAAAAACCTTATTCCCGCACGCTCCAGGATAGCGGTGTAACCCACAAGGGCGATACCCAGTACTCCTCCCCCTTCCTGTACCAGGTCTACATATTGATTGCCCCTGGCATCTTCAATATCAGAAAACTTTTTTTTACTGGCGGCAATAGCATCTGCTGCTTGCAATAGTTTCTGAAATTCATCATTTTCTAGGAACTCTTTCATCGTTGCATGGATTTATTTTACGAATGGTTTTGGTTTTTTCCCCTTTCCCGCAGTGAAGGAAAAAATGTCCTTGCGCCGAGAATGGAAATAATGACTATGAATTTAGCAATTATTTTGTTTAAGATAAATGTTTTGATGGAAATAATTGCTCTGCAGGTGATTTGATTATTGCTCCGGGGCAAAAAAAGAGAGGTATTGCAGGATCAGGTCAAGACGGAAGACCACTCAAAAGAGCAAAAAACCGGGCCCGTGGGGATTATGATGGAAGGAAAGTCTTAAAGCCTGCTTTTCGGAAGGCTATTTTTGTTTCTGTATAATTACGTGTAAAACCCAGCATATAGCCACCACCACCGGCACCGCAAAGCTTGAGGGTCCACTCGCCCGTTTCGACCCCTTTCATCCAGATATCCCTCAATGGGTCAGGCACCATGGGTTTCATATTTTCAAGCTGAAACAGGGAAAGCTGCGCCAGAAAATGGTCAAAAAACATATGATTCCTGTTGGTGATAGCTTCAACAACCTGGTTGCTCAGGGCCATCATAAGTTCTGCGTTAAGATTACCTTCTTTTACCTGTTGGCCAAACCAGTCAACCAGGGGCCTTGTATTGCGCCTGATACCTGTATCCACAATGAAAAAAGTAACCTCGAAAGAGGGATGAATAACAGGATGATCGGGAAAAGAGAGATTCTTTTGTGAATCAGACAACAGGGGCCTGGCCAACAGGCTGCCCAGAGGATCCAGGCCGGATGAGTTTCCATGAAACCATGATTCCATCAGGGAGAACTGCTTCATGAGGGTATCAACAAAAGCGGGTTCAGGTTTTGACGAACGCCGGATGGATAATCCTGAATACTTCATAAACAAAGCTGCCACTAAAGCACCGCTGCTTCCGGCTCCATATCCCTGGGGAATATTGCTGTTGAAAAACAGCCCTTTTGCCAGGTCTCTGCTCATTTGTAACATATCCAAAGGAATACGAAGCCTATCTCTTATCTCTGGTTTGTAGAGCCATGCCAGGTAATCGGTCATCACCTGGTTGCTTTCTGCAGCAGAAGGGGGAAGTGAACTACCCTTGGGAGGAAACTGAAGTCGGCCCGAAAATTTTTTCAATGGAATGGTAAGGGCCAACCCACCCAGAATGATCCCATATTCTCCGAAAAGAAGTATTTTGGCCGGGAACTGTGTTTTTTCAATTTTGCTCATAATCATCATTCAACTTTTCAGGACCTGTGCCGGTATGATCATGAATAAACTCAATGGATCCTACGGGTGCAGCTGCCAGAATTTGAACTATTTCTTTGTGAACCCAGGGAGGATACAGCAGGTGGATATTGGCTCCGGCGTCGAGGGTAAAAGTAAGCGGGATACCCGTCTTTTGCCTCTGCTGCCTCAGGAAATGCATCCACTCAATGGTATCACCTCTCCAAAGCATCATACCTCCTTCAGAAGCCAGCATTAGTGCGTGAAGGCTGAGAGCTTCATTTTCTGTGATCAGGGAAAAAGTATTCCAGTCTCCTGTTTTTAATGCCTGTGTCAACCGCGAAAGATTGTCTTCTGTCTGTTTGATGCGTCCGCTGCGGTATGGATGTGCATCCATAAGGGAATGTCCCTGGCGGCTGCTGATGCTTTTGGGTTGCTTATCTACCACAATAATAGTATCATGCAAATATACGAAGTCGGCATGAATATCGGGTATGTTTATTACATGATCATTGGCTGAACCAGGAAAAAATTTTGACTCTCCCCATAATACCCACGGCCCGGTAACAGAACGGGAGGCACTCCCCGAACCCAGCCTTGCAATATTGCTGTGAAATTCCTTGGTATGTTTTCCCTCATGCCCAATGTGCTCATCTATCCCCGACAGGCACATGGCCAGTGCACTCATTCCGCTGGCAGAAGAGGCAATGCCGGCAGAGTGTGGAAAATTATTCCTGGTTTCAATACGCAACCTTGCACAAGAGAGCCAGGGAAAAATACCGGCGATCTTGTCAAACCATTTCTGCAATTTTGCTTCAATATCCGTTGCCCTGCTTCCCGCGAAATAAACTTCCAGCGAAGGCTCGCACAATTCTTTTACCTCATATTCAATGGTAGTAAAACTTCTGCATTTATCCAAAGTCATGCTAACAGAGGGATTCATCGGAATCTGATTCCCGGGTTGCTTTCCCCAGTATTTGATGATAGCAATATTTGAAGGACTGCTGTAACTGATCTTTCCTTTTGCACTCATTAAAATAATTTTTATTTAGTGGGCTACCATAATGATTTTTTTTTGCTCAGAACGAAGGTGATGTAACAAACTGATCCCACGGGAAAACCTGTGCAAACCCCTTGGAGTTGAAATATTCGAATACAAAATCTTTGCTCTGCTGGGTTATTGCCATAAAAAAGTCTCCTCCCCAGGCACCCAACGATTTTACCTTGCCGGGGAAATCAGGAAATTGCGTACCAATGGCCGTGACCCCAATTCCATCCTGGATGAGCAGTTCATGGTCGTGCACTACCTTCATCATCTCTGGAATGGTGTCGCAGGCAATAAACTTATAAACGTATTTGTTGGCTTCCATCCAGGAAACATAGTGCTTTGGCTGGTTTTGACCAATTGTTTCCAGATGATCCCTGGTGGGTTGCTTTTTACCTGAATACACAAAATACGTATGGTCAGGGAAAGTATACCCCATGGGCAACTGCCAGGTAGCCGGCCGTGGAAGAATATTGCGATACAAAAACCAGTCTTTGGCCGTAGTGCAGGCAATATCGGCCCCGGAACCACCGGTGAGCTCCTTATTAACAGTAAATGGATTTACTCCCGCCATTCTGCACAATGAGGAGATTGTGGCAGAACTGCTTCCAAGACCCCAGCTGGGGGGAAAATAATTCACAAACTGCAGGCTTCTGCCTTTATCTTTCAGAAAGGAAGGATTTTGAAGCCGGATCTGCTTGATCAGTGCTACGGGCCAGTCTGCGCTGCCATGCGTGCTATCAAGAACCTCGAGAGACTTCCTGTCAAGCACAACAGATGTAATACTTTCTTTTCCGTAAGTCCATTCCCACCGTATTGCACCGTCATCTGCATTTTCAACAAATAGCTGTTGCCCGGTTTTCAAAGGCAGGCATAGTGCATCAGCGCCGTGCAATACTGCATATTCACCCATTAAAAGTATCTTGGCAAAAGAAAAAAAACGATCCATTGGGGTTTGCTGATTAGGTTTTCTTAAAAAACTCTCTAACTGCGGCTACACTCACAGTTTTATCCCGGAAGTGCTGTTCTGCCTTTTGATGCAGCCTGGGATCAACATTAAGTGAATGTAATATGTTCTGCAAATGCATCTTCATGTGCCCTTTTTGAATTCCTGTAGTTACCAGGGAGGCCATTGCTGCGAAATTATTGGCCAGTCCTACAGCAGCAGCAATTGACATAAGTGTTTTTGCATTAGGGTTGCCAAGTATCTCAAGAGTTTTGGCCGCCAGCGGATGGAGCTTTGTAAGCCCACCAACTGTTCCCAGGGCGAGTGGTATTTCCAGTTCAATATTAAATACATTCTGGCTAAGTGTTATCCGGCTCAGCGACCGGTATTGCCCATCCCGGGTTGCATGGGCATGTCCTGCGGCTTCTACAGCACGAAAATCATTGCCGGTTGCCAATACTACTGCATCCACACCATTGTAGATTCCCTTGTTATGGGTTACTGCCCTTGATGGGTCAAACCAGGCAATATCGGCTGCCCATTGCATACGCGAAGCAAACTTTTCGGGGGGCATTTCTTTGCTCCATTTCAACTGGTCAACAGCAGCCTGTGCAGAAATTCGTACCAGGCTACCCGGAGTGTGATTGGACAGGATAGCCATAATAATATCTGTTTCGCCCTCATCCACATGCTTCGTGATCAAGGAAGGCAGAACCCGCCCCATCTCCTCCAATACAGAATTGATAAAATTGGCACCCATACTGTCGCCGGTATCAGCTTCCATATCTATCTGGAAATAATAATCGGCCAATCCGCTTACCTGTTTAAGTTTCAGGGAAAGGATACCACCACCCCGCGCCTCCATATTTTGGGTAAGGTGGTTTACGGAAGTCTTCAGGTCTGCCGAAACATCATCCCACCGGGCATATAGTTTCTGGGCATTTCCCCGATAGAGAAAATGCAACTGCCCCTTCTTTATGGCCGACACCAAAGCCGTTTTGAAACCACCAAGCTTCGACCAGAAGGAAGCAGCTTTAGATGCAGCGGCCACCACCGAACTTTCTTCAATAACTACAGGAACATGATACAGAACATCATCCACCATTACATTGGGAACCATGCCCCAGGGAAGATGATAATTGGTGAGTGTATTTTCAGAAAAGCTTTCGAATTTTCCCTGAAGATTTTCATCTTTAAGGCGGAATTGTTGCAAAAACACAGCCACCTGATCATCTTGCAAACTTGCGGAGAGCCAATGGATTTTTTCATCACGGCTTAGTTTCGAGAATCCTTTTACAGGTGGTTGATTTTGCATAGTTACAATCTAATGAGGGTTAAGATCGGGTTGGTCTTTCAAGAATACAATTCACAAAAAGTGATATCGCGGTTGGCTTGGAACGGTCAGCCTTGATTTGTGTTGTTGAGCCTCAGGAAAGCATGTGCCATAAGCAACCCGTCAATGTGCGATTTAGCCCAGCTTCTCAACGATGAATAATCATCCCTGGCATGTTTTAAAAAGCCTGATGCCATACCGTAGACAGCAGGCAAGGGGCTGGATTTGATAAAATAATAGCCATCGAGGTAATTTCTTATACCGCCACTGATGATTAACAGTTGAGCCTGGTTATTCACTCCATCTGCGAGCAATTGCTTAACATCTATGAGCATATCTTCTGCAGTTTGCCCAACAAATACCAAAGGCTCGAAAAGCTCGTGCTCTATTGTGGGTCTTCGCATCATTTCCACCCTGGCAAAATTGGTACCCCCGAAAGCAGCGAATTCAATTGCTGCCAGGGGGAGCTCCATCATGGCTTTAAGGCTTTCACGCCCCATGCCCTGCCCTACTTCTTTGACAATAACAGGAAAATCAAGAAAGCTAACTACTTCCTTTATGATTTCAAGAGGAAGATGCCTGAGCCTGTCGCCTTCGGGTTGAAACCATTCCTGGAGGGGATTTACATGGATAATCAAACCGTCGCAACGTAAAAGATTGATCATATCAGTAACCTCGTTGAGGTTTCCTTTTTCTACCATTTGCTCCAGTTGGGCAATCCCCAGGTTGGCCCAAAAGGGTTGCTCATCACCAATAACCGAACGCATGTCGAAGTCAGGCAGGTGTTTTTCCGAGTCAAGCAATATACGGCATGAGCCCAATCCCATGCCAAGGCCAAATTCATTGGCAGCCATGGCCAGGTTGGTATTGATATGCCTTGCTATTCCTGCCCCACCGGTCATACTGGAAATCCAGATGGGAACTTTCATAAATTTGTTTGCCAGCTTTACTCTGGAAATCTCAGGAGTGGTATGACCCGAAAGAAGTGGTTCATATACAAACCGGTAATCCTTCTCAACAGTACCTGTACGGTTGGTTAGCGCAAGATTGATGTGGTCTTTTTTGCGATCTTCCATAATGGTTAGTGTTTCAGCTATCGATGTGTCTTGAAATTACGAGCCTTAAAATTTCGCTGGTTCCTTCTCCTATTTGCAGGATACGTTGGTCGCGATAGAATCTTTCTATATCATAATCCCTTACCAGGCCATAGGCGCCATGAATCTGTACGGCTTCATCAGCTACCTCGCGGGCAATTTCAGAGGTGTAAAGTTTCGCCATGGCAGCCTCTTTACCAAAGGGCAATCCATTGTCTTTGCGCCAAACTGCATTGTACAAGGTATTGGCGGCAAGTTCTATTTTCAGTGCCATATCGGCAAGTTTAAAGGCCACAGCCTGAAAATGCTTAATGGGTTTTCCAAACTGTTTTCTTTCATTGGCATATTTCTGTGCCATCTCAAAAGCTCCACGGGCAAGGCCCAATCCCATGGCCCCAATGGTAAGCCGCCCGCTGTCAAGCGTTTCAAGCATTTGCCTTCCGCCTTTGCCCAATTCCCCAAGCAGATTATCGGCGGGTACACGCACATTGTCGAACCTGAGTTTGCCTGTATCAGCCGATCGCCACATCATTTTATTGGTGATGCGCTCGCGGTGATAACCCTCTGTATTGCTTTCAACCAGTATGGTGGAAAGTTTTTTCTTACCATCTTCTTCTCCTGTAATGGCCTGTATTGTAGCCCCCAATGACATAGGTGATGCAGCATTGGAAATAAAAATTTTCTGCCCGTTGATTACCCACTGCCCGTCAACCTGCTTTGCACGGGTTTCGGTACCCATAGCATCGCTACCCGCATTAGGTTCTGTAAGCGCAAATGCCCAGGTATGTTTGCCTGAAGTGAGTCGGGGGATTAGCCTTTTTTTCTGCTCCTCAGTACCAAACATATAAATTGGCCCTATGCCGAGCGAATTATGAGCTGCCAGTGTAGCAGCCTGGCTGCCATCTACCCGTGCAATCTCTTCCACTGCAAGCACCAGCGATCTGTAATCTTTTCCATGACCACCATATTCTACAGGAACATTAACCCCAAAAAGGCCAAGTTGCCCCATAGCTTGGGTTAGCTCCACTGAAAACTCTTCCTTTTGATCGAGTTCTGCTGCTACCGGACGAACACGTTCTTCTGCGAAGTGCCTGACTTTTAAACGGAATTCCTCATGCAATTGTGAGAAATAGGGACTTTGATTCATACTTTGCTTTTAATTGAAACTATTGTTATATCTTAATCTTCAAAACTTATCAATACCTGTCCATCGCTTACCTGGTCACCAACCTTTACATTGATGGATGAAACTACATTATCTTCAGGGGCAAGGATAGTATTTTCCATTTTCATGGATTCTACAACCAATAAAGGATCGCCGGATTTTACCTTCTGTTTTGCGGCAACATTTACGCGTAAAACCCTGCCAAAAAGTGTCGCTTTAAGATCGGGCAGTTTGTTGCCATTGGTACCGGTGGAAAGCCTTCGTGTTACCACTGCTTGGGGAAGTACAACCTGGTAATGAACTCCGTTGACCAGAAACATTGAATTTCGTTCTGAATAACTGAAAACAAAAGAAAAAGCCTTTTTGTTGCAAAGAAACGATATTTTATGTTCGTCTACAGATATCCTGGAAAAATCCCACGATTGATCACCTTTACGTAAATGCACGCCATGATCTCCCAGGGGAAAATGAAACACAGATATTTCATTCTGATTTACCAGCAACTTTTCTATATTGGCCATACGCCATGCATTGTTGCCCTGGCCGGAACTGTAGCGTTCCAGCCACAGAAATAATCCTGCTGCCAGGATCATATCTTCGAAGGTACTTTCCGGGGTAGCCCAACGGGAAAGGTTGTCAGCTATACTATGGGTACTGATTGTATTGTTTTTGTAAATCTCTGCTTTTACAATCCCTGCCAAAAGTGCCAGGTTGGTTTTTATTCCATGCACAAGGGTATTATCGAGAACTTTCTGCATCGACATGATTGCTTCATCCCGGGAGGTGGATGATACAACGATCTTGGCGATCATGGCATCAAAGTTTGAATTAACTTTTCCCGATGAGGCAATAGAACTGTCAACACGTAAGTCTTTGGAGGTCGGTAATATAAACTTCTTTACAGTACCTGCTGAGGGCCTGAAATTGTGAAGGGGGTCTTCGGCATACAGCCTCACTTCAATGGCATGGCCATGGGCTTTCACATCTTCCTGCCTTACAGACAGTTTCTTATTCATGGCTATGTGTAGCTGTTCTTCTACAATATCAACGCCGGTAATGGCCTCGGTAACGGGGTGCTCGACCTGAATACGGGTGTTCATTTCGAGAAAATAGAATTTGCCGTCCTCATCAAGGATAAACTCTACTGTACCGGCATTGGTATACCCGACAGTTTTAGCAAGCTTAACTGCGGCATCATGCAAAGCGGTCCGGTTTTGGGGGTTAAGCGAAACAGAAGGAGCTTCTTCTACCACTTTCTGGTGGTTCCTTTGCAGGGTACATTCTCTTTCCAGCAGATGAACCACATTGCCATGATTGTCGGCCAGGATCTGCACTTCAATATGCCTGGGATGTTGCACGTATTTTTCAAGGTAGACTTTTTCATTGGCAAAATAACGCAGTGCCTGTTCGGAAGCGGCAAACACGCCCTGCTCAAGCATCCCCTGGCTGTCGATGCGCACCATTCCTTTGCCACCACCACCTGCAGCGGCTTTTACCAGGAGAGGAAATCCCAGTTGATGCGCTTTTTCGATCAATAAAGCGGGCTCACCTTCCAGACGTGGCAGTAGAGGGATACCGGCCTGCCTGGCGATGGCAGAAGACAGAATCTTACTGCCCATCTTTTCTATTACATCGCTGCGTGGTCCGATAAAGATGATTCCCTCTTGCTCACATGCCCTGGCAAAAGCGGCATTTTCTGACAGAAACCCATAGCCCGGATGGATGGCATCTGCTCCGCTTTCTTTGGCAATACTGAGAATGAGGGGGATATTCAACCAGGTTTCAGTGAGGTTGCCATTGCCCAATGACCAAGACTCATCTGCTGATTTTACATGAAGATCGTCCCTTTCAATATCAGTAAAAAGGGCAATGCTCCGAATCTCCATCCTTTTCAGGGAGCGCATTATTCTCAGTGCTATTTCTCCCCGATTGGCTATAAGTACTTTTTTAATCCTCATGCTTTCTTTTCTAATGATTTAAAAAATGCTGCAATACGTTTTTCTGCCCCTTCCGATTTTCGTACCTCGGCCAGCAGATTTGCAGTATACTCATCCATTGGTTCTTTGATCCGATTAAAAATCAGGTCATTGGAAAGTTTTTTGGTTTTTGAAACAGCCTCTCTGGCTGTTTTGTTCAGCGCTTTTGTGTATCGCTCCAGCACATCCTTTTCAAGAGTTTTGTCGGCAACAATATCAATAAGCCCATGTTGCAGGGCCTCATCGGCAGCGAAGGGAAGTGCCGTGAGCATGGCATTGCGAATGAAGCGGCTTTGTGTTCTTTGCAATACAAAGGGGGCAATGGTGGCCGGCATCAAGCCCAGTGTAACTTCAGAGAACCTGAACATACTACCAGGTTGAGCAACAACAAGATCGGAAGAGGCCACCAGGCCAAGCCCTCCTCCCACAATATTTCCCTGGATTACAGCAATGGTAAAGGCCGGCAAATCAAACCAAAGGTTAAATACCTTCTGGAGTTTCATATTCTGGCTGGCCAGTTGTTCTATAGTCATTCCCTGGGTTGACCGCATCCAATCCAGATCAGCTCCTGCACAAAAATCGGTGCCGGCCCCCCTGAGAACAGCAAGCGATATATCCTTCCTGATGCCAAATGCTTTCAGGGCATCCAGCAATTCGTCCATGGTGGCCTCATCGATTGCGTTTCTCTTTTGGGGCCTGTTGAGGGTAAGTGTAAAAACATTCTCTTCCAGCTCAACCTGTATGTTTTTGTATCGGTTCATAATACTGTGCTTTTTAAATTATGCAACCAGGCAGCATACCATTCCATTACATCCGGTAAATACCGGGTTTAAACTCAGGCCATTGCCTGTTGGCTGTGATCTCCAGTGCCAGAGAAATAACTTTGCGGGTATTGGCAGGATCGATAATGCCATCATCCCATATTCGGCTGGTGGAGTAAAGAGCAGAACTTTCATGATCGTACCTTGCTTTAATCTCTCTGAAAAGGTCTTCTTCAGACTTTGCCAGGAGCTCAGCGCCATTCTTCCCTTTCGCTTTTTTAAGTTGGGTAAGTACCCTGGCAGCCTGGTCTCCGCCCATAACCCCAATACGTGCATTGGGCCACATGAACAAAAACCGTGGATCAAAAGCCCTGCCTGCCATAGCGTAATTTCCTGCCCCATAAGACCCCCCGGTAATAATGCTGATGATGGGAACTGTGCTGGTGGCCACGGCGTGTATCCATTTGGCACCATCGCGGGCAATACCATCATGTTCATATTTTTTACCCACAATGAAGCCAGTAATGTTTTGCAGGAAAATCATGGGGATTTTTCTGAAATTGCAGATCTGCACAAAATGAGCTGCCTTACGGGCGGTTTCGCCAAAAACAACGCCATTGTTGGCGAGGATTCCCACCTGGTAACCATTGATACGGGCAAAGCCGGTGATGATCGTTTTGGCATACTCAGCCTTAAAAGGCTGGAATTCCCCCATATCTGCTATATGTTCAATTACCCTGGCGTGATCAATATGCCTTGAAGAATCGGCAAGGGCGAGTTTACGCAGGCCCTCCTGTGGGAGGTGAGGTTGCTGGGGTGTTACACGATTTACCGTTTGTTTTTGGGGTGATGGAAATCCCGAAACAATTTTCCTGCAAATCGTCAGGGCATGAACATCATCTTCAGCCAGGTGATCTACTACTCCTGATATTTTGGCATGAACATTTCCTCCTCCCAGCTCTTCGTCGGTAACCTCCTCGCCGGTAGCCGCTTTAACCAGGGGGGGACCACCAATAAAGATGGTACCCTGGTTTTTCACAATGATACTTTCATCGCACATGGCTGGAATATAAGCTCCGCCGGCAGTACAGGAACCCATAACCACTGCTACCTGGGGTATACCCATGGCCGACATACGTGCCTGGTTACTGAAAATCCGTCCAAAATCTTCTTTATCGGGAAAAACATTTGCCTGCTCCGGAAGAAAAATCCCCCCACTGTCCACCAGATAAATGGCAGGGAGATGGTTGTCGATGGAAACCTCCTGTGCCCTTATATGTTTGCGTATGGTTTCCCTGATGTAGGTACCGCCTTTTACCGTAGCATCATTGGCAACAACAACCACAAATTGGTTGTGAACTTTGCCGACACCGGTAACAATGCCTGCAGCAGGAAACTGGTCCTCGTATTGCCCATTGGCGGCAAGAGCAGATAGCTCAAGAAACGGAGAATCCGGATCGAGAAGGGTTTCAATTCTCTCGCGGGCAGTGAGTTTGCCCCGACTACGGTGAAGGGCTAATGCCTTTTCTGACCCTCCCGATAGTACCCTGCGGTATTTGTCGTAAAAGTCTGCAAGGATTTTCTCAAACGACTGATCCCCCTGGGTTTTTTCCCGCTCAAAGGACTCTTGTGTTGTATCAGGCATAAATAGAATGTTAAAATTTTGATATGTTTAGTTGTTTTAACAGAACCTAAACAGTTTTGTTTATGCTTTGGATTATCTTTTAAACAAGAGGGAGGGCAGGTATTGCAAATTTAGCGGTTTTAATTTTTGTAAAGCAGCGTTGAACGAAGCGATTGGGAGTGATAAAAAAAACCGGGAGCAAGTCCCGGTTTTCATTTTGTATTTTGTGAAGAATTATTCTGTGTCAGAAATCAGTTTTTCAGGCCACTTCTTTCCAGGAGAGCATCAATGGAAGGTTCTTTGCCACGGAATCTTACATAGATATCCATGGGATGCTCGCTACCACCTTTGGCAAGAATATTTTCGCGGAATGACAAAGCTGTTTTTTCATCAAAAATTCCATTTTCACGAAAAGCCTGGTAGGCATCGGCATCAAGAACCTCTGCCCATTTGTAGCCATAGTATCCTGCGGAATAGCCACCGGAAAAGATGTGGGTAAAAGCTGTGCTCATCATAGTACCATCGATCCAATCAAAGAGGGCTACCGGTTTCATGGCATTCCGCTCAAATGATTCTGCATCCGTGGTAACAGGCTCTGTAATGCTATGCCATGCCATATCATTGAGCCCAAAGCTCAATTGCCTAACGGTGCTGTAACCAGCCTGGAAGTTCTTTACCTCAATGATCTTTTCTATCATTTCGGTGGGCATGGGTTCGCCTGTTTGATAATGTCTTGCAAACATATCCAGGAAATCTTTTTCAATGGCCCAATTTTCAAGTATTTGTGATGGGAGCTCAACAAAATCGCGATACACGCTGGTTCCTGAAAGATCGGAATAGGTAACATTGGAAAGCATTCCGTGCAAGGCATGGCCAAATTCATGCAAGAAGGTGCTGAATTCGTTGAAAGTAAGCAATGAGGGTCGTGCTTCGGTGGGCTTTGAAAAATTACATACCAGGGATACCTGCGGTCTTACGTCTTCTCCATTTTTACGATACTGTTCGCGGAAACTGGTCATCCAGGCACCACCACTTTTGCTTTCGCGAGGGAAGAAGTCAAGGTATAAAAGGGATAAGAACTTGCCATCCTTATCGTATACTTCATATACAGTAACATCCTTGTGGTAAACCGGGATCTCATTATTCTGCTTATAGGTTAAACCCCATAATTTACTGGTAAGCCCGAATATGCCTTCGGTAACTTTCTCCAGCTGGAAATAAGGCCGGGTCAATTCTTCATCAAAATCATACTTTTCCTTGCGCAGTTTTTCGGCATAATAGCTCCAGTCCCATGGCATCAGGGGTTGGTTGAAACCTAATGTTGCAGCAAAATCCTGTACTTCTTTCACCTCTATCTTTGCTTTGGGCAGAGCGGCACCGGAGAGTTGATCCAGGAAAGCATTTACACTGGCAGCACTGCGGGCCATAGTTTCTTCCAAGACAAAGTCGGCGTGGGAAGGATAACCCAGTAATTTTGCTTTTTCGAGCCTTAGGTTGGCAATACGGGTAAGTATTTCTGTATTGTTATACTCATTTTGCTGGTATCCTCTTACAGCATAAGCCATATACACTTTTTCGCGCAGCTGGCGGTTGTCGGCATACCTCATAAAAGGCACGTAACCAGGAGCATGAAGGGTAACTACCCATCCCTGCAGGTCTTTAGCCTTTGCAGCTTGCTCGGCCGTTTCAA
Source organism: uncultured Bacteroidales bacterium (assembly GCA_964453995.1). Taxonomy (GTDB): domain Bacteria; phylum Bacteroidota; class Bacteroidia; order Bacteroidales; family UBA7960; genus SKVR01. Next base: position 16,963 of record CAYVQC010000009.1, on the reverse strand, counting down.
TAAAACTTTGGGGCAATCCTGCGAGATCTTTTTCATCAGTAATGTGCAGGAACCATCCGTTGGTTTCGGCCAGCACGTTATCATTGAAACGAAGCGACAATTCTGATAGCTCACGGCTGATAGCACGGATTTTCTCTTTATCAGCATCAGAAAGATTGGCGCCGTTGCGCGAAAATGATTTATAGGTCTTTTCCAGCAGCATACGTTGCTCTGGAGTAAGATCCAGTTGATCGCGTTGGGCATAAACCTTTTTTATACGGTCAAATAATTTACCATTAAAAAGGATATCATTGCTATGATCCGTAATCATTGGCGAAACCTCACGGGCGATCTGCTGTAACTGATCGTCGGTTTCGGCGTAGGTGAGGTTAAAAAAGATACCACTTATACGATCCAGACGCTCTCCTGCATAGGAGAGGGCTTCGATGGTATTTTCAAAAGTGGGTTCTTCCGGTTGGTTGGCAATGGTCTCAATTTCCTTTTTGGCCCAATCAATGGCCTCCGTGAAAGCCGGCAGATAATGTTCATGCTTTATTTCATGGAAAGGCGGCGATTGGTAAGGGGTTTCAAAGTTTTTCAATAACGGGTTGTCTCCAGTTGTGCTGCATGCACTCATTGTTGATACAATCATTACAATTCCTGCTACTTTTTTAAGGGTTTTCATTGGTGTTACAATTACGTTGGAACAAATTTGAGGTCAATAGGTTTGATCAGAACCAGGCCTCTCATCCTGGTTGCAAAATCAAACAACTGAAAATCAACCGGCAATATTAAAAAATTTTCCAGTAAATATTACACCCCGCATGAAATAAATATTGATTTTATTTGTGTATCCTCAATACAAAAATGACATCACATTTTGAATGAAATGCTGCCAACCCATATGGTAGCTGAGCTGCCGTGGAGTTCACCTGATTTTTGCAGGTAATATCACCTATACGATTTGGTATAATTATCCATAAAACCCGCAGCTTGTATTTCGCTAAATTCGTAATTGTATAAAATACAACAATTTACCCTACGCCAGGACATACATTACTATTATTTAAATTGTAACAAATGGGCCCTTGTTTGACAAATAATGCAGTTGATATGTACTCCTCAAAGTATATCAACCATGAGCATTTTTTTGCAGCATCTGCCCTTGATGTTTCTGGAATTGACAAATATTGTTTTTCGGGTTTTCAAGCATGGAAAGTATTGCTGGGTTCTTTCGCCCTATTTGTAACTCTCTTTTTCAATGCAGCTTCCCCACTGCAGGCGCAAGGTTCAAACTGCTCCCCAGGCACACCCTCCCTTTCTGTTGACCTTAGCAGCTCACCTGATGCATCATGGACATTAAGTGAAGCTATCACCCCAAACGGTCAATGTTGTGGAGCACCCACCGATCAGAGCTGTTTGGAATTAATAGTAACCCTTCATCCTGATGCAAGCGGAATCAGTATTGTGTTTACCGTATCAACAGATTTGGCGTATTATTCGCTCAATTGCGGACCACAGACAGCCATTACATCCAATACGGTCAATATTTGCTTTGACCAGGGAAACACAGGCCCCCAACACATCTCCCTTTGCCAGGAAGGTATGGAAGAAATGTCTTTCGAAATATACTCGATTGAAAATGTGATGGAGGTGACTTTAGATCCCTTTTCGCCGGTGTGCGAAAACAGTATGGGATTTATGCTCCATGGCGGATATCCTTTAGGGGGAGTTTATTATATCAATGGAAACCCCGGATTGTTTTTTAATGTAGGAGAGCTGGGCACGGGAGATCATGAGATCATCTACGAATATACCCATCCTGTAACGGGTTGTACCGGATATGCCAGCCAGATCATTACCATTGTGGCCATGCCTGATATTACCTGGACTACGCAGGAGTTTTGCGAATCTGAAGGATGGGCGCCATTGAACGGGGCAAGCCCACCGGGGGGAGTGTACTCCGGCTCACTGGTTTCTGACAACCATTTCAACCTCGATGTAGCTATTCCCGGCAATTACCCTGTTACCTACACATATATTGATGCATATGGATGCTCTTCAAGCTCATCAGGAAGTGTTTATGTGAATGAGAATCCGCTGGCCGATGCAGGTGTCGATCAGATTATTACCGGGGGAACCACAACCAACCTGCAGGCTGCTGAGGCAGGTTTGAGCAACTACACCTACCACTGGCAACCGGAACACCTGCTGATAAACCCCTTACAACAAACTTCACAAACAGAGCAAATCAACAGTTCGACCATATTTACCCTTACAGTAACCGATAATGATACAGGTTGCCAGGCAACCGACCAGGTTATTGTTTATGTAACCGATGTGCCCCTTCACATTACGAGCGTTAGCAGCAGCCCCGACACAATATGCGAAGGGGAAGAAACACAGCTATGGGCGCTTCCGGGTGGCGGATCAGGGAGTTACTCCTATTACTGGACCTCCAGCGACACCGGTGATCCCAATTTCCCTTCTACCGACCCATCGCCGGTAACATACCCAACCCAAACAACAACTTACACCATTCGCATCGGAGATAACAACAATCCTCACCTGCCTTCTGTTACTGATAGTGTTACCGTTATTGTAAACCCCCTGCCTGAGGTAACCCTGGATCTGCCAGCAACCGTTTGTGCAAACCAACCCGGATATGCCCTTTCGGGTGGACTTCCCCTTGGAGGCACCTACAATATCCTGGATACTCTAGGCAATGTACTTGACCTTCCCTACATTGATTTTTCAGATTTTCTTCCCCATGACATTGGCGAAGGAGACTACCAGGTAATGTATACTTATACGGATTCAATAACAGGCTGTACCAATTCCGTTGTACAACCCTTTACCATATTACCCTACGTAAAGGCGGTATTTTACACCCATCGTCCGGACATATGTCTTTCAGATGAAGTAACTATTGCCAACCACTCCATTGGCGCCAGCCACTATCAATGGGATTTTGGCGATGGCTCAACCAGCAATGAAGCGGCAGCGTCATTTACTCATATATTTCCTGCCTCAGATCAGATAGAGAATTATACCATAACCCTTACTGCCGAGAATCCTGAAGGTTGTACCCACGAGCAAACAAAGGACATCACGGTTTATCCCCCGGTAATTGCTGATTTTGCCTATACTCCCCAGCAGGGATGCTCAGACCTGGAAGTGGAGTTTACCAATACATCGGATGGACCGATCATATTCCATCTGTGGGATTTTGGGGATGGTACTTTTTCCACACAGCAAAATCCCACACATACCTATACCAACCTTTCTGAGAATGATACCATTTTTTGGGTTACCCTCACTGTGATGTCGGCCAACTATTTCTGTACTGATGCCATAACATTTCCCGTAACAGTACATCCTTCCATTGATGCTGAGTTTACCAGCACACCCATTGAAGGCTGCCATCCACTGAGCGTTACTTTTGGCAATATCAGTACCGGCGCTACGCAATATGCATGGGATTTCGGCAATGGCGATTCCTACGTGGGTGAAGACCCCGGAACCGTTATATTCGAAAATAACACCACCGGGATTCTGGAGTACATTGTAAGGCTGGAGATAGAGAATGAGCACTGCCAGGACCTCGCCACCGATACCATCAGGGTGTATCCTCCTGTTGCAGCTGACTTTTCGGCTTCTGACACCCTGGGCTGCAGCCCGTTGGAAGTAAATTTTGAATTCCTGTTTGGAGATACCACTGCTTACAATGTCAGCCATTTCAGCTGGGATTTTGGCGATGGAGCCACTTCCTCCCAGCAAGACCCGGTTCACGTTTTCGAGAACACTACCAACGATACCATAATCTATACGGTATGGCTTCATGCCAGATCCGATTATTTTTGTACTGATTCGGTGAGCAAACAGATTGTGGTATTGCCTTTCCTGGAAGCCGGATTCGATTTCAACCCCGCCCAGGCTTGTAATCCGGCGGAGATCACCTTCTTCAACACATCATATGGTGCTGCCACCTACCAGTGGGACATGGGCGATGGTGCAATATACAACCACAGCACCGCAGAGTTTATCCACACCTTTGACCACAATGACCCTGACCCTGTAGTGTACAATGTACAGCTTCAAATCACCAACGAACAGGGATGCACCGACATCCTCAACAGAGAAATTACCATCTATCCCAAAATAGAGGCTCAGTTTACACCTTCGGTAATGGAAGGATGTAACCCCCTTACGGTTGCATTTGAAAATCAAAGCACAGGCTATGAAAATGTATTGTGGGAATTTGATGATAATGGCTCCTCTGTTGAACCAAACCCGGTTCATGTATTTGAAAATACTTCATTTACCGATGATGCAGTCTTTGATGTATGGCTTTATACCCAATCGGCTTATCATTGCCGCGACAGTACCAATGCCACCATCAGAGTATACCCCCGGGTAAAAGCTGATTTTGTGGTAGACATCAACCAGGGCTGTTCTCCATTTGTGGTTACCATCGAAAACCTCTCACAAGGGGCAGAAAACCTGCAGTGGAATTTTGGAGACGGCCACACCAGTACATCAGCCGACGACATCCTGACACATATCTTCGTTAACACCACAGATACAGTGCAGATGTTTGAGATAGAACTGCTGGCCCTCAATGAAAGGGGGTGTAGTGATACCCTGAGAAGGGTGATCACTGTTTTCCCAGAGGTAAATGCAGCCTTTGACCATGTGGTGCAAGGGTGCCATCCGCTGGAAGTGGATTTTGAAAATCTAACACACAATGCAGATTATTACCATTGGGATTTTGGGGATGATATTACTGACAATGAACACAGTCCGACACATACTTTTCTCAATAACAGCCATTATGACCAGGCTGTATCAGGTATAGAACTTTATGCAACATCAATCTATGGTTGTTTCGATATAGCATCTTCTTCCATTGTGGTAGATCCCAAGCCCGATGCTTCATTCATGATCGAAAACTCACCGGGCTGCTCCCCACACGAATTGATGATCCTGCACAACTCCCAGGGGGGTACTTCGTTTCTTTGGGATTTTGATGACAACAGCCCTTTGCAAACTTACCACCAGGATACCATCTACCACTTATACAACCAACCCCCGGGAGACGGGCCGGCCCATTTCAACATTACCCTGATCGCCGAAAACGATTTTGGTTGCCTTGACACCCTGCAGCAGCAGGCAGTTGTTTTCCCGGGTATTACAGCACAAATGCAGGCCAGTGTTGTTGAAGGATGCCATCCGCTAACCGTTGAGTTTACCAATGCATCTGTTGGTGCCGATGCTGCCGATGCCTATTTCTGGAACTATGGCAATGGCTTTACTTCGCATACGTCAATGACGGAGCATACGCACACTTTCAACAACTTCAGCCATACGCGCGACACGGTATTCACGGTAATGCTTACAGCCTACAATGAAAACGGTTGTCTTGACACCACAACTGTTGACATCAGGGTTTTACCCCGTCCCAGGGCATTTTTCAGTGTTCCCAATACACCTGGCTGCGCTCCTCATGATGCCATTATCCATAACTTCTCCGTAGGCGCCGATCAACTGTTGTGGGATATGGGCGATGGCAATACCTTCACCCACAACCAGGCGCACTTTTCTCATGGATACACCCAGCCTGCTAATGAAGGGCCGGAAATTTTTACCATCAGCCTCACTGTGGATAATGCATTTGGTTGCTCACAATCGCACTCACAGGATATTGTTATCTATCCTGAGATCCATTCTGAGTTTGTCACCGATAACATGGGTTGCCATCCCCATACGGCATCCTTCGAAAACCTGAGCGAAGGGGGAGACATTATTCTTTGGACTTTTGGCAATGGGAATTTCTCACAAAACAATAATCCGCAGCAAACTTTCACCAACTACAGCCATACCGAAAGCCATACTTACCAGGTGCAATTGCAGGTAGAGTCAACGTGGGGTTGCTCAGCCCAAACCTCGCAGGAAATAACGGTGTGGCCTGTTCCCAAGCCCCTTTTTGAGTTGTCGCCATTTACCGGTTGTTCACCCTTTACACCTCTCGTGAGCAATCTTTCAGAAGGAGGGACAGGATATCACTGGGACCTGGGCAATACTGAACTCGAAACCGAAGAGCCTTCTTTTTATCACACCTGGACCAACACATCGGAGGATCCAATGCAATACCCGGTTTCATTAACCGTTTGGAACGACCATGGATGTGTCGCAACCAACAACCAGGTTACCACTGTTTATCCTGAAATAACAGCTGCCTTTTCCACGGAAAATGATATCTGGCAAGGGTGCTCTCCACTTACTATCAGGTTCGTGAATGAGTCAAGCCTTTCGGAAAGCTACCAATGGGATTTTGCTGATGAAAGCACTTCTACCAGCGCCTCGCCGGAACATATCTTTGAAAATGAACTGATTGACGATCACATTTTCCCAGTAAGGTTGGTGGCAGGTTCAGTTTACGGTTGCAAGGACACTGTAATGCACAATGTTACGGTTTTCCCATCTCCCATAGCCGATTTCAGTGCTCAACCGGAAAAACAGCCCTATCCCAATACCACTGTCACTTTCACCAACCAGACCAACCCCGGATACTGGGATTATCAATGGGAATTTGGTGATGGCAACTCCCACCAGACATCCTCTACCCTTCCTTTTGATCACTCTTACCTGTGGGATGAGTTTGATATGAGCACAAAAGAATATGTGGTGGCATTGCATGCCTATAGCGAGCATTGTTCTGATATGATCACCAAGACTGTAACCATCACCTCGCCCATACCCAAAGCAGACTTCAACTCTCTTAATGCCGGCTGTGCACCGTTTACCATTCAGTTCAGCAATGAAAGTATGTTTGCGCACTCCTTCAGATGGGAGTTTGGCGATGGTGGTTATTCAATAGATCCTGCGCCCGAATATACCTTTGTCGATCCCGGTACGTATGAAGTGCTGCTGATAGCCATTGGCGACGGTGGAAGAGACACCACCTATCACCATGTGGAAGTACACGAAAACCCTACGGCCTTATTCGAACTGGTATCGTCCCATATCAACATTCCTGAGGAACCACTGCGCGTGAACAACAATTCGGTTCTTGCCGACTTTTATTTTTGGGATTTTGGCGATGGAAATACCAGTTACGAATTTGAACCCGAACATTACTATTCAGAGCCTGGCATATATAATGTTACCCTGGTGGCAACAAGCAACACCATACCTCTTTGTCATGATACCCTGACGTTGAAAAATGCACCCAGGGTTGATGAATCATGCAGGATTATTTTTCCCGATGCTTTTATGCCTGAAGTTTCAGGATCGCCGGGAGGCTCATTTGACATGAGTAATCCTTCCACTTCCGTTTTTCATCCTATATGGGAAGGAGTGGAAGATTATGCACTTGAAATTTACAACCGGTGGGGTGAGCTCATCTTCCGCTCTGATGACATCAATGAGGGATGGGATGGTTACGTAGAGGGCAGGTTGGCCAAAATGGATGTATATGTCTGGAAAGTGACCGGGCAGTGCACCACAGGGAAAAGCATCATCATGTCAGGAGACGTTACCCTGTACAGATAGCAGTTCTGCGCAATAAAACTCCTAAAATACCCTTATCATTATTTTCCGGAGGATTGTTCCAGTGCTTCCCGGAGAAAAGAGGCGGTATAACCACACTTGTTTTTTACAATCTCTTGAGGGGTGCCGGTGCAAATGATTTCACCCCCGCGGAATCCACCCTCCGGGCCAAGGTCGATAATATGATCGGCTACCTTGATAACATCCAGGTTGTGCTCAATAATCAGAACAGTATTGCCGCGATCTACCAGCCGGTGGAGTACATCCATCAAAACCCTCACATCTTCAAAATGCAAGCCTGTTGTGGGCTCATCGAGGATATAGAATGTTTTACCTGTATCGCGCCTCGACAGTTCAGAGGCAAGTTTTACCCGCTGGGCTTCTCCACCTGAAAGGGTAGTACTGCTCTGGCCAAGGGTAATGTATCCCAGGCCAACATCCCTTAGGGTACGAATTTTCTGAACGATGGCAGGTATATTCTCAAAAAAATCGAGCGCCTGTTCAATGCTCATATTCAGCACATCATTGATGGACTTGCTTTTGTATCGCACCTCCAGGGTTTCGCGGTTGTATCTTTTCCCCTGGCAGGTTTCACATTCCACATGTACATCGGGCAGGAAGTTCATCTCGATAACCTTTACCCCTGCCCCCTGGCAGGTTTCGCACCGCCCGCCTTTTACATTGAAAGAAAAACGGCCTGGCTTATACCCCCTGATCTGTGCTTCGGGCAGTGAAGCAAACAACTTACGGATCTCATCAAAAACTTTGGTATAGGTAGCTGGATTGGACCGGGGGGTGCGGCCTATAGGCGACTGGTCGATCTCTACTACTTTATCGATATGCTCAATGCCTTCCAGTTTCTTATAAGGAAGGGGTTTCTTTACAGAGCGATAGAAATGATTGCTCAGGATAGGATACAGGGTTTCGTTGATCAGGCTTGACTTGCCACTTCCCGATACTCCTGTAATGCAAATAAGCTTGCCCAGCGGAAATTCTGCACTAACCCCTTTCAGGTTATGTCCGGTGGCCCCTTTTAATTGCAGTTTTTTGCCATTTCCCTTTCGTAGTTTGGCCGGGATTGGCACGTCTTTTTCCACCCGAAGATATTGTGCGGTAATGGTATTCTTTTGCATGATATCCAATGGTGTTCCCTCGGCTACAATTTTTCCACCATGCAAGCCGGCACCGGGGCCAATATCCACAACATAATCGGCTGCCATGATCATATCACGGTCGTGTTCTACAACGATTACCGAATTGCCTATGTCTCTGAGGCTTTTCAATGACTCAATAAGCTTATGATTGTCTCTCTGATGCAGCCCTATACTGGGTTCATCGAGAATGTAAAGCACACCGGTAAGGCGGGAACCAATCTGTGTGGCCAGCCTGATACGCTGGCTTTCGCCTCCCGACAGGCTTCTTGCCGGGCGGTCCAGGGAAAGGTAATCCAGCCCTACATCAAGCATAAACCCCAGGCGGGTATTGATTTCACGCAATATTTCATTGGCGATCTGCAGTTTTCGGGGATCAAGTTTATTTTGCAGTTCGGCGATGGTATCCTGAAGGCTAACCAGATCCATACGGGCAAGATCGGCAATATTATATTCTGCAATACGGTAATGCAGCGATTCTTTTTTTAGCCTTTGCCCTTCACATTCGGGACAGGTTTTTTGCTGCATGAATTCACCAGCCCATCTTTTTACAGACCCTGAGGGACTTTCTTCAAACTGGTTGCTGATGAAATTAACTATGCCCTCAAAACTGAGATTGTAGGTTTGGGTAATCCCCAGGTTTTCATTTTTAACTTTAAATACTTCGTTGGAGCCGTAAAGCATGGTGTTGATTCCCTCATCGGGAATATCTTCAATTGGCGTATCAAGGGTAAAGCCATATTTCATACCGATGGCTTCAAGCTGCTTAATGATCCATGGATTTTTGGTATCGGCAAGGGGTGCCAGGCCACCATTTCGTATGGAGAGCCTTTTATCGGGCATGATCTTGTCAAGGTCCATTTCACTTATGCTTCCCAGGCCGTTGCACATTTGACATGCTCCGTAGGGAGAGTTGAAAGAGAAGGTATTGGGTTCGGGTTCCTTGTAGGCGATACCCGACACCGGGCACATAAGGTTTTTGCTGAAGTGCGACACTTCCCCGGTATCTTCATCCAGCAACATGATCATTCCTTTGCCATGCTTCATAGCCGTTTTTACCGACTGTTCTATTCTTTTTCTCTGCTTTTCTTCTACTGCAATTTTATCAACGACCAATTCAATATCATGAATTTTATAACGGTCAACTTTCATATTAGGGGTAATTTCCCTTATCACGCCGTCTACTCTTGTTTTGAGAAATCCCTGGCGCTGCATATATTCAAAGAGTTCGCGGTAGTGACCTTTTCTTCCCTTTACCAGGGGTGCGAGCAAAAGCATTGTTTTGCCTGCAAACCGTTCAATGATGAGGTCCAGGATCTGCCCTTCGTTGTAACGCACCATTTTCTCGCCGGTAACGTATGAGTATGCATCAGCAGCCCGTGCAAAGAGCAAGCGCAAAAAGTCATAGATCTCGGTAACGGTGCCTACCGTAGAGCGAGGGTTTTTGCCTGTAGTTTTTTGTTCAATGCTAATGACCGGGCTCAGGCCACTGATCTTATCTACATCGGGGCGTTCCAACCCTCCCAAAAACTGGCGGGCATAGGCCGAAAAAGTTTCTATATAGCGTCTTTGTCCTTCAGCGTAAATGGTATCGAAGGCAAGTGAAGATTTACCACTACCACTCAATCCGGTTATTACCGTTAAAGTATCGCGGGGAATACGGATATCAACATTTTTAAGATTGTGCTCACGGGCACCATATACTTCAAGCCAATCGGTGTGCCCGTCAGGGGATGTTTGTTGCATATTATGTTTGAGTTAAATCAACCTGTAAAGGTAAGGATAATGCCTCTTTTTTGTTTTGCAAAGGGTTAAGTTTTTTGAAAAATGATTGACAGGCGGGCCCGCAGCGCAGCCCCCTTCAATACTGTTAAAATTGTGATATGGCAGATTTTTATTTTCCCTGTTCTGAAACCGGATTACCCTGGTAAAACCAAAAACTAAAGGTCGCTTTCATTTCCGGGCGAGATGATTTCTTCAACCGGAGACTGCATACGGGCAGGCACAGGATACTCATAACCAAAGAGGCTTTCCTTGGGGATCTTAATTTCGTAAACCTTACGGCTGCTGTTGCTTAGTTGTCTGTTTCGCAGCCAGGGGTTGAGGGTACGCAATTCTTTATAAGTAACCTGGTGCTGGCTTGCAAAGGCAACCAGGTCAGTTACTGTAGTATCAACTTTTACGGTATAGTAATCAAAGGGGAGATACAAATCTTCTTCGGTAAAGTTGAAACCGTGCAACCCGGGGTTTTCGAAAATGGTTTTGATAGCCAGGATCCTGAAAACATACCTTGACGTTTCTTCATTGAGCCACAGGTCATAATAATTGGTAAGCAATTGCTCGGACAATTGGCGGTTGAGGCCCGATCTTCCCATATTGTAAGAAGCAGCTGCCAGGGTCCAGCTATTGTAGGACTCGTAAGCACTGCGCAAAAATTTTGATGCTGCTCTCGTTGCCTTTTCCACATGGTAGCGTTCATCTACTTCATTGTTGATCTCAAGCCCCAGCTCCCTGCCGGTTGATTGCAAGATCTGCCAGAATCCCGTGGCTCCTGCCGGCGATACCACATCCATCAATCCACTTTCTATCAATGCAAGGTACTTGAAATCATCTGGAATATTTTCCTCCCTCAGGGTCTTCTCAATAAGAGGAAACCAACGATAGGCCCTTTTGAAAAACAGGATGGTTTGCGATTGCCAATAGCTGTTTACCAAAAGCTCACGATCGAATCGCTCCCTTACTTCAAAATTATGTAAAGGCACAGCTTCGCCGGCAAAGTTTAGATTTTCGGGCAGAGGCAGGGCATAAACCCGGTAGCTGTGTTCGGGTTCTTTGGTGCCCCGCGTCTCAGGTACAACCATCACATTTGAAAAAGAAAGCAATTTAATAAGAAATATGAAGACAATGGGAATACCCAGCACAAAGAATATTCGATTTTGTAAAGTCATGCGTAAAGTCAGTTTATTGTTGAAAACTTTCTGAATTCTCTGCAAAGCTACGGCATTTCAATACCATTTCCTTGCGTCAAACACGGAATCCGGGATCAAAACTGTTAAATAGCTTAAAAGTATAACCTAAAAGTCTTAATGGTATACCCATGGTAATCTCCCAAAGAGCTCAGTGCTGATTCTTTTGTGGCAAATTGTTGTAAACAGCTATTAATGTGCTGAGTAGAAACACGCATTACCAAAGATGATCAACTGGACTCGTTGGTCAAACCCTGATGCGGCAGAAAAAACAATTCAACTCATTTGCATTTCTTTCTTTAGAACGATTCTAATTAACTGATAGTTCGCGGAAAAAGTGTAAAAAAGACCTGCCAATAATTTAAATTTTGTAGTTTTGCCATCAGAATAAAAATCACCCTAAAAAAGGAGACTAACTCTATGAACATCACCGATTTAAAACAGAATTACAAAAAGCTAAAAGAGGTCGATTATCAGCTGAAACCTTTAGACAGAGGTTATACTGACAAGATTCTCTATATCAATGTGGGCAACAATGAAGTAGTTGAAAAAGACGTTCCCCCGTTGATGAAGGAAAAATTTATCGGAGGTAAAGGCTATGGCCTTAAGCTTTTGTGGGATGCCACCAAACCCGACACCAAATGGAATGATCCGGAAAATGAAGTGATCATATCCAGCGGTCCGGTGGGAGGTATAACCCAATACTCCGGAGCAGGCAAATCCCTGCTGGTTACTATCTCTCCCCAAACCGACTCGGTAATGGACTCCAATGTGGGCGGTTTCTTTGGCCCCTTCCTTAAATTTTCAGGATACGACGCCCTTGAATTGCAAGGCAAAGCAGAAAAAGACATCATCATTTTCATTGATGCCACCAGGAAAAAGATCCAGATCATTGAAGATCCTGGCTTTGCAAAGGATTCGCACATTTTGGCAGAAGAGCTGACCGAGCTGTTTGCCGACAATGAAAAAGACGCAAAGAATATTGGTATCGTGTCAACAGGTGCTGCTGCCGAAAATTCGCTCATCGGGATGGTAAACTTTACCTTCTATGACATGAAGCGTAAAAAGATCAGATTGAAGCAAGCCGGAAGGGGTGGTATTGGTACAGTACTGCGCGACAAACGTATTAAAGCTATTGTGGCAAAAGTTGAAGGGGTAAGCGGAAATATGAACAATGTTGCCGACCTGGATACCATTAAAGAACGCGGCCGCCGGTACCAGCAGGAAATGAGGGAACTGGATGACCATCAGTGCCAGATGCGCAAAAAAGGTACTGCCAACATTGTAAACGTGATGAACGATTATGACCTGTTGCCTACTCATAACTTCAAATTTGGCAGCCATGAAGACGGGTTGAAAATTCACAGTAATGTTTTTCGCGATAAATATTTTACCCAGAATGTTCCGGATGGTTGCTGGATAGGATGCGCCATGTCTTGCGCCAAAGGTGTGGATGATTTCATACTCAAAACCGGACCCTACAAAGGAGAAGCTGTAATTGTTGACGGACCCGAATACGAAACTGCTGCAGGACTGGGCTCCAACCTGGGTATTTTTGATCCCGAGGCCATCATTGAGCAAAATTTCTACTGCGATACTTACGGAATTTGTACCATTACATGGGGTACCATCGTCGCTTTCATCATGGAATGTTATGAAGCAGGTATCATCAACAAGAAAATTACCGGCGGCCTCGAGTTGAATTTTGGCAACTCAGAAGCAGCCCTGGAGCTGATGCACCAGCTTGCCCGTGGCGAAGGTTTCGGACTTGTAGCCGGGTTGGGGGTACAGAAAATGAAAGAACTGTTCGTAGAGAAGTACAATGCCGATCCCAAATTCCTCAATGATATAGGAATGGTGAATAAAGGCCTTGAGTATTCACAGTATGTTTCCAAGGAGTCTCTTGCCCAGCAGGGAGGATATGCCATGACCAATAAAGGACCGCAACACGATGAAGCCTGGCTGATCTTTATGGACATGGTAAACAACCAGATTCCCACTTTTGAAGATAAAGCAGAAGCCCTGCACTACTTCCCCATGTTCCGTACATGGTTTGGGTTGGTGGGTTTGTGTAAGCTGTGCTGGAATGACGTGGTACCCAAAGGAAATGAACTCACTGAGGAGCCTCACAAAATTCCAGAACATGTAGATAATTATGTTGCTATTTTTGAGGCTGTTACCGGCAAGCCATTCAGCAAGGAAGAAATGATCCGTCAGAGCGAACGTGTATATAACTTCCAGCGTATCTTTAACCTGCGCCGTGGTTATGGCAAACGTCTCCACGATGCACAGCCCTACCGCGCCTGTGGCCCTGTAACGGTTGAAGAATACGAATCGCGCCAGGAACGCTACGATAAGCAACTCAAAGAAGATGTTGGCTTTGACCCCGCAGGCAAAACCACCGAAGAAAAAATGGCTGCCCTGCGTGCTTACCGCGAAGACCGCTATGAGCAACTGCTGGATGCCGTTTATGAAAGAAGAGGATGGACAAAAGATGGTATCCCCACCATTGAGCACCTCAGGAGCCTGGAAATGGATCTTCCCGAGCTGGTTGAAGTGGTACAGCAACATCTCAATTAATCGTTTTTGCTATATACTGATTTCCTGAAAGAGGCCGCCCGATGCGGCCTCTTTTTTTTGTGCAAAGCGGGTATAAACCCGGCAGACATATTTTTCCCTGCACAAACACCCTCTCCGGTTAACAAACTTTCATACGCCACACCACAACGGATACAACCTTCGGGCAGGTAACACTACACGACCTGTAACAGACAAAAAAGCCGGTAGCCAATTCAGCAATCCACCGAAATTGATCGGGAGAAGCACTGTTTTTTATTGCGGTAATTTTCAGGTACTTTGTTCAAAGATAGAGACACAAAATAATACTTGATGGGGTATATATCCTGTGAAGATGCTATCAGAACTAATGCAAAAAATTACTATGATGAAAAAGGAACTGTTTTCAAAAATGAGGTCAGGAAGCATAAGGTTCAAGTTATTTGCGAGCCAGAACACCCTGAATGCATTGCTGTTTGTCATTATTGTATTTTTAATTTATAGCACGGTCAACACGCAGCTGAACCGGTATTTTGATACCACCATCCGTAAGCAGGCCCAATACATCCAGGATGAATTGGACCGTTTGCAGAAAAGGGCCCTGGAAGCGGGAGAATGGTTTGAATATTCGGCGCGCCTGCACGAAGCCTTGCGCAACAATGACCGGCAGGCAGCCCTTGAATTGGGCAAAACAGCAATGCAAGCCTTTGGTCTGCATTATTTTGTAGTTACTGACATTGATGGCAATGTTCTGGTAAGGGCCCATGCGCCTGATAATTTTGGCGATAATATCAGCAACCAGCGTAACGTACAGCTTTCATTACAAGGCAGAAAAAGTGCTGGTATAGAAGAAGGACGGGTAGTTAGATTATCCATTCGCGCCGGTACTCCGCTGCGTGATGATACAGGAAAGATCATTGGAGCCATTTCAACAGGTTATGTTTTTGACGATACCCGTTTTGTGGATGATATCAAAAGAGCCATCGATTCTGAAGTGACCATTTTCATGGGAAGCACACGCTACCAAACCACTATTACCAATGAAAGCGGCCAGCGCATTGTAGGAACAGACCTGGGTAATCCTGAGATTGAAAACCAGGTTCTCAATCAGCGTCGTATTTATTACGGTAACTCACAGATCCAGGGCCAGCCTTACAAAGCCGCTTATATGCCCCTGACTGACCTCAACAACGAGGTGATTGGCATGTTGTTCTGCGGAACCAGTATGCAGGTGATCAATGTTTTAAACCGCAACGTAATCCTTAATGTAGCAGTGATCTTCATCCTGGTTATCGTTGTGATAACGTTGGTTCTGACCTACATCATCAACAAATCGGTAATAAAGCCAATCACCGGCCTGGTAACAGCATCTGAAAAGATTGCCAATGGCGATCTTAATGTAAAAATTGATGTACGGAGCAATGATGAGGTAGGCAGGCTGGCATCGGCACAAAACAAGATGATCCAGTCCTTGCGCAATATTGTGCAGCAGGTCATTGATATTTCAGGATATATGTCAACGGCAAGTCAGCAGATGAGTTCTACTGCACAGCAGATCTCCCAGGGTGCCAACGACCAGGCCTCATCGGTAGAGGAAGTCTCCTCATCTATGGAGGAGATGTCTTCCAACATTGCACAAAATACCGACAATGCCAAAGGCACAGAAAAGACCGCCCTCCACTCTGTGGAAGCGGTAAAGGAAGGGAACCGTTCTACCCTGGAAGCAGCAAAAAGCATGAAGGAGATTGCAGAGAAGATTTCTATCATCAGCGAAATTGCATCCCAGACCAATCTGCTGGCACTCAACGCTGCTGTAGAGGCTGCCCGGGCCGGGGAGCACGGTAAAGGATTTGCCGTAGTGGCTGCCGAGGTAAGAAAACTTGCGGAACGAAGTCATGTCGCAGCTGAAGAAATCAATACACTGTCTGATTCAGGACTGGGCATCTCAGAAAAAGCAGGAGCCATGCTGCAGAAGATCGTACCCGAGATCGAGAGAACTGCTACCATGGTTCAGGAAATTGCTGCTGCCAGCATAGAGCAAAACACCGGTGCTGAACAGATCAATAATGCCCTGGCATCTCTCAACCGGATAACACAACAAAATGCTTCTGCCAGCGAGGAGCTTGCTTCCAGCTCAGAAGAACTCTCCGCCCAGGCAGAGCAATTGAAAGAAATGACCGCTTTCTTCAGATTGTAATGTGCTAATCTGTTAATGTAGCCCTTAATTTTCGGGGCAATCCGGCTACAACTAACTGGTAGGAATCCCGCGTCCACTGCAAGATCAGTGCATCCGGGATTTCCTTGTTTACAAATACAGTGTTCCAGTGTTTTTTGTTCATGTGATAGCCCGGTTGAACAGAGGGGTATTGCTCACGCAGCTCTATGGCCTTTTCCGGATCGCACTTAAGGTTTACACTTTCGAAATTGTCAACATCTGCAAGGGCAAACATTTTTCCAAGGACTTTAAAAACCAGCGTTTGCTCATCGAAGGGAAAATCCTCTTCAGTACCTGGTAGGGAAAGACAATAGTTGCGGTAGGCTTCAATATTCATTACTTCTGGTTTGATGAATGAAATCCAATGGAAAATAATGTTGTTAAAGATGATCTTTAACTCCCCGGCACAATTCATACACCCTCTCTACATTTTTCAGGGTAGTATTGCGCTGTCCTACTGATAGCCTGATACAGTAATTCCCACTGAGCATTGTAAGATCGGAAGAGCACACGTCTGAACTCAGTCACATTCCTTTATCTCGTAT
>CAYVQC010000008.1:0-97709 GCA_964453995.1 uncultured Bacteroidales bacterium | reverse complement strand
GTTGCATTGAGCAGCAACTACGCGCTTACTTATGTACCTGCTGTTTACACCATCACGCAACGCCCGGTAGAGATCACTGCCGATGCCAAATCCAAGGTGTATGGTGAAGCTGATCCTGCTCTTACGTTCCAGATCACTTCAGGTTCGCTGGCTTTTGATGATGTATTTACCGGGGCACTTGAACGGGAAGCCGGAGAGAATGTAGGTACTTATGAAATATACCAGGGAAGCGTTGCATTGAGCAGCAACTACCAGCTAAGCTATATCGGTGCAGTTATGGCTATTACACAGAAAGAGCTCATTATAACTGCCAATGACCAGCAACGCCAGTATAGCGATCCTAATCCCCAGTGGACAGTTTTTTATAGTGGTTTTGTGAATGGAGAGGATGAGAGTGTCCTTGAAGGCTCTTTAATGTTTGGCGGAGCAGGTCCAGCATCCGACCAACACACTGGTCCGGGGGAGTATGCCATTATTCCCGGCGGTTTAACCAGTAGTAATTATGCAATAAAGTTTGTTCCCGGTATGCTTACCATTACTCCTGAGGATGCCCATATTACCTATATCGGAACCCGTTTGATGGCCGTGAAGGCCGGCAGCACTGCCAATCTGGACCTTAGGGTGGTTGTTGATGATGATGAAGACGGATATCCTGGCAATATTATCAATGGGATGGTAACATTTAATATAAGCTGGGAGGGTGGCTCAGAGACTCATTCTGTTGCTATTACTTCCGCTGACCTGGTCAATAACCAGAAGGCGGTGGTAAGTATTCCACTGGCAGTTACTTTGCCCGTTGGGGTAACTTCCCGCACCTTGAATATACAGGTTGTAGCAGGTGGATATTATGTCGGTGAGGAACAAGTTGTAACAGTAGTTTATGTTCCCTCCGGCGATCACATTACCGGTGGTGGTTTTATCGTTCCCGATGAGGGATCATCAGGATTGTACCCATCAGCACCAGGAAGCCATGCCAATTTTGGATTCAACTTCAGGTATCATCCCAAAACCGGTGAACTTAAAGGTCGGGCAAACCTCATTATCAGAGGTGAAAGCGGTCCACCTGTGAAATTTAAATCCACACAACCACTCTCTATGGGTATCAATAACTCAGGAGATCATCCCACCGCACAATTTACTGTTAAAGGTGACCTTACCCAAGGTGGTACGTTGCTCTTCAGCGATGTGATGATGTATGTAACCCTGACTGATCGTGGCAACCCTGGGTTTAAAGACGATATCGGGTTTACCATCTGGAGTGGCAATACTCTCATTTATTCCAGCGACTGGCAGGGCAATTTTACCGAACGGCAAAACCTGGGCGGTGGCAACCTGGTTATACATCGTGGTGGTACTGATGCCGGTGAAGACTTTGATATCCTCACTGATCCCCTGGGATTTGATGCCAGTGGTAATCCTTTGGAAGAGCAGATCAGGTTAAGGGTTTATCCAAATCCTTTCCAAAAGATGCTTTCTGTAGGATTCACTGCAGTGGAAAATGAATTTGCCACGATTCAGCTTTTCGATATCACTGGATCGCTGATCACAACACTGTATGAAGGCGAAGTATCTGCCGGACTGGATTATACTTTTGAATATACTCCCGTTCAACGCATATCTTCTGTCATGTTTTACCGGATTATACTCGGTGACAGGGTAATCAGCGGAAAATTGCTCCAGCAGCAATAATCCTGTTTTGTATTAAACATATCTGCGGGCTGTTTCTTAAAGAGCAGCCCGCAGTTTTTTTCATATTGAGGTACCTGCTTTTGTCTGTAAAGTTTAATGTGGTTTCAACAGGTGTAATGTTTTTCTTATAGCAGATAAGGGATTCCTCATAGAAAAATATCGGGAATTTTCTTATTGGTTTACAGTAAAACATGTAATAATTTAGGTAATAAGCTCTTAGATTTGGAGAAAACAAGTCTTTCTGTGTGTAACCCTTTCATCTTCAACTGTAAAGGATGTAGTGTAAATGCTTTTATTGTAGAATGATATCAATCACTTTATAATCCTAATTAGTTATTAACCTAAAACGTTACGAATGGAAACAAAAAGTTACTTTTTGAAATTTCATGCCCTGGTTATCTTTCTGCTTATTGCAGTCTGCGGTTATGAATCCACGGCGCAAACTTATGGCATGCGCGATGACGGTGGCTTAAACCTGCCTCGTATTACATACTGGCACACGGGTATCAATGGCCCGGATCCCAATGTGAGGGGTGTTGATCTCAACAATGTTAATATAGGTGGGATTTATGCCTTTTTTATAAAAGGGGTGGAGATCAGGACCTGGAAAAATGAAGGCGCCGGCGGAGATGTTACCGGTACCACTTTCCATTATAAAGTATGGCGACAGGGAGATCCTGAGCCATCTGACTTTTTAACCCGCTCTGTAGGTTTCACCAGCAATGATGGTTTTGGGAACCAAACCTGGGCAAATTTTGGCCCGGAGATTCCATTGGTTTCAGGGCTCAATACTGCTGGTACTTACAATTTCAAGTTTAAGTTTTCGGTGCAGGGTACAGGCGATCCGGGGATTTTGGAAAACGGCCCGTTTACCACAACTTTTGATTTGCTTCCTACTTATGGTATGCGTGATGATGGAGGGATTAACCTGCCTAGAATACTATATTGGCATAGTGGGTTGCTATTCGACACAAATGAGCGGGGTGTAGATTTCAATGGGAAAGATTTCGGACAGATCACCGAACTGTTTATTAAAGGAGCTGAAATCAGAACCTGGAAATTCGCAATTGAAGGGGGAGATGTTACAGGAACAACATTTAGTTACAAAGTCTGGAATACCAATGATGCAGAGCCGGCAGATTTTGTGGATCGGCCGGTATTTTTTACATCCGATGATGGTGCTGGAGATCAAACCTGGTCTGCTTTTGGCAACGAAATTGAAGTCACTGCCGGACTACCACCTGGCACATACAATCTTAAGATCTTTTTCTCGGTGCAGGGCAACGGCATATCGGGGGTTCTGCAAAGCGGGCCCTTTACGGCTTCATTTACTATTCCCTGTCCGGATCAGCCACCGCTGGTTTCTTTGCCAGATGGTAGTGCTAATGTGGCTTGCCTTGCAGACGCAGTAGAACCCACTGCGCCTGTTGCTTCCGATGTTTGTGATGGGATTATTGAAGGGGTTTTGGTGAATGTGGTGGATACACCGGGTTCTGTTGAATGTCAACTGATTCGGACTTATACCTATTCCTATACCAATTCATTGGGAAATACAGCATTCTGGAATTTCACATACACTGTTGCGGCGCCTCAGTTTTTTCTTCCTCCCAATGCTGGTGAGATCATTACTTGTGCGTCAGAACTTTATCAACCCACTCCTCCATCTGTTACCGATAACTGCGGCAATGTGATTCTTCCCTCAGGACCTGTCGTTAGTGCATTGCCAGAGTGTGAGGGGGTAGTAAATTATGTGTGGACTTATACTGACTGTGCCGGAAACAGCTTTGACTGGACTTATACTTTCACCATTGAGTATACTCCTTTTGAGGTATTTACCAACGATGTTACCGTAACCCTTGATGAAAACGGCAGCGCATTCATTACTGTTGAAGATGTCAATAATGGATCTGTAGATGCATGTGGTGGCAGCCTGAACTTTACCCTAAGTCAATCTGAGTTTGGTTTTGACGATATCGGGAATGTGGAAGTAATACTGTATGCAGAAGACTGTGCGGGTAATACTGCCAGTGGGACCGCCGTAGTAACGGTTATCGGGCCTTCTGCTGTTATTGCATATACAGGCGATAAGCATGGCCAGTACTCCGATCAGATAACCCTTTCAGCAATCCTGACAGATGAAAATACCGGTGCACCTTTGTCAAACAGAAATCTTGTTTTCACACTGGGAACCCAGGCTTTTGCTGCTGTTACCAATGCCAGCGGAGTGGCCTCTGCTGATCTTGTATTGAACCAGGAACCGGGATTGTACGATCTGTTGCTGGAATTTGAAGGGGATGATGTTTATCCGGCAACCTCTGCAATTGAAGTGTTTGAAATTCTGCCTGAAAACGCCAATCTTACTTACATTGGTACCCGGTTACTGGCAACAAAAACAGGTACCACAGTAAATCTTGACTTGCGAGTGGTATTAGAGGATGTTGAAGATGATTTTCGAGGTGAAATTATCAATACTGATGTTACTTTCCTGATCAGCTGGGGAGGCAATTCTGAAATCATTACCACAGTATTGACCCCTGATAATCTTGTCAGTAACCAGAAAGCTGTTTTGAGTGTGCCTTTTCCTGTAACACTGGCCCAGGGTGAAGTCTCACGTACCTTAAATATCCTTGTAACCGCCGGAGATTATTATACCGGGGAAGAGCAGGTGGTAACAGTAGTTTATGTTCCCTCCGGCGATCACATTACCGGTGGTGGTTTTATCGTTCCCGATGAGGGATCATCAGGATTGTACCCATCAGCACCAGGAAGCCATGCCAATTTTGGATTCAACTTCAGGTATCATCCCAAAACCGGTGAACTTAAAGGTCGGGCAAACCTCATTATCAGAGGTGAAAGCGGTCCACCTGTGAAATTTAAATCCACACAACCACTCTCTATGGGTATCAATAACTCAGGAGATCATCCCACCGCACAATTTACTGTTAAAGGTGACCTTACCCAAGGTGGTACGTTGCTCTTCAGCGATGTGATGATGTATGTAACCCTGACTGATCGTGGCAACCCTGGGTTTAAAGACGATATCGGGTTTACCATCTGGAGTGGCAATACTCTCATTTATTCCAGCGACTGGCAGGGCAATTTTACCGAACGGCAAAACCTGGGCGGTGGCAACCTGGTTATACATCGTGGTGGTACTGATGCCGGTGAAGATGTTGATATCCTTGCTGATCCTGTTTTGGGTGGAATTGAGGGTGATGCCCGGTTCAGTGAAACGATGGGGCTTAATGTTTATCCTAATCCATTCAGGGGCAAACTAACCCTTAGTTTCACACCTCAGACCCGGCAACGTGTTGTGGTTGAGATCTACGACATGAGTGGTAAGTTGGTAGAAACCATTTTTGATGCTGAAGTATTGGAAAATGATCAGTATACCATTGAATACATTCCTGCAGAGCGCAAAACCGCGGTATTATTCTACCGGTTTATTGCCGGAGAAAAGGTGATCCATGGAAAGATCATTCAACAGCAATAAACCTTTTTTGAGGTTTTTCTTTAAAAAAAAAGCGGACCTTCTTTTTATGGGGTCCGCTTTTCGCATTTATGGGGGTGAAATATAAATTCCTTTACTTTTCAGAAAAGCCAAAGGCAATGTACAACTGCCCGTAGGAATTTTTGCTGTCACCCAGCAGCATTTCAGCAACACTTGTATTGGCAAGCTCCTGGAGACCCAGGTTATAGCGCAGTCCTACGCTGATGTTGCCAAAGCTCAGTGCCAATCCGGCTCCAATACCATAATCCAGGGTATTGAAGTTGTCTCTGTCTATTTCATCGTTCCCGTCTATGGTGCCCGAATACTCTATGTTACTGCTTAAGAGCAATCCTACATAAGGACCTGCATGCAGCTCAAGATTATCGAGGGGACGAAAGACCGCAAGAACAGGAACCTCAAGATAATTGAGATTGAAATTTACGGTTTGGTCAACAATACCACTATAAGTGGCTTCGGATCCTTTGGTGGTAAAAACCAGTTCGGGCTGAATGCCAAAGGTTTCAGCCATCATAAACTGGCTGTAAAGGCCCAGGTTGAATCCGAATCTTGCATTTTCATCGTCAAGTTCGTCACGGTCAATGTAAAGATTACTCATGGTAAGCCCTCCTTTTATTCCACCGGTCATTTGCTGTGCAGCAAGCGGAAGGGCAAGAAGGGTTGAGAGAATGGTGGAGAACATAATGATTGAAAAAAGCTTCTTCTTCATAATGTTTGTTTTTTAGTGTGAAAAATGTATTCTGTATTGCTTTGATACAGTTACTCTATTGTAAAACAATCACGTAATGCAGATTATTTGCTGATTGCTTCTCCAAACCCGGTGCCATGAATTCTCCCATGCGTTTTGACAAAAAAGGTAAAGTAAAGATAATCAGATTAATAAGTGGGTTTTTGCCGTAGATCAGGGGAACAATACACTTAACCCATCAGGCAGGGCTGTGAAAATCCATCTACAGTTTGAGGATATTTCAGGCGGGGAGTAAATCAATGAAAGGAAAACCACAAATGAAACCTGGTAATATATTTGTTTTAAAATGACATCTAAAGGAGAAGATTTGCAATGGTTGTATGCAGGAGTTTTGTTTATTTCAACTTTTATCACTCTTTCTCTGCTTCCTGTAGTATATTTGCTGAAAAACAGAGAGTAATTAAGCCTTTTTAAAAACATACAATATGAAAGAGTTTTTGCGCGTAACCATTATTACTTTGGTGATTCTGGGACTTATTATTCTTTTTATGCCGGCCTACCTAAGAACGGCTCTTATCCATCAGACACCCGATATTGATGATTACCAGATTTTCCACAACAGGGTTGTCCATGTTGCCCAGCCTGTGCCCTGGGAGTTTCATGAAAATTACGGAGCCCTTCAAATTCCACAACACCTGCAGGACAGCTTTTTCAAATTCGAACCTGTTGCTTTCCTGATCCTTCAAAACGGTGAATTGTTATTCGAAGAGTATTACAACCATGAAAAGTATGACCTTTCAGGTTCCTTCTCCATGGCCAAGACCATTATTGCCCTGGCGATAGGTGCTGCCATCGACGACGGGTTTATCAATGATATCCATCAACCGGTGAGCGATTTTATTCCTGAATTTGCCATTGCTCAGAAGGATGTCACCCTTTACCATCTCCTTACCATGACTTCTGGTCTGGATTGGGATGAGGAGTATGCAGCTGCGTTTTCTGTTACCACCAAAGCCTATTATGGGAAAGATATCCGTGAGCTTATAAAACCTATTGGTATTTCCGCTCCACCAGGCTCGGAGTTTTACTATACCAGTGGGACCACTCAGTTGCTGGCCTTTATTCTTGAAGCTGCAACCGGTGAAAAGGTTTCTGATTATTTCTCACGAAGAATATGGACAAAGATCAACGCTGAGAAAGAGGCCCTGTGGAGCCTAGATGATGAAGGTGGTATGGAAAAGGCATATTGCTGCTTCAACAGTAATGCCAGGG
Organism: uncultured Bacteroidales bacterium; assembly: GCA_964453995.1. Taxonomy (GTDB): domain Bacteria; phylum Bacteroidota; class Bacteroidia; order Bacteroidales; family UBA7960; genus SKVR01. Next base: position 90,552 of record CAYVQC010000008.1, on the reverse strand, counting down.
ATTTTGCCCGGTTGGGTCAGCTGGTGCTCAACAAAGGCTTTTGGGCAGGTGAAGAGATCATTTCTCCTGAATATATTGAACAAATGACCACACCCTTGATGTATATAAAAGACAGGGACGGCAATGAAGTGGATTATTATGGTTTTCAAACCTGGATTCTACAATACAGAGGCTATAACATTCCCTACTTCAGGGGTATACTGGGGCAATATATTTTTATGATCCCTGAAATGGACGCCGTGGTTGTTAGGCTGGGACATGAAAGATCTTCGTATCGTATTGATGATGTCCCTTCCGATATTTTTATCTATGTGGACCTTTTCCTGGAAATGATGAAGGGACGGGAGCAGCCCGGTGAAGTTTAGCAGACCTCTTCTTTAAGGGGTTAGTAATTATGGTTGAGCGTATGAATTTTATCAAATAAATACAAAATTGTTGTGCTTGTATGAAAATGATGTATTTTCGCTGAGATTTTTCAGGCAACCGTCCTGGATTTAATTATTAACCTTAAAACGCAAGGAAGAAAATGAAGATAAAGCTGATAGTGATCGTTACTGTTTTTGCCGTTTTAACAGGATGCAAAGCCAAAAAAATGGCAGCTGTTGATGAATCTGAGAACAACAGACCCATGATCGAGAAAGAAACCGATATTGAGGTTGAGGTAGATCAGACCACAGGTATCATGTCAATGGAGGAGCAATTTACCTTTACCCGCGAAGAAGACAAATCCAGGCATGATGAAAAAGCGTACTTTGTGATTATTGGCAGTTTTAGGAATAAGGATAATGCAGAACGTTTCCAGGAAACTATAGTGGGAAAAGGCTTTGAACCTGTAATTCTATTAAGCGAAACGGGGCTTCATCGGGTTTCTGTAGATTCTTATGATGAAGAAAATCAGGCAAGAGAAAGAATTATGCAAATCCGCATGCAATTTCCCGAACACGAAGATACCTGGTTATTGATAAGAAAATAAGGCGATAAAAGAAAGAGCCGGGCAAAATCACCCGGCTCTTGTCTTAAGCACCAATCAAAAAAGGCCTTTCTATGCTTTTTTCCCCTTGTTATTTTTTTATAGAACTTATCATCTTTTCACTTTCAGCCGAGGCTATTCCCATCACATCTGCAATCACTCCCCCCATCATATTTCCCATCATTGAGGTGTTCATCCATGAGATGTAAGTTTTTCCGTCTGATTTTTCATAAATGGATACTCTGCAGGGCATCATGTTTGACACAATTCTTTCCTGGTCAAGGCTGAGAATTTCATAGGCATGCTCAGGGTGGCAAAGTTCGAAAACTTTCATAGAGGCAACCTCATATCCATTTACCTGCATTGTTTTCTGCATATCGTGCACAGTAGGGATTTTCCAGCCCATTTCTTTTGCCGTTTGCTCAAATACACTTACCGATTGTTCAAAGTTATACTTGCTTTCGGCTTCTTTAAGCATCATGCCAGGTGCTGATTTGTAGGCAAGCAGTGATGTAAGAATAATTCCGGCAACCACGCCCGCCAGTACGAATAGAATGTTAGATTTAGTCATAGTGATTTTTCTTTGATAAGATTGAATATTGATTTCTGATTATTTTCTGATGGGCTATATTCTATTTTTGTGCCAGAAATAGTAATGACTTGATAAACAATGCCTAATGTGTATATCCAAAAAATACTTACGGTTTTTGTTAACACAGTAGTTAACTTTTTATGTTAACATTGCTAACTTATTGTTAACTTTAAACCTCCTTTTAAACCAAATGCTTACATATGTTTACAGATTTTCAGTCATTGGCTCAGACAATACCGTGTGGTTTGATAATTACCGACAAGAATCTCTCTATAGAGTTTATGAATGATTTTGCCTTGCATAAGATCTTTTACATTGAAAAAGGTATGATACCTGCGAGTTTGCGCGAGTTTACATTTCTTACCACCGATATGAGACGGTTTGATATGGACAGTTGCATGCAAAAAATGATTGAGGCAGGCAAGCGCAATTTCCATAAAACCCTTATCGTAAAAGGCAATGCACCGGAAAAGCTTGTTTATTTCTCGGTAAATATGTTGTCGGGAAGTGAGGGGAATTTTTATGTTTTCAATATTACAGATCTTACCGACGAAATGGACTGCATCAGCCATTCTCCCGGAACATTTGGCAAGGGAGAATACCAGATCAGAAAAAAGATTATAGGCAATGATGACCGCATTACAGAAATTTACCGCATGATCAGTCTTGCAGCTGAAGCGGAAGTAAATGTGCTGGTACAAGGCGAAAGCGGCACCGGGAAAGAGCTGGTGGCGGATGCCATTCATGAACTCTCGGCCCGCAAGGATAAACCATTGATAAAAGTGAACTGTGCTGCTTTTCCAGAAACTTTGCTTGAAAGCGAACTCTTTGGCCATGTAAAGGGTGCTTTTACAGGTGCCTATAAAGACAAACCCGGAAAGTTTGAGCTGGCACATGGGGGCACCATTTTTCTTGATGAGATTGGTGAGATCAGCCAGGCAATACAGGTAAAGCTCCTTCGTGTGATCCAGGAAAAGACCATAGAGCGAATTGGTGACACCAAAACCATAAAGGTGGATATGCGCATTGTGGCAGCAACCAACCGAAATCTCCACGAAATGATCCGGAAAAATACATTCAGGGAAGATCTGTTTTACCGCCTCAATGTGTTTAACATTACCATGCCATCGCTTAGGGAAAGGCATTTGGATATTCCACTGCTGGTTGACCATTTCATTGAAGTCTTTAACGATTCTACAGGGCGAAATGTAAAAGGATTGAGTCGCAATGCCATGGAATTAATGCTTGAATACCCCTGGCCGGGCAATATAAGAGAATTGCGCAATGCTATTGAACATGCTTTTGTTCTTGTAAGAGGTAATCTTATAGAGGTGCATGATCTGCCTCGGCAGGTCAGAGAGTATGGCTCCATCCCGCCTCAAACAAATGAAAAGATATCAGACGCAGGTCTTTCTGCTTCGGTGTATTATGCTGATAGCTTTAAGGGTAAAAAGAATGGGAGGCTTAACATTACCAGAGACCAACTCATAAGTGTATTGGAGATGCACGATTTCAACCAGAGCAAAACAGCTGCTTTTTTGGGAATAAGCCGGGTGGCCTTATGGAGAAAGATTAAAAAATTAAATATCTGAGGCTGTCAGGCCGGCAAATTTGTTTTGATGCAATTTTTTACCGGACTCTTTCCCCTTTGATCTTATTGTGTATCCATAATGCTTTTCCACATAATCCACTACCAGGTTGTCAAAGTGCTTTTTATCTTCCTGGTGAAATTCCACCTCAATGGGAACATAATAAACGGGAAGATTGGTAAGGATTCTGGACAGCCCAGGGCTTCTCAATCGCATACTATCTTTTTCTGTGGTAACAATTGCCTTTGAACCACTGTATGTTTCATGATATTTATTGACGAATTCCGACAGTTCCTTCTCTGTAAACTGATGATGATCTGCAAACTGAAATACTTTCAGGTCTGTACAGAGCCTCTTAAGGTATTCCCCAAGGGGAATGGGATTGGCAATTCCGGTGATCAGGAAAATTGTCTTTGCTTTTTGCAGTTTTTCAGTCCTGGCAAAATTGGTTACGGGCATCCATTTGCCATATTTAATATAGGAGAAAAATATATTTTTTATCCCGTATTTTTCCAAATCCTTCAGGATCAATTTCCTGTCAAGGGGAGAGAAAACAGAGGGTGTTTTGGTAACAATGAGAATGTCAGATCTTTTAGCCCCCATTCTAAATTCGCGCAAATTGCCCGTAGGAAGAACATAGTTTTTGGTAAAAATCTTGTGATAGTCTGTAAGTAGGATATTCAGTCCCGGTTTTACATACCGGTGCTGAAATGAGTCATCTAAAAGTATTACCTGGTTTTTAGGGTGCTGGTCTTTTATTCTTTTAATGGCCTTGTTTCTGCTTTCACTTACCGTTACAAGTATATCGGGATGTTTAAGGCACATTTGTAGGGGTTCATCACCTACCTGTTTTACAGTCGACCGGGCGTTTACTTCAAGATATCCCCTGGTTTTCCTCTTATATCCCCTGCTAATGGTGGCAACGGAGTATTTTTGTTTCAACAGGGAGATCAAATATTCAATATGGGGAGTTTTACCGGTGCCACCGGTACTCAGGTTGCCGATCCCGATAATGGGATGCGGGTAAGAATTCGATGGTAATATTCCCCAGTCGAAAAACTTATTTCTCAACAGAGTAATCAAGCCGTAAAGCAAGGCCAGGGGAAAAAGAATTATTCTTAAAAAATTCATGGATCAAATTTATGAAATGCGTACAATTAAATCAACCGTAATTTACTTATTCTAAGGTGCATACGGCTTTTGTATGCAGAGAATGTTGCATTTGCAGAATGAATCATTGCATTGACACGAAAAACAGCCCTGAGGGTAGAATCAATTATTTTTCAACAAGTAAAAGTAAAAGGGTAGATTTATAATCTTTTAGCAAATTATATTGTTTAGCTGCTTTTTTTATAACTTCGCTATAATTCAAAAAATCTGATTATGAAATTAAAAGAAATTGTTTCAGCCTATCATGGGGAGGCGCCTTTTAATCTGCAGGAAAGCTACGATAACTCAGGCATTCAGTATGGCGATCCGGAAAAAGAGATTCGTTGTGGCCTGGTTTGTATCGATATAACAGAAGCTATTGTTGAAGAAGCCATTGAGAAAAACTGTGATCTGATTATTTCGCATCATCCCCTACTTTTTAAAGGGATAAAAAAACTCACTGGCAGGCATTATACCGAAAGAGCATTGATCAGGGCTATACAAAATGATATTGCTCTGCTATCAGTGCATACCAACCTGGATAGTGTGAGGCAGGGCGTAAATGCACGGTTAGCCCAAAAACTCACACTTGAAAAGCTTGAAATTCTGGATCAAAAAGAAGCCTCTCTCATCAAGCTTGTTACCTTTTGCCCTTCGGATAAGGCAAACCTTGTAAGGCAAGCTATTTTTGAAGCCGGAGCAGGACAGATTGGTGAATACGACTGTTGTAGTTTTAACCTGGAAGGACAGGGAACCTTCAGAGCCGGGGATCAGTCCAACCCTTATGTGGGAAAAAAAGGTGAGATCCATTTTGAAAAGGAAGTAAGAATCGAGACCATTTTGCCACGCTGGTTGCAGAAACAGGTTGTGACTGCCATGCTACAGGCCCACCCTTACGAGGAAGTAGCCTATGATATTTATACGCTTGAAAACAGCTATCCAAGGGCAGGCATGGGGATGATCGGTGAGCTTGCCGAAGCCCTCAGCGAGGAAGCTTTCCTTTCTCTGGTAAAGGAAAAACTGGGAACAGGATGTATTCGTCATACCCCACTGAAGGGAAAAATGATACAAAGGGTAGCCCTTTGCGGGGGCAGTGGAAGTTTTCTCAGAGACAAAGCCCTGGCCGCAGGTGCCGATGCTTTTGTAACTGCCGATGTGAAATATCATGATTTTTTTGATGTACAGGATGTAATGCTCATGGCCGATGTGGGGCACTATGAAAGTGAGCAATTTACCCGGGAAATTTTGTATGAAATAGTTACCAAAAAAAATACTAACTTTGCACTCCTGATTTCTGACCAGAGTACCAACCCGGTTAGATACTTTTAAGTACTGATAATCAAATAAATAATTATATAGCTATGGCCAAAGCAAAAGATTCTTCAAGCAAGCAGGATGAAAACATCATCAATGAACCCGAAATTGTTACGACCACATCAGCCATGGATAAGACCGGTGAGGACAGTATTGAATCAGCGGTGCGGAAAAAACTGGTGAGTTTGTATTCTCTGCAACTTATTGATGCTCAAATTGACAAGATCAGAAACATCAGGGGGGAGTTGCCTTTGGAAGTTCAGGATCTTGAAGATGAGATCGAAGGATTGGAAACACGTATTACCAATTACAACCAGGAAATTTCTGAGTTGGAAATGGAAATCTCACGCAAGGAAAACGCCATTAAGGAGAGCCATGAGCTGGTAAAAAAATATGAAGCCCAGCAGATGAATGTTCGCAACAACCGCGAGTACGATTCTCTTAGCAAAGAAATCGAATATCAGAACCTTGAAATGCAGCTGGCTGATAAAAAGATCAAGGAATTTGCAGCTTCTATTGAAAGTAAAAAAGAGATCCTTGAGATATCCAATAAAGAGCTTGCCGATCGCCAGAACGACCTGGAGATCAAAAAAAGTGAGCTTAAGGATATTGTTGAAGAAACCCAGAAAGAAGAAGAGCAACTGAAAGAGAAGTCTGCTATTCAGCAAAAAAATATTGACGAGCGTTTGCTCAGTGCCTACAAACGGATCCGCGACAATGCACGCAACGGGCTTGCTGTTGTTCCGGTAGAGAGGGATGCTTGCGGAGGTTGTTTCAATAAAATTCCACCCCAACGTCAGCTCGATATCAGGCTCAATAAAAAAATAATTGTGTGTGAGTATTGCGGCAGGGTACTGGTAGATCCCGATATTATCGAAGAATCTTCAATCTGACAAAACAGTAAGGACAGGATAAAGCAAAACGGACGGCTCATGGCCGTCCGTTTGTTTTTGGGGTAAACCCCGCTTGTGGTTAGTGATAGGTTTCCTAGAACCGGAACCCAACAGTCATCATGAAACCTTGCCTGCTGTAGTCATATTCTATCACTGATGATCTGTCTTCTGTGAAATTAAAGTATTGGAAAAAGTCCTCTGAGTATTGGGTAATGTAATAGCCAAAGTCGACAAAATAGTTTTTTTCCCTGATGCCGATACCAGCACTTATAGTGGTTCTTTCAAGGTTGTTGATCTCGGGCCGGTAGGGATTGGTGTGCAAAGCATAGCCGGCGCGCAGGATGATCGGGTTAAGGCGATATTCTCCGCCAGCCCTGATAATGTGCTGCGACAGGAAGTTGTTGCTGATATTCCTGTTTTCCTGAGTGTAGGGATCCTGGCTGCTTCTCAGTCTCATTTGGGTGTAATCGGCATATTCATAATCCAGGCTTAAAAGTCCGGATGTGCCAAAGACCAAACCGAGGCTACCGGTAAGACGCAGGGGTGTATTTAATTCATACTCATACAGCAGGCTGGGGGAGCTCTTTTCTCTTTTACCAAAATTAACCAGGTCTGATTCCATGTGTGTACTCCACTCATCGTCAAAGGTGTAAAAGGTAGGTGTATGCAATGCGGCACCCAGCCTTATCATGTCGGTAGCCCTGTAAATAACCCCTACCTTTAAGTTGAAGCCTGTACCTGTAGTAATGAGTGACTCACCAAATTCCAGTGAATTGAACTCACTTTCTATTCCCGTTGAATTTTCTTCCGTAAAGGTATAGTCCTCCTCGAAGCGCACAATGGGAAATCCTAGAGAAGCACCCAAATAAAGCTTGTTACTGTAGTTGGTTCCAAGGGTTAAACTCATTTCCCTGATGGATCCGCTGGTATTGGTTATTCTTCTTTGTAACACATCTTTGGGCATATCAATAAAGTACTCATTATTGATGCTATCCAGCCCCAGGAGCCAAACATCCCATGCCAGCCCGGTAGTGTAGTCATCAAGGAAACTACTTGGATGCATGGTACTGTTGAAATTGGTTTCTTCAGTAGCTTTTTCAAGGAATACACTCATCAGGGAGTTGTCGGTATTGAACCCTTCGTAAATTTTCCTGCTGTTGAAATTGGCGATTTGGTTAATCCCAAATCCGATCTGAAAACCCATCCAACCTGATTCTTTGAGTTGATTGGGATCGTTGAAGGCAAATACAAAGCCAAGGTTTCCTAAAGAAAAATCATAATTGATGTCTTCTTGTAAGGATCCCCGGAACCCCGATTCTACAGCGGTAAAATTAAAGCTTGGGGTTATTGTAAACTCGTTGCTTCGGTAAATACCAATACCCGCCGGATTGGTATAAAGAGAAGAAAAATCGCCTCCAAGAGCTCCAAAGGCGCCTCCTGTTGCTACAAACCTGGCTGTTCCCGTAGGATTGAACATGGAATATCTAAGGGCATCGATCTCGTTCTGAGCACTGGTCTGTATAATGGTGGTAGCAAAAAAAACTATGAGAAATGCAAATCGTTTCATGAGGTTTGTTTTTAGGATTTGTTTCATTATGTCATTTACATTTGTTTGGCTATAAGGTAAAAGCCGGGCTTGCAAAACTTTTACCGTTAGATTTTGCTTGTTAATTTTTGATTTGAACTACAAGGTTAAATAAAACCCCCGGCAAAGGGAAATACGGGGGTTTTATTATGGTTTTCCTTATCTTCTCTGACTGGATCTTGAAGAACTGCTGCTGCCAGAGGAGCGCGATGGTGCTGAGCTTCTTGAGGGTCCCCTGGAAGGTGAGCTGACCGATGGGCTGCTCCTTTGGGTATTTCTGGGTGGAGCAACTTGCGGCCTTGACTGCGGCGCTCTTTGCGGAGCGGCCTGCGGCCTTTGTTGTGGAGCTCTTTGCGGAGCGGCCTGTGGCCTTTGTTGCGGAGCTCTTTGCGGAGCGGCCTGCGGACGATTCTGTTGCGGGGCTCTTTGCGGAGCTACCTGCGGACGATTTTGTTGCGGGCTCCTTTGGGGTGCTGCCTGGGGTCTGGTTTGTACCGGACGCTGTGATGGAGTAGCCTGTGGTCTTACAGGCGTTCTGCTTCCAGCATTTGTTTGAGGCTGTCTTTGGTTTGCATCAGGTCTTTGTTCACTAGCAGGTCTTCTGTATTCCTGGTTTGAGCGTGGTTGCTGTTGCCTGGGTGCAGTGTAGGTTCTGGGCCTGGTGTAGTTTGGCTGAGCGGATTGCCTCTCTCGTTGATTGGATTGCTGCGGTCTGGTATAGGCTGGTCTTTCTGATTGCACCGGTCTCCTGGTGGGCGAAGAATAATCTTCAGGCCTGCGCTGTGGCTGATATCCTTCAGGTCTTCTTTGATCATTTTTCTTTTTTGTGGCTGAAGTTGGCTTTTGTTGTGCTGAAAGTGATTCATTGGTATCGGAAGGTCTTGTTGCAACCAAGGGGGTGGAAGCGCTTCCCCGAAAATCATCAAGTCTGCCGCCGGTAGTGCCGGTTTGGGTATTTTCGCCGGTTATTCTTCCCTGCTCAGACACAGAAAGGGTTTGGTTGTCATTACTGGTTCCGTATCTTCCAGGCTCTCTGGTGCCAAAACCAGTGGTGCTGCCCGAAGGTCTTCTTGCGCCGTATACGTATCCACCCTGATGGTCATTCCAGTTGTTGTAGTTCCAGTAACCATAATTGTAGCCGGACCAATAGCCGTCCCAGTAACCATATTGGTATCCTGACCACCAGCTACCCCATGGATGGTGCATCCACCCCCAGGATGAACCCATGTGCCACCAACTCCATGGATGATACCCAAAACTGTAAGAGTACGACCATGGAGAGTAAAGCGGATGAAAACCGTAGCCAAATACAAGGTTGTAGTCGTAATGATAGGGGCTGTAAATGTTCCAGTAATTGGGGGTGAAATAGGGATCGTAATATCCCATAATGGCCCATGAGCGATGGAATCTTCTTATGCGTGAAGCATATGAGAAGTCGTGCATTCCTCCCATAATGTAGTTGTTGACTACATAGGGACTACCATTTTCATCGTAATACACTTCTGTTTCTACATATTCTTCGTCATCATAATAATATTCTTCAGCTTCCCCTTCATAATAAACTTCCTGCTCATCCTGATACTTTATTTCTTCAGATGTGTTGGATGGGGCTACATCGTTTTCATTGGCAGGTACAACCTGAACAACGGTTGGAGCAGCTTGCTGAGCATTTTCAGCAATTTCCTCCGCAGTAGCCGGGGTATAATAAATATCATCGTGTACGCTGGCCGTTTGGTATGAGGATGAGCATGAGGCCAGGAACAGCAACAATATGCCGGATAAGTGAATAATGTTTTTCATAATAGATTCCTCCTGTGGTTTTATGTAATAAATTCTCGTAAAATTCTTTGCGGTATATCAAATGCGTTTTTCTGGCAATATTTTCTTATTTTTGCCGCGTTAAAACGCAACGATAAAACTACAAAATTTATACCAATCGCACAGTATGGCTAAAGATTTTTCAACCCGTGAAGAAAACTATTCCAAGTGGTACAATGATATAGTCCAGAGGGCTGATCTGGCGGAGAATTCCGCTGTTCGGGGATGTATGGTAATCAAACCCTATGGGTATGCCTTATGGGAACGTATGCAGGCTGCTCTGGATAAAATGTTCAAGGATACCGGGCATTCCAACGCCTACTTTCCAATTTTCATACCAAAATCATTTTTCAGCAAAGAAGCTGATCATGTTGAAGGTTTTGCAAAAGAATGCGCTGTAGTAACCCATTACAGGTTGAAAAATGATCCTGACGGAAAAGGAGTGGTAGTAGATGAAGATGCCAAACTTGAAGAAGAGCTTATTATAAGGCCTACCTCTGAAACCATCATTTGGGATACCTATCGCAATTGGGTGCAATCCTACCGCGATCTGCCCATCCTTGTCAATCAATGGGCAAATGTAGTAAGATGGGAAATGCGTACGCGTATGTTTTTGCGCACTGCAGAGTTTCTGTGGCAGGAAGGACATACCGCACATGCAACCCGCGATGAGGCCCTGGTTGAAACCAGGCAAATGCTGGATGTTTATTCTGACTTCGCTGAAAACTTTATGGCGATACCAGTACTTAAGGGAGTAAAATCAGAAAATGAACGATTTGCCGGTGCTCTTGAAACCTACTGTATAGAAGCTCTTATGCAAGATGGGAAAGCTTTACAGGCAGGAACTTCGCACTTCCTGGGGCAAAATTTTGCCAAAGCATTTGATGTGAAATTTACCAATAAAGAAGGTAAACTGGATTATGTCTGGGCTACTTCCTGGGGTGTGTCTACACGATTGGTGGGAGCTCTTATTATGGCCCATTCTGATGATAACGGACTGGTTTTGCCTCCCAAACTGGCCCCTATCCAGGTGGTTATTGTGCCTATCTATAAAACCCAGGAGCAATATGACCTGGTGTGCAAAAAAGCCCGGGAAATATACCATTTGCTCGAAAAGCACGGAATAAGGGTAAAGCTGGACGACAGAGATACCCATAAACCCGGATGGAAATTTAATGAATACGAGTTCAAAGGGGTGCCTTTGCGTATTGCCATGGGTCCAAGGGATGTTGAGAATAATACTGTTGAAATGGCCAGAAGGGACACCCTGGAGAAGTCTATATATCAGCAGGCCGATCTGGTAAACAAGGTGGAACACCTCCTGGAAAACATACAGGATAACCTCTATCAGAAGGCATTATCTTTCAGGGATTCAAAGACATTTTATGCAGATACATGGGAGGAGTTTAACAATTTGCTTGATGAAAAGGGCGGATTTATTTATGCCCATTGGGATGGAACTGCTGAAACGGAACAAAAGATAAAGGAAGAAACAAAAGCCACCATCCGTTGTATCCCTCTGGATAATAAATCTGAAAATGGCAAATGCATCTATTCAGGCAAACCTTCTTCTCAAAGGGTAGTTTTTGCCAGGGCCTACTAATCAATTTTACAAATTCGCCTTAAAGGGCACAGACTTTTATTAAAGAAACATCGTTATATTTGGGGATGCCAAATTCCCGGAAGGATTATGTTCTAATTAAAAAATGCAATTCGATATGAGGTTTTGCGTAATACTTTTTTCGTTATTAACGGTTGTAGTTTCTTTACAAGCCCAGGAAGAACCTGTTCAAAGGGAATATATTAAACAACATGAAAATGTTGAGGTTTTGCTCGAATCTTTCCGGCAGTATAATAAAAAAAAGGGGATGCAGGGATTCAGGGTTCAGATTTATTCTGCATCAGGAAACAGATCCAGGTTGCTTACCGAGCGTGTAAAGGCAGAATTTGATTCCACCTACCCTGGTATAAATTCATACATCACCTACGATGAACCTTACTTTAAGCTAAGGGTCGGCGATTTTCGCACCAGGCTTGATGCCCAGCGATTCGAAAAAGAACTTTCTGCTGAATACATTTATGCTACTGTTGTGGTAGATCGTATCAGTCTACCCCCGTTAAAGGAACCCGATATCCAACCTTTCATTAGAAAAGAGGCTCAAGAAGAATAGTGGAGTGTACATCCCCAATTGGTTTAACCTTTAGGGTTTTCGGACAGCTATGGTGCGAAAACCTTTTTTTTGTTATTGAGGCTGTGTAAAGAGAGGCAAGGCTATATTTCTTCCTCGATTTCGCCACTCTGGGCAAAAGAAAAACCCAAAACAACCAGTTTGGAAATACTGGATGCTTTGGGTTAACTATAAGGATCAGAAATGATCAGGTTTCGATAATTGCGTATCAGTTTCTGTCGATGGCATTAAGATCTTCAAATGCAGCTTTAAGCCTTTCCCGCATTTGTTCCTCTGATTTTCTCAACCAGTTTCTTGGGTCATAAAACTTTTTATTGGGTTTATCTTCCCCTTCTGGGTTACCAATCTGACTTTGCAGGTATCCTTCATTTTTCTGATAGAAGTTTTTGATCCCTTCCCAGAATGCCCATTGGGTATCGGTGTCGATATTCATTTTAATAACGCCATAGGAAATAGCTTCCCTGATTTCTTCTCTGCTGGAGCCACTGCCACCATGAAAAACAAAATTTACCGGTTTGGGTGCAGTATTGAATTTTTCTTCAATAAATTTTTGAGACATGTCAAGAATCTTGGGCTCAAGCCTTACATTACCGGGCTTATAAACACCGTGTACATTGCCAAAAGATGCTGCAATGGTAAATTTGTCGGATACTTTGCTCAGAGCTTCATACATTGCTGCTACCTCTTCTGGTTGGGTATAAAGCTTGGAGCTGTCTATGCCTGTGTTATCAACTCCGTCTTCTTCTCCACCAGTAACCCCAAGTTCTATTTCCAGGGTCATTCCGATCTTGCTCATTCTTTCCAGGTATTTTACACAGGTTCCAATGTTTCCTTCCAGGGGGTCTTCTGAAAGATCCAGCATATGAGAGCTGAAAAGGGGTTTGCCAAATTGTTTAAAGTTTTCCTCAGAGGCTTCTATCAATCCATCAATCCATGGAAGAAGCTTCGACGCTGCATGGTCGGTATGCATTATTACACGCACGCCGTATAGCTCGGCCATCATAGCAACATGTTTTGCTCCTGAAATGGCCCCTGCGATAGCAGCTTTTTGGTTTTCGTTAGAAAGACTCTTTCCTGCATAAAAGTGAGCACCACCATTGGAAAATTGGATGATTACCGGAGAATTAACTGCCTTTGCTGTCTCAAGAACGGCATTGATGGTATTGGTTCCTGTTACATTTACTGCCGGCAAGGCAAATTCATGTTCTCTAGCTATCTTGAATAATTCCTGTACCTGGTCTCCGGTAACTACTCCCGGTTGAATGTTCTTCATTAATTGAGCTGCCATTGTTTGAAATTTTAGAATATATAATTGTTTAATAATCAGCTTACAATAACTTTCGTTTGAACCATGTTATCCTGCTGCAGGTATTTTACAGGCAATAAAAAAATATCAGGATTAAATATATGATACAATAGAAGATATTATATACTGCGGTTACTTTTTTTCCAATTCAAAAGTACAAAAATTGATTTAGATATCATGAGCAGATTTTCTGCAATTAATTTACAACATAATATCATAAAGGTTTTGTCCGAATGAAGAGCATTTTTGAGTTATAAAAAGTGCTTTTCGTTTGTCCTGTCAAAGCATCACTATGATCTGATCAGGTTTTATTGTTGAAGATGATTTAAAGAATTATTGCTAACTTGCAGTGCAAATAGATAATAAGAAACTTAAGCATAGGGAGCTTCTTATAATATGAGAAAAGTCTTAATAGTAGATGATGACGTTAATTTCTGCGTTATACTGAAATCGTATTTAGGGAGAAAAGGGTATCTCGCTGACGAGGCCTTTACCTGTACAGAGGCCATACGCTTACTGCAGCGTGGGGGATATGATCTTGTCCTTACCGATTTTCGTTTGCCCGATCGGAACGGACTTGAACTTCTCAAAGACATCAAAGAAACAAGGCCCGAAATTGTGGTTATTCTAATGACCGCCTACGCTGATATAAGAATGGCAGTGAAAGCTATTAAACTGGGTGCGTATGAATTTGTGACCAAACCGGTCAACCCAGAGGAAATCCTAATGTATATCAAAAAAGCTACCGGAAAATCTTCGGCAATAAGTTATGTGAAAGACAACGACCGGCCTGCCAGCAATTCCGGCAATGGTTTTGAATATGTTTATGCAACGAGTAAAGAGTCTAGGGCTATTCATGAATACATAAGCCTGGTTTCTCCCACCGAAATGTCTGTGATTATACAGGGCGAAAGTGGTACGGGGAAAGAATATATTGCCAGGAAAATACACGAGCAAAGCAAAAGGAAAGATTATCCTTTTGTTGCTATAGATTGTGGCTCCCTTTCAAAAGAACTTGCCGGAAGCGAGTTTTTCGGCCACATCAAGGGTTCCTTTACTGGTGCCCTTAGCGATAAGACCGGCCAATTTGAGGTTGCCAACAAAGGAACTCTTTTTCTTGATGAAATTGGTAACCTCTCCTATGAGATACAGGTAAAACTCCTCAGGGCAATACAGGAGCGTCGCATAAGGAAAATTGGCAGCAATAAGGATATTTCTGTAGATGTCAGATTAATCACTGCTACCAATGAAGACTTGCGCGAAGCAGTAAAGCGGGGCGTTTTCAGAGAAGACCTTTACCATCGTTTGAATGAATTTTCTGTTTCGGTACCTCCATTGCGCGATCGTAAGGAAGATATCAGAACTTTCACACATTTCTTCCTGGAAAAAGCAAATAAAGAACTTGATAAAAACATTCAATTCATACCAGACAATGTAATGAATGCATTTCTGAATTATCCCTGGCCTGGCAATATCAGGGAAATAAAGAATGTGATACGAAGGGCTGTTTTGTTGTCTAATGGTGATATGCTTAAAAAGGATGCACTGCCACAGGAAATTGCGCATGCCGAAATCCCTGGGCAAATAATTGATTTTGGCGAAAGCAACGATTTAAAAAGCCAAACAGGAAAAACAGAAAAAGAACTGATAATTTCTACCCTTCAAAAGGCAAAATTCAATAAATCTAAAGCTGCCAGGCTACTGCAGATCGACAGAAAAACTCTCTACAACAAGATCAAGCTTTATGGTATTGCCACATCATAAAAAATTGTGGAAAAGGGCAGAAAAAGTGTGGACAGGCATTGGTGAATCCACAGTTTTGTGGGGATAAAATCCACACTTTTTTTAAGAAAAGGAAATTGTGGGATGGGTTTGATTTTTTTTTATTAATATACAATATTGATTTACAGTAGTATAAAATTTTTATCCTTCATTTCTTCAAACCCGGCACGCTTTTTTCCTTATTCATGCCGAAGTTAATCAATAAGCTTTCCCCCTAATTACATAAATTTCCCTTTTGTTTTCCTATGCCGGCAGTTCCCCGCTGCCGGCTTCCTCTTTTTATGGGCCAGTGGCTTTGTCGACATTCTTATAAAACCTGTTTTTTTTGTTTTTTACTGTCTTCTATGCAATTGGTTGGTGAAAGTACAATATTCATAGTTCGTTCAATACAAATGCTGCCATAAAGAGGTAAACCAGGTAAGAAACTACATTAAGTTTTAAAGCCTGGCAACCGGTATTATTTTTATGTCTCCTGCACAATACCATTACAATATCTGCTGCAATTTTGTTGTTGTAAAATAAATACCTTTGAAGTATATAAAGTCGATTTATTATTCCATAATTTTGTTGGCACAATACTATTGAAATATCATTTCTGGCAGGTAATAAGTAAAATCAAGGCAAATTAATAATTGTATAAAAAATGGAAATATCTTTAATCAAACGCAAAACCCTCATGATGACCAGCATCTTTACCCAAAAAATTACGTTCCCCATAATTTTGGTTATGTTTTTTCTGTTTTCCTGTTCCAATAATAAGCAGGAGATAGAACGCCTGGAAGCAGAAAACGAACAACTTAGAGATCAGATAGATCAAAGTTCCGATAATGTAGAGAATTATTTTTCTGAGCTCAATGAAATTGAAGAAAATCTGAGATTGATAAAGGAAAAGGAGAACCTTATTACCGGCCAGGCAGGATCAGGAGTTGAGCTTGGAGTACCCCAACAGGAGCGTATCAACCAGGACATCCAACGGATAGGTGAGCTGATGGAGAAGAACAGAATCCTGATTGCAAGCTTGAACAACCGGCTACGCAACGCCGATACCCGCATTGCCGGGTTTGAAAAAATGATTGAAAATCTCAATCAAACCATCGAAGAAAAAGAAATAGAAATCACTCTGCTCAGAGATCAACTTGCCAGTATGAACTTCAAAGTAGACATGCTTACTGCCAGAGTAGATACCCTTGAAATGGTTGCCAGGGAAAGAAGCCAGACAATCGAACAACAAACCATTGAGCTCAATACTGCCTACTATGCAATTGGTTCGCAGAAAGAACTGATCGAAAATCAGATCATTTCACGCGAGGGAGGTTTTTTGGGTATTGGAAAAACAGAAAGGATTAAAGCTGATTTTAACCACGACTTCTTTACCCGTATAGATCTTACGCGCGACAAAGAAATCACCATAATTGGTGAGCGTCCCGAGCTCATCACAGTTCACCCTGAAGACTCTTATGAAATAAACACTGAGGATGGGGAAAGATATCTTGAGATCATTGATGAGGAGCGTTTTTGGTCGACCTCAAGATATCTTGTCATCCAGGTGCGCTGATGCCGCCAGGCTGTTTAGAAGCCGCTCAGCTCCATGGTTACTGTGGGTATGAGCAACAAGAACCCTGTTATGATCAGGATAAGGATGAGAGGCCAAACCCATTTTACCCACTTATGATAGGGTATACGGGCAATGCCAAGCACTGCAATCAGGATGCCTGAAGTAGGAGTGATCATATTGGTAAAACCATCCCCAAATTGAAATGCCATAACCGTTGCCTGGCGCGATATACCGATCAAATCGCTGAAAGGAGCCATAATGGGCATGGTGATGGCTGCTTTTGCCGAGCCTGAGGGAATGACGATATTAATGATGGTTTGGATGATGTACATAATCCCTACGGATGCCACATCTCCAAAATTACCCATGGCTTTAGACAGGCCATACAGAATGGAGTCAATAATTCCCCCATCAGTCAATACCACTATAATTCCGCCTGCCAGTCCAACAATTACAGCTGCAGACATAATATCTTTCACCCCTTCCAGGAATAATTTTGCAATTTCATCGGCAGACTTATTTACTGCTATACCGCTGGCTATACCCATAGCAAGAAACAGGGTTGCTATTTCCATAACATACCAGTGATAGCCCATAACCCCCACAATGAGGAAAATAATTGTGTATCCCAACAATAAAAGGATAAAAAAGTGTACAGATTTTCTGAGGGTAATAATGCCGAGCAACCCAAACAATACAGTAAACAAGGGTAATACCCAGAAGTTGAATTTCCAATCGCCAACAGTTAGTGTCGTATTGGGATGTGCATAGGAAAAGATAGCCAATGCTGCGAGAATGATCCCATATACCCACCATGCAGCCGCAGGTGTGTAATATTTGATATTGGTGTTGGATTCGGCTTCTTCTCTCTTGCGCCAGTAAGAATCTTCTTCATACATTATGGATGACATGGGTTTTTTGCGAATCTTTTTCGCATAACGAAGCACAAAAATGATTCCCACAAGATTGATTATCACCCAAGAGAACATACGGTATTCAATTCCGGAAAAAAGGGGCAGATCAGCCAACCCCTGCGCAATACCTATGGTAAACGGATTAAGTATGGCTCCTGCAAATCCCAGGTGAGCCCCCACATACACCATACATACCCCTATAATGGAATCGTAGCCCATAGATATGGCGAGAGGTATGAGGATGATCACAAAAGCAATGGTTTCTTCACTCATGCCAAAAATGGCTCCAAAGAGGCTAAACATGAGCATGATGAGTACAATGACAATATTATCTACGCCAAGTTTTTTGATCAATGTATTACCCTCAAGCCTTTTGGTGAGCCTTAGAAAAGCAAAAATACCCACATCAATGGCCCTGCTTTGATTCATAATCCAGAATGCTCCACCTATCATCAGGATGAAAATGATAATGTTGCTTTGCTTTACAAAACCGTTGAATAAAGCGGAAAAAACCTGCCATGTCTGGTATTGGCTGGTAAAGCGGCCTTGGTGCTCTTCATAAAGGTCTTCAGTAAAGAAGAAGATATTTTCATCACTTTTTATGTTTTCAAGCATACCCGTTTCTGACAGTTGTCCAAAATGGGGTTCGGAAATGAAAATATTTTTTCCGTATTTTACCATGGCCGCATCGCCCGATAAAATATCGGGGAAGTTCTTCTCATAAGAAAAAGTAAGTGATGTGCTGGGAGCATTGCCTGTAAGGCGGGTGATTTCAATGTATTTGCCGGGAGGTATAACCCAGGTAAGAAGGGCTGAAAGAACAATAATGGCAAAAACGATTACATAGGTGTGTGGTACTTTCTTCAGCATAGAATTAATTGTTACAGGTTAGTTGAGTTTAAAAGTATCGCCCTGGAGGTATAAATCTATTTTCAGGTTGCGGGCCCCCAGTTTATAATCCTTTTCAATAGCTGATTTTTCGGGGTTGCTGAATACCATCACCTGCGAGTCTCCTATTACTTCGGCAGTATTGCCCTTCACCAAAATGGCAGTAGATTCATCTATACCGATACCAATAATATCAGGATGCTCAATCACAGCCGTAAAAAGCCTGTTGTGTCGGCTGCGCCAGATGAAATGTTGGTCAATAATGGCGGTTTTGAGCAGTCCCAGCCCGTTTATCAGCTCCAGATTCTTGCTTTCAATGGTTCTGAATGTTTCGGTGTAATCGGGATTTCTGAGTTCGTTGCCGGTAATCATTTTTTCGCTCATTACGGCAGCTCCGGCACTTGTACCGGCAATCACAGCGCCTTTTTCAAAGGCATCATGAATAGCTTTTTCTATTGGGGTACCTGCTACAATGGACATGAATCGGCTTTGATCTCCGCCGCTGATATAAATTAGTGAGGCATTGCTTAGCGAGTCTACCCATTGTTGGTTGGGTTGGCTATCTTGCTCAAAGTTAAAGCCTGCAACATTATTGATCCCATTTCGGTTAAACTGTTCGGAAGACCAAATGATGGCAGAGTCGGGAACGCTGCTCGACATGGGCAGGATCGCCGCATAACCACTATTGCGCAGATTGGCTTCATCAATCATCCGGTTGATCATTGCTTCTGGCCTGCTTCCCCCGCCGATAATGAAGAGGCTACCTTTAGGCCCGTCAGCAGTGACATCTGAGTTTCTACTGTCAGGAGCACACCCTGAAAGCAATGCCACCAGCATAATAACAAATCCAAGTATTTTCATGATAGGGTTTTTTTTAAAAGAAAACAAAGAGGGACAGTCTCATAAGCCGGATGTAACCCGGACGCTAAACTTGTCAAAGCGATTATTCTGCAGAAATCAGCAGTGGTTTCGACAGGCTCTGCGACCAGAAAACGCTGTTGAGACAGCCTCTCTTTGTTTTAAGAAAATGTTATTCGATTACATATAATTCTATCTCCTCCAGAAAGATGCGGTCCTTATCCGTTACGTTAAAATGTCTGATGGAAAGATATACCACTTTGCCTGCATATTCTGAAATATCCACTTCTCTCTCCAGGGGTGTCATCCGTGGAGTTTCTTCGGTGAAGGTTTCTTCCAGCAGCAGCTCAAAATCATCTGGGTTGCTGCTGCCTTCAGAGATCATCACTCCGTAATTCTCTTTACGATATTCCGGGGTTTGGGCAGTAATCCCCACTGTATAGCGGAAGGTAATACTTGCCCCAGCCTCAAATCCGGTAAGATCAATCTCGGGGGTAACGAGCCAGTTATCAGGTGTGAGAGCTCCAGTTTCGCCGGTGTATGACTGGCTTCGCAGAGAATAAATGGTGTCATTCTCTTCTACTCTGTAGCTGGCAAACCAGTTGAATCCATCACCATCGTTATCAATGGCCAGCCATCCTTCCGGAGCCCAGGAATCTTCGTCAAGATGATCGGCGCCAGAGCTGAAATCTTCATACAGCATCACCTGTTTTCCGAAAGCAAATGATTCGGATTTGGTAAGATTATTATAGTATACATCGTTGAGTGGCGTAACCGTTAAGGTAATGGTGTAGCTTCCCGGAGAGGTATAAACCACCGTGGGATTCTCTTCGGTAGATGTTTCCCCATTGCCAAAATCCCACAAATAAGATTGTGCCAGTAAGGATTTGTTAATAAGAGCAACCTCATAATGCTCGATACCTTCTTCTTCATCAATTACAACCACATTCACTTCATAGTCAAAGTCAGCCTGGGTACTTGCAGGAGGTACATCGAGTTCATCTTCCTTGCAACCCGTGAGTGAAATTATCAAAAGGGCAAATACAAGGAGAAAAGGAAAATAAATTGATATCTTTTTCATGTTGATTTTTTTTTAATTGTTAATAACCCTCATTTTGATACATTCCCGGGTTGTCATTGGTGATGATCTCAGCCTGCGGAATGGGGAAAAGAGTCTGGTTGACATTGTTTACATTGGGTAAAACATCAATTGCTCTACCGGTTCTTACCAGGTCGAACCACCGGTGACCCTCAAAGGCAAATTCCTTCTGTCTTTGGCTTTCAACTTCTAATCGCAGGGCGGTATAACTTGTTGTTGTGGCTGGGATAAGACCGGCTCTTTCCCTAATCACGTTGATGTCATCAAGAATAATATCCGGTTCTTCTTCCAGGAGAATATTGGCCTCTGCCCTGATAAGATACATTTCTGCCAGGCGAAGCACATACACCGGATCTGTGCCACTAGCTATATCATTGTACTTAACAGCATAAGGCTCGCTACCAACAGAATCAACAGAAATGTTTAACCTTACATCGCCATCAGCGAATCCGTCAAGGTAGGTTTCTGTGGGAACGAATTCATATCTTCCGGCCAATGCTGTATGTGCATAATAGCGTGCAATAATGTTTCTGTCCTGCTCATTATAAGCTACTTCAAATACAGATTCGCTGTTGGGTGTGTTTTGGAAAAGGGTGGCAAAATCGGGCTCAATTTCAAGCTCCTCATGATCAATCACGAGGGTGGCATGATCTATTGCCTGTTGCAGAAACTGGGTATTTTGTGTTATATAATACTGGTGCAGCGCAACACGTGCCTTCAGAGCGTGTGCAGCGGGTTTTGATGCCCTTCCCCTGGTAATAGTATTGGGCAGATACTCCATTGCAAACTCCAGGTCGCTATTTACCAGCAACAGGACCTGGTCAACACTGCTTCGCGGGAGATTCAGGCTTTCTTCGTCTGCGCTAACCGGCATATCGCGAATGGGAACCGGCCCCCACAGGCGCATAAGATCGTAGTGAGCCAGGGCACGTAAAAATAGCAATTCAGCGGTAGCCCTGTTCTTTTCTTCCAGTGGGAAGATTTCGTCTGAGATATCGGGGATACGGCTCAGGGTATTGTTGGCCCTGTTGATCACCCTGTAAATGGCCGCCCAGGTGCTTTCCACCAGGCCGTTGTCTGCAAGGATGATATTGTTGTCGAAATCGGCCCAGGTAACGGTAATGCCAATATGATTGGTATTATCGGCTGTAAGATCGCCAAACACATGATAGTTAAGGCCGTAATATCCGTCACTTTGTACAGCATCGTATGTTCCGATTATAGCAGCTTCAACCTGTTCCGGGTTGGTAATTGCATCATCGGCTACTATAGAGTGGTAAGGCTTTACATCAAGCACATCGCATGAAGCCATTACCCATATTAAAACTGCGGAAATATAAAATATCTTTTTCATTTTGTCAGCTTTTTAAAGTCCTAAATTGATTCCAAGGGTATAGGTGCGTGCCTGTGGATACGTAAAGAAGTCGGTAGCCCTGAGCAAATTGCTGTCGCCAAGGTAGTTTACTTCGGGATCCATACCAGAATAATTGGTGATGGTGATAAGATTGGCACCTGCCAGATAAACCCTGAAATTTCTGATTCCAAGCCCAAGCCTGTCGATAAGTTTTCTGTCTAAATTGTAGGACAGGGTAAGGTTCTTTAACCTGGCATATGAACCGTCCTCAACAAACCTTGAAGAAATACGGTTGTTGGCGTTGGGGTCAGTTTCGGTAGCCCTGGGAATATCAGTGATATCGCCGGGTTGTCTCCACCTGTCAAGAATGGCTGTGCTTTGGTTATCCGGTCCTCTCATGGCTTCTGTAAAAATACGTGTAGCGTTGAAAATATCGTTGCCATAGGAAAACTGGATGAAGAAATTGAGTTCAAAAGATTTGTAGGCTATATTATTGGTAAACCCTCCTGTAAAATCAGGGTTGGGGTCACCAATTACCATACGGTCGTTCGAATTGATCACTCCGTTGCCATCCTTGTCAAAGAAAACCAGATCGCCGGTAGTAGGGTCAACACCAAGGCTCTCAAATCCATAAAACACGCTCATGGGCTCGCCTACAATTACAGCACTGGGGCTGTATCTGTCCAGATCGAGAAGGTTTTGGTTTTTGTACAGCGAGAGGATTTTGTTTCTGTTGCGGCTAAGATTGAGCCTGCTGGACCATTCAAAATCGTTTGTGCTGATATTGACTGTGCTGAGGGCCAATTCTATTCCACGGTTTTCAAGCTCTCCTATGTTGGAAGTGATAGACCCGCTGCCCGTAGAGAGGGCAACAGGGCGGTTGAATAAAAGATCAGTGGTTGTATTGTGGTAATAATCAACGGCCAGCGCAATTCTTTCTTCAAAGAACTCTATGTCAACCCCGGCATTGATTTGGGTGGTTGTTTCCCATTTGAGGTTGGCGTTTGCTATGCCTGTGGGTGCAATCCCGGCCTGGCTATTATAATTTGCTCTGCCGCGGTACAGATTCATAAAGGCAAAATCAGGAATACCGTCATTACCGGTTATTCCGTAGCTACCCCTCAATCTGAATTCATTGATGGGAGTATTGAGGTCTTCAAAGAATTTTTCTTCGCTTATACGCCATGCGGCAGATATGGCAGGAAAGAATCCATACCTGTTGTTGAGACCAAACTTGGAAGAACCATCATAACGTCCGCTGAGTGTTATAATGTATTTAAAATTGTAGTTGTACTTCACTTGTCCGAAGTAGGAGTTGATTCCCCTGTCGGTGGCCACTGTTTCTGCTCTTCTAATAGTACCTGCATCCAAAAGGTATTCGAAGTAGGGTCCGGGGAAATCGATCCCTTCGGCATATTGTATCCTGCTCTGGAACATCTCAAAAGAATAGCCTGCCAGAGCTTCCAGGTTATGCACTTCATTAAAATCATCTACGTACCTGACAAGATTGTTGGATACAATGTTGAGCACATTGGTTTGGGCTTCAATTCCCAGTCCATTGGTGGTAGCGCCCTGGCGTGTAAGGATGGGATCGTAACTATGTTCTCTCAGGCTTAGATAATCCATTCCCCATTTTGTGCTGAAGGTAAAGTGATTCAGAAATTTTATATCGGTAAATGCATTTCCCAGGGTACGGTAGGAGTGAGCCTCATTGATGGCCTCATTGCCAATGGCTACCGGGTTGGCAAAGAAGCCATCCTGGTTGTATGATCCGTCCGGGTTATAAACCGGGTAAACAGGAGCCATGGAAATAGCGTTGGGCAAAACGCCGTGCAGCGATCTGTCACCTTCCACCCTGTTGTTGAGTGAGTAGCTTGTTCCCAGGCTTCCCCCGATCTTTACATTTTCATTAACCCTATGGTCGAGGTTGATACGTCCGTTAAGGCGTTGAAAATCGGTACCCAGGATTATCCCTTCCTGGTCGTAATAGTTACCCGAGATGAAGAACTGTGTTTTCTCATCGCCACCTGATGCTGACAACTCATAGCTGCTCATGGGTGCAGTGCTGAGAATTTCGTCGAGCCAGTCTACATCCACAGGGTTTTCAGGATCGGGAGTAGTGCCGCGGTATTCGTGCCACTGTTCTGCATTAAGCATTTCAAGGCGGTTGGGTATTTGCTGGGTGCCCCAGGAGCCGCTAAAGTTGATATTGGTTTTTTGGGTGCTTCCCCTGCGGGTGGTAATAAGGATAACGCCATTTGTAGCCCTGGCACCATATAGTGCGGCGGCCGATGCATCTTTTAGCACTGTGATGGACTCAATGTCGTTAGGGTTGATGTCAGACAAGGCATTGATCCCCTGGCCGGAGAAACCGATTTGGCCATAGTTGCCTGTGGTCATGGGAATTCCGTCGATCACATACAATGGTTCGTTGCCGGCAGAAATAGAACTGTTACCCCGGATTCTCACTGAATTTGCAGAACCCGGTGTACCAGAATTCTGTGTGATCTGTACCCCTGCTGAGCGTCCCTGCAAAACTCCATCAATTGTTCTCATGGGGACATCGCGGATCTCGCTGTCGCTTACCACGCCCAGAGAACCTGAGATCAAACGGCTTGATTCTGTACCGTAACCTACAACGACTACCTCGCCCAGGCTTTCTACATCCATCATCATTGCTACATCAATGATGTTGCGTCCATCAACCGGGACGACCTCCGAAACCATTCCTACATAGCTGAATATGAGCGTGTCGGTTGGTGCTACTTCTATGCTGTAGCGACCATCAATATCGGTAATGGTACCCTGGGTAGTGTTTTTGATCTGTACTGTAACCCCAGGTAAGGGCATATCATCTTCCATAAATGAAGTTACCGTGCCGGTTACCCTTAGGGTTTGAGCCTGTGAGGCCCAAAACGTAAAGACAAGCAATACAATGCTGAACAGGATTTTTTTCATAGAATTTTTTTTTATTAATGTTGCTTTTGTGTTTTGGTAATCCAGATGGATTTGGTTGCAATAATAAGAAGATTTTTCTAAAAAATTTTATTAATTCTACAGCAAACTTTATAAATAGCAGGAAATAAATTCATTAAGTAAGTATTACTGTCAACACCTGATGAAAAAGAAGGCATCGTGGCAGGTCTGTGAACCCATGCGATAGGAACGAAGTGATGAATTTGGGCAGGTTGATTTTTGTGATGTAAGAAATATTTAGAATATTAAAATAATATATTTTTTGCTTTTTGCGTGTTTGATCAGATCAGCCCGGGGTTTTATCAAGGCTTCTCAAAATGATTCAGTAATGATATAAAAACCCTTCGTAAAAATCTATTATTTTTGCACCCTGCCAGCATAAAAAGATTGCCTGAGAATTATTAGGGCACTAAAAAAGGAAAATCTATAAAAACATATATCTTATCGCAGAAGCATGGAAGTATTAAAGAGAAAAAGAGTATACGATCTTTTAAAAGGAACTGATGTTAGCCTGGTAAACACCCGGGTGAACGTAAAAGGATGGGTACGTACCAAAAGGGGAAATAAGAATGTAGCCTTTATTGCTCTCAACGACGGAAGTATCATTCATAACATCCAGGTAGTGGTTGATGTGCAGGCCTTCGGAAATGATGAGCTTTTAAGAAAGGTGACCACCGGTTCCTGTATTTCGGTAAACGGAAAGCTAGTGGAATCACAAGGCTCGGGGCAGAGGGTAGAAATCCTTGCTGAAGAAATAGAGCTGTATGGTACTGCTGATGCAGAAACCTACCCCCTTCAGAAAAAAGGACACTCTCTGGAATTTTTGCGCGAAATTGCCCACCTTCGTCCCCGTACCAATACCTTTGGTGCTATTTTCCGTATCAGGCATGCTCTTTCTTTTGCCATTCACAAATATTACAACGATAAGGGATTTTATTACCTGCACACCCCTATTATTACAGGATCCGATGCAGAGGGTGCGGGAGCAATGTTCAGGGTTACCACACTTGATCTTCACAGCATACCCAAAACACCCGAAGGGAAAATAGATTTTGAACAGGACTTTTTCGGAAAGGAAACCAACCTCACTGTTAGTGGTCAGCTGGAAGGAGAACTTGGCGCACTTGCCCTCTCCAATATTTATACCTTTGGCCCTACTTTCAGGGCCGAAAACTCCAATACATCAAGACACCTGGCAGAGTTCTGGATGATAGAGCCCGAAATGGCATTCTACGACATCCACGACAACCAGGATCTTGCGGAAGATTTTCTGAAATACCTCATTCGATACATGCTGGAAAACTGCAAGGACGACCTTGAGTTTCTACAAAACATGTACGACAAAGAACTTATTGAACGTCTGAGATTTGTTACTGAAAATACCTTTGAAAGATTATCCTATACCAGGGCTATAGAAATCCTTGAAAAATCAGGGGAAAAATTTGAATTTCCCGTCCATTGGGGGGTTGATCTGCAATCGGAGCATGAAAGATACCTGGTAGAAAAGCATTTCAAAAAGCCTGTGATCCTGACTGATTATCCCAAAGGGATCAAAGCTTTTTATATGAAACAAAATGACGATGGCAAAACGGTAAGAGCCATGGATGTACTGTTCCCGAAAATTGGAGAAATTATAGGGGGAAGCCAACGTGAGGAGAACTATGAAAAACTGCTGGAAAGGATCAAAGAAGCCGGCATACCGGAAAAAGATGTATGGTGGTATCTTGAAACGCGCAAATTTGGAACAGCACCACACAGTGGATTTGGACTGGGCTTTGAGCGCCTCATGCTGTTTATTACCGGCATGGGCAACATCAGGGATGTAATACCTTTTCCTCGCACTCCTCTCAATGCTGAATTTTAACACTGGGACAAATTAATTTTGAAGAAATTTTCTTAATTTGGCCCGGTTATAAACAAAGAAAAAATACATCATCGCTTTGGTAAAACCTAAATCATGTTAAAGCAAAGGTTACAGCAAAAACTCCTGCAAAAGTTATCCCCTCAGCAGATTCAGCTCATGAAACTGCTGCAGCTTCCCACGTTGTTGCTTGAACAGAGAATTAAAGAAGAGATTGAAGAAAACCCGGCCTTGGAAGAAGGAGCCGATGATGAATTTGATGAAATAGAACAGGACCAGGATCAGACAGATGATTTTGGTGAGGATGAAGATTTTGAAGCTGCAGACCATGACGAACCTGAAGTAGATCCTGATAATGAATTCGACATCAGCGACTACATCGAAGATGACGAAATCCCCAATTACAAACTGGCCGCCAATAATACCAGTGCAGACGATGAGCATAAAGAAGTTCCCCTGTCTTCTTCTTTCAGTTTCCAGGAGCACCTGCTGGGCCAGTTGGGCCTTCGTGATCTCAACGAACAGGAAGTGCTTATTGCAGAGCATATTATTGGTAATATTGATGATGCAGGTTATCTACAACGCGATATTCATTCGCTGATCGATGACCTTGCCTTTTCTCTTAATATCAGAACCAATTTCAAAGAAGTACTTGGTTTGCTGCGGATCATCCAGGAGTTTGATCCCCCGGGGGTTGGTGCCAGGGACCTTCAGGAATGCCTGCTCATCCAGATTCGAAGAAAACATCCACGGACCCCGGCCGTTGAGAATGCTACCCTGCTGTTGGAGAAGAACTTTACCGATTTCACCAAAAAACATTACCAGAAGATTCAGAAGAAATACAACTTTTCTGACGAAGATCTCAAAGATGCCATTGACGAAATACTAAAACTCAATCCCAAGCCTGGCAATACCCTTACAGAGGCAGGAAGATCTGCTCAATATGTTGTGCCTGACTTCATAATTACTGCTTCCGATGACGACCTTGAGCTCACCCTAAACTCGCGCAATGCACCCGAGTTAAGAATTAGCCGCAGCTATACCGAAATGCTGGAAACCATGGCAGTGAATAAAAACAAAGCCGATAGCCGGCAAAAGGAGGCCATGATGTTTGTGAAACAAAAACTCGATGGGGCCAAATGGTTTATTGATGCCATAAAGCAACGCCAGAATACCCTGCTGCTGACCATGGAAGCCATTATGAATTTCCAAAAGGAATATTTTCTTACCGGTGATGAAACCAAGATCCGGCCTATGATTCTCAAAGATATTGCCGATATTGTGGATCTGGATATTTCTACCATCTCGAGGGTGGCCAACAGCAAATACGTACAGACCCCCTATGGTACTTTTTTGCTCAAGAGCCTCTTCTCTGAGTCATTGCAAAATGAAGAGGGAGAAGAAGTGTCTACCCGGGAAGTAAAAAAGATTCTTCAGGACTGTATTGGTGCAGAGAACAAATCGAAACCCCTTACCGATGAGCAACTCACCAAAATTCTTAAAGATAAGGGGTACAATATCGCCCGTCGCACAGTGGCCAAATACCGCGAACAACTCAACATCCCTGTTGCCAGGCTTAGAAAGGAGCTGGTGTGATGATGAAAGCAAATGTGTGGGCAAGGTTGGTTAGTATGGTCTTTCATCCGATGATCCTGCCCTCGCTGGCTTTGATCATTGTTCTTACCATTCCCAGTTATGTTTCGTTCTCCATACCTGTACGAGCCCGCGGGCTGATTATCGGCCTGGTCTTTATCAATACCTGCCTGGCGCCCATGCTGGTGATCCTGCTTATGAAGCGTTTTGGCTTGATCAGTGATTTAATCCTCGACAACAGGAGCGATAGGATATATCCTATGCTGGTGAGTGTAATGTTTTATTTTTTCACCTGGTATCTTTTCACGCAAGCCAATTTACCGTCATTGTTAATTTCCTTTGTTATTGGGGCAACCAGTCTTGTGTTGATTGGGCTTATTGTCACCAATTTCTGGAAAATAAGCCTGCACATGATGTCGATGGGAGGCTTTACAGGCTACATGGTGGCCTTGTCAATGATACTGGGGTATGAAATGCCCATGTTGATTACCGGGAGTATTTTGGTTTCGGGAATGTTGGGAAGTGCCCGAATAAAACTAAATGTGCATAATCCTCCACAGGTTTATGTGGGATGGATTACGGGCATTGTAGTTATGCTCCTTGTAATGTTTTATTTGAGGGGTTAGAAAATTACAAAGGAAAGGCCCACACTCATAAAAGAGGCATTAGCGGCATCATTTTCTGTAAAAATATCGGTCAGTGAAATAAAAGTATTCAGGTTGACCCTGCCATACCCTATCCGGCCATGAAAGCCTATCAGGAATGATTCAATATTATCCAGTTTACCTTCTTTAAGTTTAAACTCCCGGCCATTGGGGGTCTGTTCCCCTACATATTTGTTGTGTGCATTGATCAGCACTCCACCCTTTACTCCGGCATGAATACGGAAGGTCTGTGCCGTATTGCGGGTTCTGAAACGCAGTTCTAGCGGAACCATGAGATAGTTCAGGCTAAGTTTGTTGTTGTCGTACTCAAGGTCGGAAGTAACAGGAATAAAGTTGTGGTTGTCTCCAGTCCATTCATACCAGTGGTCGCTGTATAGGTTATGGCTGGTAAAGCCCAAACCAGCGGCAAAACTGAAGTTGGATGTTCCCAAAGGAAAATCCTGCAAATACTCAATGCTGACTCCCCTGTTGATGGTGCGGGGCTCCATATCGTCGGGCAGATCTGACCAAATATCAGAGAATAAACTAACAATGAACCGGTCACCCGGGCTCATTTTCGGAATATCCTGAGAAAAGGCTGCCGCAGAAAATAGGATAAGTACAATAGGAAATAAGAAGTTCTTTTTCATAATATAATATTTATGAGATAAATGAAATGATTTTGCTGTTGGGTCAATGGTTTGTCAAATTTAATGCCATTTATAGAGAAAACATAATATTACAGCTGATTATTGAACCATTTTGATAACAAGTTTTCCTCTTACCCTTCTTGTTTCAATGTACTGATGGGCCTTGGGAGCTTCATCGATGGTGTAAACCTGGTCAAGGTATATTTTAAATTTGTTTTTTTCAATCAACCCTGCCAAAATCTTGAGGTCATCCCCATTGGGTTGGGTAAGAATTCCGTACGTTTTTCGAGGTCGTACGGGGTTGGTGATTTGCCTCAACATGACCGATGGCCCTGGTAATGTGGTAACGAAGGTACCTCCTGGTTTTATGATGCGTGAGCATTTGCGAGGTGTTGAAGTGGCAACAGCATCAAAAACAATGTCGTATTTTTCCTGGGTTTGTGTAAAGTCTTCCTCCTTATAATCAATGGAATGATCAGCGCCAAGGCTTTCAACGAACGAAATGTTTTTACCGGAACAAACAGCAGTAACAGTACATTCATAAGCTTTTGCAATCTGTACTCCAAACATACCTACGCCTCCTGATGCTCCATTGACCAATACGTTCATGCCTTTTTTTATTTTCCCCTTATCGCGCAAGGATTGTAATGCTGTGAGCCCCGCAAGCGGAGCAGCTGCAGCTTCGCTAAACCCAATATTGTGGGGCATGTTGCAAAGGAGGTTTTCTTTTAGTACTATATACTGGCTGTAGCCTCCGCCTGCCATTGACAACATTGCATACACGTTGTCGCCCGGATTGAATTTTTGTGCTCCGTGCCCGGTTTTTTCAACAATTCCTGATATTTCCGCACCTGGTGTTCTTGGAAATTTTCCCGGAGCGATCATTTTCATGCTTCCATTCCGGTTTTTATAATCTATTGGATTTACCCCTGCGGCAATCACCTTTACCAATACCTGATTTTTACCAGGCTCGGGTATGGGTACTTCCACAACCTGTAATACATCCGGCGAGCCATATGACTTGTAGACAATTTTCTTCATGGGGTTTAGTGCTTAATGAAAGAATTACTGCTGTTGCCTTTTCTTTTTATAGAAGACTATTACATAAAATTACGGAAGTTATTTTGAAATGCCCAATTCTAAACAAAAAAGTTGCGTGGTTTGTTGGAATGATCGAACGGAAGAAAACAGGCGTTCCCCGGTTTTAGTCCCCGTAATTAATAATCTTTCAATACATTTCTTAGTTTTATGGCAAAAGTTAATGGCAGAGCCCACTATGATAAGGAGGAGCCCGAAGTTCTGTATGTTTATGATGCCTTGTGTGGCTGGTGCTTTGGCTTCAATGATGTAATAAAAAAGCTGAAAGAGGCCTATGGCAATAAGGTTTCATTCCTTGTACTTTCAGGGGGGATGGTCAGGGGAGAAGAGATTACACCCATCTGCCAGATGGCTGATTTTATCAGGCATGCTTATCCGCAGGTGGAAATTACGACGGGAGTAAAGTTCGGAAAAGAATTTCTCAATGGGTTGCTCGACAGGGAAGATGTGCTTCTTACCTCTATCCCTCCGGCAAAGGCTATGGCCGTTTTCAGGATTGAAAAACGCGGTGAATGTGTTGAATTTGCAGCAAGGATACAGCAGGCATTCTATTATGAGGGCATGCGGATGGATGAACCACAAACCTGGCATACCCTTGCTGATGAATTTGGGCTCGATCCTGAAAAATTTGTACAAAGAATGGAGTCAGATGAAATTGCCAGGATCATCGACAATGAGTTTCGCATGATAAAGGGGATGGGGGTAAACGGATTCCCCTCAGTAGTTTTGCGCAAAGGTGAAAAAATGCATATCCTTACCAGGGGATTTTGTGATTACAACACACTGTCACAAGCCCTGGATCAAGCACTTAAAAGTTAATCCTGCTGTGCCATTTCCCAACCTGCCAGGCTTCTGCTGTCCGGTGAAACCCGCCTTTGCATCCCTTTAATGTGCATTAATTACCTGCATGACTGTTGCCTGATGGCAACCCGCAGGTGAAAACATACATGCCGCAGGTGTTTCCTACTTTGTGTTTTTTACTGACCTGCCGCAATTGTTTTCCTTATTATTTTTTACTTTTGCGCTTGCAGAGCTGTGGGTTTTTTTGTTCCCGGAGCAGAAATAACTTTTTATTTGATAAGATAATTTACCCAAGACGACATATACTAAAGTAAGAACTACATATTATGGGAAGAGCATTTGAATATCGCAGGGCAGCCAAGGAGAAACGCTGGGACAAAATGTCGAAAGTATTTCCCCGGCTTGCCAAAGCCATTACCTTAGCTGCAAAAGAAGGAGGAGCGGATCCCGATCTGAACGGAAGGCTACGTACCGCCATACAGAACGCCAAGGCACAGAATATGCCCAAGGATAATATTGAGGCAGCCATCAAAAGAGCGGCAGGCAAAGATGCTGAGAGTTTTACAGAAATAGTTTATGAAGGGAAAGGGCCTCATGGCGTGCTGGTAGTTGTTGAATGTGCCACCGACAATCCTACACGTACCATTGCCAACATCAAATCATACTTCAACAAAGCTGGTGGTGGATTGGTACCTACCGGCTCTCTTGACTTTATGTTTTCGCGCAAAGCGGTTTTTCAGTTTGAACTCAAAGAAGGAATGGATGTGGAAGAACTGGAACTGGAACTCATCGATGCAGGCCTTGAAGAAATAGTAGTAAACGAGGGGGTTGCCTATGCCTATGCTGATTATAAAGATTTTGGCTCTCTTAACCAGGCACTGGAAGAAAAGGGAATTGATATAACCAAGGCTAATTTGCAACGTATTCCCAACACACCGGTGGAATACACCGAAGATCAACTGGATGAAATCGATAAGCTGCTTGATAAAATCGAGGATGATGATGATATCCAGGCAGTGTTTACCAATATTGCCTGAGTATCCTGATACGGAGATCAAGCAAAAATTATCGGAAAATCCTTCGCGCAACTTGTCTTTATTTCCGGATGTGATAAATCGGCCGGTTACCTTTGACTAAGCAGGGTAACCGGTTCCTTTCTCTGGTCCTTTTCCCATTTCTTTATCCATACAATCAGGCCTGAAATAGCCAGGATCAGGAATACAAAATACTGAAAACTGGTAAAAACGTACCCCTTGTTGAAATAAAGCGGAACAGAGATCAGGTCTCCAATGATCCAGTAGATCCAGTTCTCTATTCTTTTCAGAGCCATGAACAGCATACCTACCAGGAAAATGGCAGTGGTAAAGGAGTCTACATAGACCAGCTTCAAGGGTTCAAAATAAACATATTCGGCCAGGTATTCATGGTCGTTTCGTTTAAAGATCCAGATCAATCCCAGGATTACAAAGAAAAAAACTATTACGGCCGCTATACCCAAAACCTGTTGAAGGGGGGTGTTCCATCTTATGGGGATCACTTTTTTGTTCGGTCCTTTGCGTGTCCACATATACCAACCATAAACACTCATCAGGAAATAAAAAAAGTTGATACCCACATCAGCATAAAGTTTGGGTTCTATAAGGATATACACATAAATGACAACCGATACGATTCCGGTAGGATAAACCAGGATATTGGCCTGGCGTGCGTACCAAACGCTGGCCAGACCAAATATAACAGCTATGATTTCCAGCCATGAAGTTTGCAGAACATTGTGCCAGAAAATATCGAAAAAGGTGCTTAAGATCATACTGAACGGGGAATTTTAAAACCGGTGCAAAGGTAAAAGAAATCTCCCCAAATCAGCTAAGGTTTGATGAGTTCTAATGCTGGTTGTAGAGTTTGTTGAAGATTTTCCAGCCATTCTCAAATTTGTAAAGGCCAAGGTAGTCGGTAAAAAGCAACTTTCCTTCACGATACAATTCCAGTTTTACCATGGCGGCATTTCCGGTAACATCCACATCGAGAATCTTTGCTTCAACCGGCACATGTTGGTAATCGGGGTTTGCCAGCCGTTGCTCCACAATCCCGATCATGCGTGCCAGTGGCAATTCACTGAGCTGCCCGCCGCGGTTAAGAACCATTACGAAGGTAGGATGAAAACCGGCTTCCATCATTTCTTTACCCCCAAGGTTTTGAAAGCCCTCTACGTAGGCTGAGGTTACAACGTTTACCACCGCTTCTTTCTCTTTTTCTGATCCCATTACGGGCAGGCCCACCAGCACACCCAGCAGCATAATAAGACCTATTGCAAGATTTTGTTTTTTGTTTTCCATAGTTGTTGAATTCTTTAAAGTTAGGGTTTTAATGGCATTAGACTCTCTTTTTATGTTTTCGTTACAATCAAATCGCCAACATCAGTTTGTAAGAAGTAGTGCTGTTCTAAAGTAAGGGTAGCTTGTGCAATACCGATAATGAATTGCGTTATGGCAGCAATTCCTCTGTAATTGTTTTAAAGCCGGCCACATATATTTTTTTATCTTTGCAAAGCCGAAAACGCTTACCACATTTAAATTCACTCTACTTTGTTATTCTCAGATTTACAATTGAATGAGGCATTGATGGAAGGACTCGATGCCATGGGCTTTAAGAAAGCTACTCCTGTTCAGGAGCAAACCATCCCCATGATCCTTCAGAACCGCGATTTGCTGGCTTGTGCCCAAACCGGTACCGGAAAAACTGCAGCCTTTATTTTGCCTGTTTTGCATAAGATCATCCAGGAGAAAACAGCAGGACTAAATACGCTGGTCATCGTGCCCACCCGTGAGTTGGCTATGCAAATAGACCAGCAAATAGAAGGTCTTGGATACTTTGTGCAGGTTAGCTCAATGGCCGTATATGGAGGGGGAGACGGCATAAGCTGGGAAGCACAGAAAAAAAGCCTTGTATTGGGAACCGACATTGTTGTGGCAACCCCCGGAAGGCTCATCGCTATGCTGACCATGGGAAAGATCGACTTTTCCAGCCTTCGCCACCTGGTGCTTGATGAGGCCGACAGAATGCTCGATATGGGTTTCTTTGATGATATTATGCGCATCATCAGTTATTTGCCACAAAACCGGCAAACCCTCCTCTTTAGCGCTACCATGCCACCCAAGATTGAAATCCTTGCAGACAAAATACTTCGCAATCCTTTAAAGATCAACCTCTCTCTCTCGAAGCCTGCGGAAGGGGTTGCTCAGCAGGCCTATGTGGTTTACAATAATCAGAAAAACGAACTTTTGCTCTCTATCCTCGAAAACAAGGAGTATGATTCTATCCTGATCTTTGCATCCACCAAAAGCAAGGTAAAGCAAATCGGTGAAATCCTTAAAATGCATAAGCATGATGTGCGGTCTTTCCACTCCGATCTTGAGCAGCATGTAAGAGCTGAATACCTGCGCGATTTTAAAAACAGGCAGCTGCGTATAATTGTGGCTACCGATGTGCTTGCCCGTGGCATTGATGTGGATAACATAAGCCTGGTGATCAACTACGATGCACCCGGCGATCCGGAAGATTATGTGCACCGTGTGGGACGCACAGCCCGCGCCGCCCGCAAGGGGGTAGGGATTACTTTTATAGGAGAAGACGAGCAGCGACGCTTTGCCGGTGTAGAACGCCTTATTGGTATGGAGGTTCCTAAAATGGCGTTACCCGAACAGGTGGGCAAAGGGCCTGACTATGATCCTGCCAGGCAAAAGATGCATCCTGACAAAAAGCGGGGAGGAGGGAGGTTCCACCGCAGACCGGGCTCCCCAAAACGCAGAAAAAGAGCAGAAGGTTCAGTTCATCCCAACACAGGAGATCAGCAAAAAAACAAGGACGAGAAACCCAACCGCAGAAGACGCTCACCCAATAGAAAAAGAAACCAGGATGATGCCTGATAAAGCATTTTAATACTAATTCCATTGTTTATGAGGCAGGCAGTCAAATCATTTATCGTGCTATGGGTGCTGATGGTTTTGGGGTCATTTTTATATCCGGCAACAGCTCAGGTCGATTCTACCTTCAGGTTTTACTTTTATGATCAGCGCTATTCGCTGTTTCAGCAGCTGCCTGATACCCCCGGAGAGATCATTATGTTGGGCAATAGTATTACCAACGGAGGCAACTGGCAGGAATTGTTCAACAACCCTAAAGTGAAAAACAGGGGCATTTCCGGCGACAATACCTTTGGCATCTTGAACCGTATTCATGAAGTTACGGCTTCAGCGCCCGAAAAAATCTTTATCCTCATCGGCATCAACGATCTATCCAAAGAAACACCGGTTGAGGTAATCCTCAACAACTACCGCCTGATTGTAGAAAAAATCCTTGCCGCATCTCCCCAAACACGCATTTATCTGCAAAGCGTGCTCCCTACAAATAATGAATTTGATCATTTCCCCCGGGCCCAGAATAAGGACCATCTTATCAGGCAGGTAAATGCCGGTATAGAACAAATTGCTATGGATTTCAACCAGACTTTTATTGATCTGTATCCCCATTTTCTTGATGAGCAGGGAAAACTTAGCAGTGCCTATACCAACGATGGGTTGCACCTGATGGGGGAAGGCTATGTGTTGTGGGCCAACCTGTTGAGGCCTTACCTGGAAGATAACCCTACAGATTATCATTCCCAGCCGGTTAACAATTCCAGCCTCTATTATGAGAGGCGCAAACAGATACACGAATCAGTGGTTGTGCCTCCAAATGCCATTGTAATGCTGGGAAACAGCATTACTGAGCATGGGCTCTGGAATGAACTCCTTCCCGGAAAAACAATTGTTAACAGGGGAATTGGAGGAGATAACATTGCCGGAATGATCCACCGCTTACCCCATATGCTTGAACAAAAGCCCTCCACCCTGGTGGTAATGGGTGGAGTAAACAACATCCTGTTTCATGATGCAACTCCTGAGTACATAGAACAATACATGGAGGAGCTGATAATCCGTGTTATGGAGTTGAGCCCCGATACACGCATCATCCTGCAAAGTATATTACCGGTAAATGAAATTGTGGCGAATGATAAGGAGGTTCTCAAAAACCGCCATACAATTATTACCAGGTCCAATGAGCGTTTAAGCAGACTTGCCGAAAGATATGACGTTACATGGGTCGATCTGCACGCATTGTTTACCGATGCTTTTGGCAGGTTGGATAGATCACTTACCACAGACGGGATACACCTCAACGGCGAAGGGTATAAGCTATGGGCGGAAAAACTGTTGATGATCCTTGATGAGTGATTCTCGGCTGGTCTTCTCGCCATCGGACTCAGGGATGAGATTTAGTCATTGTTACATTTTACCATATATGCATTTTTTCAGAAAGAACCGTTTGTTATTGTTAAGCCTTCTTAGCGGAGTGCTTTTTGCGCTTAGCTGGCCCTCAGGAGGAGTTCCTCTGCTCATATTCGTGGCATTCATTCCCTTGTTGATTGTAGAGGAACACATCAAAACACACCAGGAGGATTATCATCGTTATTCCGTTTTGTTTTATGCATGGCTGGCCTTTGCTGTTTTCAACGGACTTACCACGTGGTGGATTTTCTTTGCTTCATTTCCGGGAGTGCTGATGGCGGTTTTTCTAAATTCGTTGTTTATGGCAATCCCTTTCTACCTGATGCATCTTGCCCGCCGCATTCTTCCGGGAAATCAGGGAGTCGTGTCGCTGGTCATTTTCTGGCTTAGTTTTGAATTTTTACACCTCGACTGGGATCTGAGCTGGAGCTGGCTGAATCTGGGAAATGTTTTTGCCACCATGCCACGTTGGGTGCAGTGGTATGAATATACCGGCACCCTGGGCGGTACCACCTGGATCATTATCATGAATATCTGTTTTTATGCATTGTACCGGGCATACCGGCAACCGCTGGAAACCATTACGGTACAAAGAAACATAGCCAGCGGTGAGGGTGAAGAGGCTAAGCAGAAGAAGCAAATGGAAATATACCTGAAAAATGTACAACAGTTTCAGCTGATCAAAAGGAGAGCTTTTACCGGCCTTGCAACATTCTTTTTCCTGGTGGTTCCTCCTGTCATCTCGCTGGTCATCTGGAATCGTTATGACATGCCCGAAGAAACCACCGAAGTAGTAATTGTACAACCCGGACGCGACCCCTATCTCGACCCCAGGGGTGAAGACCAGGTAAAGCAATGGTCCGATTCCCTTATTCTGCTTGCCGATGATAAGATTACCCCTTCCACACGATTTGTGGTTGCTCCTGAAGCCTCGTTGCCCGGCACTTTCTGGCTCAACCGGCCTGAGTCTCACTATGGCTATAATGCCCTGAGTGAACATGTGCAAAAGCATGACTCGCTGGCCTGGGTCATTGGTTCTATGATGTATCGGCAATATGAACATGATGAAACACCTTCGGCCACCGCCCGTCAGTTCAGAAACAGTGATTCTTGGTATGATGCTTACAATGCCGCTTTGTACCTTGATTCAGATGGCACTATGGATACTTATTTTAAATCGAAGCTGGTTCCTGGCATTGAACGAATGCCTTTTGCCCGCCTGTTGAAACCTGTGGGAAAACTGGTAGAGTACTTTGGCGGAACAGCAGGCAGTATGGGTGTGCAGAATGATCGTGAAGTGTTTACCGGTATGGATGGTACCCGGGTGGCACCGGTGATCTGTTACGAATCCATTTATGGAGAATACCTGAATCGCTATGTGATTAAAGGTGCAGAGCTCATCTTTATTGTTACCAACGATGGTTGGTGGCGCGATACGCCGGGCTACCGGCAGCATAATCAATATGCCCGGCTTAGAGCCATTGAAACCCGCAGAAGCATTGCCCGTGCAGCAAAAACAGGAATCTCGGGTTTCATTGATCCCATGGGAAGATTCTACCAACAAACCCAATGGTGGGAAGCGGATGTGCTAAGGGAGCAGATTCCCAAAAACGATAAAATTACCTTTTATGTAAGAAGCGGCGACTTCCTGGGCAGGCTTGCGTTGTTTCTTTTGATATTGCTGCTTCTATACATGATCTCACAGGCGATTATCAGGAAAAGGTCAGGGGCGTTGAAGCAGAAATAATAACTTAACCCCTGGCGGCTATTCAATTTTGAATTTTCTGAAAAATCCTGCAGTGTTTTCAGCCGCTTCATCAATGGTTCTGAATGTCATCTGCAGGTCTTTCTTTACTTTTTCATTGGAAAAGCGGAAAAAACTATTTGCACTCCGTGCCGTTTCCCGGGTAATAAGGGGGTTGCTTCCTGTTACCACACTACGCAATTTCTCCATGCGCCAGGCAACCTCGCTCAACACTCTGCCTGCTCTGAAAAAGGGGGGCTTTACACCGGCATGGCGCGCTATGATCTCAAAGAGCTTCTGGTAGCTCATATTCTCACTGTTGAGGATGTAGCGTTCGTTTACAATATTCCGATCTGTAAGTTCCTTCATAGCCCAGGCTACATCTCTTACATCAACAAAGCCAGTAGCTCCGCTGCTGTAAAAACGTAATCCGTTTTTCACCGTGGTAAACAGCCGGGCACTTGACCGGTTGGGATCTCCCGGACCAATGATCACCGAAGGGTTTACGATCACTACATCCAGGCCTTCTTCTGATCCGCGCCATACTTCCCGTTCTGAGCCAAACTTACTGATAGAATAATAGGAATTCTTTCTGGATGTTTTCCAAATCAGCGATTCGTCCACCCAGGTGCCTTTGTCTGGTCTGCCTACCGCGGCAATGCTGCTGCAATGGCAGAATCTCTTAACTCCCTCCATCAGGCAGGCATTTACCATGTTGGCAGTTCCCTCTATGTTGATCTTGAGCATTACAGGTCTTTCCGAGGGGACAAAAGATACTACCGCAGCACAATGAAATACCTGTTCCACTCCCTTTAATGCATCCCGCAGGCTGAATATGTCTGACAAATCTCCATCAATCCATTCGATCAGCTCCAGCTGCCGGGTATAATTTTGTGGGTTATACCACTGAAAGAGCATCCCAAGGATATCCATATTGCTTTCCTTTCGCCTGATGGCGCGGACTTTTCTGCCTTGCGATGTGAGCTCGTAAAGCAAATGCGAGCCCACCAGTCCTGTTCCTCCGGTTAATAGTATCATATTACAAACCTAATGATTTTTTGGTTTCAGCAGGGATTGAAAATAAAACCGAAAAATTGCCGGTATTTTCTCTTTCCTGCGTAACTTTGGCCGTTGCGCAAACATCTATTGTTTCTGTCTATGTAAACCCTTTCAAACACTAACAGGTATACCTAAAACAAGCGTTGTTGGGTTTTGTTACAAATCAAAAAGTTTTTCTAAATAAAACAATTATATTATAAAAAAAACCTATGAATTTCGTTGAAGAACTCAAGTGGCGTGGAATGATCCACGATATGATGCCCGGCACAGAGGAGCAACTTTCTAAAGAAATGACCTCTGCTTATGTAGGTATTGACCCAACTGCCGATTCCCTGCATATTGGCCACCTTGTGTCTATTATGATGCTGAAGCATTTACAGATAGCCGGTCATAAGCCCATTGCACTGGTAGGTGGTGCCACCGGAATGATCGGCGATCCCAGCGGCAAAAGCCAGGAGCGCAATATGCTTTCAGAAGATGAACTCAATCATAATGTGAAGTGCATAGAAAGGCAACTCAATAAGTTTCTGGATTTTGATACCGGCAACAACAGGGCTGAATTGGTCAACAATTATGACTGGATGAAAGAATTTTCTTTCCTGGGCTTTCTTCGCGAAATAGGCAAGCACATTACAGTGAATTATATGATGGCCAAGGATTCGGTAAAAAAACGCATCAGTGGAGAAGCGCGTGAAGGGTTGTCATTTACCGAGTTTACCTACCAGCTGGTACAAGGCTATGATTTCCTGCACCTGTACCAGGAAAAGAACTGCAAATTGCAAATGGGAGGCTCCGACCAGTGGGGCAACATCACCACCGGTACCGAGTTGATCCGTCGCAAAACGGGTGGCGAAGCTTTTGCCCTTACCTGTCCTCTTATCACAAAAGCCGATGGTGGCAAGTTTGGTAAAACAGAAAAAGGAAACATCTGGCTCGATCCTCGCTATACTTCTCCCTATCATTTTTACCAGTTCTGGCTGAATTGTTCCGATAACGATGCCGAAAAGTATATCAAGATATTTACCCTGTTCTCCAAGAGTGAAATAAGTACACTGGTGGAAGAACACCGCCAGCAGCCACATCTTCGCAGCCTTCAGAAAGCCCTTGCCAAAGACATCACCATAAGGGTACATAGCGAAAAGGAATATGAAACCGCACTGGAAGCCACTGAAATTCTCTTTGGCAAAGGCACCACCCATACCCTGAAAAAACTACCCGAAGATGTGCTTCTCGATGTATTTGAAGGTGTGCCCATCTTTACCATTCCCAGGGCTGAACTTGAGAATGGCGTTGCTATTGCTGACTTCCTGGGCGGCGATCTGCAAATTCTTAAATCAAAGGGTGAGGCACGCAGGGCACTTAAAGAAGGCAGCATCAGCATCAATAAAGCCAAAGTAAATGAAGATTACACCGTTGACAAGGAAGCTCTGCTAAACAACAGATACATTCTTGTGCAGAGAGGCAAGAAAAACTTTTTCCTGGTAAAAACGGAATAAAAGACACCACGGCTTACGATGTTGCATCATTGCAGATGATTGTTTTGCAGGATTGCCGGATTCATTGTATTCGATTATTCATTCATTAATTCATACAACAACATGACAGCACGAAAAAGATGGTATTCGATTTTAATCCCACTGCTTCTGACAGGCTTCCTGGTAAATTCCTGTGAGCGTAGGGCAGAAGATCTGTTTCCTGAAGGAAACGATATTTTTGGTTTGGCAACTCTTATAGAACTTCAAAAGGACGAAACCACAGTGATCCTCAATGATTATTTTCATTCAGAATCCCTGTCAATGATTGATTCGGTAGTGGTACATCCTTCTCTTCGGGCCAGGCTATCACCTGATAAAACCACGCTTGAGCTGGTTGCCCGCAACCTGAATATTCCCCAGTATACCGAGCTGGTGGTTTGGCTTGATGGAAAACCATATACCCTGGTAACCAAAAGATCGGTGAGGGAAGACTTTACTTTCCGTTTTGATCCCGAGGGTCGCCGGTACCGCGATGTGGGTATACGGGGCGAAATGACCGACTGGCAACCTGTTCCCATGACCCTTGTGGATGGGATATGGCAAGTTACTCTGAACCTGAACCCGGGAAGATACCAGTATCTTATTGTTGCCGATGGAAATGACATGCTCGATCCTGCAAATCCGGAACAGGTATCCAATAATGCCGGCGGTTTTAACTCATTGGCAGAGGTGGGAAATCTTGACCGGTCTGCTGCTCCGTCAATTTTTGCTGTCAGCCATAATAGAAATAGCATTGAGATAGGGCTGAAGAACCAGCCCGAACAAGTATTGGTATTATGGGAAAACTTCCGCCTTCCCGGGGAAAATGTTCGCATGCAGGGAGACAGGGTTCAAATTACCATTCCGGGCGATGCACGCACTGAAGAACGAAGCTTCATAAGGGTGTTGGCAGCAAGCCAGGATGCTGTGGCCAATGATCTGCTCATCCCTCTGGAAAAGGGAGTGCCGGTTACCGATCCGGCGCGGCTTACGCGTGAAGACCGTGAAGCAACCATCATGTATTTCCTTATGGTAGATCGTTTTTATAATGGAAATACCGATCGCGATGATCCTGTAGAAGACCCTGAGGTGGCGCCGCGGGCCAATTTCCATGGTGGCGACCTGGATGGTGTTCTTGAAAAGATCCGTGAAGGGTATTTTACCGATTTGGGGGTGAATGCCGTTTGGTTTTCGCCCATCACCCAAAACCCGCTGCAGGCATATGTCGAATTCCCTGAACCCAAAAGAAAATATACCGGTTATCATGGCTATTGGCCCATTACCCTTACCACGGTTGATCATCGCTTTGGTGATGATCAGGTATTGGAAGACCTGGTGAAATCGGCGCATGAAAAAGACATCAGCGTTTTGCTAGATTTCGTTTCGAATCATGTTCATGAAGATAATCCCCTCATTAAAGAAAATCCCCATTGGGCTACAACACTTTATCTGCCCGATGACCGACTGAATATCCGTTTGTGGGATGAATACCGGCTTACCACCTGGTTCGATGAGTTTCTGCCCAGCCTTGATTTTTCAAAACCTGAGGTGATTCAAACCATGGTTGACAGTGCCTATTACTGGATCGACCGTTTTGGCCTGGATGGTTTCCGCCATGATGCAACAAAGCATGTCCCGCTTGAATTTTGGAGAGCACTCACCAAAAAGCTCAGGGAAGAAAAAATGTTTCCGGAGGATTTCAGGCTTTTCCAGATTGGCGAAACCTTCGGAAGTCATGATCTCATCTCAAGCTATGTTGGTTCGGGACTGCTGGATGGAAAGTTTGATTTTAATCTCTACTGGGACTCTAGGGCCGTATTCGCTCTTGATGAACTTCCTTTCGACCGGCTCGACTACTCTTTGCATCAAAGTTTCAGCTACTACGGTTATCAGAACCTCATGGGGAATATAACCGGTAATCATGATATGCCTCGGTTTATTTCATATGCTGGCGGAGGACTCAGTTTTGAAGAAGATGATACCGAGCCGGGTTGGGAAAGAACAGTAGGGGTTGGTGATCCTGTGGGATATAAAAAGTTGTCGTCTTTAACGGCCTTTATCATGACCATTCCCGGGGTGCCAGTGATTTACTACGGTGATGAGATAGGCCTTCCCGGTGCAAATGATCCTGACAGCCGCAGGCCCATGATTTTTGATGATCTTACAGAAAACCAGCAAAAGGTGAAAGATAACGTGTCACAACTTACGCGCATCAGGCGCTCCAACCTGGCACTGGTCTATGGCGATTTTAATACACTGCAGGTTACCGAAGATGTTTATGCCTATGCACGCTCTTATTTCGATAACCATGTGATGGTGGTCTTTAATAAAAGTAAAGAACCACAGTCAGTTACCCTGGAGATACCGGAAAGATTTGTCAATGAAAGTTTCAAGGCACATTTTGGTGCCGGTTTTGAAATTTCTGAAGGGTCGATCAAAACCGAAGTTGCACCCAACAGTTTCGAGATCTTTACCCGGTAAATGCTGTGTTTACAAACCAGGCAAAAGGAAATTTCATAAATCTGTTCCCTGGAGGCGACAACCTCTCAATGATCCTGTTTTGTGCTGATATACTCAGCAAATCTGCATCAGTACCCGGGTATGGCAAAATAAGATTTTG
The DNA here is from genome assembly GCA_964453995.1 of uncultured Bacteroidales bacterium. Taxonomy (GTDB): domain Bacteria; phylum Bacteroidota; class Bacteroidia; order Bacteroidales; family UBA7960; genus SKVR01. Next base: position 46,810 of record CAYVQC010000008.1, on the reverse strand, counting down.
AAGGATTTGGCTTGCAGTATCAGTATCTTTGTATGATAAACTTGTAATTTGTATGATGAAAAAAAAAAGGAAAACCATTGCTCTTGTTGCGCATGACAACCGCAAAAAAGAGCTTGCTGAGTGGGTTGAATGGAACCATGATGCCCTGTTGCAACACAATATCATTTGCACCGGCACAACCGGCAAACTTATTGAAGAAACCCTTTCAGCAACTCTTACCAGGGAACAGCAAAAAGAGTTGAGTATTGTACGGCTAAAATCAGGTCCGCTTGGTGGAGACCAACAACTGGGAGCCTTGATCGTAGAAAATAAGATTGATATGATGGTTTTTTTCTGGGATCCCATGCAACAGCAACCCCACGATGTGGATGTTAAAGCATTGCTCCGGATTACTGTACTCTACAATATCCCCACAGCGTGCAACAGGTCTACTGCCGACTTTCTGATTTCTTCAGATCTGTTTGATGTGGAGTATCTGCCAAAACCCATGGATGTAGATGATTATCTCAACAGAAAGATTGACCTCTGACGAAGTATAATAATTTCCTGTTTAAAAAAAATGGGCGATTCACTTTGGCCCTGTTTCTCAAGTTTTACAAACCAAACAAACTAAAAGATGAAAAAAAGGATCCTGAATTTTACGGCTGTGGTAACTGTAGCAGTTTCCATGGCAATAACGTTGATTTCCTGCGGTGGACCGCAGCAGCCTGACAACACTGAAGAAGGTCCGGTGGCAAGCACGGTGGCTCATCCCGAGTGGAGCGAAAATGCAAATATGTACGAAGTAAATGTTCGTCAATTCACCCCCGAAGGAACTTTCAATGCTTTTGCTGAGCATTTGCCACGATTGAAAGAAATGGGTGTGGATATTTTATGGTTCATGCCTGTTACCCCTATTGGCGAGGAAAATCGCAAGGGAACCCTGGGTAGCTATTATTCTGTAAAGGATTATACCGCTATCAATCCCGAATTTGGAACCATGGAAGATTTTAAAAACCTGGTTGAAACCATTCATGAAATGGGAATGTATGTGATCATTGACTGGGTTGCCAACCATACTGCCTGGGATCACTCATGGACTGAAACCAATCCCGAGTTCTATTACAGGGATGAACAGGGCAACCTAACCCCTCCTCATGATACCGACTGGTCGGATGTAATACAACTCGATTACACCAACCGTGAATTATGGGATGCCATGGTGGCAGAAATGACCTTTTGGCTGGAAGAGGTGAATATTGATGGATTCCGTTGTGATGTGGCCTATATGGTGCCCACAGATTTCTGGAATTATGCCAGGTCAAGCCTCGATAGTATTAAGCCTGTCTTTATGCTGGCTGAGGCTGATCATCCGGAACTGATGCAACAAGCGTTTAATGCGGGTTATTCCTGGACATCACACCATGCAATGAATAGCATTGCCAGGGGCGATGAGGATGTTTCAGTACTCGACAAGTATTTCTTTGAAGAAAAACAGGGTGATTATCCCGTTGGTGCCTATAAGATTCATTTTATCGATAATCATGATGAAAACTCCTGGGCAGGTACCGTTGATGATCGTTTGGGAGAAGGTCATGAAGCTTTCGCCGTTCTCATTGCCACGGTAAATGGTATGCCCTTGCTTTACAATGGACAGGAGGCAGGCCTTGACAAAATGCTCGAATTTTTTGAGAAAGACCAGATTGACTGGTCTGATCTGGAGTATGAAGATTTTTATCAAAAACTGCTGAGCCTTAAGCATAGCAACAGAGCATTGTGGAATGGTATAGAAGGAGGGCCCATGAATCGCGTCAAAACCAGTGATGATCTGAAAGTATTTGCATTTACCCGTCAAAATGAAGATGATAAGGTTTTTGTTATCACGAATCTTTCTGATCAACCGGTTTCTGTTGAATTACAATCTGGTGAATATGCAGGTACATACATGGAGTTATTCACAGATGAAACCCTTACAATTGATGAAAATGTGACCATGGAACTGGATGCCTGGGGTTACAAGGTTTATTATCAGTAGTATTCTTTAAGAGGCAAATAAAAAAGCGAATCAAGGTAAAATTGATTCGCTTTTTTTATTTGACGGGTTAAACTCACTTAGTGAATCTTATAGCATGCTTTGCCAAAATTTTCAAGATAATCAAGACACTGGATCTTGGCTTCAATAAATCCCATATGACCAACATTTCTTAGAATCAACGAATAGGCAGTTTCGGTTAAAGCCATTTGTACCCATACATTTTCGAAAGGTACGCGGCTGTCTTTCTGGCCGGCAATAAACATTACCGGAAAAGAAGCATTGATAAGAACATCAAGGGTGCTGGAGCGATCGCGCATTCCCTTTTGAGCTGCAAGTATGGCCTCGGCGCTCATGTTTGAGGCTTCATCTGTAAGGTTTTGAATTTCACTTTGATAAAGGTCTTTGGTTTCTGGGGCAAACAATCCGGGAATAAAATTAAGGATGAATCTGGTGTGGTTTTTATTGATCGCCTCAATAGCTCTTTCCCTTGTCTGGCGGGCTTCATCACTATCAGCAAGAGAAGTGCTGTGAAAAAGTCCAAGCCCTTTCAGCATCCGTGAATGTTTCCTGGCAAATGCCAGTGATACATAACCTCCCATAGAATGGCCAATAATTACTGAAGAAGAAATGTTGAGATGATCCAGTACCGCTTTCACGCAATCAGCCATTAAATCCATGGTGTGTATTTCCTCCTGTATGCTGCTTTTTCCATGACCCGGCAAATCGATCAAAATCAGTCGGAAATGTTTGGCCAGGTGTTCTTTATAATCATACCATATTTTTATCGATTCTGTGAAGCCATGCAGTAAAACCATCGCATTACCGCTGCCATATTCCTCAAAGTATATTTCTCCATTTTTGTAATCTATTGACATAATACTTCTTTTAATGGGTGGTTTCGTTCAATGAATTGCATTAGGCGATCTAAAGGTAGTTATTTTTTTCAAACAAAGTAAAAAAACATGGCTTTGTTTTTTTTTTATAACTTTATACGTCCTTGTTTTGGTTGTTTGTCCTTAATTATTGTTATTTTAAACTTGTTGTAATTTTTTCTGCATGATTGCACTTAGTGGAAGGAAAATCCATATCATTGACGACGATTCCCATACGATACTTATTCTTCGTCATTTTTTGGATTCTAAGCAATACAATATTACATATTCTTATTCAGGTAAAGAGGCATTGACAGATTTTGAAAGTTACACTCCTGATCTGATCTTGCTGGATGTGAGGATGCCTGAGATGGATGGATACCAGGTTTGCCGTAATTTAAAACAAAACCCCCGGTTAAAGGATATCCCGGTGATATTTATAACCGCATCTCATGAAACTTCGGAATTGGTAAAAGGATTCGATGCCGGGGGAGTTGACTTTATTTCCAAGCCAGTAAATAGGGCAGAGCTGTTAGCCCGGATAAATACCCACCTTGAGCTGAAAATTTCCCGGGATATTATTAAGAAGAAGAACAAGGATCTGGAGCAGGAGATAGAAAACCGAACCCAGGCGGAAGAAAGATTTCGTGCTCTGTCGGAAACGACCTTTGAAGCTGTTGTCTTTATCCACCAGGGTCGTATCATCGAGGCTAACAGGGCCGCGGTTCTGCTGCTTGGCCTCGTTACCGGCAAAAGTCCGTCGCCCCGGATAGATTCTTTCACGGATGAAAAGGGAGCCATAATGCTCAAAAAAATCTTTAAAAGCAAAGACACTGTTGGCCCATGGGAAGTGACTTTTTTCCCTCCCGGTGAGAAATCTTTTCATGGACTTGTACAGCAGAAAATCCTCAAATACAAAGGCAGAAAGGTAATCGTGCTGGCCATAAGAGATATTACCCGCCAGAAGGAAATTGATAAGGAGATTTTCAATGCCATAATGGAAGCCGAAGAAAACGAAAGAAAGCGTTTTTCAAGAGATATGCATGATGGGCTGGGGGCTCTGTTGTCAACCCTGAAAATATATGTGAATCTTCTGCAGAAAGAGAATAAGAACAGGGAGGAAAAGGAAATGCTGATTAATGAAATGAAAGACACCATTAATAAAGCCGTGGAATCAGCCCGCACTATTGCCAATAATATTATGCCAAGCGTTCTTATGGATCATGGGCTGCCAAAGGCTTTAAAATCATTTACTGATGCACTGAAAAAAACCGGTGTAATCGATGTAATATATACCAGCTCCGAGTGTAATGAGCTGATTTCATCCAAAATTGAGAACCATCTTTACCGGATAGCACTTGAATTGATCAATAACACGCTTAAGCATGCCGAGGCAAAAAGTATTGTGTTGGATCTTCAGTGCAAGAGAGATGTGGTATTGCTGAATTACAAAGATGACGGAAAAGGATTTAACCTTGAGAATAAAGTTGGAGCTAGCCATAGCAGCCAGGGATTAAAAAATATTTTAAGCCGTTTGAATTTTTTAAATGGCGAAGGAAAGTTTGTAACCCAGCCCGGCGCAGGTTTTTCCTTTTTTGTAAAGGTGCCATTGTAAAAAAACAGATTTACCCGCTATGTCTTAATTTTTTATCGTTACATTTGCATTTATGAAGTATTTTTTCAGTAGAATAGGTCGTTATTCTGTATTTTGCCACAACTGTTAACAAAGGGATATATAAAGGATGGATAATAATAAGAAACTTCAGATCATGATCGTTGAGGATCAGCATATCTTCAGGAAGGGCCTGATCATGCTGCTCAATGAGATACCCGGTGTAAGTATTTTTGGAGAAGCTTCAAACGGTGAAGAGTTTCTGAAAATGATAGAAAAAGAACGACCCGATATTGTTTTTATGGATATTCAAATGCCCGTGATGAATGGGATTGAAGCCACCAAACAAGCACTGGATCTGTATCCCAACCTTAAGATTGTTGCCATAAGCATGTTTGGCGATGAAGAATACCTGGTAAGCATGATCGAAGCCGGTGTAAAGGGTTTCTTGCTGAAAACTGTTGAAGAATATGAACTTCAGAAAGCTATAGAACTTGTTTCTGACAATAAGAATTATTTCTCTGACGAACTCCTTCCGGTACTTACCAATTCTCTTGTAAACAGGAAAAACAAACCTGACAATGCAGATCCTGAATTAAAAGAGGAACTTACCAAAAGGGAGGTAGAAGTCCTTAATTTGATTTGTAAAGGATATACTATAAAAGAAATTGCAGATCAGTTGTTTATAAGCCAAAGGACTGTAGATGGCCACAAGGCGAACCTGTTTAGAAAAACCGGTGTAGACAGCAGCGTAAAGCTGGTAACATTTGCCATCAGGAACAACCTCTACAAGCTCTGACAACCTTTCCCATTTGCTTTGGGTCGGATTGCAAATGCCTCACATAAGATTACCACTATGTTGAGGTAGCATTTAATGCCGTTATTAAAATAATTTTCTTTCTGTTTTTTTTCCAGGCAGCCGGGTATTGGTTTTTTCCAAAGTACCTGAGCTGTGAAGATCAAACAGACCCCGGCAGTATCTCTGTAAAAATGACAGATCAGCAATCTTTGATCAACTCGCAACTAACTTCATTGGGCGATTCATTACCGGCAAGAAAATCATCTATATTTTGAAGCGTCGTGCGTGTGATTTCCTCCAGGCTTTCATTGGTAAAGAATCCCTGGTGAGCGGTTATGAGTACATTGGGGAATATCATCAAACGCGATATTTGGTCGTCGCGGATGATCTGCTCTGAAAGATCGCGAAAAAAAAGTTTTTCTTCCTCTTCATACACATCAATACCCAGTGAGCCCAGTTTCTGTTCTTTCAATGCGTTGATCACCGAAGATGTATCAACGAGTTTGCCCCGGCTGGTATTAATAAGCATAGCTTCGGGTTTCATAAGGGAGAGAGTTTCACTTCTTATGATATGATGCGTTTCCGGGGTAAGAGGGCAGTGCAGGCTTACAATATCTGCTTTTTGCAGTACTTCTTCCAGAGAACTATAGAGAACACCCATTTCCTTCATTTCTTCTGAGGGATATTTGTCATAAGCAATTACATTGGCACCCATTCCCAGCATGATTCTGCAAAAGGCTTTTCCAATTTGCCCCGTTCCGATAACCCCAACAATTTTTTTGTGAATGGTAAAGCCGTTGAGCCTTACCAGCGAGAAGTTTCCGTCACGCACACGGTTATATGCTTTGTGTGTTTTCCGGGCAAGGCCCATAATCAGGGCAAGGGCATGTTCTGCTACCGCTTCGGGCGAATAGGCCGGTACGCGCATTACACGAACATTGTATTTTTTGGCTGCCTTCAGATCAACATTGTTGAAACCTGCACAACGAAGAGCTACCAGATTTACATTGGATTCGGAAAGCAGTCGAAGTGTTTCTTCGTTGATGCGGTCATTTACAAATACACAAACACCATCAAAATCGGCTGCAAGATTTACCGTTTGGGGACGCAGCCGGGTTTCGAAAAATTCAAATTCGTGATCTGTTTTTACTTTTTCAAAAAATTGACGATCATAGGGTTGGGTAGAAAAAAATGCTATTCGGGCCATGTTGATATATTTTTTGTTTGTAGACTAAAAGAAGCCGGCAACTCGGCGAAATTGCCGGGCTGCCGGTTGCATACTATTGCTTGCAACAAGGGATTAACAATTGCGCGAAGCGAAAGTTTGTTTACGGGAATAGCATTTCTTCTGCCTGGGGTCAATTCCATGACAGCGAAAAAGGGCCTGCACAACAAGCATCATCAGTGGGCACAGCTTGTATCAGGCTACTTTCTGGCTTCAAAGTGTTGTTCCAGGAGCCTTGCAACATATTTGCCAATGATGTCGAACTCAAGATTTACAATGCTTCCTTTTTTGAAATCGCCAAAATTGGTATGTTCATAAGTATAGGGAATAATGGCAACGGAAAACATGGTAGGTTCTGAATCTACCACGGTAAGGCTAACTCCGTTTACGGAAATGGAACCCTTTTCGACTGTGATGTTTTTCGGACCAGGATCGTACTCGAAGTAAAACTTCCAGCTGCCATCGAATTCCTCCACTTTGGTGCAAACTGCGGTTTGGTCAACATGGCCCTGTACAATATGGCCATCGAGACGTCCGTCAATGCGCATACACCTTTCAAGATTTACCCTGTAACCGGTTTCCCAGCTTCTCATATTGGTTTTATCAAGGGTTTCCTGGATGGCTGTTACGGTATATTGGTTCTTTTCTTTGTCTACTTTAACAGTTGTAAGGCATACACCATCATGGGCCACACTCTGGTCAATTTTTAATTCTGAGGCAATGGGGGTTTCAATGGTGAAATGGATGTTGCCTCCTTCTCTTTCAATTTTTGCAACTTTACCGGTTGCTTCAATTATTCCTGTAAACATATCAGTTGTCAGTTGAGGATTAATATTTTATGTTAAGTGGATTACATATTTTATTCGTCATTTTCTTTTTCCGACTCTATATAAAGGTAGCGATCGCCGGTTAACTCAATGATGGTACGCAGCCACCATTCTGGATATTCAGGATGTTCTACAACCGGATACTTACCATATTGGTTGGTAAGAAAAACACCGTTTTCTTCCTTTTTTATATTTCCGTCAAGATATTTTACCATAAGGAAACGGAATAGTTCTTCCCATCTTTCTACCGTATAATTGCCCATGGAAACAGAGAAATTGGTAAGGAAATCCGTCGCCATTTCAGGATCCTTATTGTAGAGTTCGAGCGCTGCCTTATCTACTGCAGGTACAAATTCTCTGAAACTGTTTTCGAGTTCCTTCTGCACTTCTGCAATGTCAGGTGTGGTGAGGCTGTAACGCAGATATGCCAGATGAGCTACTTTATTGAATACCCAGAAAGCTGCGCCTTCTTCGTAGTCAATAATACTTCCGTATCCTTCACGGAAAGACTCGGGTGCTCTCTTCATGCCTGCATACATGGGTACGTATACTGTAGTATTGGCATCATCCACTCCAAACCAAATGATACCGCCTATGGGTCCGGGATAATTTTTCCGTGATTGTGTAATAAAAGAAAAAGCGGTTTGTTGTGTAGCAGTAGTTCTTTCGTGAAAATATGTTTTTCCATCAATTTCCCATGTAAGCGGACGCCAGCGGTAGGGTTTGCCCCAGGGGCCGGCCCCGATATCCTGCGACAGATCAAAATCGGTACCCTGCAGATAATCTCTTTTAAAACCAATAAGATCTTCAACGGAAAGCTTCCTTTCAGGTTTTACCCAAAGGGGCATTCTGTTGGTAAGATCATAACCCATTGCGTAATCTTTATATCGTTCCATGTCGGGGGCAACTTCTTTAAACATGCTCCACACACGGGCTTCACAAAATCTGGCAGCGCCAAAGTCAATGGGTGCGTAAGTATCTGAAAAGCTGAAATCGGCATCCTCCCCATCAAAATACCCTTTGGTGCGGGCAAACTCTATTACATCATGAGCATAAATAACCCTTACTGATGGATGGTGCAATTTGTCGAATTGTTTATTGGTAATGGAAACTTCGCCATCTGCGAGAGGGAAATCCATGATACGTGCATGATTGGCGTGGGCGGAGATATATCCGTCGGGAATACGCTTGGCAACCCAAACAGCTCCCTTATTGGCATTGTATGCGCCGCGGCGTCGGTCTTCCTTCAGGTCAACCCCTTTGCCAATAATCTCCATAATCCATACCTCATTGGGATCGGCAATGGAGAAGGATTCGCCCATACTGTAGTATCCGTATTCATCGGCCAGCTCACCAATGATACGTATGGCATCACGGGCAGTAGGCGCCTGCATAAGGGCCAGCTGCATTAAACCGGTATAATCGACGCCTCCAAGGGTATCGAACAACTCACTATGTCCGCCAAAGGTGCTTTCTCCAATGGCTACCTGCTTTTCATTGATATAACCTACTACCTGGTAAGTGGAATCGGGCAGAGGAATTTTTGCCAGGGGTTTGTGGCTGCCCCGGTAATATGCCTGAAAATAAGAGCCTGGCGCTTTTGCGCCTCCTTCAAAAAAGTAGAGTTCCCCGTACCTTATATGGGAATCAGCAGCATAGCTGATCATCGAAGAACCATCAACAGAGGCCCCGGGGGTTATCAGGTAACTGGTACAGGAAAAAGCTTGCACCATGGCTACCAGAAATACTATTATTGTAGATAAAAACTTAGTGTTCATAATGTAACAAGTTGAAGGTTGATTTATATTGACCGCAAACCTACACAAAATTTTTCAAAAGCCTTTCATTGTTAGTTGTGGCTTTGACATCAGAAAGTTAGAATGTTTGTTAATTGGCGTTTTTGCAGTTATCAGGCCAAGTGAAAATTCTTGTTCGTATGTGTTTGAATGGAATTAAGAATAAAAAATAAGCTATTTATGCGAAAAAGAGGCTTGTTTGCTGCCCAAATGCCAAGGAAAATTCCGTATATTTGCAACATGCTTGTCGCAATGACGTTCTTTTCCAAAAAAGAAAATGAACTTTAACGTTAATTTTACCGTTGTTTTACCTTAATTATGTTCATTGATTTTAAACCATTAATTTTGGTAAAATATTAAAATATTAACATATTTACTTATTCTTTCTAATTTTGTGTAATGAAAGAAGGATATTACAATAAACTTGCTGAGAAGATTCCCGTGACTATAATTACAGGATATCTGGGATCGGGCAAAACAACCTTCCTGAATCACATTCTCCGGAAATATAGCAATACAAAGTTTGCCATTATTGAAAACGAGTTTGGTGAACTTGGTGTAGATCGTGACCTGTTACTTGATAAAGACATTCCTGTTTATGAAATGCACAATGGATGCATATGTTGCAGTCTGAATAAAGCTTTTTATCAAACCCTTGAGAATATTATTGATAACCGTCTTGAAATTGATCATTTGCTGGTTGAAACAACAGGAGTTGCCGACCCTGTGCAAATTGTCGATCTTTTTATGTTCAACAAGTTCATTCAAAAAAATTACATTATTGATAGTGTAATATGTTTGACAGATTCTGCTGCTCTGGAGAAAAACCTAAAAAGCGAGCCGGAAGTCCTGAAACAGATTGCCCTTGCAGACATTGTCATGCTCAACAAAACAGATCTTCTCAAAACCAGTGACACCAAAGATCTGAGAAAGCTGATCGGTGAGATCAATCCAATGGCTGAAGTCATAGAGACCCTGTATGCACATACCAATGGATCTCCTATTCTCAACACAAAAGCATACTCCTGTAATCATATCGAGCGATCTACAATGTCGTTTGATGGGTTTCCTGGTACCTTCAAAGGAGCAGAAAAGCCAATAGTGCTCGATGGATATGATCATGTTTTGGGGCAAAATTCAAATAAGCACGCCATACAGGCTGAAGGTTTTGTTTTTGATGATTGTTTAGATATAGAATTGTTTAATATCTGGATGTCAAGCTTCATTTATTTTCATCAAAGTACTTTATACCGTGCCAAAGGTGTTCTGAGTTTTAAGAACAATAACAGGCGGATTATCTTCCAGGCAGTAAAAGGAGCCTGCGTACTGGAAGAAGGCAGCCCATGGAAAGAGGAGGAGAAAAGATTTTCTAAAATTGTATTTATTGGCAAATATATCAACCGGGAAGAGTTGGAAAACAAAATTGGGAAATTGTTTGAAAAGCAGCAGCAATAGGAGATTGTTCCAGATTGCTCATGGACTATTGAATAGTGTTAATCCAACAGATCACTTGAAATGTCAAACCCTCTAGACCTTTCTTCTTTTAATAAGCTAGTTTCCAGGGTTCCTGGGGTTATTTATCAATTCAGGCTTTCCAAAGAAGGTAAACCTTCCATGCCCTTTGCCAGCGAAAAGCTTTCCGATATTTTCGGGGTTTCTCCCCAGCAGGTTGTTGATGATGCCACTCCTTTGTTTGAGGTGGTTTATCCTGAAGACCTTCCTTCGCTATACCAGTCCATTGAAAATTCCAAAAAAGCGCTAAAAGAGTGGGAGTACGAATTCAGGATTATCCGCGCCAGCAAAGAAATCCGGTGGATAGGAGGCCTGGCAAGTCCTGAAAAACTTGATGACGGTAGTATTGTTTGGCATGGCTATATTCTGGATATTACTGAGCGGAAATATGTTGAACAGGAGAACCTTGAAACCAGGGTCAAATATCAAAGCTATTTTGAAAATGCAACCGACGGGCTTTTCGTTGTCAACAGGCAGGGTTTCTACACAGAAGCCAACCCCGCTGCCTGCCAAATGACAGGCTTTTCTTTGCACGAGTTGCTCAGAATGAATGTGCGTGAATTAATAGCTCCTGAATTTGACGAACCTGTAAAAAAAACCCTTGAAAGATCATTTGAACAGGGATCTGTTGATGAAGAAGTATTACTGAAAAAGAAAAACGGGGAAATCCTCTGGGTGCGGCTGGTAACATCAAAAATAGATGAGAACACAGTAATTGCATTCTGCCACGACATTACACAGCGCAAATACCATGAGGGAATGCTACAGGCCCAGCTTGGATTTCAGAAACTCATGGCCAGCATTTCTTCAGGTTTTGTCAATGCAACATCCTACGCCTTTGACGATGCTGTAAATAGCGCATTGGCAAAATGTGGCGAATTTTTTGATTGTGACCGCAGCTATGTTTTTTTGTTTTCCGATGATCATCAAAAAATGACCAACACCCACGAGTGGTGCGCACATGGAGTTGAACCTCAAATCCAAAACTTCAGTAGCTTCGAAACAGAAAATGTGCCCTGGTGGTGGGAACAAATTAAAAATAAGAAAGTAATCAATCTTGAGGAAATCTCTGAGCAAAGCGATCTTACTCCTTTTGAGGTGGAACTATTTTCCGGGCAGGATATAAAAAGTCTGTTGTCTGTTCCCATGATCAGCAATGGGCAGTTGATAGGGTTCCTTGGCCTCGACCGTGTGAAAAATACCAAAGGCTGGAATGAACAGGAAGTTGCCCAGTTCAACCTGGTTACGGAAGCTTTTGCCAGTGCTTTCGCCAGAAAGAAGGCAGAAGGATTGTTGCGTGATAGTGAAAACAGATATCGTCTGCTTGCAGAAAATGCCCTCGATGTTATCTTCAGATTGACCCTTTTCCCCAAAAAAGGTTATGAATATGTAAGCCCATCAGCTTTTAATCTCACCGGTTATACACCAGAGGAGTATTACGAAGATCCTGAATTGGAACTCAAGATAGTTCATCCCGATGACGCCGGTAAAATAAACTATGACACTGCCCCCAAGTCCTACTTCGAGAAACCCCTGGTGATTCGGCTGATTTGTAAAGATGGAAAGATAAAATGGTGTGAACAAAGCAATGTTCCTATTTTTGACAATAAGGGGAAACTCACAGCAATTGAAGGGATTGCCCGCGATATTACCGACCAGAAACAGTTTGAAGAAAAGCTCAGGGAACTGAATGTGCAGCTGCTGCAAAAACAGGCTGATCTGGAAAATCTGAATGCGTCCCTGGAAAAAAGAATCGCCTTTGAAGTAGAAAAAAGCCGTGGCCTGGATCAGATCATGGCATTGCAAGCCCGCCAGGCCGCAATAGGTGAAATGATGGCAAACGTGGCGCATCAATGGCGCCAACCTCTCAATGTCTTGTCCCTTGCTATTTATGACCTTGCAGATGCATTTAACTACGATGAGCTCGACAAAAAATATATGGATAATGCGGTGGGGGAAATGAACCGGATCATACAGGAAATGTCAAAAACCATAGATGATTTCAGGAGTTTCTATAAGTCAGAAAAGGAGAAAAAAAGCTTCAGAGTGGCCAGCATTATCAAGAATGCGCTGGTGTTTATGAATCCTTATTTTGATAAAGCAAACATTATTGTCGGGAAAAATGTACTTCCCGAGGTTATGGTATACGGCTATGCATCGCAACTCGAGCAGGTGCTGATCAATATACTGAAAAATGCCCTGGACGCCCTTGAGAATTTCGAGAAAGGCAAACGTGAGGTATTTATCAAAACATACTATGCTAAAGAAAACTACTGCGCCATAGAAGTTATTAATACAGGCGAACCGGTTGCCAGGGAATACCTTCCCCGCCTTTTTGATCCCTATTTCAGTACCAAACCCGAAGGGCAAGGCCTTGGGCTTGGCCTTTATGTGGCCAAAACCATTGTTGAAATGAATATGAAGGGCAAAATCAACTGTGAAAATACAACAGATGGAGTGAAGTTTTCCATCGAACTACCCTGCTCACAAGTAAACAATGAGCCATAAACAGATCCTGCAATGCGCTTTTTCGCTCCACCTTCTTTGTTGCAATATGCCTACCCCCGGGGCACCTTGTGGAAAGTAAATACCAACAAAAAACAAATATATCTCACTTTTGATGATGGGCCCAGCCCCGGAATAACCGATCCCATTCTTGATCTGCTTAAGGAGTTTAATGCCAAAGCAACTTTTTTTCTGATCGGTAAAAAAGTTGAGACATTTCCCGGTTTGTACAAGAAAATAGTAAACCAGGGCCATTCAACCGGAAATCATACCTACAATCATGCTGATGCATGGAAGGTTGGAGCAACAGAATTTTTGGCCGAAATTGAAAAATGCAACCAGGTTTTTCAATCACCATGGTTCAGGCCCCCTTATGGCCGGTTGCCCTTCTTTACACCTCAATTCATCAGCAAAAATTACAGGATTATAATGTGGTCATTGCTGAGTTATGACTTTGATGAATTGCTCAGGCCCGAAGATATCATTCCCGTATTTAAGAAAAGGACAACTCCGGGATCCATTTGGGTTTTTCATGACAATGAAAAATCAAAAGATCTTTCTGTCAGGGTGCTACCAAAGCTACTTGCGTATTTTTCAGAGGAAGGATACCAGTTTTGCAGCCTGGATGAAGCTGGCATTTAGGCATAAAAAAGGCTGCTTCGGCGAGGGGAAATGGAATTGAAGACAAAAGGGAAATTGGGGAAATCTTCAGGGGAAACCGAAACAGCCAGTAGATGTATAAAAGAACTGATTTAATTTTCAATTCAAAAGTAACAATATTTTTATTACACCCAAAAAAAAATGACTAAAAAGGGCTATTTTTTTTATCGCATACATTTTTGTTCAAATAATTCTAATTTTGCCCATGCAAAATTGCCAATTGCCGTGGAAACAATACCGGCTTAACATCAAAACAATGAGATACTGTTTGAGGCAAATTGCCCCCATACTTCTGTTTATCGCCACTGTTATGTTGTATAATGGTTGTGCTAATATTGTTGCGCCTACGGGAGGACCTGAAGATGAAGAACCACCGGTAATGATAAGGAGCACTCCCCCGAATTTTACCACCAACTACCAGGGGCAGGATGTACGCATGTTTTTTGATGAATTCGTTGAGCTAAAGGATCTTCGCCAGAATCTGCTCATCAGCCCGCCTCTTGAAAATGATCCGGAAATGCGCCTTCGCGGCCGTTCAATAATCATGTCTGTGTCTGATGAGTTATTACCCAATACTACCTATAATTTTTTCTTTGGAGAATCTGTTGTTGACATTACAGAAGGAAACCCTATCCCCAATTTTCAGTTTGTTGTTTCCACAGGCGATTATGTTGACTCCCTTTCAGTAAAGGGGAAACTTGTAAATGCCTTTACCCTTCAACCCGAAGAAGGGGTTTTTGTAATGCTTTATGATAGCATTTTCGATTCCGTTCCTTTGCTTCAACGCCCCGTTTATCTCTCCAAAACCAATGAACAGGGCGAGTTCAGGATCAATAATATGCGCGAGGGAGAATTTCTGATCTTTGCATTGAGGGATCTCAATTCAAATTATATCTACGATAATCCTGATGAAGAAATTGCTTTCCTGGATAGCCTCATTACTCCCTATTATATTGAAGAAAGGCGTCCGCCTGTATCTTCTGACACCATTAACTCCCAGGACAGTATTCCCCCGGCAGAAGATGAGTTACCCCTTATCCAACAAACAGATACGCTCTCAATATCCGATACAGTTGTTGATACAGTCGCACCTGGTCGCGGTTATCCTTCCTTTGAGCTGTTTTTGTTTCAGGAAGCTGATACAGTGCAGCGTATTGTAGCTGCAAACCTCTTGTCTGAAGGAAAGGTAAATATTGAATTCCGGATTCCAGCACAGGAGGTCACCATAAGAGAATACAATGAACCTTTCGACACGCTCTGGTACATTCCCGAGTTTTCTGCCAACCGCGATTCACTAACCTTGTGGATGCCTGATGTTCAACGCGATACACTCCGGCTCGAAATCTCCGACCGGGGATTTGTGATTGATTCGGTTACCATTTCGCTGGTACAACGACCGCTAAGAGGCAGAGCAGCTGAAGAGCAGGAAGATGAAGAAGCAACACCCTTGTTGATTGTAAATACTCCGGGTTTGCTGCCCGGGCGCAAACAGCCCTATTACGAACCTTTCAGGTTGCGCAGTCAAACCCCACTGGAAACCTTTGAGCCCAATCTTCTGCAATTGTATCTCAATGATACTGTTCCTATGCCCTCTACTTTTGAATACGCTGATTCGTTGCAGAGAACCCTGGCAATGACCACCCCCCTCGAGCCTGATAGTTCCTACAGGGTTGTAGGATTCCCCGGGGCAATGACCGACATTTTCGGTGCCATTAATGACACCCTCGATGTTTCGTTTCAGGTAAATACTGAGGCCGACTATGCTACTATAATCCTGAACCTGGAAATGCCCCTGGAGGAACCAAAACAGTTTATCCTCCAGCTGCTTGATGACAAAATGGAAGAGGTTATACAGGAAAAAATAATCCAGGAAGAAGGAATTTATCACTTCAACCATCTCTCCGCTGGTACCTTCCGGTTGCGTTTGATTGACGATGAAAATCAAAACCAAAAATGGGATACCGGCCATTATCTCAAAAATCAACAACCCGAAAGGGTAATTATCTATCCCGAACCTGTTCAAACCCGCCTGAACTGGGAAATAGAGGTAATCTGGCCTGTAGCGTTATAATATATCTTTATTTTCAGGGGTTTAGCCATTTTTCCGGCTTGTTTTGTTAGTCAAATAACAACATTAAGCTAATCTTGAAACAAATACTGCTTCGCATAGATTTTCATTGATTTAAATCAATAACTTTGCGGCAATTATTTGCTGTCCTTATATGAATTAAAAAAATATAATATGAATCTTACCCACATCGAACACATCGGTATTGCTGTTAAAAATCTTGAAGAATCCATCCGTTATTATGAGGATGTACTGGGTCTGAAGTGCTATTCCATTGAGGAGGTAAAAGACCAGAAAGTGAAAACTGCCTTCTTTCAGCTGGGACAAACCAAAATTGAACTGCTGGAATCTACCGATCCCGAAGGTCCTATAGGAAAATTTATAGAGAAAAAAGGCGAAGGTGTTCATCACCTGGCTTTTGCCGTAGATGGTATTGAATCTGCCCTGGAAGAACTCAAAGAAAAAGGTGTACAACTGGTTGATCAGCAACCACGCAAAGGTGCAGAAGGACTTGATATTGCATTTCTTCACCCCAGGTCAACCCGTGGAGTGCTTACTGAATTATGTGAAGACAAGAATAAATAATGCCCCAACCCTTAAATCCCTGCACAAATGTCTTTTGAAAAAAAAATCGAAGAATTACTTGAAAAACGCGAAAAGGCAAAGCTTGGTGGTGGCTTGAAAAGAATCGAAGCCCAGCACCAGAAAGGAAAGCTTACTGCCCGCGAACGTATTGATCTGCTGCTGGATGAAGGCAGCTTCGAGGAGTTTGATATGTTTGTTACCCACCGCTGCAATGAATTTGGATTGGAAGAACAAAAATATTACTCCGATGGCGTGGTTACTGGTTTTGGAACCATCGACGGCCGTTTGGTTTATGTTTATGCCCAGGACTTTACAGTATTTGGCGGCTCACTTTCGCTGGCCTATGCCGACAAAATCTGTAAGATCATGGATAAAGCCATGAAAGTGGGAGCCCCTGTTATTGGCCTTAACGATAGTGGTGGTGCCCGCATACAGGAAGGTGTAAACAGCCTGGCCGGGTATACAGAAATATTCCAGCGCAACATCAATGCTTCCGGCGTAATTCCGCAAATCACCGGCGTTTTTGGGCCATGTGCCGGTGGTGCAGTGTATTCTCCTGCTCTTACTGACTTTATTGTTATGTCGAAGGAAAACAGTTATATGTTTCTTACCGGCCCCAAAGTTGTGAAAACCGTAACAGGAGAAGTGGTTACTGAACAGGAACTTGGAGGTGCCATGACACACGCCACAAAATCGGGCGTTGCCCATTTTATCTCTGACAACGAACAAGAGGGTATTTTGCTCATCAGGAAGTTGCTTAGCTATTTGCCGCAAAACAACCTGGAAGAACCACCCCTGGTTTCTTCCAATGACCCCATCGACCGTCTTGATGACGCCCTCAATGATATTATCCCTGAAAATCCCAATAAACCCTACGATGTAAAAGATATTATTTACTCCCTGGTGGATTATAATGAATTTTTGGAAGTGCACAGAAACTATGCTTCCAACATTATAACAGGTTTTGCAAGATTTAACGGAATGCCTGTAGGTATTGTAGCCAATCAGCCAAATTACCTGGCCGGGGTTCTCGATATTAATGCCTCGCGCAAGGCAGCCCGTTTTGTAAGATTTTGTGATGCTTTCAATATTCCCCTGGTAACCCTGGTGGATGTTCCCGGTTTTCTGCCCGGAACCACACAGGAATATGGTGGTATCATCCTTCATGGGGCCAAGTTGCTCTATGCCTACGGTGAGGCTACCGTGCCCAAAGTAACCATTGTATTGCGCAAGGCCTACGGAGGTGCTTACTGTGTAATGAGCTCCAAGCATTTGCGTGGCGATATCAACTATGCATGGCCCATGGCAGAAATAGCAGTTATGGGGCCCAAGGGTGCTACCGAAATCCTTAGAAGCAAAGAGATCAAGGCTATTGAAAATGAAGAAGAACGTACACAATTCATTATCAAAAAGGAAAAGGAATATCTAGACAAATTTGCTACACCCTACAATGCAGCCCGTTTCGGCTACATTGATGATGTAATTGAACCCCGCAATACCCGTTTTCGTATCATCAGGGCTTTACAATCTCTGGCTACCAAAAAGGATATCAATCCTCCAAAGAAACATTCCAATATACCTCTTTAAAAACAAGGCTTTATGAATATACATCCAATCAATCAGTTAATTGAAGGTGTGGAAAGCGGAGCCGGGAATACCAATGCAGAGGCATCAGTTTTTGCCCAAAATGACCCTTATGGAGTGTTAATGGCCATAATCGGGATGGGCATTGTGTTTCTAATCCTGCTTTTACTCTTTGCTGTCTTTACCAATACTCCAAAATTGTATACTCCTGAATTTAAAGCCTGGCTTGCAGGGCTCTTTTCGGGTAAAAAGAAGCAGAAAGATACCCCGGTGCAGCAAGCTGATGAAATAAACGACCTGCATGGTGAGGTAAATGCAGCCATTGCTGCTGCCATTCACCTGTATCGATCCGAGATGCACGACTATGAAAATACTGTGCTTACCATTTCAAAGGTTAACAGAACCTATTCGCCATGGAGTTCAAAAATCTACGGTGTGCGAAATGCCCTCAGAAGCTGAAAATTCTTATGAGACTATGCTATTGCTATTGCCTGTAATAAATTTATCTCATTAGCCGGCATCCGGGCAAGGAGTATAATACTTTCAAAAATAAAAAGCATTCTAATGAAAAAATATAAATTCACAATTCACGGGAACCAGTATGATGTTCACATCAAAAACATTGAAGACAACATCATCGAAATAGATGTAAATGGTTCCACTTATAATGTAGAGGTTGATAAATCTCTGGAGCCTGTAAAAACTCCCAGGCTTGTAAGAGCAAGGGCTGTGCCTTCTACCGATACAACCCCATCAGAGGGGACAGGTACCAAGGTGTCAAAGGGGAGCGGAACCATCAAGGCTCCCCTGCCGGGCACAATCCTTAAAATCCATGTACGTGTGGGAGATACCATTAGTGTAGGACAAAAACTCATCACCCTTGAAGCCATGAAAATGGAAAACAATATTGATTCGGACAAGGAAGGCAAAGTTTTGGATATCAAAGTCAAAGAAGGCGGATCAGTGATGGAAGGTGATGTTATGATAGAAATAGGAGGCTGATCATGGATATGGGTTTTTTTGAATTCGTATGGCAACAGCTGGCAGAGTTCTTTAGCTATACTGCCTTTGCTAATGCAGACTGGCGGCACCTTGTAATGATATGCGTGGGATTATTTTTTATCTCACTTGCCATTATCAAACACTATGAACCGCTTTTGCTCATTCCAATTGGTTTTGGGATCATCCTGGGAAATATTCCCTTCGACCTTGAAGCAGGATTACAGATCGGGATATACGAAGAGGGGAGTGTTCTGAATATGCTCTACCAGGGGGTGGAAAGGGGATTTTACCCTCCCCTGATCTTTTTGGGTATCGGGGCGATGACAGATTTCTCATCGCTATTGTCTAAACCAAAGCTTGTATTGCTGGGGGCGGCGGCCCAATTTGGTATTTTTGCCGCTTATTCTTCTTCGCTTATGCTGGGATTTGCGCCCGAAGAAGCGGGAGCCATTGCTATTATTGGCGGTGCCGATGGTCCAACGGCTATTTTTCTCTCTTCCAAGCTGGCTCCTCAATTCGTAGGACCCATTGCTATCGCTGCTTATTCTTATATGGCACTGGTGCCTGTAATCCAGCCCCCTATTATGCGATTGCTCACCACACCCAAAGAGCGCCTGATCCGTATGAAACCGCCCCGTGCAGTTCCAAAACAGGAAAAAATACTCTTCCCCATTGCTGGAATGTTGCTTACAACGTTTATTATGCCTACCGCATTGCCCCTGTTGGGAATGCTCTTTTTTGGCAACCTGCTCAAAGAAAGTGGTGTAACTAACCGCCTGGCCGAAACTTCCCGTTCTTCACTTATTGATATTGTTACCATATTTCTAGGACTTACCGTGGGAGCATCTACCCAGGGCGATGTTTTTATTACCCGCGAATCCATGATGATTTTCGGACTGGGAGCTGCTTCATTTTTGGTAGCAACATTTAGTGGTGTCTTGTTTGCAAAGATTATGAATCTTTTTGCCAAAGAAGGAAACAAGATCAATCCTTTGATCGGAAACGCCGGGGTTTCTGCTGTTCCTGACAGTGCGCGCGTATCGCAGCACGTTGGCCTGGAATATGACAAAACCAACCACCTGCTTATGCATGCCATGGCAGCCAATGTTTCGGGGGTGATAGGAAGTGCTATTGCTGCAGGGATATTGCTGAGCTTCCTTACCTGATCGCATAAATAGTGTATATAATAATAATCCTGAAAACGGGGAAACCGGTTTTCAGGATTATTTTTTTAACTGGGAAAAGAAACGGGGGGTTATTTCTTAAAGTAAAGCCCTTTCATGATCTTAGGCTCAAATTTGCTGCCCATGGGCAGATAAGTAATGTTTTCGTGGGCACCTATCAAAAGCATACCATCATTGAAAAGACTTTCATGGAATAGCGAGATCACCTTATTTTGCAGTTCCGTATTGAAATAGATGATCACATTGCGGCAAAAGATAAGATCGAACTTGTAAAAAATGGATCCTTCCACCAGGTTGTGGTATTTGAATGTAACCTTATCGCGTAGAAATTTTTTGATCCTGAAAGACTTGTTCAGGTTATCCTGCTCAAAATACTTGGTATAGGGGATGTCGTATTTTTCTTCAAAGTTCAGGGGGTTTACTTTGATCACCTTGTCGAAATTGTCAAAATAGGCATGATGCAGCCTGTTGTTGAAAACTCCGTTACGGGCTTTATCAAGGATCTCTGTATTGATATCGGTGGCAAAAACCTTGGCCTTGTCAAGTAAATTCAGTTCATTGAGGAGAATAAGCATGGAGTAAACTTCCTCGCCACTGGAGCATCCTGCATGCCAAATATTGATGTGGTTCTTGTCTTTGAAAATATTCAGAACATTTCTCCTCAGGTTCAGCCACACCGGTGTATCCCTGAAAAGTTCGGTTGTGTTTACCGTAATGTCATTGATGCATTTCTGGAAATATTCCTTGTTTTCTCTTGTTTTCCTGATGAGTTCATCAATACTGCCCAGGTTATGGCTTATAAGGATATGCTCAATACGTCTTTTAAAAGACATCTCGGCATAATTGGAAAAGTCAATTCCATAAGTTTTCTGAAACTCGTAAATGACTCTCAATACATCTGATTTCTGAATATCAATCTTTAACGCCATTTACTCAATTTTATCCTTTTTTCATAACCTGTTTTTCTTCTTATTGGCTCAAAAAGAAATTCCTGCATCTTTTCTTGTCAGAATTTTTCTCAGGTTTTTCCTGCCTTTGCACAGCCTGGGGTATGGTTCTTAAAAGTGGCGCAAGATAGGAAATTATAACCTTAAAAATCTCTGTTTTTTACTGAATTTTGGCCCGTGGGGTTACGTGGTTGATTTTTTTAAAAATGCGTTTAATAGCTTGTATAGCAGGGGTGAACTCATTTCCGGAAGAAGGATTAGAAAAAACTGGTTAGTTTTTGTACTACCGGTGGCTGGTTTTTGCCCCTTACCACTGCAATGTAGGTATTGTTGCCAAGTCCAGGGATTTCAATGGTATGATTGCTCCATGGAAGCGGACCGGGAAGTGACCTGGAATAAACCCGGATTCCCTGCATATTGAATACCTGTATATGGGCTTTGCCCGATGGCCAGGCTTCAAAAGAAAGATTTAGTAAGTTCCCAGGACCCATATAAATGTTGAGGCCGGTATCTTTGCTAGATCCTGTCGATGTGGTTATTTCACTGAACACAGCTTTGATCTGGGTGTTTTCTTCAATTGTAAGCTGGAATGCAGGCTCGCTGATCATTTCTTCATTGATGATGAAATGATCAAATTGCCATCCTTCCATCGGCAGGGCTTCAATATCGAATGTGGATCCGGCATTGATGTTGTATACCCCGGGTGTGGGTATCGTGGTTCCCATCCCCTCTGTGGTGATGTCTACCGGGTAAGCATCAGTCATTGCTGGTACAATAACAGCATTGTAAAGCACATCAAATACCTGTTCTTCTACCTCGTAAAAAGCCGAATGCCATCCATTGGCATAGGGGCCTGCACTGCCATTGGTAATGAAGATGAGGCCAAAATCGGGATCGTTGTTGTAATACATATCAGAGATGAGTCCATAGGCTTCGCCGGCGTGTCCTTTCATGGGGTACCCTTCCATTACAATATCACCATTTTCCTGATTGGTAATAAGGTGAAGCCCAAGCCCCCAGGAATTGAAAAGATTATAATAGTTGTTGCCGTTGCTGCCATCGTATTGCCATTGCATCTGCTCCATGAGCAAAACAGTTTCGCTACTGAGTATCTGTACTTCATCGAGCGTACCTTTACTCATTAGCACCAGCATAATCTTCGCCAGATCTTCTGCTGTGATCCTCAATCCACCCTGTGGACCAAAAATAAACCCATTGTGTCCGGGTTCATAGTCCGAATAGTCTATGGGTGCCGGAAGGCCGTTGGGATAGTTATCGGCTTGTGGCTCCCACAGGCCGCAATTCATACGGTAAAGTACGGCTATATTGGAATAGTTATCAATATCCTGAATGTTGAAGCTTCCTTCAATCCCCAGGGGCTGAAGAATATGTTCCCTCACATATACATCAAACCGGGTTTGTGCTATTTTTTCTACGATACCTGCCAATACGCCGTAGCCCAGGTTGGAATATTGGAAGTATTCTCCGGGCTGGGCACTGAGCCATATATTAGAAGAAAAATAACTTCCACCGGGTACAACAAGCTCATGTAAAGAAGGTGGAGAGGGGTTATTAACCGTTGCTGCCAGGAAACTGCCATAAGTATTGCCGTCGTTGAGCGTTGCGGTATGTGCCAGCAACATGCGGGGGGTTATGGCAATGCCGGGGTGTGCAGGATTTTCAATGGTATATCCCATGATGTCGGAGATATTGTCATCCAGCCCTACCAGGCCCTGCTCGTATAGCTGCATAAAGGCCATTGCAGTAACAGTTTTTGATATGGATGCTATGCGGTAAAGGGTTCGGTGGCTAACAGGAATATTTTGTGCATAATTGGACTGGCCGAAAGAACCACTGTATATGATCTTATTGTCATGAACTGCAACAGCAGACATGCCCATCAGATTGTTTATGCTGGCAATTTCCTGCAGCAATTCATCGGGAGTTGATTTCTTTTGTGCCTCCGCTGAGCCCAATATTGCCAATCCCAGGAAAAGAGTAAAGTAAATGTTTTTCATTGTAGAAGGTCTTATCATTTGATTATTCTTTGCCGGAAAGGGGCGGGGTACATAAAAGCAACCCAATGCACATTGCCGGCACACCAGGTGTAATTGTTCTGCTATGCTCCGGATCAGATTTCTGCATGGAGTGTTTTGGCCATTGCCCCAGCTTTCAGAAGACATTCGTAATATTCTTTCTCGGGAACAGAGGCAATGGTAATGGCACTGCCGGCCATAAAGTTAATAAACTTATCTGTTTGATTGTAAAGTATACTTCTGATGATCACGTTGAAGTCGAAGTTACGGCAGGGAGTAATGTAGCCAACAGCACCCGAGTACAAGCCGCGGCGGGTGGCTTCGCAATCCTCAATGATTTCCATGGCCCGTATCTTGGGAGCCCCGGTCATGCTACCCATGGGGAAAGCATTTTTAATGGCATCTGTAAAGTGTACATCCTCTCGCAGCTTGGATTCAACGGTAGAGATCATTTGATGTACATGCGGATAACTGTAAATACCAAACAGTTCCTTTACTTTTACACTTCCATTTTGTGCTGTGCGGGAAAGATCGTTGCGTACCAGGTCAACAATCATTACATTTTCACTGCGTTCCTTGGGGTCATTGTAGAGCTGATCCTTTAGCATCTGGTCTTCAATGGGTGTCTTCCCTCTCCTGATGGTGCCTTTGATGGGCTGCGATATCAGTGTATCTGATCTTTTGGCAAGAAACCGCTCCGGTGAAGAGGATATAAGATACTTGTCTTCATAGCGGTAAAAGCACGCAAAGGGTGAAGGATTGTGCCGGTTGAGCGAAAGAAATGTACTTACCGGGTCAATGGTGGTATTCTCGCTAAAGAATTCAATACAATAGTTGGCTTCGTAAATATCTCCTTTTTGGATGTGGCTCATAATACGGTTAACCTGCCGGATATATTCCTCCTTGTTTACCCGGTGTTGAACTGAAGCAGGGCTTGCTGCAACCGGTTCAGGAGAGTAGCTCATTATGATATTCAGAATATCTTCTGCATGATCCCTGGTCTGGTCAGTGGCAAAACCTATTTCTACCGTATTGTTTTTGAAAATGAAGACCAATTTGGGTACAAAAAAATGCATCATTGGCATTTTTATCCCATCAACATTGTTTGAATGGAGGTTTTCAAGTTGGTTTTTCAAATCATAGGAAAAAAAGCCAAAGATCCAATCTTGCCATACATGGGTGAACTCCTTTAGTTTTTCAAAGGCATCCTGAGAAGGGTTGGGGCAGATATGATCATGCGCCCCCACGGCGAGTATTGCGTCAAACCCGGAGTAAGCATCGTTTTTGTGATCGCTGGAGGTGAGATAGCAAACATGGGAATTCCCTGAAGCTGCCCAATGCAGAAATTTGTCAACGACCTGTGGGGTTAATGAAATGGTGAAGGAGTAAAAGTTTCTCATGGCCCGAGTGAGGTTGGTGGTGAAAGACTACCGCATCATCGAAAAACAAACGAGGTTGTCTTACAAGTGCTTGCTGGTCGTTGAGCTGTTTGACAAGCTCAGTACCCAGGTTAAGTCCTGCTTATGAGACAACCTCGTTTATATTAAAATCCGGGGTTAAATTTCCCAGGTTTCACCACTGTTGAGCAGATCATCAACACATTTGATTTTTGAATTTTCTTTTGCGTATTCGATCTGTTCTTCTACTTTGTCGTCATAAGTAAACGCTTTTGCTGAGCGAATCACACCAAAGGCAATAGGGTAATCAGGCCCCATCATACGGCCCAGCATCCGGTGAATACCCGGATCGGGATTGAACTGATCATGCACGAGGATATCTTTTTCTGTAACACCTCCAATACCTAATTTTACGGCAAACAGGCTTGTGCCTTTCAGAATGATACCCATATCCTGGTTTTTACCATAGATCATAGGTTCGCCATGACGCAAAATAAGTTGATTTTCTTCTTTTCTTTCGCGGGCAGTATAGTCAGCATGCGCCTTGTCATTGAAAATGATACAGTTTTCAAGGATCTCAACTACCGAAGTGCCATCGTGGCGGGCTGCTTCATAGAGTACCTCGGTCATGAGCTTTACATTGTTGTCAGGTACTCTGGCAAAGAAAGTTCCCTGTGCACCCATCACCAGTCCTGCGGTTATAAAAGGATGCTCAATGGTGCCCTGTGGAGAGGTTTTGGTGATCTGGCCCATGGGAGTAGTGGGAGAGAACTGGCCCTTGGTAAGGCCATAGATCTGGTTGTTAAAAAGCAAAACATTCACATCAATGTTACGACGGATCATATGAATGAAGTGATTGCCCCCAATGGCCATGGAGTCTCCATCGCCGGTAGCGATCCATACACTCTGGTCGGGGTTGGCTATTTTTACTCCGCTGGCAATAGCAGCTGCCCTACCATGGATACCATGGAAACCATAGGTGTTTACATAATAGGGAAAACGTGATGAGCAACCAATGCCGGAAACAACGGTAAAATTCTCTTTTTTATAGCCTGTTTGAGGGAATACACTTTCCACAGCAGCTAGAATGGCGTGGCCACCACAACCCGGGCACCATTTCACCATTTGGTCACTGGCAAAGTCTTCTTTGCTTAATTGTATAGGTGATTTTTCTATTCTTTTATGTAACATGGTTATTCCTCCAAAATTTTTGTGAATTCCCTGGTAAGCTCTGATACGTGGAAAGGCAGACCCTGCACCTTGTTAAACTGCAGGTATTTGAACTCAGGAAATGTCATCCTGAGGTATTTAACAAATTGCCCACTGTTGAGCTCACAAACTATAATTTTTTTGAATTTGCCCAATATATCGGCTGTATTTTTGGGTAGCGGCATGATGTAGTTGAACTGTGCAAGGCTGATCTTATGACCTTCTCTCTGCATCTGGCCTACCGCAGATTTGAGCATTCCTTCGGTACCACCCCAGCCTACAACAAGCAGGTCGCCTTCTTCCTCGCCAAATACTTCCTGCTGTGGAATATAGTCAGCTACCCGCATTACTTTGTCTTCCCTGATGTTTACCATCAACTGGTGATTGAGGGGATCGGTGGATACGGTTCCATCAATATTTGTCTTTTCCAACCCCCCGATTCTGTGCCTGAGGCCTTCGGTGCCGGGGATAGCCCATTTGCGGGCAAGAGTAACGGGGTCACGTCGGTAGGGCTTAAAATCTGGATCATTGGGCTGTGCCAATGGGGGATTGATCTCTGGCAGATCCTCCATTTTGGGGATTTTAAACAGCTCCGAGCCAAATCCCATATGCCCGTCGGTAAGAAGAATCACAGGGGTCATATGCTCCATGCTCAGCTTACTTGCCATAAAAGCGTAGTGGAAACAACTTGCCGGGCTTGAAGCTGCCATAACGATCATGGGAGCCTCGCCATTGCGTCCAAAGAGGGCCTGCAGCAAGTCGCTCTGCTCGCTTTTGGTGGGCATACCGGTTGAGGGGCCCGCTCTTTGCACGTTTACGATCACCAGGGGCAGCTCTGTGATAACTGCCAATCCCATGGCTTCACTTTTTAATGACAGACCTGGTCCTGAAGTGGTAGTTACTGCCATTGATCCGGCAAAACTGGCTCCAATGGCAGAACAAATCCCAGCAATCTCATCTTCGGCCTGGAAAACCCTGGCGCCAAGAGATTTGTGTTTTGCCAGTTCCATGAGGATTTCTGTGGCAGGGGTAATAGGATAGGAGCCCAAAAACAAAGGCCTTCCGCTTTTCTCGGCTGCTGCCAATAATCCCCATGCGGTGGCTACATTACCGGTAATATTGCGGTAACGCCCTTTTTCCATAGGGGCGGGGCCTACTTTGATGGTGGAGGCAATAGCTTCAACTGTTTCAGCGTAGTTAAATCCGGCCTTGAGGGCTATCTGGTTGGCTTTTACTACTTCAGGTTTATTTTTAAACTTGGAGAGGATAAAATCAAGGGTTTTGTCAAGGTTTCTTTGAAAGAGGAAATACATCATCCCAAGGACAAACATGTTCTTGGTTTTTTCTGCCATTCTCTTGTCTACCTCCACATTTGCCAGTGCTTCTTTGGTGAGCAGTGAGATGGGAGCTTTGATGAGATGATACGAGCTCAAACTGCCATCTTCCAGCGGGTTGGTTTTGTAACCCGCCTTCTCAATTCCTTTTTCAGTGAAGGAGGATTCATCAATGATCAGGGTTGCACCAGGCTTTGCCCATTTCAGGTTGGCCTTAAGGGAGGCAGGGTTCATGGCCACCAGTACATCGCACATATCGCCGGAAGTATAGATCTTTCTCTGGCCCAGGTGAACCTGGAAACCGCTCACCCCGGCGACGGTGTTTTGCGGTGCCCGAATTTCGGCAGGAAAATCAGGAAATGTCGCCAGGTCGTTGCCAGCAAGGGCTGCAGTATCAGAAAACAGGGTTCCTGTCAACTGCATACCATCCCCGGAGTCGCCAACAAACTTTACGACCACATCTTCCAATTCTATAATATTCTTTTGTTTTGCCATAATGAGTTTTGATTTAGCTAGGATTGTGTAGTGTTGGATTTAAAAGTGATTTATTGGTATGAAAATATTTCCTGTTTAGTATCATTCAATGCTTTTGTTTTACCAGCCTATTTTCCCTGTTTTTTTTGCTCCTCTGCGGGCCGGGTTCCACATATAGTCCGCGAAGTTAATTGTTTAATTTCGAACTAATCAAAAAAATCGGTGACTTTTTTTCGGGTATAAATACCCCTTATTTTTTAGCTTCAGTTTCCTGCATTTCGTCAACAAAATCATCATGCTGCTCATGGATTCTTACCGCACAATTTAATACACCAATCATGGCTGTTTTGCTGTGTTTACGGCAATTCCGGGCGTGATCTTCCATTTTCGCCAATGGTTATTATTTATATCCATTTCAAATTAGCTCCAAATGTATTTTTTTTTCATCTTGTTTGGATTAAGCCATTATATTTGCAAGTGGAATTAACCCTAATTTACTAACTAAAACTTTATCGTAATGGCTTACATAATCACTGAAGATTGTACTGCATGTGGCAGTTGCATCGACGAATGTCCCGTTGACGCAATATCTGAAGGAGACATCTATAAAATTGATCCTGATGTATGCACAGACTGTGGATCTTGTGCAGACGTTTGCCCCGTTGAGGCAATTCATCCTGCATAAGCTAAACTGCAGTGGCAGAAATTTTTTAGGCTGCACCCATGGCGGGTAGCAGCCTTTTTTAATGTTACAGCCAAGGAAGTGCCCACGTTTTTTATTAATATCCGGCAATTGCATATTCCCTAAACTGTATTAATTTAGCAGCCTCAAAAAAAAGCAGGACAATTGGCAGAAAAAGACACATACAGGCAGGAAGCTGAACCCCAGGGTTCAGATGTCATGTCGTTTTGGGCTCACCTGGAAGAATTGCGGGGCCACCTTGTACGTTCGGCCATCGCGGTGGTTGTATTGGCAATAGGTGCCTTTATAGCCAAAAACATCATTTTTGATTATGTTATCCTTGCACCCAAGGAGCCTTTTTTTATTACCAACAGGGCTTTCTGTTATTTAGCCCAACTGCTATCCACCCCGGCATTGTGCATCAATCAAAGTCCTGTAGAGATTATCAACATTGACCTGGCGGGCCAGTTTAAAACCCACATCATTGTTTCGCTTATTGCCGGCGTGATTGTAGCTTTTCCCTATATATTATGGGAGTTTTGGAGATTTATCAGACCTGCCCTTCGTCCCGGAGAGCAGGCCAATAGCCGGGGAGCAGTTTTTGTTACTTCATTGCTTTTTATTTCGGGGGTATGCTTCAGCTATTTTATTATTGCCCCTTTAACCATAAACTTTCTGGGCAGTTACCAGGTGAGTTCTATGGTAGCCAACCAGATCGCCCTGCGCTCTTATATTACTACCGTTACCATGGTTACTTTTGCCACAGGGCTTGTATTTGAATTGCCCATTATTGTGTACTTCCTCAGCAGGGTAGGGTTGCTCACCCCCGGGTTTATGAAGAAAAACCGCAAAATTGCCTTTATTCTTATTATTACACTTTCTGCCATTATTACCCCACCCGACGTATTCAGCCAAATACTGGTAGGTATTCCCCTGTATGTGCTTTATGAAATATCCATAGGCATTTCAAAAAGAGTTAGCCAGCAGCGCGAAGCTGAATTATAAACTGTCCTGGCGCATTGCAGCAGACCTGTATATGATATCTGCTGCCTGGTACACTTTCAATCTGAGGTTTTCAGAAAGTTCCGGGTTTCCTTCAAGGTATTGCTTTACCATTTCGGCAACCTGCTGATCATTGTAGTTGCGCAAGGTGGCGTGCAACCAGTTCTGCGGAAAGAAAATATCCCCGGTTCTCTGTATTTCTTCCAGCAGGTTTAGGCTTTCGGGAATATATTCCATTCCCTGCCCCTCATGCAAAGGATGATGCAGAAAGTAGAGCGCTTCCAGCACCCAGGGCTCTGGGTTCCGGTTTTCTGCCTTCTTAAGGCTTTCGAAAAAGGCCGTTCTGATCTCTTTATTCTGAGAAACGGCTGGTATAATAAACTCAAAGCGGCGTTTACGATCTGGATTTTCAAGTTTTTCCAGTTCTTTTTGAAGAATACCCTCATGCCCGGGGTGCCGCATGGCTATTTCCAATGCCAGTTGGCTCCGGTTTTGCTCACTCAGGGTAAATCCTTCCAGTGTCATTGCACCTTCGTAAAGCTGTATCATCTTATCTGTATGATCCTTGCTGCGGGCAAGTTTGATCCAGGTATCGAAAAAGAGTTCTTTGGCCGTTACCTCTTCTCTAAGGAGGCTGTTCCATAATACTGATTCAACTTTTTCGCTGTATACCGGGTCTTGCTGGTAAGGAAGAAAGTTCATACATACTTGCTCGAGGTTGGAAAGGAGATAACTTTGCAACTGTTGGTTGGTTTCATTCCAGATGGCATCCGGCAAAAAATCGAAATACAATTGAGTGCCAATATTTCCATTGAGGAAGTTTTCATGCATGTTGAGCGCAAGGGCTGCCCGCAAGTTTTCATCATCGATTTGCTGGATGTTGTTCATGGCAAAGTCAATATCCTGATCTTTCATCCTGAAATATCCATAACCTCTTCCCCTGGCATTCAACATAACAAGATCGGGGTTTTGCCCGGGAGGATATTCTTCGGTATATGGTTCATGACTGTCTATGAAGAATTCAGTATCGAAGCTTTTATTGCCTGCAATCGCTTTTCCGCTCAGTAGTTGTGAGAATACCAGTTTTTGATTGTTTGGTGAGCTTTGCATTATAGTAAGATGGAAAACGCTGTCATTATCTTTCACCACAGAATAATCCACTTCGGGCATTCCCCTGCCATATACCCATGCATTGCTCCATGCGGAGATGTTTTGGGTGGAATGTTTGTCAAAAATGGTTACCAGGTCGTCCCAGTCGGCATTGCCGTGGGAGTAGGTAAGCAGATATTCTTTAACTGCTGCCCGGAAATTAGTTGGTTGCATGATTTCTTCCAATTGCTCAAAGATTATGGGAGCTTTGTTGTAAATGATAGGTCCATAAAGGGTACCTGCCATTTTCATATTTGCCAGCTCCTGTTTTATAGGATGAGAACCTTGGGTTCTGTCTATGGAATAGGCTCGGGGATAATGGCTGAGCATGAACTGCAACTGGTGATTGGCTTCGGGGAACAATTCAGCCACCACTTTGTCGGCCATAAAGCCTGCAAAAACTTCCTTAAGCCATACGTCGTCAAACCACTGCATGGTAACCAGGTTGCCAAACCACATATGGGCTGTTTCATGGGCAATCAGATTTGCCTTACTGATGAGGCGTGTAAGAGGTGGGTTCTCATCCAATACCAACCGGCTGTCACGATACCAGATAGAGCCGGGATGTTCCATGCCGCTATACTGAAACCCGGGGATAATGGCCATGTCAAATTTTTCATAAGGATAGGGGATGCCGGTATATTCTTCAAGCCAGGCAAGCGAAGTGAAATGCCAGTCGAAAATGCGTTGTGCATTTTTTCCCATTTTCTGAAGGTCTGTTTCCCTGTGGAGCATACGCAAGGTGCGGCCGTTGCGGGTTTCTTCCAGTACCTGGTAGTCTCCGGCAGTAAAAGCAAAAAGATAGGTGCTGATGGGTTGGTCGGTGGCAAATTCTATCTGCTTCCGTCCGCCTGACAATTGACTGCTGGTTTCCTTGCCATTGCTTAAAGCATTCCAGTTGCCGGGAATATTCAGTGAAAGAGAAAACTGCGCTTTCAGGTCTGGTTGGTCAAAACAGGGAAAAGCTGTAGAAGCCCTGTCGGGGACAAACAATGTGTACATGAAATCATCAGACCGGTTCAGGGCCTGATCGGTAGAGGTGAAATCTATATCAACAATATTGTTCTGCCTTGGCACAAGGTGATTGGCATCAATATAAATGTGGCCACTCATAATCATGTATTGCGTTTCCTGGCCGTTGACCTGTATGGATTGGATGTTGTCTTCTCCGGGAGTAAAGTCCAGGATTACTCCATGGCGGGCTTTCAGTGGTTTGAAATGGATCTTTGCATTACCTGTAACAGGAAGAGCCTTTTGCCCCGGAATGTTAAACTGTAATTCATATTTCACATCATATATATGGCGGGCACGATAGCGGGCAAGCTCTTTGGAAACACCTTCCTGGTAGAATGTTTTGGTACGCCGGCATCCTCCCAGTGCCAGGGCAATCCATGCAAGTGCCAGTGAAAAAATGGTATAGCGAACAATGCGTGACAAAAGACCAGCCTTACCTGGGGAGGTTGGAGGTGAAAAAACATGCGAAGCAAAATAGATCATAACAGGTAATATTAGGATTATTCATTTGTATCGTTGCGGCTTGTAAGCACAAGCTCCGGGATATCCCGTTGCAGTTTGGCTGAACTGCAATGGGTAGCCGGGAGCGATAAAAATAGTAAAAAAATGGACGACACATTTTTAAATTTATCGTGGTGGTTATTTGTTGCGATAATTACTATATTTGAAAAAAATTTACATTAAATCGACAAAGCGGATAATAGATGGGTTAAATTGTCGGAAAAAGTGTTTTTATGGAAAAAAATATTAAATTGAATGCTTTTGTCGTTGACGATGAACCCCGTTCGTGTGAGCTGTTGGCTCATTTTCTTTCTGAGCATCCTGCCATTGAAGAAGTTAAAAAATCGGGCAGAGCAAAAGATGCCATCCCCGGGATCATCAGTTTTAAACCGGATGTTGTTTTCCTTGATGTGGAAATGCCTGGCGACAGCGGTATATCGATAGCCGAAGAGATCAGCCGGCTCAACCTGGATACACACATCATCTTTTCTACCGGACATGCCAAGTATGCTATACCCGCTTTACGTCTTGCCGCAACAGATTTTTTACTAAAGCCTGTAGATAAAAGGGAGCTGGACCAGGCCATTAACAAGGTACTTGCCCTAAAAGCAAAATCAATAACAGAAGAAAATCAACATTCCAATACCGATGAACCCTGGCGGATCCGTTTTACCAGCCGCAATGGATTCATTATGCTCAATCCTCATGATCTGTTGTATGTGCAGGCTGATATGAACTATTCAGAGCTGTTCCTGAAGAATGGGCACAAAGAAGTTGTGTCCGTAAACCTGGGTGCGGTAGAAAAACTGCTGCCACCGGGTGAATTTTTTCGCATCAGCAGGTCGGTGGTTATCAATCTTTCGCTGTTGTTCAAGGTAGATCGAAGAACTTTGCAATGTACCATCAATGCCAATGGCAACTCTCTTTCTTTTCCCATTACCCGCAATCGCCTCAGGGAACTGGAAGAGCGGCTCAGGTAAAAGACCTGTCTTTCTTCACCCTTAGGATGGATATATTACCCTCACCCTTTTCTCTCCTTTTTCTGTGAAGTTGCCGATGATGCAAGCTGCAAAGGAACTTTTTTCCTGCAGTTTTTGGCAATAGATAGCAGCCTGGTCGGGAGGCAAGGCTACCAAAAGCCCACCTGATGTTTGGGCGTCGCACAGCATAAGTTTCAGATGGTCGGGGATATGCGGGGGCCATTCTACCCTGGATGCCACAAATGCCATATTGTTTCGTGTACCACCGGGTACTGCCCCTGCCAACACCAGTTCTTCCGTGCCTTCTATCAGGGGTATCCGTGTTGCATCTATTTCGCAGGAAACATTTGTGTCTCCTACCATTTCACTCAGGTGTCCCAACAGCCCAAAACCGGTAACATCTGTGCAGGCATGCACATTAAATCCTTCCATAGCTTCTGCTGCCCCATTGTTGAGGGTACTCATTACCTCAAATGCTTTACGGGCGATTTCCCCATCGGCCATGTTGCGCTTCACTGCAGTAGAAATGATACCGGTACCAATGGGTTTGGTCAGCACGAGGACATCGCCGGGTTGTGCGCCAATATTGGTGAGTATGTTTTCAGGATGTATAATCCCGGTTACAACCATGCCAAATTTGGGTTCCGGGTCTTCTATCGTGTGTCCCCCCAGGATTGAGATACCCGCTTCGGCAGCTTTATCTGAAGCGCCTTTGAGAATATCGCGCAGCACTTGCTCTGGCAGGCGGTTGCTGGGAAAGCCCACGATGTTGAGGGCGAAAAGAGGTTTTGCCCCCATAGCATAAATATCACTGAGGGCGTTGGCTGCTGCAATAGCTCCAAAAGACCACGGGTCATCTACAACAGGGGTGAAAAAATCTACTGTTTGCACTACAGCAGTATGATCGTTGATCCGGTAAACGGCAGCATCGTCGCAGGCCGACGCTTCCACCAAAACATTGGGGTCGGTTATGGCAGGCATATTTTGCAATACCCGTTCAAGGTACTGAGGCCTGATCTTACATGCACAACCCAGTCCCTGGGTGTAGCGGGTAAGCTTTACCGGCCCTGTTTCCAGTGCGAAAGGTTCAGGACTAACATTTTCTTCCGGCTGCAACCGTTTCACAGCAGCGATGATCTGACGGGCAGCCTCCCTGATTTCCTCCTCCGTGGTATGCTTACCGGTAGAAAAGCGGATGGTGCCCTTTGCTATATCCGGTGGTATTTTCATAGCTCTGAGTACGGGCGAGATGTCAATACTGTCTGAGTGGCAGGCCGCACCGGCAGAGGCTGCTATTGCGGTAAGTTCATCCAGCAAAAGGTTGGCTTCTACTGCGGGAAAGCTGATGTTTAGCGTGTTTGGCAGTAAGTGATCGGGGGCACCATTGAGGTGTATTGTTGGGATCTCTTTTTTTAACAAATCATGGAGCAGATCGCGCGTAAGTTTCATTTGCCGCGCATTATCCTTCATATCTCTCAATGCAACTTTTGCCGCGGCACCCAAACCGGCAATTTCCAGGATATTTTCAGTACCCGCACGCAAATTTTGTTCGTGGCTGGCACCATGTATCAGTTTTTGCAGTTTGATTCCACTTTTCAGGTATAGTGCACCTATTCCCTTTGGTGCATAAAATTTGTGTCCCGCCAGTGAGAGTAAGTCAACTTGCATGGCAGTTACATCAACAGGGATTTTTCCGGCTGATTGTGCTGCATCGCAGTGGAATAAAATGTTGTGCTGCCTGGCCAGTTTTCCTATCTCTTCAATGGGTTGTATCACCCCGGTTTCGTTGTTGGCATGCATAACACTGATGAGTATGGTGGAGGGAGTGATGGCAGCCCTCAGTTCATCCAAATTTACTATACCTTTTTTATCAACTTCAATATAAGACACCCTGAAGCCTTCAGACTCAAGAAAAAGGCAAACTTCTGAGGTGGCAGGATGCTCAATTTGGGTGGTGATGATATGGTTTCCCTTGTAGCGGTTCTGGTAAGCCACACCTTTGATGGCAAAGTTGCTTGCCTCGGTTCCTCCACTGGTAAAAATGATCTCATGGGGTGCTGCATTAATCAGCTTTGCCACATTGTTTCGTGCCTCCTCCACCGCCTTTCGTGCCTCAACCCCGTAACCATGGGTGCTGGAAGGATTCCCAAATATATGGTCGAGAAAGGGCTGCATGGCCTGTCTTGCTTCGGCATCAACAGGTGTGGTAGCGTTATAATCCAGATAGATCATTTTGTTCATGGCATTACTTTATTAGTTGTTGAACAGCCGGCACTAAAAGCAATTGTTGCGCAATGGCGGAAGCATCAGCCGTTTTTACAGGAATCATGATAACCCTTCTTTTATTTTTTTGCGTAAGATCGAAGGCGTATGTTTTATCGTAATAGGCCAGGGCAATGTCAATGGCTTTTTCAAAGTTTCCTGAGTGAATAGCCTCGATGGCTTGCTTCATATTATCCCATCCTATGCGCTTGCCGATCTTTTCTACCGAGTGGATCAGCTGTTCTTTGGGGAATCCTGCATAATCCTTAGTCAGGCGGGTTATGCGAAGGGCTTTGGGCATATCCACGCATAGGGTAAGAGCCTGTTGTTTGGCAGCGTAAAGTGAATCGGGCAACCACACACTGCCAATGAAGCGGCTCTCATCTTCAATCCAAACCGGCTTGCTGTGATCGAAACCCAGCCATTGGGCGGCAATATCATTCTCAAACTGCTCATTGGTGGGTTGGGGTGTTTCTCCAATGGCCCCAAAAGCTGATCCTTTATGGTGGGCATATCCCTCCAGATCAAGCACCTGCTGACCAGAATCGTTGATGTGGTGCAGGATCTCCGTTTTGCCGGTTCCGGTTTTTCCCGATACCACCACCATCGGTGCGGGCCGGCTCCACATCTCCCTGATATATCTTCGATAGGCTTTATAACCACCCTGAAGTACTTTTACAGTAAAGCCTGCCGTATGCATAAGCCAGGCCATATTCTCCGAACGCATACCCCCGCGCCAGCAATGGATCAGCAGTTTTCGGGAGGGAGACACCTGACGTGCCTGCCTGATGAATTGCTGCATCTTTGGTCCTACAATGCCAAACCCTTCAAAAATGGCTGCTTCCCTTCCCGACTGTTTGTAAAGGGTTCCTACCACAGCACGCTCCTCATCAGAAAACAGGGGAATATTAAAGGCACCGGGGATATGTCCTACGGCATACTCTCCCGGAGAGCGCACATCAATGACCGGTATTGAGCTTGCCAGTTTAAGAAATTCCGCAGGTTGGATTATGGAGATATGGGGCATAAAAGATTTTGGAGTAATTGGAAAATAGGTTCAGATTGATTGATGATGTAATGAAGAGCAAATTTAGGAGTTATTTGTTGGTGTTGGAACAGAATATGGCAGTAAGTGCATCTTTGGGGTGCATTTCCAGGGTTTCACTATGGTTTATAAGGATATAAATTCCGGAAGACAAACTGGGGTGGGCAAACAAAAAGATGTAAAAAGATAAAGTGATGCTGCCGGGGTTGTGATTTGGTTGTGATTTGCATACTCTTCAGGCCCTGGTGAACCTATTTGGGAAACCCCTAATTGCCCGGCTCCTTTTAGCGCGCATGGAGCCGGGCAAAATATTCCCAATTGCTGTATGTAGATTTTTGTTTTTTTAGATATTTTTGTGTAAAATTACAAAAAGGATGATATGCCGAAGTGGGTGGAAGGGTTTATTGAAGGAATGGCCGGAAAAATTGTATGAATGATTGGCTTTATGAGATCAACCGTTTTGATAAACAATCAGGCAAAGGTTTTTCCCCCAAAATATACCTGCGTTGGGAAAGGTGTTTTATTCTTAAGGGGTACAAAAAAGATAGCTATGAAAATCAATTCCTCATTGGTATGGTATAAGATGATCCTTTTGCTAATGCTCGCAAAAGCATCTGCTTTTTCCCAGGCACCATCTTACGAGGAATATACTACCCGCCAGGGGTTGGCCCAGAACCAGGTTACAGCAGTTTTCCAGGACGAACAGGGTTATATGTGGATAGGCACAAAAGCTGGGCTAAGCCGTTTCGACGGTGTTGAATTTGAAAATTTTTATATTGCTGATGGTTTGCCCGAGAATCATGTATGTGCTGTCAGTCAGTCACCCCAGGGCGATATTTATGTACTTACCCGGTCGGGACTTGCCGTTTGGGATGGCAATGAATTTGAATCTTTTCCCCATCCTGAAGGGAGTTATTTTCAATACTGGACTGCATCTGGCTCTCCTTTCCCTGTTACCCACCTTCCTGATGGCTGGGTACTTATTTCTGCTACTAACCAACCGGCCGTTGCTTTTAAAGATGGAAATTATGTCAATGCTGATACCCTCTTTCCAGGTATATCAGCACATAACTTTCGCACGGCATGGGTTTCTGATGATTACAGAGAGCTGTTGTTTTACAACAGGCTGTCTGGAGAAATGGTAACTTTTACAGAAGGAGTTGCTACCCCCCTGGCAAAAGGAAGAAAGGGTATTGCTACCTATGCCGGGAAAGACCTGGTTGCCATTCAGACAGAAGATAGCGTGTTTTTGCTGGAAAGAAAGGGTTTTACATTGGTGGATGAATTTTCTCTTGAATGGGAAAAGAATGGACGGCTGGTTCTTTTCGTTTCCAGAGATGAATATTATACCCTGAAAAACCATAATGAAATAACAGCCCACATCAATGGGAAAAGCCAGCGGTTTGCCTTTGACCTTCATATTGTAAATCAATTATTTAAAGACAGGGAAGGTAGTTTGTGGGTAACAGGAGAAGGAGGGGCACTTAAAATTATTACAGGAGATTTTATTAGTCTTGGTCCTTCTGAAGGTGCTCCTTCCTATCCCTGGTCAGTAACGGAAGAACCTGGCAGAGGATTGTGGGTTGGAAGCTATGGCGAAGGCTTGTTTCTGTATGATGGTGCAACATTTCGCAAGATGCCTGTAAAAGGGTTGTCTGATAGTGCGGCAGCCGCCATGTTTTACATGGGGAGCATGCGCGATCATAAAGGCAACATCTGGAAGCCCCATAACTCAGGAGTAGTAAAGATTGAAAACGGACAGGCCCGGCTCTTTGAAGGTGTACCCCGAACTTTTGTCCTGGGTGCCCATGAGCATCCTGCTGACAAAAGTATCATCCTGATTCATGTTGACTCCTTTACCGTGATAGATACCCTTGGAAGGATAAACACCTATCCCCTTCAGCCCGGCGATAAGCACGGAATTATGGTATGTTCACATACCGATAAGAACGGTGTTACCTGGTTGAGCAACGTTGCCGGGATAAGCCTCTGGGACGGTGAAAAGATTACACATTTACCTGCGGATGAGATTCCTTTTGATAAGGGTGCAGTTACCATGGAAAGAGATCACAAAGGCAATATGTGGCTGGGTAATCCCGAAGGTTTGTTCTTTTATGACTACACCGATACAGTGATCAAAATAGCTCCCTCAACCCTGAACAGGCAGGTAAAAGACATAGTAGCCATAGATTCCACCGGGTTATTTATTGGTATGATCGGGGAGATGGGGTACCTGGACCTGGAAGATTTCTACCGAACAGGAGAGGTGAACATTGATTTTTATGGGGAAGACGAAGGATTTCCAGGGCTTGAAGTTCAGCAAAACGGAAGCAACCTGGCTGCCGATGGCTCCATTTGGTTTTGCACGCAACGGCATATTGTCAATTTCGATCCAAACTCCCATACTTATCCTGCACCTTCACCCCGCCAGGCTATTATTACAGGCTTGTCTTTCCGGGATAAGGACAATAAATGGGAAAATACAGAGATTTCTGGTAGCAGCCCAATAGTATTTGAACACTGGCAAAACAATATCCGTTTTGCTTATAAAGTAATTACCACTCTTAAGCCCCGGGCCGTAAAATACAGGTACAAGATCAAAGAATTAAATGAAAACTGGTCGGAAGGAATCAGTGAGCGGTTCGTGAACTATACCTATCTTCCTGCCGGTAGCTATACCTTTATGCTTGATGCAACCCGGCATGACGGTGAATGGAGTAATCAGCCAGTAGAGCTAAGCTTTGAGATCCGGCAGGCATGGTGGCAAACCAGTACCTTCCATTGGGTTATGGTGTTACTCATTATTTTCGTGTCAGCAGGAATCGCCCTGGGCATTAGCAGTTATCGCCGCAAGGTACGCTGGAAACAAATGGTCAACGAAAAACAACTGGCAGAGCTCCGCCTGGAAGCCTTAAGAGCCCAAACAGATCCTCATTTTATTTTTAACATCCTTAATTCTGTTGCTCTATCGGTGTTGCAAGGCAACCGTCAGGAAGCATACGATATACTGATCATATTATCCAGGCTGATACGCCAGGCTTTTTATAATAACGAAGAACCTTATGCCAGCCTTGCAGAAGAGATCAATCTTACCCAAAACTACCTCCTGCTTCAAAAACAACGTTACAAAGATGTCTTCGACTATGAAATTATTATAGATGAGAACGTTGGCAACCGCACTTATGTGCCGCGGCTGTTTTTGCAAACACTGGTCGAAAATGCGCTCAAGCACGGTATACTACCCCGATATGACCAGGGTAAGGTTTCCATCAGGGTAAAACGCCAACAAAACAAGGTTTTGATAGAAGTTGAGGATAATGGTATAGGGCGACGTAAGGCCGCTGAAAATAATGGAGGCTCAACAGGAAAGGGGCTCATGATTGCGCAAAAGCTATTTGCCATCCTAAACCATTATAATAGCGAAAAAATTCAATTCCACATTGAAGATCTCACCAATGGGAGTAATGTGCCTGCAGGAACAAGGGTAAGGGTTGCTATACCCGATGGTTTCTGTTATGAGGTTAATGCGAAAGGATAAGCATGCACTTAATAATCTGTTGGCAAGCAATTATACCGTAAGTTCATCCGATAAATAAAGAGCTGTAGCTCCAATAGCAGCAGAAAAAACTTTTGCTTTTGCATATTGTATCTGTGGAATCTGGATTTTGAAGGGATAATAGTTTTCCAGCATATTTCGCAGTGAGCGTTCAATTTCATCGCAGCAAAGATTCTCACAAATACTAAGGTCGCCACCCAGTGTGATGCGCTCAGGATCAAACAATCCGTTGATCTTGCTGATTTCCCTGGCTACAAGTTTGCTCAGGTGCGAAAGGATTCTGGTACTGAATTCACAGCCTTTGCGCGAATAATTGTACAGGTCAGCGATCTGTATATTGGAAGGATTTTTTCCCGGAGGCAACATGCTTTTCAATTCAGGTTCATCCCTGCTGATTTTGGTGGTAATCTCTTCCAGCGAGGGTGCCCGTGAGAAGATTTCCCCGGCAATACCATTAGACCCGGTATAGAGCTGTTGGTGTAGTACTATTCCCAAACCCATTCCTCCAGCCAGGGGGTTGTACATTATATACAGTATGTTATTGATGAGGTTTTCGCCCCTGTTGAACCACTGTTCTCCCAGTGCTCCTGCATTGGCATCATTGATGATTCCAACCGGGATATCAAAATGCTCGGCAATGAGTCCTTTGAGGTCAAAATCTTCCATCTTTAAACCATAAGAATAGATCACCTTCTGGCTGGTTGGATCTACAATACCTGGAATGGCCAGGGAAATGTAGAGCAGTTTTCCCGAAGAATTGCCCGTTTCGTTGATGATCTCATTGATGGTATTCACAATGCGCGAGATGTTCTTTTCGGGCCGGCCCGGAGTAAACTCTTTTTCTACTTTCATGATCACATCTCCTGCCAGATTTACCAGCACTGCCCTTATGGCCTGGCGCATTACCTCCAGTCCCATGATGGTGCCATAGTCGGGGTTTACTTCCCATAAGACAGGCCGCTTACCTCCCTTTTGGGTAGATTGACCCAGACCACTTACACGGATCAGGTTTTTATTGTTCAAGTGGCGTAAAATATACACCAGCGAGGAGGGTTGCATTTCGGTTTGGCGTGATAATAATGCACCGGAAACACTGCCCTGTGCCCTGATGAGCGAAAAAACTTTACGGTGACTTCTTTCTTTTAATTCAAGCATATTTGTTTATTCATTGAGTGAACAAATGTAGGAATTTTTATTTATTCAGCCCAGAGTTTTTTTTATCAAAATGAATGAAAATTATCGAACAGTGCAATAAACCGAAGTGAAGGAATTATTAGGCTGGGTTTTATTTCCGGTTTTTTGAGAAATAATAATTCTGTGTTCAGGTAAGTGTAATGTAATCAGCATCATGCATCGCAAAAACCTATCGTGATAAAATGAATTCCAATTCCCTGTCATAGCTCCCTTTATTTTCTTGTGAGAAGAAAGCCTGTCCTATTTTTAAAAATATTAAAAAATGCTTTGTTTATAATAAAAAGTTTAATAAACTTGTACTCTGAAAGAGACCGGTTTGGGGTTTATTTATTGATGCTCATCCAAAATGAAAGGATCTTTGGGGTGTGCAGCACAGCATTAAAAAATCATTGAATGAATCACAACTTGGTGAACATAAAATTACAGCCAAAGAACAAATGAAAGCAATTTTTAAAAGCAATCTTACTGAGATCACTAATGAAACCCGATTGATGCAGCAAAAGTTGAGGATCATCCAGGTTATTTCCCAAAACGGCCATGGGGTGACTGTTCCGGATATCTGCAAGGAGCTTAAAATAAGCGCCCCCACAGGAATTAAGCTGGTGAATGAGCTTCAATCGGAAGGATTCTTAACTGTAGCAGGCAAGAAGGAGACTCTTAACGGGCGCAAGCCTGCAGTGTATGCCCTTAAGAATATGAGTTTTTATGCTTTGAGTGTAGAAATTCTCATGAAAAGAATCACAGTAGGTATTGTGGATTCAAAACTTAATACGGTATACTACCGGCAGAAAACAGATTTTGTGCTGAGCAATACACCCGAATGCCTGAAGGATGTGGAGAATTTTATCCTGGAATGCACCGAGAACTCAGGTGTGGGAGAGGAAGGCATTTTAGGCATGGGATTAGGCATTACCGGCCGGGTAAAACACGATACCGGCGAAAGCCTTACATTCTTCAATTTTCTCGATCAACCCCTCAGGGAATACCTGAGCCGAAAACTTGACATTCCTGTTTTTCTCAACAACGACACCCGCTGTTTTGGGATGGCAGAAAAAATTATTGGTAAAGCCAGGGATGTAAATCATGCCATCGTAATCAACCTGAGCAGGGGGCTGGGAACAAGCCTTATTATTGATAATAAAATTGTAAATGGCGGAATGGGTTTCGCCGGTGAGTTTGGCCACATGCAATTTGGCAACCGCGAAAAAATGTGCCTCTGTGGGAAAAAGGGATGCCTGGGAAATGATGTTGGAGGTTATACCCTGGAAGAGAATTTCATGGAGAGAATTGCTGCAGGGGAAAAAACCATGGTGGAAATTCCTGAAGATGGTTCCTCTGTGAGGTATGATGACGTGTTGATGGCCGCCCTGAAAGGTGATGATCTTTCCATACGGCTTGTGCAGGAAATGGGTTTTAAACTGGGACATGCCCTGGGGAATATCGTTAATCTTCTCAACCCCGAACTTATTATTATTGGTGGAAAATTTGCCAAACTAAAAACCCTTCTGCTCGACCCGGTAAAAACAGGCATGTCAGGATCAGCACTGCTTAATCCTTTGGAAGATTGTAAAATAGAGTTTTCTGAGTTAGGCGATCTTGGTGGGCTAAAAGGTGCCGGAGCGCAAGTGTTTGAATATTTTGAACTGATCAAGAAATAAATTATACAAGCCAGCTGCTGTCAGAGCAGGCTTTTTTTACGTTTTATAAAATCTTTACCTTATGCACTATAAAAAAATACATTTATTGATCCTGTTGATGCTTTTTATCAGCTCTGTTGGTTTTGCCCAACAAAAAACCATCAGCGGTACTGTATATGACGCCAATGGTAACACTTTACCCGGTGCAACGGTAGTGGTTCCCGGTACCACAACCGGTGTTACCACCGATTTTGAGGGCAGGTTTACCCTTGAAGTGGCCCGGGATCAAAACGAAATCGAAGTGTCTTTCATTGGATATCTTACAGAACGAGTCAGTATTGAGGGTCGTGAGACTGTGGATGTAGTTCTTTATGAATCCATCGAACAGTTGCAGGAAGTAGTGGTTACCGCCCTTGGAATCAAACGCGAATCCAAAGCCCTGGGGTATTCGGTGCAGCAAGTGGATGCTGAAGAACTCAGCAATACCAGCCGCATCAATCCTCTTTCGGGCCTTGTAGGGCAGGTTGCCGGGTTGGATATCAGCGAATCGGGTAGCGGAGCAGGGGGCTCATCAAGGGTTACCATCAGAGGAGCCAATTCAATGACCATGGGCAATGAACCTCTTTTTGTAATTGATGGTATTCCCATTGACAACTCCGGTGGGTCCTCAGGCGGGCTCTTTGGTGGTTTTGATTACGGTAATGCCATCAACAATATCAACCTCGACGATGTAGAATCCATCTCAGTGCTGAAAGGTGGCGCTGCTTCTGCATTGTATGGGTCACGCGGACAAAATGGCGTGATCATGATTACCACCCGCAGCGGATCAAAGAAAGAAGGTATTGGTGTTGGCTATCAGTTTGTTGCTTCCACACAATCACCCTTGATCAAACCCGACTTCCA
Source organism: uncultured Bacteroidales bacterium (assembly GCA_964453995.1). GTDB lineage: Bacteria > Bacteroidota > Bacteroidia > Bacteroidales > UBA7960 > SKVR01. The sequence continues at coordinate 3,243 of CAYVQC010000008.1, read as the reverse complement.
AACAAGCTATGCTCAAGGTTCCAGCGGAAGTTTCCTGCAGAGAAGCTCACGAAACTGGGGCCCAAAAATGAACGGACAAATGATCACCAATTTCCTTGGTGAAGAGCAAAACCTAATGCCCGTTACAGGGCATCGCTATGATGATTTCTTCAGCGATGCTACCAGTTTCGATCATATCCTTACACTGGATAAAAGAACCGAAAACACAGGAGTGCTGTTTTCTGCCTCCTGGACACAAAACCAGGGAATGATCCCTACCAACGATATTGACCGCAAATCGCTTAACCTGCGCTTCGATTCCAAACTGGCCGATTATATCCTGGTGGATGCACGCGCCAACTATATCAGGCAGGAGGCTTTCAACAGGCCCAACCTGGCCGGTTCACCTGATAACCCGGTGTACCTGCTCTACCATATGCCTGCTTCAGTTTCCATGGATCATCTGGAAGAATATCAGACCCTTAGCGGACATGCAGTGGTATGGACTTCACTTTACGATACCGACCCTGTTACCGGTGAAATCGTAAATGATGGCACTCCCGAATTTGCCACTTCTCCTTTGCTGCAAAATCCCTACTGGGCAGCCAACCTCAATACCAACCGCGATGAGCGCAATCGATTGCTTGGTTTTGCCAGTATGAACATAGATTTTGCTCAAATGCTTGACCTGGAATTTGATCTCGATCTCAACCTGAAAGCAGGTATTGATTATTTCAATGATGAAAGACAACGCATTGTTGCGCATAATACATATTACAAATTGCAGGGTCTGGCAACAGGAAGCTTCACCAGGCTGGAAATTGCTGAAGCCAATTATGACTTCCTGCTCAGTGGCGGACATCAATGGGGCGATTTTACCTTGCAAAGTTCTTTTGGAGGTAACATTATGCAGAGGCGTTCCAGAAGCCTGAGTTCTTCTTCTGAAAGCGGGCTGATCAATCCTGTCGGCCCTTATGTCATTCAGAATTTCAACAATCCCATTCCTACCATGGGCATCAACGACAGGGAAGTACATTCTCTATACGGGCTGGTGAGCATGGACTACCGCAGGATGGTTTTCCTGGACATTACCTACCGTAACGACTGGACCTCGGTACTGGCTGCAGAAAACCGCTCCTACGGCTATCGCTCCATTAGTGCCAGCTGGCTGTTGGAAGAAACGTTCGATCTGCCCAACTACATTGACATGCTCAAGATCAGAGGATCGCTGGGAGAAACAGGATCCGGCGGCGATCTTGCAAGCATGAGATATGTCCAGTTTGGCACCCAAACCAATCAGTATTTTGGCCTGCCCTACGGATTTACCAATTCCATAAGACCTGAGTTTTTCCTGCTGCCTGAATTTACCGTAACCAATGAAGTAGGGATTGAATCCATCTTTTTTGGCAATAGACTGCGTACGGATGTTTCCTACTACCAGTCAGGTACCCGCGATCAGATCTTTCGCAACCCCCTCACGCCTTCCTCTGGCTTCCAGGCCGGGTTTATCAATTCCGGCTTTGTGCTCAATACAGGCGTAGAATTGTTTACCAGTTACAAGATCATTGAAACCAATACTTTCAGCTGGACCAGCAGTGCGAATTTTACCCGCCAGTGGAGCGAAGTAAGAGAGATCAGTGAAGATATTGACCTGATCATACAAAGCAGTGCCCTTGGCGATGGTGGGGTGAGAATTGCTGCCATGCCCGGTCATCCGGCAGGAGTGATTCTTGGAACTGCTTTTGCCCGCGACAGCGAGGGACGATTAATCCTCAACGAACAAAATCTGCCAACCATCAGAACCGATGAAAATGAAGCCATCCTTACCGACAATATCCTGGGCAATGCCACTCCAGATATTTTGTGGGGTTTCAATTCCTCTTTCAAATTCAGGCGGTTTACTGCTTCCTTCCATATCGATTCCAAACTGGGGCATGAGATTTTCTCTGTTTCCAATATGGCAGGTGCTGAATTTGGTACCCTTGCCTTTACCGAAGAAGGGCGTGATGACTGGTACAGGGCTGTTGAACTTGCAGATGCTGATCCCAACCTCAACCCCGCGGACTTCAACATGGGGTTCCCCGTTACCGGTGTTAGGCCGGGAGAAACCGAAGAGGGAACTTATTATGTAGATCCACAGGTTTACTGGGAGAGGGTATCCCGTATCCATGAAGCTTTTGTGTATGACGCCTCTTTTGTGCGTTTCAGGCAACTTTCGGTGGGTTATAATTTAAGCCCCAAGGTGCTAAACAATACCCCGTTTCGCGAGGTTTCCCTTTCAGTTTACGTAAACAATCTTTTCTACATCTACCGCCAAACCGAAAACATTTCGCCCGAAGCTTCATTCGGTACCGGAAATAATGTTGGCTTTGAACTTTATGCTTATCCTGAAATGAGAACAGTGGGTGCTAACCTTAAAGTTTCTCTCTAACACTGCAAAAATCGAAGATTATGAAAAACAACGTAAAATATATTATAGCAGCCCTTTTGATAGTAGCCTTTGGCTGCACCAAAGATTTTGATGAAATTGACCGGCCCAAGACCACCAGCGATCTTATTGAACCTGATGCTCTTTTTACCCGTGCCCTGGTAACAGGTTCCGGTCTTAGTGTAGGGATATGGCAGTGGATGCACCAGATCTCTGGCTCGGTATATGCTCAGCATCTTACCAACATCCAGGTTGGAGCAAACTTTACCTCCGGAAATTACGAGCCCCGCGCCTGGAATGTTCCATGGGACTGGTATTACGCAGCCGCCAATTTTGCCCCTATGATGTATATGTACCATGTGATCGAGCTTTCGCAAGAATTGGAAAACCCCAAAAAGGAAGCTGTGGCCCGCATCTGGAATGTATTCCTCATACAACAGATCACCGATATGTATGGCGATATGCCCGTTTTTGAAGCTTTTGAAAACATAAGACCCGCCTTCGATAGCCAGAAAGATATTTATCTTTTTATGCTCAACGAATTGAAAACGGGTGTGGAGTTGATAAACCAGTACAGGGATGTGCCCGAGTCTGATATGCCAGGCTTTGACCAGGCCGATGTAATGTACCAGGGAGACCTCGATATGTGGGAGAAATTTGCCAATTCAATGATACTCCGGCTGGCACTTAGAGCTTCCAATACCGCTGAATTTGAAAGCCAGATCAGGCCGTTTCTCAATGATATTGACCCTGCAAAAACCATAAGTGATGCTGCCGAATCGGCAGTAATCTTACCTGACCCTGCAGGCCCCACCTTCCACGTAAAAAATCCCCTC
>CAYVQC010000007.1:0-102000 GCA_964453995.1 uncultured Bacteroidales bacterium | reverse complement strand
TGACCTGGATGCTGTAATTACCAGTATAAGGGGCCACAAAGCTGTAGATCTGCTCACTCCCGTAGCAGTCGTATCCACAGGCATCACTTTTCCATCCTCCATATCCCGACCGGGAATAGGTCATCGTATTGGATGCCCCTCCGGCGCCCATGGATACAATATTCAGGCATGGATTTCTGAAGATGTAGAAAGTCTGGATCGCATTTGAACTTGATTCTGCATCTACCAGGATATAATAGGTTGTTCCTGCGGTCATACTTATATTGCCATACGTTCCGGGAGAATATACGTCACTAATGCAGTTCCAGCCTGAAGATCCGCATGTACCGGTTTTCCAGAAATAATCCACCCACTGACTGTTGGTAGAAGTAACCTCGATACTATAGTTGCCTGTATAGGGAGCAATAAAGCTGTAAACCTGCTCCTCACCATAGCAAATATATCCGCAATCATTGGTTACCCAGGCTCCGGTGCCTGTTTTATTATAAGTTTTTGTGTTGCCACTACCACCCGTACCCAAAGAAATAATATTGGAGCACGGGTTGGGTGCAGATACTCCATTGCCCGTGAGGCTTATGGTTCTGGGACTGGTGATATTGTCAGCATTATGCGGAATCGTAAGGGTTGCAGTTTTTGTGCCGGTAGTTGTGGGAGAAAATCTGACTGTAAAAGTACCTGATTCACCAGGTGCAAGATACAGGAAGTTACTTCCAATTATGGAGAATTGACTGGCGTGGGTACCGGAAAGGGTGGCATTTCCGGCTTCAAGGTTCATATAATTGGGCCGCGTGCCGGTATTGGTTACCGTTACCGTAAGATTGGACGATGAGCCCACATTCACATTTCCATAATTGTGAGAAGAAGCGGGACTGGTGGACATTGCCACGCTTGCGCCGCCGTTATATAGCCAATATTGAAGATTGTTGATGGACCAGGAAACATCAAACCTTCCCCACATATTATAGTAAGTGTCATAATCGCATCGATCAGCCCCGGAAAGATAGCACCATCCATAGAGCTGTCCTCTTATTCTCATGAATTCATCTATAGTAGCACTTCCCGAGCTGCCACCTGACTCCTGCCCATGAGTTGTTTTGGTATAATAATAATTAGAAGTACTGAAACCACTACAAGAAAAACTCGGAGAAGTTTTATTTTGCATGCGTTGGTATTTCATAAAAGTACCTCCCGGGTGATGCGTGGAGTGCAATACAGTATTATTGGCAACTGCACCTGCATCCCAACCGAGAAAGTAATTTGCTCCCGTTTGTTTCAGTAGTACCAGGGTAAAATCTGTCTGGCTGTTGGTAGAGATAAGATTGGATCCATTCCTGATGATATGGCTTGGATTAACAACACCACTGTTACAGCTTGTAGACCAGTAATAAAACCTTGTTTCCAGCCCGGCAGCAGAGGTCTGGCTATCGAAACAGTGATTGGCAGTCAACAAAAAAGGTTGCCAGTCTTTACCTCTTGCATCATTTACCTGGTTGCCGGTACACAGGTAATAAAGACCTCCTTCGGGAAAATACAATCTTCCCGTAGAACGTCTCAATCCATCGATTCCTGCAAAATTATTAGCAGTAGAACAATTGGCATCCTCGTAACAACTGCGAAACTCGTCAGGCAGGTAATCATTGTCAACATGTATCACCTTGGTGATCTCGAAATACAATTCTTCCTTCAGTGCTTCAGCAGGGATTACAACCTGGATAATCACGTGATCGGCGAAGGTGGTTCTGGTATAAATGCCAAATTCATCAAGTTGCCCTTTTAGTTCTACCTCATTGTAGGCATAATCATCATCACTGAACAGGTTAACCCTAACCCCGGGTGGGAAATAACCTTCGGCAAAGAAAATCCTGATCTCATCGGCTTTGAGAGAAGTAATGCGTGTGGTATAGACCAGGGTATCTCTATTCAGCCGGCTCAGACGTCCTCCTGACACTGTTGTTTCACCTTCAGCAGGCAATTCAGTTTGGGCCAGGTTGAAATAGATCGATGGCCTTAGGTCTCGAATAATACCAACAGCCGGGGGTTGTTCGGCCATTTCTATGAGTTGCCGCTCCTGGACCGTAAGGGTATCCAAAACATGGATCTCTGAGGGTACCAAACCAGTGCGGGTAGCAAAAAAAGCCGGAGGATCAGGCTCTAAAGCCTTCATTTTTTCTAAGTATTCGTTTGGATCTACAGCACCTGCATCAACCACCTGGGATACAGAAACCGGTACCAAAAGAATCATCAATGCAATTATCAGCAGATAAGGCAATGACAGGGTAAATAATTTAGCTTTCATAGACATCGGTATTGGTGAGTAATTGTAATCAGAAATGGGATTACTATGCGGTAATTGTTAAAATTTATTATGACATTCATGTTCTTATCAGGACACCAATGGTCTTGACTTATGAGAATTAGAGGGAGGAATGATACTTGCAAACCAATGTAAGAATCTGTAAGATTTGCAATACAGACAGGGGTACCCAAAGGATAAATAATAATTACGGGGGCAGGTCGAAAGTAATACAATCAGCTGGGTATACCCATAGGCGTCACCAGAGATCAGCTAATGACAAAATAAGAATTCAGTGAATCAAGTAGGTTGAGAATGAATTAGAGTAAAATGGAATTACTTCATAATGCAAACAGGTAAACAGAAAAGGAAAAGGCTTCCCTAATACAATCAGAAAATCGTCAACAAAAAATCTGCAACGCAGTTCAACTACCGGAGAGGATTTACTTATAATTTTGCACTTGCTAATTTAATATTTTTATCAATTGATAGAACAAATAATTATTTATTTCCAGAATTTAACATTAATTTCTACTACCTGGGATTGCATGGATGTATATAGTGGTATGAAGAATTTTGCCAGGTGGTTTCTAATTATGGTTACTCTCACACAGCCAATACAAAAAGCTCAGGATGCAGGTGCCACCGATAAATATCAGCAACCTGTATACAGCTATTGAAACCCCATACAACATCATTGCCAAAAATCTCAACGGGATATTTCATTTTCCTTCTACCTTTGTAGCCGCAAAAGAATGACCCTCAGCCAGCGGTGAAGGACTAAATGTAGACGTTGATATATATTTTTTCGATTTATAACGACATTTTTTAGTCTGCATAGAATTTTAATATCGTATATTTGCACAATAACCATTTATAACAATCTTATTTTATGACACTCATCTCATCCATTTCAGGCATTCGTGGTACACTGGGAGGTAAGGCAGGAGAAGGCCTGAGCCCTGTTGATATTATGAAATTTACCATTGCTTACGGCAGCTGGGTAAAAAGCCGGTTTCCCAGGGAAAAGATCAGAATACTGATCGGTCGTGATGCACGCACTTCCGGACCCGTAGTAAACAATCTTGTGGTTTCCACTCTTCAGTTTATGGGAATCGATGTGCTTGATGCCGGTCTTGTTCCTACTCCCACCGTGGGCATTGGAGTAAGGGAATACGAATGCAATGGTGGAATTATAATAACTGCAAGCCACAATCCCAAAAACTGGAACGCACTAAAGTTGCTCAATGAAAAGGGAGAATTCCTCAATGATAGCCAGGGGCGCGAAATGATGGCCTTTGTCAATAACCGCGAAATAGAGTTTGCCCCGGTTGACAAGATCGGCAAACACATACCTGAAGAATCTGCCCTTGAAATGCATATTGAAAAAGTGCTGGCTCTTGACCTTGTGGATGCTGAAGCTATTGAAGCAGCAAATTTTCATGTGGTGGTAGATGCAGTTAATTCGGTAGGCGGCATTGCAGTTCCTATGCTGCTGGAAGCCCTGGGTGTAAAAAAAATAACAGAGTTGTTCTGCGAACCCAATGGTTTATTCCCACACAATCCCGAACCCCTGCCCGAACATCTCAGCATTATTGCCGAACAGATGGAAAAAAGCGATGCTCATGTGGGGTTTGCCGTTGACCCTGATGCCGATCGACTGGCTATTGTTTGCAACAACGGAGAAATGTTTGGTGAAGAATATACCCTGGTTGCTGTTGCCGACTACGTTCTCAATCATACCCCCGGTAATACGGTAAGTAACCTTTCATCTTCCCAGGCCCTGAAAGACATTACACTAAAACACGATGGCCAATACCATGCCTCGGCTGTGGGTGAAATTAATGTAGTGGAAAAAATGAAAAAAGTAAATGCCGTAATAGGTGGCGAAGGTAACGGCGGCGTTATTTACCCACCCATCCATTATGGTCGTGATGCACTCACAGGCATTGCCCTGTTTCTTACCTATATGGCAAAATCAGGAAAAAATGTTGTAGGGCTCAAGAAAGAACTCCCCGATTATTTTATCAGTAAACATAAAATTGAACTGGAACAAGGAATTGATCTTTCTGATATCCTTAATAAAATAGCCCTCAAATACAGCAAAAATCAAATAGACAAAACTGATGGGGTAAAGATATATTTTGAAAAGGAATGGGTACACCTGCGCAAATCCAATACCGAACCCATTATCAGGATCTATGCCGAAAGCGACAGCGAAGTAAAGTCAGAAAGCCTTGCACGCAAACTCATGAGCGATATAAGTGAACTTATTCGCTGATTATTTACAATACTTCCACAAATAACCAAAACCGTTGTGTACTCCACGACGGTTTTTTTTATAAATGACAGCATCAAACGCCTTTAACATTTCTGATCAGGTTTTTATAATATTGTGGTTTTTCAGTTTTCAGACAAATCAGGCTGTTGAGATGCAGTAACCGGTGAAATGAAAAAAACAAATAATTAAATAATTATTGGTTTATTTGAAGGGAATTATCTATTTTAGGCCGCCTTTTTTGGGGCAGTCAAAACACTTAATACCCATCAATAAAATCTGTACATATGGAGAATAAAGACAATACCATTAAGGGTCTACCCCTGAACGCCTACAAGGAACTGAAGCCCGGCGAGGAATACATACCAGTCATGGTACCGGAAAAGATTTATCCGGAAGTAAACTTCAGGTCGGTATCGCTGGGTTTGCTAATGGCAGTTATATTTTCGGCTGCAGCAGCCTATCTTGGATTAAAGATCGGGCAGGTTTTTGAAGCTGCAATTCCTATTGCCATTATTGCTGTGGGATTATCCGCGCTTACAAAAAGGAAAAACGCCCTGGGCGAAAATGTCATCATTCAATCGATCGGGGCCAGCTCGGGAGTAATTGTTGCCGGAGCCATCTTTACCCTTCCTGCACTTTACATTCTTGACCTGGAAGCCCATTTCTACCAGGTATTTATTTCATCTCTGCTGGGAGGTTTCCTGGGAATCCTTTTCATCATTCCCTTCAGAAAATATTTTGTTGCAGAAATGCATGGCAAATATCCCTTCCCCGAAGCTACGGCCACCACCGAAGTGCTGGTATCAGGTGAAAAAGGGGGCGATCAGGCCAAGGTGCTTTTATTCAGCGGATTGATTGGTGGTCTTTACGATTTTATCATTGCCACCTTTGGATGGTGGGCAGAGGAGTTCTCTACCAGGGTTTTGCCCTATGGAGAAGCCCTTGCCGATAAAGCCAAACTGGTGTTCAAGCTCAATGTTGGTGCCGCCATTGTTGGCCTTGGTTATATCATCGGATTGAAATATGCAGTAATCATTTGTGCAGGCTCCTTTGTGGGCTGGTTTGTCATCATTCCTCTGATAGCCCATGCTGCCGCAATGTTTGGCGATGGCGCAGCCCTTGCCGCTGCCACTCCTGAAATGATCTTTAACGAATATGTGCGCATGATCGGTATCGGAGGAATCGCGATGGCCGGCGTAATTGGTATTATCCGTTCTTCAAAAGTGATTCAGACAGCGATTAAACTGGCAGTGAAGGAAACATTCGCCAAGCATGCCAACAGCGACAATAACCTGCGTACCCGCCGCGATCTTCCCATGAGCATCATCCTTGGGGGCATCCTTTTTACTGCGGTGCTGATCTTTATCTTCTTCCAGTTTGGTGTGGTACAAAATCTGGGGCACGCCCTTATTGCCCTGGTAATTGTGATGATCATTTCGTTCCTGTTTACTACCGTGGCAGCCAATGCCATAGCCATAGTGGGTACCAACCCCGTATCTGGTATGACACTGATGACACTGATTATAACCTCTTTGGTAATGGCTGCAGCAGGCCTTAGCGGCACCTCAGGAATGATTGCTGCCCTGATCATTGGAGGGGTTGTATGTACCGCACTGGCCATGGCCGGAGGCTTTATTACCGACCTTAAAATCGGTTACTGGCTGGGATCCTCACCCTACAAACAGCAAAGCTGGAAATTTTTAGGTACAGTGGTTTCGGCAGCAACCGTTGGCGGTGTAATCATCATCTTAAACCAAACCTACGGCTTTAAGGGTGAAGATGCTTTGGTGGCACCACAGGCCAATGCCATGGCAGCAGTGATTGAACCCATGATGACCGGCGGATCGGCTCCCTGGCTACTCTATGCTGCCGGTGCCTTCCTTTCTCTTATCCTTACCATGTTGGGGGTTCCGGCCCTGGCATTTGCCCTGGGGATGTTTATCCCCATTGGTCTCAATACGCCCCTGCTGGTAGGTGGTATCATTGCCTGGTACGTAAACTCGCGCAGCAACGATGAAAAGCTTAATACCGTAAGACGTGAAAGAGGTACACTCATAGCCAGTGGTTTCATTGCCGGAGGTGCTCTTATGGGTGTGATTAGTGCCATCCTTAAGTTTGGCGGCCTCGACCTGGAAGCTGCAGAATGGCTCGCATCAAACGGCGCGCAGTACCTTGGGTTGGTTATGTTCACCCTTTTATGCATCTACTTATACAGAAACGCACTGAAAGCTAAAATTGAAGAGTAATTCAACTTATTTGATAAATTTAGGTTACCCATGGTGAAGGAAGCTTTGCACTTCCTTCACCTCAAAGCCAAAATCAATTAAAAACAAAGATCATGAAACAAACATTGTTAGAAAAATTTTACAAATACATCAGCATCGACACCCAGTCAGATCCCACATCAACCACCTACCCCAGCACCAAAAAGCAATTTGACCTGGCCAATGTATTGGTGGAAGAGCTTAAGGATCTGGGCCTGGAAGATGCCCATGTAGATGAAAACTGTTATGTGATGGCTACCCTGCCTTCAAACATTGACAAAGATGTGCCTGTAATCGGATTCCTGGCACACGTGGATACAGCCCCCGATATGTCGGGTAAGGACATAAAGCCCAATATTGTGGAAGATTACGATGGTGAGGATATCCTCATCAACAGCGAAAAGCAGATGTACCTTAAGGTAAAAGACTTTCCGGAATTGAAAAAGTATGTTGGTCAAACCCTCATTACCACTGATGGTACTACCCTGCTGGGTGCCGATGACAAGGCTGGCATTGCCGAGATCATGACTGCCATAGAACACCTGGTAAAAAACCCTGATATCAAGCACGGAACCATAAAAATAGGTTTTACCCCCGATGAAGAGATCGGCAAAGGGGTAGACCATTTCGATGTGAAAAAATTTGGTGCCCAATATGCCTACACCCTCGATGGTGGTGAAGTGGGCGAGCTTGAATTTGAAAACTTCAATGCCGCCTATGCCAAGGTAAAGGTGCAGGGCCGCAACGTTCATCCGGGTATGTCGAAGTATAAAATGATCAATTCCATGATTGTGGGCAGTGAGTTCAATGATATGCTGCCTGTTTTTGATCGCCCGGAATTCACTGAACACTATGAAGGGTTTTTCCATCTCATAAAGTTCGATGGTACGGTAGAAGAGTCAACCCTGCAATACATCATCAGGGACCATGACCGCCAGAAGTTTGAAAACCGCAAAAAGCTCATCCAGGATGTGGCAGATTTTATGAACAAAAAGCATGGCGAGGGCACCATTACCATCGAGATGAAAGATCAATACTATAATATGCGCGAAAAAGTGGAGCCCGTGTACCACATAGTGGAAATTGCCGAAAAGGCAATGATTGAGTTGGGAATCAAACCCAATATTAAGCCCATACGTGGTGGTACTGATGGTTCGCGGCTTTCTTATATGGGATTGCCTTGCCCCAATATTTTTGCTGGAGGACACAACTTCCACGGAAAATATGAATTTATTCCGCTGGAAAGCATGGAAAAATCTACACAGGTAATCCTGAAGATCATTGAATTGTATACCAAACAATAATTTATGATTTTTTTTATGTCAACCCCGGAGCCAAAAGCTCCGGGGTTTTTGTTTGAGTAAACGTATCCACTGTTGAACCTCCTGATGGGTTTAATATACCTGTTATTCATCATAAACCAAGGGTAGTAACATTGTCAACTGTCTTTACAGGTTGGTGAACCAGAAAATCACAAAAAAGCAAACAACCAACAAACCAATGACTCAACCAAACCAGAATCATTTTATTGAAGGCTTACGAAAAGGCGATAAGCAGGTTTTTGAACAAATTTTCAATACCTGGTACGAACCCCTGAGCCGGTATTGTACAATACGGCTGGGCAACCAGGAAGATGCTGAAGAGATCGTGCAGGATATTTTTGTTAAGCTTTGGGTAAAGAGAAATGAGTTGACCATAACCACATCGCTCAAACCCTATCTCTACCGCATGGCCCTGAACAAGATCATCAATCACCAGGAACATTTGAAGATCAGGCTACAACACAAAGAGGCCGTAAGGGGCGAAAACAGGGTTCAACAGCCCGATTCGTCATTGCTGAACCAAAAGGAATTGATGGCAATGCTGGCAAAGGCAGTGGCTATGATGCCTAAAAAAAGAAGAATGGTATATGAATACAGCCGGAACGATGGGATGACTTACGCCCAGATCGCTGAGAAAATGGAAATCTCGGTAAAGACAGTTGAAGCACATCTCAGCGCAGCCCTGGAACACCTGAGGAAAAATCTCAGGGATTTCCTCACAGTGACAGTTCTATTGCCGAATGCTGCCTTTGTAATGCTTACACTAGGCCAATATCATGTGCCTTTCCTGTTACAATACATTTAACTGCAAACCCGGGCATCCAGCATGCTTCATCAGAATAAAATGACAAAAACCATTGCTTTCAAAATAAGGGTATAGCCCTTGTAAACTGTCAGGATGATAACACTGCAACAATAAAAACCAATGCAAGAATTTCAATCCTATGAAAATCATCAATGAAAATATTCGAAAACTGATCACCCGGTCGCTGGCCGGGGAAGCCACACCAAAGGATAAAACAGAACTTCAACAGTGGCTTGCCGAAAATACACAGCACCAGGCAATGTACGAAGAATACAAAAAAACCTGGGCGCTACAACCGGGGCGCAGTGAAGATATCAGGATCAATCGCACCTTGGCTTGGGAAAAGATCAACCAGAAAATCAGGCTTGAAGAAACAGCTTCTGAGCCTACAGTAATTTCCTTACCCAAACCTTCCCGAAAGCTCTTCTACGCCATTTCAGCCATTGCTGCTATGATTTTACTATTCATTGGAATTTTTACGTTTGTCCCCAGATCGGCAAAGGTGAAAATGATCAGTTATCAACATACCGATCTTTCTGAAACAGCAGAAATAGCATTGCCTGACGGTACAGTGGTTTATTTTAATGGGAAAGCCTCCATAACATACCCGGAACAATTCACCGGAAATAAACGCCAGGTTAAGCTAAAGGGCAACGCCTTTTTTGAGGTAGCCAAAAACGAAGAGATGACCTTTGTAATTAACATGGACCATGCAGCACTGGAAGTGCTGGGTACTTCATTTGATATCAGGCAGCAACCTGACAAAATCATGGTTTCTGTGACCACCGGCATGGTTGCATTAATACACGGTACTGGTGAACGACTGATCATAAGAAAAGAGGAAAGAGGTATCTATAATACAGACACACAACATGCCAGTCTGGAAGAGATAAAAGACTATAACTTCCTTGCCTGGAAAACCAGAAAGCTTGAATTTCAAGAAGCCCCACTGGATAAAGTTTTCAGTGACCTTATGTTGGCATATCCTATTCAAATAGAATGGCCCGGGGAACTGGCAGAGGAAAAACTTACAGCCAGATTTGAAAATGAAGACCCTGAAACCATTCTCAGCTCCATTGAAATTCTTTTTGATTTGGAGATTGAGAAAGAAAATGATTTCTACAAGGTTAGCCAGTGAAATGGTAACCCCTTAAAGATAATTCAACAGCCAGTGGCGATAATTTTGATCAAGGTAAACCCGGAATATTTCATTCCTTTTCAATTGGGCCATTACAATGGTGATGTATTTGGCCGGTAGCGTTAAATAAAAGAATAATAAACATTAAATTTAAAAATATTGATCAAACAAATATTTACAACCCTCTGTTGAACACAAGTATAAATTTTACCGGGTTAGTAAATGAATGTGGTAATCCTAAGAATAACGAAGGCAAGCGTCAGGTCAATTTTGCTTGCATTGATCACGGCACTGTTCGCGATGGCAGTTTCACCGGGTCAATTGTATTCTCAATCCTCACAGGCAATCTCCTTCGAAGCTCGTCAGGAGTCTCTCAGATCAGTGCTCAACAGGCTATCAACCCGGTACAATCTCAATATCACCTATAATGCCTCCGACAGTATTTTCGACCGTAAAATAACCTACACAGCCAGCAACAAACTACCACTGGTCATTCTCAAAGAAATTCTGCAAGACAACGGACACAAATATCATGAATCGGGAAACCATCTTGTTATCCTCAAAAGAAAAGAAAACACCAGAACTGTTTCTGTTAAAACCAACCAGGTATTCAACGAACCCAAAACAAGCCATCAACCCCGGCTACAGCATTCTGTTGAAGACACCCTTACTGTTCCGGTTTCCGGTCAGTTGATCCGCGATACCATTATTATTCGTGACACTGTTTTGGTTACAGAGGAAAAGGTAATTCGTGATACGGTTTATATCGAACGTGCTCCCCAACGCGAGGCCACCCGTCCTGAAGCCCTGCTGCGTGATCTTTTGGGAGTAGAGATTGATGGTAGAAATCGTTGGGCGGTAGGTTTGGCAATTACACAAATGACAACCGATTACCGGGTTACCGGCAGTGGTGCAACAAATCCGGAACTGGAAAAAGTAAGAGAAGCCGATGCTTTTTCGGTGCGCAACTTTGGGTTGGGTGCTTCAGTTCAATATAATGTGGTTAACCTGTCGATCATTGCTTCATTTGCTGTCAATAGCTTTTCAAACCGGTTTTCCTATTCGGAATTGTTTACCAGTGGAGGTTTTAACCGCATCGATACCATTGACTCGTTTTTTACAATTGTAAATACCGACACACTTTGGACCCACATAACCGACACTACATACATACCCCTTGACAGCCAGGAGGTAATTTTTGACCGTATGAATCATCTGGGTTTCTTTGAAACAGCACTGGGTGCCTCTTGGATTTTCTGGCCCGCAAGAAGTATTTCCTGGTATGCACGGGCAAATGTCCACGCCAGCACCCCATTATGGCTTAGGGCTCAAACCATAGATAATGCCCCGGGCCTGCCAGCCAAAGATATTACCAGAGCCAATTTCAGCCCCTGGGTTTTTGCATGGTCAGGCGGATTGGGCGCTCGTTTAAGAATCAATCAAATCAGTGATCTGTTTGCCGAAGCTTGGTACAGAAGCTATATCAATGAATGGAACAGAAACTTTCCGTTGGAAAGAAAAATGCACGGAGCAGGCATCAGATTGGGAATTCTCTATTATTTCTGATAAAGTATTATCTGTATATCAACTTTATATTGTAATAATATGGTAAAAAAGACCTTGGTCATATTGATGGTAATCATTCTGAATATCTTTACCGCCAGGGGCTCTACCATTGAGGTAGGTGGAATTCTTACGGGCAATACCACCTGGACCAATGACAATACTTATATTGTAACCGACAACATTATAGTATATCACAACATTACACTTCACATTGAAGAAGGAACAACCGTCCGGTTCAATCAGGGAAGAGGAATTAATATTGAAGGGGGTAAACTTCACATCACAGGAACAGCAACTGATTCGGTATTTCTGCTTCCCAATCATGCAGGGGATGAGAGTTGGAACTGGAATGGAATTGTTATCAGCTCGGTGGTTAACCCGGGAGATATTGTGATTGAACACGCATTGCTGCAGCAGGCAATTTATGGCATCAGGATCATATCAGGACGAAATATCATCATACGTAACAGCCATCTTCATGGTAATTTTTTCATGGGAATCTCAATGATCAACAGCTCCAATTGTACCATCGAGAGTAATCGTATCACCGATAATTTTCTTGGCCTTGAGATTTTTGCCGCTGACCCCGGAAACCAGTCAGCCAACAATATTGTAAGGGGAAACTTTTTCAGCAATCACACCACCAATATAAACATACAAAACAACAATCATGGTGCCTGCCCCAACAATGTGGTAGAAGACAATATAATTCGCGACGGACTGCATGGGATATGGCTTTTCAACAGCAGCCAGGGTGGTAGTGGGCATGCCCATATCCGCAGGAATATTATTATGTACAATGGAAGCACCTCTGATGGTTTTGGCCTTTATGCTGCCATGGATTCATCAGTGATCAGCAACAATATATTTTGGAGAAATACTACTGCTGCAGCCATTGCAGGGTCTGTGGCAGATGTTTTCGATAATAATATCGTATATGAAAATCGCGAAGGATTGAGCATAAGAAATAACACTCAAAATATCTCCATCACCAATAATACCTTTGCCGCAAATACAACCTGGGCTGTGAGCATTGTGGAAGGGCTGGAAGTGGCCCTGCATCAAAATAATATCTTGAATAACCTGACGGATTCGGCTCTGGTACAAAACCTCACCCCTTTAGACTTTAATATCCCCTACAACTACTGGAATACCCTAAATGACAGCCTCATAATGCGGATGCTCTATGATGGAAACGACAATGCAGAATACGGTATTTTCAGCCATCAGCCCATTCTTGATGAAGCTAATACTATGGCACCTGTTTCTCCACCTGCCAATCCTGTTGCCCAGTACATCAACAGTTTTACACGAATTAGCTGGCGTCCCAATCCGGAAAAGGATCTGGCAGGTTATAAAGTATATTTTGGAGATTTTGAAGATTATTCCTTCAGTCAGTCATCGGAGATTACTTCAGACACAGAATATATTGTACAAGGGCATTCTACCCTTCAATTTGCCGTAACGGCTGCTGATACTGTCGCAAGCAACGGGAATCCACAATTGAGCGGTAACGAAAGTGCTTTTGCCTTTGTAACCTTTGTCCCCTGGGCCGGCAACGATACAGTAGT
Organism: uncultured Bacteroidales bacterium; assembly: GCA_964453995.1. Lineage (GTDB taxonomy): Bacteria > Bacteroidota > Bacteroidia > Bacteroidales > UBA7960 > SKVR01. Next base: position 88,760 of record CAYVQC010000007.1, on the reverse strand, counting down.
ATGTGTATCGCAGTCGTTTGTGAGTTTGGAGAAAAGCACATTGCCCCCTGCAACAGATTCCCTGCTGTGGATCACCGCAGGTGATGGAACTTTTTCTCAACCCCACCAGTTGCAAACGGACTATGTTCCAGGTCCTGCTGATAAAGAAAATGGAGAAGTAGTAATCACACTGATAGCATTTACAGGAGAAATAGCCAGAACAGATAGCCTGGTGCTTACCCTGGCTCCATTACCCTTTGCTGATGCAGGCCAGAATACCATTATTGCCACAGGCGAAAGTTACAGTACACAGAATGCTTCGGCAATGTACTATGACCAATTGCAATGGACCAGTAGCGGAGATGGGATATTTGTGATACCAGGCAATCTGAATACACTTTATATTCCCGGACTGGCTGATGTTGAAAACGGCGAAGTAACGCTTTACCTTGAAGCATCATCATCCTATTGCGAACCGGTAAGGGATTCGGTGAAGATTTCCATTCGTGAAAATTTCAGCGTACAGGGTCGGGTATGGGGAGAAAACCAGCCTCAGCCCAACAACCCGGTAGTAGCTGTCCTGTTTAAAGAAACTGAAGTATCAGGCTATTCTTCCCTTACATTTACTGATGAGCAGGGGCAGTTTTTCTTCCCTGCCCTGTTTGAAGGAACCTATCTTTTCTATGCCCCCACTGACACCTTGGGAAATTCAAATTTCATTGCTACCTACCACCCAGCTCATATAAACTGGCAGGAAGCTTTTGTGCATGATCTCAATGGAGATATTCGGGAACTTGATATCATGCTTGTTGAAAAGGATTACCAACTGCCCGAAGGGAATGGCCATATCAGCGGCCATTTTACATTGCCCGATCAAACCTACAGCGATCTGATACCATGGTGCAGCCAGTGGTTTCAGGGAGAGACCCATGACAATTGCTTACAAGGACTTTCCAATGTCACCATGTTGCTGTACAGCCTAAGCATGAGAAAAATTTACGGATATACCCTTACCGATCATACCGGTAGCTTTTCTTTCAGAAATCTTCCCTATGGTAATTATGTTGTAAAAGCCGAATTGCCAGGCTTTGATACTGCAATATCTGAAGTACTCTATATCCACCCCGGCCAGCAACAGCTAGGTGGTATCACGATTTTCATTTCCGATCCACTGAAAATCAGTATAGAGGTACCCACCCAACCTCAAGTTGCAATGGCAGACTCATGGCAGGTATTCCCCAACCCGGCCCGGGATTATGTTTACCTGCAATACGCAGGTTGGGAAACAGATGCACCTCTTGAGATCACTATCCTTGACCCCAAAGGTAAAAAATACCTGCACAGCAATACTGCTGCAGCAAACCTTGTCAGGATCAACCTGGAAAGGTATCCCAAAGGATTTCTGGTTGTAATTGCCCGCCAGGGAGAAAAAACCATTCTATCAAAAATCATCAGAAGATAAACAGGACAGCAGCACTCAGACGTGTAAACCTGCCGCGGAAAAGTGCGCTGTTCTTCAACAGGAAGGGTTCTTAAAAAGCGTAGTGTGAATCAACCTTTGTAGCCAACAGCACGTTCCAGGTTGATAATATCATCCATTTTTGTGTCATTGAAATAGGTTTTATTCAGGTTGGCCTCCAGCAGGTCAGATCCTGTGAGATCAGCGCCGCTGAGGTTTGCTTTAAAAAGGTTGGCACGGATAAGGCTGGCGTGCCTGAGTACAGACTGTGACAGATCAGCCCTTTCAAAATCGCAATTTACAGCACTGATTTTGGTAAGATCAGTATCGGAGAGATTAGCATCCGAGAGATCTGCATCATCAAGAATGGCAGAAAATAAAACAGCCGAAGCCAACACACTTCCCTCCAGGGTAGCATTGGCAAGATTAGCTCCTGTGAGATCTGCATTGGCAAGAAAAGCGCCGGAGAGATTTGCGCCCTGTAGATTTGCCCCCCTTAATTCTGCTTTTGAAAAATTAGCCCCTGAAAGATCGGCGCCGGCGAGGTTGGCTCCGGTTAAAACAGCCCCCCTGAGGTTTAATGGCCGGTAGGCATCACCCACCGAACTTTGGGCAATCAAATTCCACAAATCTTTGTCAGTTAAGTACCGTTCTTTGTTTTCTTCCATCTCTTAGCCATATAGTTATTATAAACACAAAATTACTAAATAAACTGACACAACTGGTCATTTTAACAACAAACTAAATATATTTACAAATTATAATAAATTATTAAACCACTTCACAAAAAAGGCTGAAATCAACCCTTGTCGTAATTTATAATCTACTTGTCTTTATTTAATAAATTCTCATTAAGATATTAAGATTGATCCACTATTTCACTTTTTCAAATCTTTTCCTATTTGATATGCATCGCCGATTTTCTGCCCCAGGGTTCTGTACTCTCTTGCTCCACCCATATAAACCAACGGATTCATAAGCTCCGTAATATATGACCCCGGGTTTTCCTTATCGGTAAGCTTATCAGAATCCATATGTATATCAAGAATTTTTCCTACAAAATGCCACGTGTGCCCTACCTTTGCGTGTTCTGTAAGCTCGCATTCGATGTTGAGTGGACATTCCTTAATGATGGGTGAAGCAATATGCTTTGACGCAAGCCTGGTAAGCCCTGTCACCTTAAATTTATCTGTATCCCTTCCCGAAGTGATACCACAAAAATCAGCTTGCTTCATGATATCGGCACTGGCAATATTTACGGTAAAATGCCCATTGGCGATAATGCGATCGGCAGTATATCCTTTTGAACCCACCGATATTCCAAGTGTAGGAGGTGCACTGGTAAGAAGGCTCACCCAGGCAATGGTTACGATATTTGATTTTTCCATGGTTCCTGTTACAACAAGACTCACGGGCATTGGGAATAAAATCTTTTGAGGGCCAAAGGCTATTTTGCTGCTCATAATGATAATTTTTTATTCTGTATAAAAAAATATGTTCGAAAGGTACAAAAACAAAAAAGTTGTTTCATGGGTGTTTTACGGAAAATAAATTCAACCTGCGTGTTTGATTGCCAGGGTTGGCTTTGATGCTTCCTGGCAGTTTTGCTGCTGCAGCCTGTAAGATCATTGAAAACAGTAGAACTGTAAATCAAACTGCTGGTAAAAACCCGTATTGCAGGATTATAATTTATCAAGGAAACGTTCTGCCGTATTGAGATGTTGTTTTTGTTTTTCCTTATTCATTTTATCAAAATTGCTTATTAGCATGGCCAGGCGGTAATTTTGTTTAAAGAAACTTCGGTGCTCGTGCAAAAACCGCCAGAACAATCCATCCCATACTTTTTGCCATTCACCCTTTGAAAAATCGCTCATCTTTGCCAGGTAGTTGCTGCCACTGATATAAGGTTTAGTAGCCATAATGCCACCATCGGCAAACTGGCTCATACCGTAAACATTGGGAACCATTACCCAGTCCCATGCATCAATAAACATTTCCATAAACCACCGGTAAACCTCGTCAGGATCAAATTCGCACAACAGCATAAAATTTCCCAGTACCATCAGTCGCTCAATATGGTGGCAGTAGCCTGTTTTCAACACTTTCCTGATCACCTGATCCAGGGGATCAATCCCCGTTGTTGCTTTATAAAACGAATCGGGGATTTTTCTTTTAAAGCCCCAGAAATTGCGGGTACGCTCCTCTGTTCCTTTTAACACGTATACTGCTCTTATAAACTCACGCCAGCCCAACACCTGACGCACAAACCCTTCCAGCGAATTCAGGGGTATTTCGTTTTCTGAGGCGAAAGCAATGGCTTCATCAAGTACCACCTGGGGGGTAAGCAATCCTGTATTGAGAGCAGGTGATAATACACTGTGATACAAAATTCCCTGGTCGGCCACCATTGCATCTTCATAGGTGCCAAAATGGTAAAACCGCTCCCTGAAAAATTGCTGCATCCACTCCCGGGCCTGTTGGAAAGTAACGGGATAAAGCGGTTTCCCGTTCAACTCTCCCGGGTTTGCTCCAAAATGCCCATCCACATATTCCACTGCTTCCTTGTGAAAGGGTGTTGCCATGGGGTAGTTTATTTTGGGTATTTTTTTGCCTCGGGGAAACCGTTTCCGGTTTTCTGCATCAAAACTCCATTTGCCTCCCAGGGGCTTGTTGTTTTCATCCAGCAAAATATTTCTCTTTTTCCGCTGTGCTATATAAAAGTCTGTTTGATAGAACTTCTTTGTATCTGCAAAATACTCCTCCAAGTCATTCATGCTATTGAGAAACATAGGTGTAGGGTACTTTTCTGCATGAATACCCTCCTTTTCACAACCCTGCTGAATACGTTTTTCCAACCAGGTATCAACGGGATCAATATAGTGAAGCTTATCAATCCCTTGCTTCTTAAATTGTATTAGTAAAGAACCAATAGTATCACCTTCGTTGCCGGCAGAGATATATTGCATGCGCGTTACACCCTTGTCGGCGAGCCAGTTTTCGTAAAACTTCATGGCTGCCCGCATCAGTGCAATTTTCTGCTTGTGAAAAGAATACTGCTTAAAAAACAACTGCTCTTCTACCAGGAAAACCTCACTGTTATTAAGCGGCAGAGGTGATGTTTCGAATAACTGGTGCGGAAATATAATACTTGCTTTCTTCATACAATAATTGATTTTGGTTTCCTGCATTTTTTACTGCGATAGATCACCTCCGGCCAGTTCATTTTTACCTGTTTAAAATCCAGAATGGTGCAGGAAACGATGCCGGAAACAAATAATACCCAGGAAAAAGGTATGACTTTCATTGTAACCCATAAACATTTTAGCTGTAAGTGAAGTTTAGACAATATTGCATTAAAAAATAATAATCGCCAATTTTATTGAATGATTTACGAGCTTAGTATGTTTTTTTATAATTTTGGCGGCATCAAAACACATTGTTAAACTTAGCGAACAGTCTGCTGTCAAAAAAAAACTTATGAACCAAAAAGTAGAAGCGATCCGGATCCTTCCACCGGATCTTTCCCGCTATGGGATTAAAAACACACCTAAGATTTTTTATAATCTTTCCTATGATGAACTTTTCGAACACGAAACGGATCCTTCCCTGAGGGAGTTTGAAAGAGGATTTGAAACCAATACCGGTGCGGTAGCTGTTGATACGGGCATTTTTACCGGTCGCTCGCCCAAAGATAAGTATATTGTAAAGGAAGATTCCACCAAAGACAATATCTGGTGGGCCGGACCCAACGCCAAACGCTCCGACAATCATCCCATTTCAGAGCAGGTGTGGGAAGAACTAAGGGAAACCACTCTGAAGCAATTTGATGGTAAAAAGCTTTATGTGATGGATGCCTTTTGTGGTGCCAATGAAAATTCACGCATGAAAATCAGGGTTATCACAGAGGTAGCCTGGATGGCCCATTTTGTGAAAAATATGTTCATCAGGCCCACTGACGAAGAGCTCGTTGATTTTGAACCCGATTTTGTAATGCTCAATGCCTGTAAAACCATCAATGAAAAATGGGAAGAGCAAAACCTCAATTCCGATGTGTATGTCGCTTTTAACCTGAAAGATAAAATGTCGCTCATCGGTGGTACATGGTATGGAGGAGAAATCAAAAAAGGATTTTTCTCCATCATGAATTATTACCTTCCCCTGAAAGGTATAGCCTCGATGCACTGCTCGGCCAACATGGGAAAAAACGGCGACACAGCTATTTTCTTTGGCTTATCAGGCACAGGCAAAACCACTCTTTCGGCCGATCCTGAACGCTATCTTATCGGCGATGATGAGCACGGTTGGGATGATGAGGGTATTTTCAATTTTGAAGGCGGATGCTATGCCAAGTGCATCAACCTCAATCCGGAAAAGGAACCCGATATTTACAATGCCATTCGCAAAAATGCCCTGCTGGAAAATGTGGTGTACAATCCAAAGAATGGGGAGATCAATTTTTATGACACATCAAAGACTGAAAACACCAGGGTCTCCTACCCTATTCACCATATCGAAAACATTGTAAAACCCGTAAGCAAAGGAACTCACCCCAAAAAGATCATCTTCCTTACTGCTGATGCTTTTGGTGTACTTCCACCCGTTTCCAGACTTTCGCGCGATCAGGCTATGTATTATTTCCTGAGTGGCTATACCAGCAAGCTGGCCGGTACCGAGCGAGGCGTAAAAGAACCATTGCCCACCTTCTCATCGGCTTTTGGGGCTGCCTTTCTTTTGTTGCACCCCACGGTGTATGCAAGGCAACTGGCCGATAAGATGAAAAAACATGGTGCTACCGCTTACCTTGTAAACACAGGCTGGATCGGCGGGCCCTATGGCATTGGCCAAAGGATAGACCTGGAGTCTACCCGCAACATCATCAGGGCTATCCTGGATGGTTCATTGGATCATGCCGAAACTGAAGAAATTGTTCCCTTCGGATTAAACATACCACTGGAGGTCAAAGGCGTGGATTCTCTCATCCTTAACCCGAAAAATACCTGGAAATACGAATCGGCTTACAACAAACAGGCGGAAAAAATTGCCGATAAATTCATCGAGAATTTCAATCAGTTCCTGGATACCGAAGAAGGGCAGCGTCTGGTTGCCGCCGGACCTCAAAACCAGTTTATGAAGCAATACTACAAGTATTACGAAAAGAAACTGGAACAAATGGAACGCAAGCACCACGATGAGATTCTCAGGCTCAAAGACCAGGTCTATATCCTGCAAAACTCCTTCCATGATTATATCTCTTTTAATTCAATCAATTCGGATTATAAAAAGAGGAAGCTTCGCCGGTATGTACCCATCATCTCATGGTTCGATACCAAAAACAAGGAAGAAAGCATCAACTGCTACAATACAGTGATAAAACTCACCAAAATGGTAGGCCTTGACCTTTACAGTCATGAAGAAACCAAAATGAGATGCAACGAATTCATGACACATTCCAGGGAAGAAATGACTACCAAAGAGCTCTACGATATCATTGAAGATATCTACAGATGCTTTGCTTCAAAACCGTGCAAAAACCAGGACCTTACAGCCCTGCGCGACACTTTGCTCGATGTGGCAGCCAATGTAAACAAATTTGTTATCAAGATCGGATCCCTGCTGGTGGTGAAGTATCTCGACGAGGACGATAACCAGAAGTTTGCCGTAAAAAAACTATCTATCAGCGGATTAATCCATATTGACAAGAATCCACATCTTATAAGGGATCCCGCACAGCTTATTGAGGAAATTCAGTATTTTTAAGCTAACTTTGTATACATAAGATCCGGTAAGGATAGTTTCATAACAACGTAAACCTTTTTCTCTGCTTGCAATATATTTACGGAAACTATCCTGCCGGGTTTTTTATTTCCCAGCTGTTTCCTTATATCATCCTTTTATATAATTTCCATCAAACGGATAAAGAATAAATCACACTTCACAATTGTTCCGATCAAAGCAATGAAAAGATTTGTTGATATATTAAAAATTTGTATTTTTGTTCGTTAATTTTTACTAATTCAATAATTTTATCGAAGAATGGAAACAGGAAAGGTTAAGTTTTTTAATCAAAAAAAGGGCTACGGGTTTATCGTAGATGATAATTCCGGAAAAGATGTTTTTGTGCATCATACCGGCCTGGTTGACAAAATCAAAAATGACGACACCGTTTCATTTGAGGTCGCAGAGGATCAAAAGGGACAAAAAGCTATTAACGTAAAATTGGTTTAAAGGGATCAATTACCAGAAAAGAAGCTATCAGATTACTAACTATCTCTGAATAAAGGAAAATAAAAGCTGGAGCGGGGTTAGCGAATCTTTTACCAATTAAAAATTCACCAAAACCAGTGCATTATCACAGAGAAGTTGTTTCTGACAGCTTCTTTTTTTTACCCTTGCTAAAATCAATGTATTGCCCGGCATGTTCCATTAAAATAGCGTAATTTCGCAGTTTTAAACCGATACAATGAACTATTTCCAGGCAGACAATCTCAGTAAATCCTATGCTGAGAAACTATTGTTCGAAAACATCTCTTTTGGCATTGATCAGGGACAGAAAGTTGGCCTGATCGCCCGCAACGGCGCTGGCAAAACCACCCTCATCAACATTATGATGCAGCGTGATATAGCTGATTCCGGATCCTGTAATTTCAGAAAAGATATTACTGTGGCCTGCCTGGATCAAAACCCTGACTTTGATCCAAATCCAAGTGTAATAGAAACGATTCTCAATGACAATAGCCCTGCCATCAACACATTAAGGGAGTACCAGGAGCAGATTGCTCTCCAGGAAAAAAACTCATCCCAATTCGATAATGACAAGCTCCAACAGCTTGTACAGGCTATGGATCAGCTTAATGCCTGGGATCTCGAAGCCAGGATAAAGCAGATCCTTTCGCAGTTGAAAATAGAAAACCTTAACCAACCCATGGGAGAACTCTCCGGAGGGCAGGTAAAAAGAGTTGCTCTGGCTAAGATTCTCATTGACTCAGCCGATTTTATCATCCTGGATGAACCCACCAACCACCTCGACCTGCAAATGATCGAGTGGCTCGAAGATTACCTTGCCCGACAGAAACTTACCCTTTTCCTGGTTACCCACGACCGCTATTTCCTTGATAATGTGTGCAATGAGATTGTAGAACTTGACCAGGGAAACCTGTACCGCTACAATGGCAATTATGCCTATTTCCTGGAAAAGAAACAAGAACGCGAGGCAGCAATGTTGCAACAAACCGAAAAAGCCCGCAACCTGCTCAGAAAGGAAACTGAGTGGATGCGCCGGCAGCCAAAAGCACGCACTACAAAATCAAAAGCCCGTATTGATGCGTATTACCAGCTCAAAGAGGCTGCTTCCATGCAAACCTCATTACAAAGCCAGGAAATAAACATCCAGACAGCACGCATGGGCAAAAAAATCCTTGAGCTGGAAGGTGTATACAAATCTTTTGGCGAAAAAAAAATCATCAGCAACTTTTCCTACATCTTCAAAAAAAACGAAAAGGTAGGTATCGTTGGGATGAATGGTACAGGAAAGACCACCCTGCTCAATATCATTACACAGAATCTGGCTCCTGACCAGGGAAAGGTTACCAGGGGTGAAACCGTACAATTTGGATATTTTACCCAGGAAGGAATAAAGGTAGATGACAATAAAAGAGTGATTGAAGTAATCAGTGATATCGCCGAACAGATCAGAATCAACAAAAATGTTACCTTCAGTGCCGCCCAGTTTCTGCATTACTTTAACTTTTCCTATGCTGCCCAAAACGATTTGGTAAGAAAACTCAGTGGTGGAGAAAAGCGCAGGTTGCACCTGATGACTGTGCTGATGAAAAACCCCAACTTTCTTATTCTCGACGAGCCTACCAATGATCTGGATATTGCAACCCTCAATGTGTTGGAAGATTTTCTTGAAAACTTCCCCGGTTGTCTTATTGTAGTATCGCACGACCGGTATTTTCTCGATAACCTTGTCGATTCCATTTTTGTGTTTGAAGGAGATGGGAAAATTAAAAACTTTCCCGGCAATTATACCGAATACCAGGAAAAGAAAGCAGCGGAAAAGAGCCAGGAAAAAAAGTCTGCCCGCCAAACATCTTTACCAGAACAAAACACTCCCGTTGCCTCCGAAAAGAAAAAGCTAACCTGGAAAGAACAACGGGAACTGGAAGCACTGGAAATCATTATCGCTGAGCTGGAAAGCAAGAAACACTCTACAATGGAATTGCTTAACTCAGGTACCCTCTCGGCGGAAGAGTTGCAAAAAAAGGCAAAAGATTATGCAGAAATAGAAAAACAATTGGAAGAGAAGGAAAACCGTTGGCTCGAATTATCGCAATGGCTCTGAAAGCGCTGTAAAGGACAAAAAGAAAAAGCCTGAAATGTTTGCAGATCGTGCATAACCACATTCCAGGCTTTTTGCGTATTATCAGGGATTCTTAAGCGTTGAGCATAACAGGCATTACCAGCATAAGGATATCTTCATCTTTATTATCGTCGTCCAGGGGAAGGATAAGGCCGGCGCGGTTGGGTTCCGACATTTCAAGAACCACCTGATCTGTTTCCAGGTTATTGAGCATCTCCACCATAAATTTACTGTTGAATCCTATTTCCATATCATTACCTTCAAAATGACAGTTCAGCCTCTCTCTTGCTTCGTTGCTGTAATCGAGATCTTCGGCCATCAGGTGCAGCTCAGTACCTGCAATTTTGAATTTTACCTGGTAAGTAGCCTGGTTGGAAAACAATGATACCCTTCTGATAGCATTGAGAAACGGAGAACGATCAAGGGTAAGCTTGTTGGGATTTTCCAGTGGTATAACCGCCGAATAATTAGGGTACTTTCCTTCAATAAGCCGGCAGGTCATGGTGATATTTTTAAAGGTAAACCTTGCATTTTTATCATTAAACTCAAGATCTACAGAAGCTTCGTCGGTTGCCAGGATGCCCTTCAGCTGGTTGAGAGGCTTCTTGGGAAGAATAAAAGATACGTTGTCAGAAGCCTGGATATCGTTTCTGCGATAACGAACGAGTTTATGGGCATCGGTTGCAACAAAAGTTACGTTTTCGGTGGTGAGTTCGCAAAATACACCACTCATGGCAGGGCGCAGCTCATCATTGCTGGCGGCAAAGATGGTCTTACTAATGGCATTGTGCAAAATATCTGATTCTATTTTCAATCCCGAAGCACCGTCAATGGCAGCAGGGCGGGGATATTCCTCTCCATCCTGCCCGGCAAGGCGGTATTTTCCGTCCCCCGCAATGAGGGTAACGCCAAAGCTCTCCTTGTCAATATCCAGGGTAACGGGTATGTCAGAAAAAGTTTTCAGTGTATCCAGCAGAAGTTTGGCCGGGATGGCTATATTACCCTCATCTTCAGCCATATCCACTGTAAGACGTGCTGTCATAGTAGTTTCCAGGTCAGAGGCCGAAACCTTCAGCTCATTTTCATTCAACTCAAACAGGAAGTTGTCCAGGATGGGTAAGGTATTGTTGGTGCTCAAAACACCGCTGATTGATTGTAATTGCTTAAGCAGCAAATTGCTCGATACTATAAACTTCATATTTTTACCTGTTTTATGATACGTTTGCAAAGATACTTTTTTAATCTAATCGGATGCCCTGTGGGCCGTTTAATTTTTGCTTATAAAGAATGAGAGCGGGCGCAGGATGCGGTTAAAAACATAATACTGTGCCAGTGCATATTCACCGGGCCCCAGTTCAATGTAAAATCTGTTTGGGTCAAGGGGGGTGCCTTCAGCAGACAAAGCATTACCGCCTGGATTGAGCCGGGCAAAAGCCCTTATCTTTCTAATGGCCCCGTTCTTAGGTTGTACTGTTATTTCCATAAATGGTTTCTCCACCATAAGTTCTTGTCTGGTTTTTTCACCCTGTTCATCAAGAAGGCTCTCGTAATAAATATCTTCAAAGGAAGATAGAAACCTTGCCACCTGCAGAGTATCAAAAGAAAGCTGCAAAGGCTGATCTGGATTATCGGGCTGATAAAATGCGAAGCCAGTTTCACCGGTAGTTTTCAGCACAAAAGATTCCCCTGGTTCTTCGGGCACAATAACGGTAACCTGGTCCAAAGCCTCCCAGGCCGTATTAAAAATAACCGGATCGAGCCAACCCTTGGCACCGGGATCAAACAGGAAGGAAACTCCCTCTTCAAAACCGGAATGAGTAACCCTAAAAGCTTGTTCTGATTTGATCTTTCGCATATACGTGCTTTGCCCATCAGGAGCATCTTTGCCCACTAAAAATGACTGATAAAGATCGTGGTAGGGCAGCATTTCAAAGTCACCTATTCTGATACGATAGGCCTGCACATAAACATCAACCCGTACTCCGTAGGATTGCAACATTTTCTCTACTTTCTCTCTGTTGACAACACTTACCGGCTGCTGAACCCTGAGGCGCGAAAGAACTTCAATAAGTTCCCTGATTGCAGAATCATTGGCAAACAAAGTATCATTGAGCCTCCATTCATCTGTTTCTTCATCAAATGTGAGGTCCAGTATATTTTCAGCATCAGCACTGCTCATATAAATTCGCACGATGTCCATATCCCTGCTTACCGAAAAATCACGGTCTTTGGCACGGAAAGTTGCCTGGGTTTCGGAAAAAAAATAAACACCTGCGGCAATTACCAACAGCAAAACTGTTGCCGGGAAATAAAAGCTTCTTCTTTTCTTGCTCATAATCGAATAGGATGATTACATTAACTCACCTGAAACAAACTGAATAATGAAACTCCCATCACCAGTCCAAAGGACCCTAGGCATCAGACATTGTCAGAAATCACTCAGTGTGTTTTAATAGTGCTGTACTTTTTCTTTCTCAGGAAAAATCTTATAAACCCAAAAACAAGTAACAAGATTACAGGTACCGCAACATTCACCAGCTGTATAGCAAGTCGGTTTTGAGATACTCTGTTACGGTCCAGCATGCGCAGGCGAACTTCCCTGGCCCGCGATTCCATGATTCCGCGGTCGTCGTTGAGGTAGTTAATGGCATTAAGAATGAAATCTGCATTGCCAAAGGTCTGATCCAGGAATCGATCATAACCCAGCGGCAAAGGCTGTTCCCTGTTATCAAACTGGTTGCGTATGATATCACCATCAGCGACTACCACCATAGCGGTAGATTCTCCCTTGTCGAGCCTTTGATAATCCCGTGGCAGATCGGCAACCGGGCTGCGCCGGTTTGTATACAATGAAGGAAACTCTCCTTCAAGCAATACAGCAACGGGTTTGGATCCTTCGCTGTAAAGCGATTCATCTACACGTTGTTCCATAATATCAAAGGAAATACGGGCTGGTGTTTGCTCAATGCGTGTATATGGACTAGATTGCAGAAGAAAGGTTTTCTGCACTCCTTCGGCCATTACCGTGTCAATAGTACTGACAAATTCGGTACGAACCGCATTGAGATTCCGTACCATGGGATGATCTGATGCAGGACTCACCAGTGGAAAATAAAACCAGGGGATAAGATTGATTTGTGGCCGGTCGCCTACAAAACCCGTTGTAATGGGAATGGGTGTTGCCTGCATATCCATTACAAGGTCAGTATTGAGTCTTGCACCATAACGAAAAAGCATATCATCAAGGTTCAGTGGCCATGCCATGCCAATAGTTTCGGGCTTAAGCTGAAGACTATCCATAGACGCAAATACCGGATCAACCAGCCATAATACCGATCCTCCATTCATAATAAACTGATCAATAACAAACTTATCGGGTTCGGAGAATTCTTGCTGGGGTTGGGCCACCACAAGTGTACTGATACCATCCAGCGCCCTGGGATCGCCATTAATTGCAATCCGCCCCACCTCATAAAAATCCTGCAGGCTAAATGTAATATCAGCTACATAGCGCTGCTCAAGCTCACCATTTCCTTCCAGGAAAGCAACACGCGGTTTCTTTTCAACACTTAACTGGTGAATGGCAGAAGCCAGGTTGTATTCCAATGCCTGCACAGAATGGTTGATCACATTCTCTGAAGACATTCCCATCTGATCCTGAAGAAGCGAAATGGCTACTTCCCGATCCCGGTAATTGGCAATAGCTCCTGGAAAAATGACTTGTTGTGAGCTGGCATCTTCCTCTGTAACCTGCAATTGGGTAGGCTGCAAACCCTTGTTTACCAAGTTGGTGTAGTTTTCTTCGGTACGCTCCCAATCTCCTTTCACTGTAGGATTGATAAATTCATACTGCACAAAATCAGAATACGCCCTGAACTCATCAAGCATCTCAAGGGTTTGATTGCGCAGGCGCTTGAATCCGGCAGGAAATTCCCCGTCAAGATAAACCCTGAAATATACATAATCATCCAATTCCCGGAGCAAATCTTTGGTTGCCGGGGTTAGTGTGTATCGTTTTTCCGAGGTAAGGTCAAGTCGTACAAAATATCTTGAACCCAGCATATTGATGGCAAGGATGATCAAAAGACTAAAGAGCAGACTCTTAATATTTTGCCTGCGGGTATTTATATTACGTGGTCTTTCAGTCTTGTTCATATGGCTTCCTGGTTCTTTTTTCACTTCAATGTTGCCTCTTTATTTGTCTGTTTATTATCAAATTCCACTCAGCAAGTGCGGTATTCTATATCCATTTTCTGCTTTCCAGTTTTATCCTGGTGAGAAGGAGAAACACAAAGATCACGCTCAGAAAATAAATCACATCCCGGCTGTCCACCACTCCCCTGCTGATCGATGTATAATGAGCAAAAATTCCCATGTTGCGAATGAAAAGGTCAATTTGGCCAAACAAATCGAGTGTGTATATAAATTCGAAACCGATATAGGCAAAGCCGCAAAGGAAAATGGAAATGATAAATGAAACGATCTGGTTATCGGTAAGGGATGATGCAAACAGACCTATAGAAACAAATGTTGCTCCCAGAAAAAGCAATCCAAGGTAGGAACCCCAGGTTGCTCCCATGTCCAGGTTTCCTACCGGCAGGCCAAACCAGTACACCGTAATTACATAGATCAGAGTAGGCAAAAGGGAAAACACCACCAACACAAGAGCTGCAAGATACTTGGCAACAACGATCTGCATGTCGCTCAGGGGTTTGGTAAGCAAAAATTCGATGGTACCGCTTTTTTTCTCATCGGCAAAAAAACGCATGGTAATGGCAGGAATAAGGAACAGGAATACAAAGGGCCCCATACTGAAAAGCCCTTCCAGATTGGCATAGCCCGATTGAATTACATTCGTATCCAGGGGAAATACCCACAAAAACAAACTGTTGATAACAAGAAAAACCCCGATGGAAATGTAACCAATAAGGTTGTTAAAGAAATTATTGATTTCGCGTAAAAACAGAATGAACATCTATGCGTTTTTAAAATTTGCATTAATTGATAAAACCGGGAATGAGCAAAATTATTATTTATAGGGTAAGTGAAAGAATTTTAAAAAAAAAGAAGAGATCATTTTCATTCGAATTCAACACTTACCGGATCAGTAAGTCCCAATCCCAGCAGACTTGAAGCTTTTCCTTTGTTCATGGCTATTTCAAGATAACCGGTTGATCCAAACAATGCCAGTCTCTCCCCTTCCGGCACATCGCTATATGAGGTATGAAGGGTCCTGATGGCATAACCAGGTACCCGGAAATTGATTGTATAAGGCCTTCCACGGCCTACTTTCCTGAAGGTTCCCTGATCAATATTGACAAAAACATTCTCATAGTCATCAATAAAAATGACCTTGCCTTCAATTTTGTTGTCCTTAACTACGGGTTTGAAGGCATACATTGGATATAGATTTGCATGCGGAGCGCCCAATTGTGCAAGTGGGGTTCCTGAAGCAATCATAGAGGCCGCTTTTACAAATACGTCTCTCGAAGAAAAAGTGAAATAATCCGTCTCCTGCATAATATCCAGTTCAACAGCTTCAAAAGCCTGCCCCTCAAGCAAAAGAGAAAAAACACCATTATCTGCTCCAATAAAAAACATATCCTTGTATTTTACCACAATGTGGGGTGTTTTGGTAGATGCTTCTGTATTTACCCCTACAATGTGAATGGTTCCTTCAGGAAAATCCAGACATGCATTTTTCAGTATGAAACTACAATTCATTATATCGTATGGCCTCAGGGTGTGGGTGATATCAACGATTTGGGCATCAGGGATCTGCCGCAATATGTTTCCTTTTACAGATGCCTGATAATGGCTGTTCAGGCCCCAGTCGCTGATGAGGGTAATGATGGTCATGGTCAGAGCTTTTTTCCTGATTGAACTTTTTTGTGCCTTTGCTTGCAAAAATAACAAAAGCCTCCATTCAAAAGTAAAAACATTTAACCGCTTTACACAAGGCAACGGAATAATTTCGTTATTTTGCAGAAAAAAGTGCAATTAAAAGAAAAACATAGTGACTGATCCTGATAATAACGGCCTGGAGAACCTTGGAGAGAAGACATATTTGCTTGAAAACATCCATCCCTCAGACATATTCGGTCTCAGGGAAGAACGCCTGAGATTGCTGAAAAAGTTATTTCCTAAACTTAAACTGGTTCTGCGGGGTAATGAGCTCAAAGCAATCGGCGATGATGAAGAACTGGGTTTCTTTTCAGAAAAATTTACCCTGATTCTTGATCACTATGAGCGCTTCAACAAAGTAACAGACGAAATCATTCTTGAGATCATTGTGTCTCACCCCGGTGAAACAACCAGCTCTGCAATTGATTCTGAAAACCAAACTTTACTGCTTCATGGAAAAAATGGTATGGCTATACGTGCCCGTACCCCTAATCAGGTGCGCATGGTTGAGAGTTTCAAGAGCCATGATATGATATTTGCCATTGGCCCGGCCGGAACAGGAAAAACATACACAGCAGTGGCTCTTGCAGTAAGAGCTCTGAAAAACAAGGAAGTAAGACGTATCATCCTTACCCGCCCGGCTGTGGAAGCCGGCGAAAACCTGGGTTTTCTTCCCGGTGATCTTAAAGACAAACTCGACCCTTACCTGCAACCCCTCTATGATGCATTGCGGGATATGATTCCCCCTGCAAGACTCGAAGGCTATATCGAAGACAAGACCATTGAAATTGCACCTCTGGCTTTTATGCGGGGAAGAACACTGGATAATGCTTTTGCCATTCTGGATGAAGCACAAAATGCCACCGAAAGCCAGCTAAAGATGTTCCTTACCCGAATGGGAAAATCTGCCAAATTTATTATAACAGGAGATATTACCCAAATCGACCTGCCCAGAAATCAAACTTCAGGGCTCATTACGGCTACACGCATCCTGAACAAAGTAAGAGGTATTGACTTCATTTTTCTGAACGAAACCGATGTAGTAAGGCATCCCCTGGTGAGCAAGATCATCAAAGCCTACGAAGGAGACATTGAAAAATAATTATAATACAAATCCATAATGGTACTTACATCTACCCTTTTTCGTTTTCCTGGTCAGAAGAGTTTTTACAAGGGCAAGGTTCGCGATGTATACAATATCAACGATGAACTCCTTTTAATGGTAGCCACCGATCGCATTTCGGCATTCGATGTGGTGCTGCCAGCCGGCATCCCGCACAAAGGACAGGTGCTTAACCAGATTGCCGCGGTTTTTTTGGATGCAACAAAAGATATTGTACCCAACTGGAAAATTGCCACTCCTGATCCAATGGTTACCATTGGTCACCTGTGTCAGCCTCTGCCGGTAGAAATGGTAATAAGAGGATATCTTACAGGTCATGCATGGCGATTGTACAAAAAGGGAGAAAGACAGATTTGTGGTGTTACCATGCCTGAGGGGATGAAAGAAAATCAGGCCTTTCCCCAACCCATAATTACCCCCACTACCAAAGCACACCAGGGGCATGATGAGGATATTTCAAGAGAGGATATTATCAGTAATGGGTTGATTGATGAAGCGGAATATTCCATTCTTGAACGCTACACCAGGCAGCTGTTTCAAAGAGGATCAGAACTGGCAGCCGAAAAAGGACTGATCCTGGTGGATACCAAATACGAATTTGGTAAAAAAGACGGTAAAATTTACCTTATCGATGAGATACATACCCCGGATTCATCCAGGTATTTTTACAGGGAGGGATATGATGAAAGGCTGCAGAACAATCTTCCCCAAAAGCAACTATCAAAAGAATTTGTAAGAGAATGGCTTATGGAAAATGGTTTCAGTGGCCAGCCAGGCCAGCAGGTACCCATAATGAGCCAGGAAATGATCAACAGTATATCAGACCGTTACATTGAGCTTTTTGAGAAAATTACCCACCATACATTCCTCAAATATAAAGATCAAAATATAGCCGAAAGAATTGAAAAAAACTGTGTCGGTTTTTTAAATAACTATTATTCTTAAAAAATTTATAGCCCCCCTATAACCTATCCCTTTTTTTTTCGTAAAAGCCTTTACACCTTATATCTGTAACAACACGTAAAACACACTAGGTGTTATTACCTATGCAAAACGGGTGATTCACTTGGCGCTTTTGAGTGTTAAGCGGTTGAATAAATGGGTTTTTAGGTATATTTTTGTTTGGTTTGGATGGTAATATTTTCTGAGAATTTTTATCACCATTTGCGAATCGATAAAAAAATAAAAAAACACAACAACATTAGGTTTTTTTCACATATACCACAAATTAACAGTTAACGCACGCTCTAGTTTTCGGGGAAAATTATTATCAATATCCCAATAACAAACCAGTATTGATTTTTCTGATGGAAATTTTGCCATTGCCATCACAGCCAAAAAAAGATTGAAACTAAAATACAACATCATGAGCCTGAATCTACGCAATCTCACAATCATTTGCCTATTCATTCTTTTTTCAGGTAATATCCTGGCTCAGGGAAGCTTATCCATAGCTTCCATTACTACTGAGGATGTTTCCTGTTTGAATGGAAATGACGGTTCAATTACCATCACGATCCAGGGAGGCCAGCCACCCTACACTTATACCTGGATCAGGCTTCCATTTGCTTTTGATCAGATCATCAGCAATGAAACAACGGTAACTTTTCCCGGCAACTTTCCCATTACTGCCACAAGCTACCTGATAGATATATCTGATTCGCTTGGGAACAATGTGAGCGGAAATGCCATTGTGAACCAACCCTCCAGTGCGGTGGCTGTTTCCATAGCACCAGATCCGGCTCAGACATGCAGTGGGAATGATTTGCAACTTTCCGGCAATGCTTCGGGGGGAACACCACCCTATACACACCTTTGGAGTGGCGCTGGTGCAGCATTTTTAAATGATCCCACTATTGAAAACCCGATTTTCAACAGCCCAGAGGGTGGGGATTATGAACTCTCTTATACCCTTACCGATGACAACGGCTGCTTTACCAGCCAAACCATAACTGTTAGCAATACGGACAATCCGCAAACCAATGCGGGCAGCGACGACCAGCAATGCGGAAACAGTTATGAATTGAATGCCACCCAGAGTTTTGGAACGGGCACCTGGACAGCTTCAGGTCCTGGTTCGGCCTCCTTCAGCAATATCAATGACCCCAATGCCGAGGTTACTGTTGATCTGCCAGGCACTTACACATTCACCTGGACAGAAGTAAACAATGGTTGCTCTGATGCCGATGATGTGCTGATTACGTTTAATGCAAACCCAGACTTTACATCCAACCTTACAAACCCTTCAACCCCGGGTGGATCTGATGGTGCCATTGAAATAAATGTTTCTGCCGGCCAGGCTCCCTTTCTCTATGTTCTTACCGATGAACTCGGAGGAGAAACGATTTTTGGCCCTGATCCTTCAACTACACACACATTTTCAAATCTTTCTGAAGGCATCTACAATATAAGGGTGACCGATGCAAATGGTTGTTTTGTAAATCAAAACAGGTCTTTGGCTACCAATCCTGTGCTGTCACTAAACATCACAACCACCGCAACATGTGGAGGAGAAAATAACGGAGCCATTGACATTGAGATCTTATCGGGAACTCAACCCTACGATGTACAGATTACCACGGTACCTGATGGTAATGTTGTTTTTTCTGAAACAGGAACCAATCTTACAACCTTTTCCATCCCTGACCTGGCTGCTGGCAACTATAATGTGGAAGTCTCTGATAATGACGGTGGATTTCAATCCACCGATGTCACTATTGACCAAGGTCCCCTTGCCACAATCACATATCCCGGCTCCCCATTTTGTGGCGACGGTACCGCAGATGTAACCCTGGATGGTTTTCCGGGAGGTACTTTTTCCGCATCTCCGGCAGGGCTCGATATTGACCCCACAACAGGAACCATCAACTTAACCAACAGCAGCAACGGTAATTATACCGTTTCTTATGAATATACCGACGGCACCTGCACTGCAGTTGCCCAAACCACGGTTGTGCTGGGAGAACTTTCCAGTGTCACCATATCTTACGACGAAAGCCCTTACTGTCAGCAGGTTGGAGGGACAGCCCCGGTAACCATCAACGGACAGGTATTGAATTCATCAGATAATACATATGTTATGGGCCGTATCAGCACTGATGTAAAAGCCCAGCCCATGCCTGGTGATGACTCTTCCTGTCCCGGCACCCTCGTGGTATCTGTTCCTGCCAACGCTGTCGTTACAGCAGTAGATGTATCCTACAGCATGACTTCAAGCGGTGTATCCAGAATCATTGACCAACGCAGCCAGTTGCGTTGCGTTTCTCCTGGTGGTACTGCCGAAAGCGTGATCACGTACGGTTTCATCAATAGTACAGGATCTTACACCTACAACAGGACCGGCCTCGATATTGCCAATGGCGTTACCGGAGGCGGCGACCTTGTATTCGAACTCCATGCATGGAGAGCATTCCCCACACTGGGAGGGTGTAGCAATACCAGCACTTGGGTGGATAACGGTACCTGGACAGTAACCGTTCATTATACTTCAGGACATGAGTTTGTTGCCAGCAGTGAAGATCTTATTGTTGACTCCGTTACCGGAGATATCGACCTGGAAAACAGCTTGCCGGGAACATATGAAGTGTTTTACAACTATACCGAAGGTGAATGCGCAGGTTCTGCATCTACATCAGTTACCATCCTTGCTGCACCTGCAACTCCATTGGCTGAAAATTCAGAAGTTTGCTTCGATGGACAGGAGCACTTTTTCAATGTTGTGGCCCCTGTAAATGCCACCCTGATTTGGTACGACGCCCCTGTTGGTGGCAATGAGATCCCAACGCCTTCAGAATCAGAGGTGGGAAGCTATACAGTTTGGGTCGCATCACAATCTCCCGAAGGCTGTCTCAGCGAACGCGAGGAGGTGTCTCTGAGCATTATTGAGGCACCTGCTCCACCCGTACCAGTAAATATTATCGACTGCTTCAACGGAAGTGTATATACAGCCAGTGCCACCGTAGAACCCGACGCCGAATTGATATGGTATACCTCTGAAACAGGCGATGATCTTTCCAATGCTCCCTCTGCCTCTGAACCAGGGGTTTATACCGCATGGGCAGCCGCAAGAATTGGAAGCTGTGAAAGTGACAGGGTTGAAGTTACCCTCACCATCCTGGAAAACCCTGAAGCTCCCCAGGCCATTAACGAAGATTACTGTTTCGATGGAAATACCTACCAGGCCTCTGCAGTTCCACCAGAAGGTGCAACCATTGCCTGGTACGCCAACCAAAGCGGATTACAAACAGCTGATGCTCCCTCAGGCTCGGCTGTAGGAACATATACTGCCTGGGCAGCATCGGTTATCGGAGAATGCGAAAGTGAACGGGTACAGGTAACCCTTACCATCCATGCACTTCCCGAAGCTTCTTTTGCCTACATTGCCGATAGCTTCTGTCAAACGCCCGACACTGGGTATTTGCCCATCATCACCACCGAAGAAACTATCGTAGACCAGGTTTTTACAGTTACTACCGATGATGGTTCGGATCCAGAAGGCTTGATCATTAACCAGACCACCGGAGAGATCTTCCCCGGACAAAGTGTACCAGGAACCTATACCATAGAATTCAGGTATGGAATAGAAATTATTACCTCCAATGGTTCCATCTTTTGCTACAATGAAACCAGTCTTGATATCACCATTGATGCCGGACCAGAACTACTGGTAGAGAATGTTACCGATGTATTGTGCGCAGGTACAGAAACCGGTTCCATCACGGTATCGGTGAGCAGCGGTACTGCGCCATTTACCTACGAACTGCTGGATGCCGGACTTAATGTAGTGGCTACGACCGTTGCCAACAATACCGACGCCCAAATATTTGAAAATCTTGCCGCAGGAAGCTGGTATGTAAGAGTAAACGATGCCAACTCTTGTAATACCATTTCTGAAGAAATTATCATCAATGAGGCGAGTCCCATTACCATTGATCCGGGTTCTGTATCCTCTACAGATGTTTCCTGTTTTAATGGTACAGATGGACAGATTAGTTTTACTGCTACCGGCGGAACCGGAGAGCTTTCATATTCCCTGCTGCAAGGAGGATCAGTAGTATTCGGACCCCAGGATAGTGGCACTTTTACCGGCCTTGCTGCCGGCACCTACGATCTTCAGGTAGAAGATGAAGCAGGTTGTATTTTCGATTATTCTGAGAGCATTACCATCAGCCAGCCCAATGCTATTGTACTGAATGTTGCAGCCAACCCCGATATTGCATGCGAAAATGATGAGGCAACGATAGAAGCCTCTGCCACAGAGGGTGTTGCCCCCTATAGTTTTACATTGTGGCTGGGCGGAACACAGGTAGGTGGCCCTGTTGCAGCCAATGCAGATGAACTCATTCAGTTCACAGGACTTACACAAAGCGGTGAATATACAGTAAGTGTGCAGGACGCCAATAATTGTACTACAGAACAAACAATTACTATTTCCACCCCTGTATTGATTACTGTTTTTGATATTACCTCCGACCCGGCTTCGGGAGAATTCTGTGAAGGTGACGATGGAGTGACTCTGGGATTAAGCGGATCCGAAACAGGTATCCAATACCAATTGTTGCGTGGAAGCACGGTTGTTGAAACCCTTACCGGAACCGGTAATGCATTGAACTTTGGAACCTTCACCGAAAACGGAACCTATACCGTACTGGCTACCGAAACCATATCTGGATGCACCAGAGACATGAACGGCAGCATTGATGTAGTAACTCTTCCAACCCCGGTAGTTGAGATCAGCACTTTTGACCCTGTCGATTATTGTGCCAATGATATTATCAGCACCTTTATTACTGCTTCTCCCGGTTTCAGCTCTTACCAGTGGTATCGTAATGATCAGATCATAGCGGGTGCTACCGCAGCAAACTACAATGCAGAGGAGGCAGGCACCTACACCGTTTGGGTGGAAGATGCCAACGGATGTACTGCCGTTTCTGACAGTATCACCATTACCACCTATGAACTGCCCACAGCAACATTCTCTTACGAAAGCAACGAATTCTGTGAAAGTATCGATCCGTCCACCGGTTATTTGCCGATCATTGTAACTGAAGATGTAATCATGGACCAGGTATTTACAATTACCAATAGCATACCGGCAGACGCAGAACTGATCATCAACCAATCCACCGGAGAGATCTTCCCTGGTCAAAGTACTGCCGGAACATTTACCATACTTTATCGATATGGCAGCTCTATTTCAACAGGACCCGGTGTAGATGACTTTATTTTGTGCTATAATGAATATGAGATCGACATTACCATCAATCCCAGTCCCGAGATCAGTATAGTAGATGTGGATAACGTACTCTGTGCCGGAGAAGCCACGGGTGCCATCACTGTAGTAGCGCCCGGAGGCCAGCCACCATTTACCTATGAACTTCTCAATGAATCTTTGCAGGTTGTGGCTACAATTGTGGCTACCAATGACCAGCCCGTAACATTTGATCTGCTTGCCGCAGGAACATATTATATTGGTGTGGATGATGCCAATACCTGTACTGCCCTTTCTGATGAGGTTGTAGTAAGCGAACCTGATGCTATTGTTATTGATCCGGTCAATCTTGTTGTAACCCAGATCAGCTGTAACGGTGCCGGCGATGGTGCCATTGAGGTTGTGGCCCAGGGTGGAACAGGTGAACTGCTCTACACTCTGCTGCAAAATGGTACTATCTTGTTTGAAAACCAAACCAGTGGCATCTTTACGGGATTGACAGAAGGTGCATATACCATTCAGGTAAGTGATGAAAACAACTGTTCCTATGAATACCCGCAAGTAATTGACATTATTGAGCCGGAGGCCATTGCTGTTTCAGCAGCAGCCAACCCCGATATTACCTGCGAAGGCGATGAAGCTACTATTGAAGCCTCTGCCACCCAAGGTGTTGCTCCCTATACATTTACCCTTTGGCTGGAAGGTGCACCGCAAGGAGGCCCCGTGTCAGGAAATGAAGGTGAAACAATTCAGTTTACCGGATTAACCCAAAGTGGGGACTACACTGTTAGAGTTCAGGATACCAACGGATGTACCCAGGAACAAATCGTTACCATCTCTGTTCCGGTTATCATTGCAATATTCGATATTACCTCTGATCCGGTTTCCGGAGAATATTGCCCCGAAAATGATGGAGTAATACTGGGCCTTAGCGGGTCTGAGCCCAACATCCAGTACCAGCTGATCCTGGAAAGCAATGTTGTAGCAACCCTCACCGGAACCGGCAATGCATTGAATTTTGGAACCTTCACCGAAAACGGAACCTATACCGTAATTGCTACCGACACCATCTCTGGATGTGCCAGAGATATGAACGGCAGCATTGACGTAGTAACGCTTCCAGCCCCGGTAGTTGAGATCAGCACTTTTGACCCGGTCGATTATTGTGCCAATGATATTATCAGCACTTTTATTACTGCTACTCCCGGATTCAGCTCCTACCAGTGGTATCGCAATGATCAGATCATAGCAGGTGCTACCGCAGCAAACTACAATGCTGAGGAAGCGGGCACCTATACCGTTTGGGTGGAAGACGCCAACGGATGTACAGCCGTTTCTGACAGTATTACCATTACTATCTATGAACTGCCCACAGCAACATTCTCTTACGAAAGCGATGAGTTCTGCGAAAGCCTCGATCCGGCAATTGGTTTCATGCCCATCGTAGAAACCGAAGATGTGATCGTTGACCAGATCTTTACTGTTGTAAGCAGTCAGCCTGATGGTGCGATGCTCTCAATGGTACAGACCACGGGAGAGATCTTCCCTGGTCAGAGCGATGCCGGAACATACACCATATTGTACAGATACGGTAGTTTCATATCAACCGGCCCGGGAGTGGATGATGTAATTCTCTGCTATGGCGAATATGAAATCCAGATTACCATCAACCAAAGCCCGTCATTGACAGTGCTCGAAACCCAGGATGCAGTATGTGCTGGAGATGCAACAGGTTTTATTACCGTTGCAGCATCTGGAGGACAATTGCCCTATACCTATGAACTGCTTGATGTTGATAGCAACGTTCTGCAAACAATCATTGCCGAAACAGCTGATCCCCAAACTTTTGAAAATCTTGGATTTGGTATTTATACCATTACCGTTACCGATAGCAACAGTTGCGGTTCAACTTTGTCCGATCCTGTTACCATCGACGAACCCGACCCCATTGCCATCGATCCACTTTCCCTTGTAATCACACCGGTTTCCTGCTTTGGCGCAAACGACGGCCAGATGGAACTTACCGCCAATGGTGGCACTGGAATCCTTAATTATTACCTGTTACAGAATGGTGATACCCTGCAGGGACCCGTTTCGGGTAGCGCCAGCTTTACCGGTCTTGCTCCTGGAAGCTACTTTGTCGCTATTATTGATGAAGCGGACTGTAACATTGTTTCTGAAGAATTACTCATCACTGAACCTGATGCAATAGTGCTTGACGCAATTACCAATCCTGATATGGTATGTGAAGGCGATGAAGCCAGCATAGAAGCTATTGCCACGATGGGTGTAGCACCTTATACTTTCACCCTTTGGTTCGAGGGAACACAAACGGGTGAAACCCTTATTGCCGAAGAGGCAGAAACGGTAATTTTTCCAGGGCTTCTCACACCGGGAACCTACACCGTTAGAGTTTCCGATGCCAATGGTTGCCAGGCAGAACAACAGACACAGGTTTCTGAACCCCAGCAATTAACCCTGTTCACCATTGGGTCGCAGGGTGATAGTTCTTATTGCATGGATGGCCAGGGAGTTGAGATCGTCCTGGATGGCAGTGAAACGGGTATCGATTACCTTCTTTTCCTTGATGGTACCCACACAGGCAGTACCATTGCCGGAACCGGATCTGCCATTTCCTTTGGGTTGCAAACAGAATCGGGGATTTACACCATCATGGCAACTGATTCTGCTACAGGATGCCAGGCCATGATGAATGGCTCAGTAGAAGTGATCATTCTTCCCTTGCCACAAGTATTTAATGTTACTGGTGGTGGCGATTATTGCGAAGGTACAGATGGAGTGGAGGCAGGTCTTGATGGTTCCCAGTTAGATGTGGATTACTTCCTGTTGCTCGATGGCACTCAAACAGGAATTTCTGTGGCTGGTACCGGTGATTCCATCAGCTTTGGTTTACTTACCGACCCGGGCGTTTATACCGTTTTGGCAGAAAGTAGCCTCACCGGCTGTAATAATCTCATGCAGGGTAATGCTACCATTGAATCCCAACCACTTCCCCTTGTATTCAATATTACTGGCGGAGGTAACTATTGTGAAAATGGTGCTGGAGTGGAAATAGGACTCGATAGCTCACAAGAAGATGTAACCTATTACCTGATCCTCGACAATACAGATACCATTGCCACGACCAACGGCACAGGCAGTGCTGTCAGTTTCGGATTGATAACCCCTGCGGGATCCTATACAGCTGCTGCAGAAGTCGCTGCCACCGGCTGTACCGTAGCCATGGATGGCGAAGTACAGGTAGGATTGTTCTCTCTGCCCATCGTTTACAATGTTATTGGAGGTGGTACATTCTGCAGCGGAGAAGATGGCATGGAAGTAGGGCTGGATGGCTCTGAAACAGGTATCAGCTACTTCCTGTATCTCGATGGAAGCCCAACAGGTGATATAGTGGATGGTACGGGAGATTCTATAACTTTTGGTCTGAAAACCCTTCCCGGAATATATACTGTCCTGGCTGTAAACCAGGATACGGGATGTGAGTCTGACATGACCGGACAGGCTGAAATTGAAGTGCTTCCCCTGCCCGAAGTCACTATCTCCTACGATGCTCCTGTATTTTGCCCCGATGGAACGGCAGATGTTGTCATTACCACAACAGCAACTATTGTTTCAGGCACATTTACCGCAGATCCGGTGGATGGACTTGATATAGACCCCATTACCGGAACCGTAAATCTGGCAAATTCTGAAACCGGCACCTACCAGGTACAATACCAGTTTACGGTTGAGAACGGGTGCGATAATACTGCTACTACAACCATTGAAATTAGCGAAGGACCACAATTGGCTTCCATTACTACACAGGATTTAACCTGTGCAGGGGTACCCACAGGATCTATTACTGCAGAAGTATCGGCTGGAGCATTGCCCTATGCCTATGAACTCCTGGATGAGGAAATGAATGTGCTGGAAACTTTTATCGCATTAACTACCGATCCTCATACCTTTGAAGAACTGGCTGCTGGCATCTATTACGTTAACGTATCGGATACAAACGGCTGCGGAAACTCACTTTCCGATGCTATTATTATTGATGAACCCGATGCCATCACCATTGATCCTTTATCATTCCAGTTTACCAATATTTCCTGTAACGGAGAAAATGATGGCCAGGTGCAGCTTACTGCCAACGGAGGATCAGGTATACTTGAGTACACCCTCACCAGCAATGGTATGCCGGTACAGGATACCCAAACCGGAAGTGCGAACTTTACTGGTCTTGAGCCTGGTATATATACTATTGTTATTTCTGATGAAGCAGGATGCACGGTCGAATCTGAAGAGTTTGAGATCATTGAACCCCAGGAAATAGTGCTGTCTGCTACCACCAATCCCGATATTATCTGTGCGGGAAATGAGGCTACCATAGAAGCTTCTGCAACCCAGGGAAATGCTCCGTTCACCTTTACTCTTTGGTTCAATGGTGAACAAACCGCAGATTCTCTTACTGCAGGAGAAGGCGAAAGTATATTCTTCTCTCCCATTACCACTCCGGGAACCTACACGGTAAGGGTAACAGATGCCAACGGATGCATGAAGGAAGTGCAGACCGTGGTTTCTGAAGCACAGATCTTCGCTGTTTTTAATGTTACCTCTTTGGGTGATAATACTTTCTGTTTTGATGAAGAAGGGGTGGAAATCACACTCGATGGCAGTGAAACCGGTATCGATTATATCCTTTTCCTTGACGGATCGGATACCGGGATATCTGCAGCAGGTAGTGGTGATACCATTTCCTTCGGCATCCAGAATGAATCGGGCATCTATACCGTTTTGGCTTCCGATCCTGTTACAGGATGCCAGCAGCCCATGTCAGGCAGTGTTGAAGTAACTGTATTTCCTTTGCCTTCGCTATTTACTGTAACCGGTGGAGGGGATTTCTGCGAAGGAACAGAAGGTGTTGAAGTAGGATTGGATGGTTCTGAAACCGGCGTAATTTATGACCTGCTGCTCGATGGCATAGAAACCACATTAACTGTAGAAGGAACCGGTGACTCCATTAGTTTTGGATTGATCACTGAACCGGGAATATACACAATTTCAGCCACTACAGCGGCGGGCTGCACAAACATGATGACTGGAAGTGTTGAAGTAACACAAAACCCATTGCCCCAAGCTTCAATTACAGCTTCTGACCTGGAAATCTGCCAGGACGGTACTGTAACACTTACTGCTTCAGGAGGTGATAGCTACCTGTGGACCGCGGTTCCTGAGTACGACTTTAACGGAACGGAGAACGACCCGGAAATCACTGTTATCCTGAGTCAAACCACAACCTTTACCCTCACAGCATTCAACAGTTGTGGTTCAGATACCGATGAAGTGACCATTCAGGTAGTTCCCACACCAGAAATTGATCTTGGTGGAGAAATTTTTGCATGCCAGGGAGAATCGGTGATCCTGGATGCAGGAGCATTTGAAAACAGCACCTACTTGTGGTCTGACGGAAGCACCAATCAAACACTGGAAGTTACAGAAAGCGGATTGTACTGGGTGGAAGTTACCAGAATCAACACCACATGTGTTTCCTACGGCGAGGTTAATGTAGTGTTCCATGAACTGCCACAGGCACTTGTTGCTGAAGATCAGACCATTTGTGCCGGCGACCAGGTATTTATTGGTATGGATGAAGGACTTGAACCTATTCCTGCCAACACCTATTTATGGACCAGCGAACCGGAAGATTCCTCACTTACTGATCCGACTATTTCCAACCCAATGGTATCACCAATGGTTACGACAACCTATACCCTGGTAGAGACCTACATCGAAAGTGGATGTACCAACAGCAATTCAGTAACCATAACGGTTATAGAAGCAACAGCTGATGCAGGCCCCGATCAGGATATCTGCCAGGATGATTCTGTTATAATCGGACCGGAAGAGGTGGATGAAAACCTGCTCTACAGCTGGACCTCGAGCAATCCCGAAGAGATATTTGACAACAACATCCCCAATCCGGTGGTATCTCCACAGGAAACAACTACCTATACCCTGCAGGTACAACATGCCGAACTGGGCTGCATCAGCAACGATGAGGTGGTGGTATCTGTTAATCCGGCTCCCAATGCTGAAACAGGTCCCGACCTTGACATTTGTCCTGGCGATGTGGTAACTATTGGAATGGAGTACAATGAGCCCATGCCATTAAATACCTACCTGTGGATCAGTGAGCCCAATGACGAGTCCATAAGCGACCCAACTGTTTCTAACCCCACAGTAAGTCCCCAGGTTACCACAACATATACGCTCATTGAAACATATGTGCTTACCGGATGTACTACAGAAAATTCGGTAGTCGTTACCGTACACGATTATCCCGTAGCCAACGTGATTGACGACAGGGTTGTGTGTGTGGATGAAGTGATTAACCTGGCAACAGGATCGGCACAGGATGGGTTAACCTATTCATGGACTTCTGTGCCCCAGGGATTCTTCAGCAGTGATGCAAATCCCGAGGTGATCCCATCGCTCTACCAGCTGGATGAAAACAACCAGATCACATTTATCCTGGAAGTGTCCAATGGTTTCTGCTCTGCTTCGGCAAGTGTAACCATTACAGTACAACCACTTCCCGAAGTGATTATTGCTGAAGATATGGTGTTCTGCTCGGCTGCTGATGCCCAGAATGTTGCCATAGGTGGCGAAGCCATTGAAGGTTACACATACTTATGGACTTCTGACCAGGATGATGAATTCAGCTCAACAGAAGCAAATCCCCAGGTTAGCCCAACGGAAACAACAGTTTACACCGTTGTGGTTACTGATGGCCAAACCGGTTGCAGTGCAACAGGACAAGTGGTCGTTACCATCAATGACCTTTTGATTGTAAACCAGGGCAATCCTGAAGTATGCGAGAACAGTGAGTCTGCAATGCTGGGCACATTCCTCGAAATAAGAGGTGGTGTTCAGCCCTACCAGTACTTCTGGACTGATGCCGGGGGCAACCAGATTTCCAACGAGCCCAATCCCGAAGTACAGGCACCATTCTCAACAGTTTACAACCTGATGGTGATGGATTCTCTGGGTTGTATGGCAAATACTTCGGTAGAAGTTATGATTATTGAAAGCCCCGAAGTGGCCATACACATTGGAAATATGCTTGCCGACGATACTTACTCCATCTACTCCGGACAAAGCGTCGTATTTGAAGCCATGCCATCAGGTCTTGATCTGTATGAATTTTATGTGGTTGACCCAACAGAAGAACCAGATCCGGATGAAGAAGGAAATGAGGATGAGAAATCAGGAATTCCTGGTGCAAGACTGGTTCAAAGCGGTGCCTTCAATACCTGGACAACCAGCGAACTGATGAACGGACAGCAGGTTTATGTATTGGGTTATGCCGGAGAATGCCCCGGCATGAGCCAGGTGGTAACCATCGTTCTCAATGAATTGCCCAATGCCTTTACCCCCGACGAAGACGGTATCAACGATATCTTTGGAGCCGGGGCCGAACTAACAATTTTCAACCGCTGGGGCCAAAAAGTATATGAGGGCACTGACGGCTGGAACGGAACATTCAATGGCAGAAAAGTTTCTCCCGGAACTTATTATTACCTGCTCAGTGTGTATGATCAGGATAATAATAAAAATACAGTAAAAGGTTCTGTTACAGTAATATTGAAATAATATCAACTGCCGAAGGTTCCTTCTTTTTTTCAGGGAACCTTCGGCTAAGTAATGCGTATAAGACTTTTAACAAAGGATTATATTCATTAACTCTACGATTTTGTTGCTTTTTCGGTTCATTGCAGGAAGTAACAAATATTGCATAACAAACACATTCGATGAAACGACTTTATATTTACGTATTCTGTCTACTCTTAGCAATTCCTGTGACTGGTCAACGCACACAGCAACGTATTGCCGTGGGCGATGATTATTTCAACCAGGAGCTATTTCATCAGGCAATCGATATTTACACAAAAATTCTTCAGCGCGAAGATGAGCCTCACATTCGAAGAGAGCTTTCCTTCAAGGTAGGAGAATCTTTCAGAAGGTTGCTCAACTACCAGGAAGCCAAAAAGTGGTATACCATTGCCCTGAACCTGGGATATGAACAACCTGAGATCTATCTGCACCTGAGTGAAATGACCCTGGGGTTGGAAGAATTTGACCTCTCAATCAATTATATAGAGCAGTTTCTGAGAATTCAACCCGATCACCCTCTGGGATTAAAGCTTCGCCAATCGGCAATCTTTGCCAGGGAAAACTACTCCACCGAAACCATTTTTGAAGTATCCAATGAAGGAAGCATCAACAACCCGGGACAGCAATGGGGTACAGCATTTCTTGAAAATGTAGCGGTTATGTTTGAAGAACAGGAAAAGGTTGATGAACAATTTGATATCGATATCAGATTGCGCTACAATAATATTTTTTACTGGGTTTGGATGTCAAGAACCCTGAAGGAACGCATCGTTTTTTCATCTACCCAACCTTACGACGAACCTTCAGAGGGCTTGTCAAATATCTACCAGGCTACTTTCAACCGAAGAAAAGGCGACTGGGATACTCCACGAATGCTTCAGGGAGAGATCAACTCCGGCTATTATGATGGATTTCTCTCTTACAACGAAGCCACAGAAACCGCTTATTTCATGAATAGCGGCGGGCAAACCGGAAATCGGGAAACAGCTGACATTTATACCGTGAAATACAACTCGCAACTGGATACATGGGGAAGCCCGGAAATATTTCCTTTCAATAATGATGATGCCAATATAGGATACCCAAGCATTTCGGAAGACGACAGGGTGTTATATTTTGCATCTGACATGGAAGGTGGATTTGGCGGATATGATATTTACAAAATCAGGAGGGACGAGAACGATAATTGGGGAGAACCCATAAACCTGGGTCCTACCGTAAATACCCCCTTTAATGAGTCGTATCCTTACATTGCCGGTAATGTGCTTTATTTTTCATCATACGGTCATCCTGGGTTTGGCGGGTTCGATGTTTTTTACTCTGTTGTTGGTGAAAATGATGATTATACAGATCCGGTAAATATGGGAGTGCCCGTAAACAGTAGCGCCGATGACTTCGGATTTATCATTGATGGTGATTATACGCGCGGATTTTTCAGCAGCAACCGACCGGGAGGCAATGGTGAGGATGATATTTATTCTTTCAGGGTGATCCCCAAAACATTTACGGCTCAGGGTAGAGCAGTGGATCAGGTCACCGGAGAACCTATTTCAAACCTTGAGCTATTCTTTTACGATGACAACAACAATTTCTTTACGGCAATTACCGATCAGGATGGTTTCTATAATCTGCCCGATCTGAGTACTACTGTAAATTACTATGTTAATGCTTATCCGGAGGGGTATGTTGAACTGGCTGACACATTGGCTGTAAAAGATCAACTCCTGGCCAACAGGTTTGAAGTAATTGGAGATTACATCAGAAACTTTGCCCTGATTCCTATTGAAGTTGCAAATACAGATACCGCTACAGAAACAGAACCTGAAGAATTGCAAGAGGTAGATGCTGAGCAGGAAACTATGCAGGAAATACCACAAGAAGAAATTGCAGAAATCCCAGAAGAGGTCGTTCCTCCTGTTGAAATCCCCGAAACCCCGGTTGAAACCGCTGAAACTTCTGAACCCGAAACACCGCAGGAATTCACCCTGAGTTCAGATGGGTTCCCGGTGATCTATTTCGAATTCGGAAAGGCCAATCTGAGCGATGTGGCTATTGCCCAGCTCGATACCGTTATACGCTTTATGAAAAGCAACCCTGAAAAAGGGATCATCATTCATGCCCATACTGATGTAATCAGTAGCTACCTTTTCAATTTCTTCCTCTCGCAACAACGGGCACGAAACATAATGGTGCACCTCAGGCGAAACAATGTGGATCCTGAAAGGATATACACCAGGGGGCATGGTAAAACACAACTGGCAGTTGTATCCGCAACTACAGAAGCAGAACATCAACTCAACAGGCGGGCAACCTTTGAGTCCATTCCCTTGGAAGAATTGCGCGCCTACCTGGAGAATGCTTCACGTCACAGTTTCAGGTACCTCAATTCGATAGAAAAGGATGCCCATTTTGCTGAGGGTGTAGAGTTCATGGTGCAGTTTATGGCATCCAATGTTCCTATTGGCCCGCAGTATTACAAGAAAATTATGGATAGAATTCCTGATGTTGACATTATTTACTATTATGATACCGATCGTTATCATCGCTACCTCGTGGGCTCTTTCAAAGATTTTAATGATGCATTTGCCATGCAGCGTGAATTGAGGCAACTGGGCTACGAAATTTATGTAGTAGCATTTCACGATGGAGAAAGAATTCCTGTAAGCCGGGCCAGAAGACTGGCAGCAGAATTATAAGAAAAACCTGTTATCATCATTTCCACACCACTTGAATGCAGTAACAGGATATATTTATTAAAAAGTTTGGATTATGAAAAAAACACTAACACTACTGACCATTATTACCCTGTTTGTGCAATTTTCCGGAAAATCGCAAAATGATGTGCATTTCAGCCAATACATGTTTAACGAGCTGATATTTAATCCTGCTGCTATCAAAATCTCAAATACAATCAATACATCTCTGGTGGCACGCCAGCAGTGGGTGGGTTGGGAAAATGCACCATCAACCCAGGCACTGAACGCTAGTACTTATGTACAGGAGCTTTTTGGCGGTGTAGGTATCAATGTGATTTACGACAGGCTGGGATATGAATCTTTCCTTACTGCCCGGGCATTATATGCTTTTCCGGTACAGGTAGGTGTATTATCCAGCCTTACCTTTGGATTGGGGGCTGGGATTGTAAACCGAACCATTGATGGAACAGGTCTGCAATACGATAATATGGTAGATCCAAATGCATTTTACGGAAAGGAGAGTTTCCTCAAACCTGACTTTAATTTCGGAGTCGAATATCTTGATCCCAATCTTACTGTTGGTTTTGCCGTAACACACCTGTATCGCTCTGCAGAAGCCTCTACCATTGATTATACCCCCCGGCACTTTTACCTTTATGGCAAGTACCTTTTTGAAGATATTTTTCCCGCTGTAGATATTCAACCTTATTTACTTTTTAAAAGCAGCTGGTTTGTGACACAGTTCGATATTAATATACTGGCTTATTATGATGATATGCTCTGGGGTGGATTTTCATACAGATTGGGCGATGCTGTATCGGCTATGGTAGGCTACAGCATTACCCCTGATATTAAGGTGGGATATGCTTACGACTATGCTGTAGGTGTATCACGCGGCTACAACGGTGGATCACACGAAATCATGATCAGTTCAGCTTTTGAGGGTTTTAACAAAACCCGCGTTACTCCAAAAACTCCACGAATCTTTAACTAGTATCTACTGCATCTTTAGCAAAAAAGCCAGTTAACGAGTTGTAAGCACTGGCAGGATTATCTTGCAAAAAGATACATTCAAAATATTCCCCATGGCTCCTGCATTTTGCAGATTATAGTCATGGGGTTTTTGTGTTTATCCTCATCCTGCCTGCAGTCTAAGTGAAATATAATCAGGGTTTTCCTTTCCATTTTGTAAAAAAATTAGTACTTTGCCCACCAAGCCCGGGTTGTAACTCCGGCAATAAAAAGCCAAATAAAAACCAAACCTACCGTTATGCAAAAGCCAAAAACCGCCCGAAAAAAAACCTCTCCCCAAAAACCAGAGAAATTGGTACTACAAACCAGGATCATTGACGATGTGTTTACCGATGCTGTAGACACAGTAAAACCTAAGTTCCAGGTAAACATTGATGCTTACCTGGAGAGATTGTGGGAGGCTAGTCCTGCCATCAGTGATATCCTGAAAAATGCCTCTGACCTGGAAAGTGTACGCGAAAGCATCTATTCCTACCTGGAAAAAGCTGAAAGAAGAATCTTTGATGTTGACAATGATCTGCACATCCTTGAAAAATCAACCGTGCGTGAAGCCATAAGGGTTTTAAAAAGCATCATAGGCCCTGTAAATGAATACCGTACAGAATTTTCAGCCCTTGACCTGTTGCTGAAACTGGCCCGCAAAGAACAAAAAACAAATGGCACTGAGAACGATACAAATGCTTCTCCTGGCTTTATCCTTGAGTTTATCAACTTATTCAGGGGGATAGAAGGCCGGTCAAACATCTATTTCGAGAGCAAACAAGCTAAAAAAGGAATCCCGGATTTTCTGCAGTTATCAGGAAGGGCGGCATCGGAGGCACGCACCAGCATACTCAATGAACTCTCCTCCAATATGCAGAAGTACCTTCGCAAATATCCCAGCGGACTGGAAGAAGAAGTAATAAACTGGCGCAAAGCAAACAAAAAAAGAATTCTGAAGTATTTCAATGCCGAAGAAAAAGATTGGGACAACTACCAATGGCATCTCAAGCATGTGATCAAAGATGCAGCCCCCCTCATAGAGCTCATCGAGCTCACTGAGGAGCAACGCCACGCCATAGACCGGGCAGCAAAAAACAAAATCCCTTTTGGTATAACGCCCTATTACCTGAGCCTGATGGACAGTAAGCTCAATATTGGCTATGACCACGCTGTGCGCGCACAGGTAATTCCTCCACCCGATTATGTGGATGCACTTATTGAAAGTAAAGAAAACCGTGGGATTCAATTTGATTTCATGGGTGAGCACGACACATCTCCGGTAGACCTTGTAACCCGTCGGTATCCGGGAATTGCCATCTTAAAACCTTATAATACCTGTGCACAGATATGCGTTTACTGCCAGCGAAACTGGGAAATTGATGAAGTGCTCGACCCCAAAGCAATGGCATTGAAAGAAGAGATCAGGCATGCCCTGCAATGGCTGGACGAAAACCCGGCGGTGGGTGATGTACTTATTACCGGCGGCGACCCTTGTGTAATGAACACAAATACGCTCAAAGAGATCCTCACACAGATCACTTCAAAAAAGCAGGTTTACCGTATCAGACTGGGATCAAGAACTCCCGTAGTGCTTCCCCAACGCTGGAATAAGGAGTTTGTAGATATGATCGCTGCTTTCCAGATCCCCGGAAAACGGCAGATCAGTATCATTACCCACTTTATACACAACTATGAAGTTACACCCGAAGCCATGGCCGCAGTGCAACGCATTCGCCAGGCCGGAATGATGGTTTACAACCAGGAAGTATTTACGGTGGAAAATTCAAGACGGTTTGAAACCGTAAAACTACGTCTCGATCTTAAAGCCATTGGAGTAGATCCCTACTACACCTTTAACATGAAGGGAAAAGAAGAAACACGCAGGTATATGGTACCCATTGCCCGCATTCTGCAGGAAAGAAAAGAAGAGGCCCGCTTATTGCCAGGACTCGACCGTACCGACGAACCGGTTTTTAATGTTCCCAAATTGGGTAAGAACCAACTCATGGCCTGGCAGGACCATCGCCTGGTGATGATCCTGCCCAGCGGGGCCAGAGTATATGAGTTTCATCCCTGGGAAAAGAATATCCAGCCTGTGCCTCCCTACAATTATGTGGATGTCCCCATTTACGACTACCTTGAAGAACTGGCTGCGCGGGGAGAGAATATAAGGGACTACAGGAACATTTGGTTTTATTATTAAAAGAGAGAAAGGTATCTGATTCGGTAAAAATTTTGCCACCATCAGAAAAGA
Organism: uncultured Bacteroidales bacterium; assembly: GCA_964453995.1. Classification (GTDB taxonomy): domain Bacteria; phylum Bacteroidota; class Bacteroidia; order Bacteroidales; family UBA7960; genus SKVR01. The sequence continues at coordinate 52,081 of CAYVQC010000007.1, read as the reverse complement.
CAGACAATAATTTACACTACAACAACGCCTTAGATACCAAACAATTCCCTAATGGTTTCCACTACACCATTGTTGTTGTTATCAAAGCGGGTTTTAAACCGTGATAGCTCTGCAATCCTGGGATGGGCATTCTTCATGGCATAGCTGTAATAGCCCGCTCCCATCATGTCCAGATCATTAAGGTAGTCACCAAAAACCAGTGTTTCCCGGGGGGATATCCCGTACATCTGTTGTATCCTCGCAATGGCAATTCCTTTGCTGGCATTTTTATGGGTAATGTCGAGCCACACATCGCCGGCAACAGCTACCTTAAACTGCCCTTCATACTCTCGGAAATACCTATAGGAGTTTTCTTCAGCACTGCCATGATCCCACAGGGTAACTTTGAGAACGGTATCTTCAACTTCCAGCAGGTCATCCACTCTTTCTATCCTCTCGTAATATTGTACTGCATCCTTCCAGAATGAGCTATTGTCGCTTTCTACATAAGCAGAATTCTTACCGCAGAAGATCACATCGGCATTGGGCACCTTCCTGGCTTTTTGCAGGAAAAAGCGGGCATCTTCAAGGGGCATTGAGTTTACAAAGAGCTCCTCACTGCCATGTTTTACGAAGGTACCGTTCTCGGCAAGCAATATAATCTGATCCAAAACAGGATCGAATTGCTTTTTCAATGTATAATACTGCCGGCCACTGGCTGCAATAAATTTCACACCTTTTTGAGAAAGCTCTCTGTGAATCTCCCAAAAGGAAGGGTGAATATTTTTATTATCATCAAGTAAGGTACCGTCAAGGTCCGTGGCTATCAGTCGAATCATGTTTTACACTTATAATGGAGTAAATTCAGCAGGACAGCAAAGGTAAGGAATTGATCTAAAATGTATAAATGTTGCTTGTTTTCCCGCCTCAAATATATTCCTGGAGGCATGAAATGCAATTACCCGGCAGGAATTGATAGTAACCATCTTTTGTTACATGTTGTGATTGGGCAGTTTATTTATTACGCTGTTTTATGATTGGGAAACCTGAAACTGGAAGAAAGGATTTTTTGGCAAACAGAAAAACCTGATGTTATATTTTTAACAGATATAATTTATTACGAAAATATTTTCACATTCGGGCGTTCAAATACTGACAAAAATTATGTAGGTTTGCCCTTTGAAAAAAAGTAGTAATTGATAAACCAAAGCAAGTTATGAGTGTAAAAATTGGCATCAGGCACGAAGACAAGTATACTGCAGAACGCCGCACCCCCCTTACACCCACACACATCAAAAAGCTCATCAACAATCATCATCTTGAGTTTGTAGTTCAATCATCGCCCAAACGGATTTTCAGCGATGCCGAATATGAAGCAGCCGGTGCAACTGTATCAGCTGACCTCAGGGATTGTCCTGTGATCATGGGTGTGAAAGAAATACCGGCAGATTATTTTGAACCCGGTAAAACCTACATTTTCTTTTCGCACGTAATAAAGGGGCAGCCATACAATATGCCCATGCTGAAACGTATGATGGAGTTGGGCTGCAACCTGATAGATTACGAAAAAGTGGCTGATGATCAGAACAAACGCCTGATCTTTTTTGGTAAATACGCCGGATTGGCAGGTATGATCAACTCCCTGTGGAGCCTGGGCCAACGGCTTCAGGAGCAAGGTTTTGAAAATAATCCCTTCCTGAAGATCAAACAGTCTTGCCGATACGATTCTCTCGATGAGGCCAAAAAGGAAATTTCTGCGGTAGGAATGGAAATTGCCCGCAACGGCCTTCCCGAAGCGTTAAGCCCGCTTACCATCGGTTTTACAGGCTATGGAAATGTCTCCATGGGAGCACAGGAGATTGCTGCATTGCTTCCTATTAAGGAAATTACACCTGAGGAGCTGGGCGATGTGGCCCGTAGAAAAGACCTTCCAAACAATGTTCTCTACAAGGTCGTATTCAAGGAAAAGCACATCAGCAAACCCAAAGACAACAACCAAACCTTCGAACTTCAGCACTATTACCAGCATCCGGAAGAATACGAAAATAACTTTGAACAATATATCCCTCATCTTACTATTCTTATGAACTGTATGTACTGGGATGATCGCTATCCAAGAATCTTTACCAAAGCCTTTGTTTCAAATCTATATAAAAATGGTGAACCAAAAATAAAAGTAGTGGGCGATGTAACCTGCGACCCCAATGGTTCCATTGAATTTACACACAAGGGAACGGAAATAGAAGATCCTGTTTTTGTCTATAACCCCGAAACAGGTAAACCTACCATGGGATTTAAAGGCAACGGCTTGCTCGTAATGGCCGTAGACATCCTCCCGAGCGAGTTGCCCAGGGATTCTTCAGAGGCTTTTGGCGATGCCCTTGTTGGGTTTATCAAATCCATTGCCGAAGCTGAATATAGTGACTCTTTCGATCAGCTGAAACTGCCACAGGCCATCAAAAAGGCCATGATCCTGCACAAAGGAAAACTAACAACGGACTACGAATACATTCATCAATATATTTAATAATTCCACAGTTACACATATTAAAATAACCTATATAATTATGCAATCTTAAATCCAATCAAAATTCCCTTAAATTCAAAACTAAGCCTATGCAAAAAGTTCTCATCCTGGGTGCAGGATTGGTAGTTAAACCCATCGTCACCTATTTGCTTGAAAAAAATTACCAGGTTACCGTAGCCACTCGAACCAAATCCAAGGCTGAAGATATGATTGCCAAACATCCTAATGGAACAGCAGTTTCATGGACTGTAGATCAGCAGCACGAGCTTGATAATATGATCCGGGAGCATGATCTGACCGTGAGCCTTCTTCCCTGGGTGCACCACATTATGGTGGCTGAAAAATGTATTGCCCACAAAAAAAACATGGTTACTACCTCTTATGTAAAGCCTGAAATGAAAGCTCTGCATCAAAATGCCATTGATGCAGGTATTATCATCCTCAACGAATTGGGCCTCGACCCCGGTATCGACCACATGAGTGCAATGCGCATCATTGACCATGTGCATGGCAAAGGAGGAAGCATAGAGGAGTTTTACTCCATTTGCGGCGCATTGCCTGCACCCGAAGCAGCCAATAATCCTTTCAAATACAAATTCTCATGGAGCCCCAAAGGGGTGGTAATGGCCGGAAACAATGACGGAAAATACCTGCGCCATGGCAAAATCGTAGAAGTACCCACAGAAGACCTCTTTAAGGATCCTTTGTCTGTCGATTTTCCCCAAGTAGGAAAACTGGAAATATACCCCAACCGCGATAGCTTACCATACATAGAACTTTACGGAATCCCGGAAACCAAAACCATGATGCGGGGAACCTTCCGCCATCCCGGCTGGTGCGAAAGCCTAGATGCTATTAAAGGCCTTAAACTCCTTACCAGCGATACATATGATTTTACAGCCAGAACCTATGCCGATATGATCGCTATGCTTATTGGTGAAAAATCTGCTGAGAATATTAAGCAAAAAGCTGCTGACTACCTGGGCATACCTGAAGATTCACATGCCATTAAAGCCATAGAATGGCTGGGACTTTTCGATTCAACCCCCATGAACCGGCAACAGGATACTCCCTTTGAGATTACTTCTGATCTGATGATTGAAAAAATGGAACTGGGATGTGAGGAAAGAGACATGGTGGCTATGCAACACGTATTTCTTGCCGCCTATCCTGATGGCAACAAAGAAGTAATCAAGTCTTCCATGCTCGATTTCGGATCATTTACTACCAATACAGCGGTGGCCCGCACTGTGGCATTGCCTGCTGCCATAGGAGTGGAAATGATACTCAGTGGCGATATCAAAGAGAAAGGTGTTCATATACCCGTAATTCCTGGTATCTACAATCCCATACTCGACAAACTGGAAGATATGGACATCAGGATGGTGGAAGAGTTTGGATTGCCCGAAAGTGAAAACATCAAATAAAGTTTGCTTTTATAATTGACTAATCACCAACCATCGCTGTTTGCACAGCGGTGGTTTTTTTGCCTGTAATAAAAAGATAAAACAAAATCTCCTGTTCAGGTAACCTTCTCCTTGTTTAGGGCAAACTTTTCATACCATCTTTGCTCCACAATATTTTTCATTTCCATTATGGCATAAAAAATATCAGAGAAAGAATTGTACAATGGTGCAATGCCCAGGCGAATATTGTCGGGTTCACGAAAATCGGGTATTACCACCCAATTACCAGTATTTTGGTCAATGAGTGCCTTGCAAATACGATAGGCTTCTTCATGGCCGAGGGAAACATGAGATCCGCGCACGTGCGCATTGCGGGGAGAAGCCACACGAAAACCCAGCGGTGCCAGGACCTCATCGGCCAGTTGTATAAGATATGTGGATTGTTGAATGCTCTTTTCGCGGATGGCAGCCATCCCTGCCTCCTCAGCAATTTCCAGGGCAGGAAAAAGGGCTGAGAGAGAAAGAACGGGCGGAGTTCCGGCAAGAAAACGTTCTATGCCCGGCGCAGGAGAGTATTCCAACTTAAAATCAAACGGGTTATCCTGCCCAAACCATCCCCAGATGGGAGATTTCAGTTTTTGCTGCAGGTCTTTGCGCACGTAAAGAAATGCCGGGGCACCTGGCCCACCATTAAGGTATTTATAAGTGCACCCTATGGCAAGATCAGCATCAGAGCCACCAAGATCTACAGGTACTGCTCCTGTTGAATGGCTCAGATCCCACAATACCAGGGCTCCCTTTTTATGAGCCAGGCGGGTCACCTCCTTCATATTATACATAAAGGAACTCTTGAAAGCCACATGCGAAAAGGTAGCCAGTGCAGTATCCTCTCCCAAAAGATTTTCAAGGGTTTTCATATCTACCCCTATGTCATCATGGCTTTCTGCCAGGTGCAGGGTGTGTTGGTGTCCAAATAGTTCTACCAGGCCCTGCAACAGATAAATATCGGAGGGAAAATTGAGGTTGTCACTTACAATCCCGGTGCGTCCTTCCTGGACCTTCAGTGCTGCAAAGGCAAGTTTGAAAAGATTTACTGAAGTGCTGTCGCAAATGATTACCTCATCAGGTTGGGCTCCTATGAGTGCGGCCAGCAATGCTGACGTTTGTTGCGACCTGTCATACCATCCTTTGTTCCAGCTGCTTATAAGCCCTCTGCCCCACTCTTGCTCTACTACATCTTTGAGGTGCTTTCCGGTTTTGTCAGGCAACATGCCAAGGGAATTGCCATCAAGGTAAATCAATCGTGGATCGTTTTTTACAAATCTATCCCTGAAGTTCTTAAGAGTATCCTGTTGGTCCAGCTGGCGGGCGTAGGAAGGATCGGTTACATGCATAAGGTCTTATTGGTTTTCGTTGAGAATGTCAGTGGCAATGGGAAGAAGCATTTCCACCCAATAGCGATACATCAGCCCTGAAGGATGCAAACCATCAGGAGCGAGCAATTCGGGCAGGTGGGCAGCCTCTCTTGAAACAGGGGTTATATTGATGTATGCTACACCAGCCTTTTCGGCTTCTTCCCTGTTTACAGCATTGTATTGGTCAATTTCAAGGGCGATTTGCTCCCTGTCGCGGCCCTCGGCAAAGGGAGTTACCCCCCAATCGGGAATAGAAAGAACAACCACCCTGGCTGTATCGCCTCCGGCAAGGGCAATGGCTCTTTGCAGCAATGCCGCGAATTCGGGCCTGTAACTTTCGGCACTGCGTCCCCGGTATTGGTTGTTAACACCAATGAGAAGAGTAACCAGATGGTAGGGGTCTTGAAAAACGACATTGTCCATAGCAGCAGAAAGCTCGTCGGTAGTCCAGCCCGTGCGGGCGATGATCTGCACGGTATCAATGCGGTAGCCAGCTTCGTGCAGACTATCCTGCAGCTGCATCGGGTAACGTTCATGACCTGCAACCCCCTCCCCTATGGTGTAAGAATCACCCAGAGCAAGGTATTTTACAGGTTGTATTTCTTCCTTAGGCTTCATTTCTTCCGATTGGCAACCAAAAGTATAAAGAAATAATAAGATGAATGTGGGAAAAAGCTTTTTCATGTTAACGGTATTTGAAATAACAACACTGTAAACATCAATGAAGATACATTAGTTTTTAAAGGAACCAAAATGAAACCCTGGCTTTTTGTACAACACAATTGCTGTTTTGCAGGGCAAATATCTGAAAGATTGCTCTCTTGCTCTCCTTGCGGGCTGAAGGCCCTTAATTATGTAGCGCATTATTTGTTGCTCAAGACTACGCCTATGGATAGGAGCCATGCACTTAACCTTGCCGTATGCTTTTAGCTGACGGACTTTTTGAAATGGGGCAAATCCAGGGCTTTTAGCCTCACAAAAGAGTATTGGTTTATGTTGATTAAACAGTTTAGATTGTCTTTTTTGAAAGCTCCTTAACCATCCAGATGGTACACGATGGATGTTCTGACTGGATCAGTGGCTGGTCAAGATATTTAAAACCAATCTTTTCATAAATTCGCACGGCCTTCGAAAACTCCGGGAGACTTTCAATATACAACCTGGAATAGCCCATTTCGCGAGCAGAATCGACACATTTCTGCATCAGTGCCCTGCCAGTACCTCTCCCCCGGGCCTCGCCGGCAAGGTAAAACTTCACCAGTTCGGCGCAATCATCATCAAGCCCCGGGGTAGGGTAAATACCGCAGCAGCCCAATGGCATACCATTCAACTCCGCAACCCATAGAACAGATCCTGGTTGCCGAAACAACTCATACAGTGCATCGGTGGTGGGGTCGGAATATACAGTACCGTGCTGAGGAGCACCATGCTCTTCAAAAACAAACCGGATCATGCGGGCCAGCGCAAGGTTATCTGTTGGCACTACCTGCCGGAGGATTATTCTCATAATTTTATTATTGAATGTGTAAACTTTATTATCCCAAACTGACTATTGTTTCCAGCCATTGAAGTATCGATACACAAAGGTTTTACATGATGGAAACGAACAAATGTACAGATAATTAAAAATGTCATCAATGAATTAATGGCCCTAAAGTCACCTTTATCTGGTATGACCTAATACCCGTCAGATAAACCTGCCACAGGCAGGCAGGCACACCAAAGACGGGCAGGCCTACCACTACCAAAAGAACTATTGGACAGCTACCAGGGGAGGCAGGCCAGACGGCAATAGCTTAGTAACCGATCATACAGTAGGCCAAATAACTGGCAAGATTGCGGACATTCAGAAAATTAATTTCTTCAAACAAATTCCCGGTATTTTGTTTTAATAAACGTAACTTTAAACGAAAATCATTATGAACCCAACTTCAAAATCAAGAAAAATGCGATTTAGCGTAATTGTTTTCTTACCTGCACTGCTGGTATCATTAATTCCAGCCATTGTGTGGTCGCAACCTGCCGTTACCGACAGGGTAATAGAGTCTGAAGTAAGCAGCCAGGAGGTCACATACCGGATTGTGCAGGTTGTTGAAAACCTGGAGCATCCCTGGGCAATAGGTTGGCTGCCCGACGGCCGCATGATCGTTACTGAGCGCCCCGGCCGTATGCATTTGATCGATGGAAACACCGTTACCCAACTAAGGAACCTTCCCCCGATCCACTACCAGGAGGATCAGCGAACGGCACCCCAGGGTGGAAGCCAGGCAGGTTTGCTGGATGTAGCGGTGCATCCTGACTATGAAAACAACGCCTGGATTTACTTTACCTACTCCAGCCCTGGTGATGCCGATGGAGTTTCGGCCAGGCGTGCTACCGGTACAGGACTGGCAAGGGCAAGGCTCAATGCTGATGCAAGCGACTTCACCGACCTGGAAGTACTCTACACCATGATGCCTCGTACCCAACCGGGTCGTCATTACGGCTCAAGGATTGTATTCCCGGGCGATGGCACCGTTTTGTTTTCTATTGGTGATAGGGGTTTGCGCTATCCCTCGCAGGATCTCACCCACCCCGCCGGTTCAATCATACGGCTGTCAGAAAACGGCGGCGCTGCTCCCGACAACCCCTTTGTGGGAATGGCACCGGGCAACCTGCGTCCCGAGATTTACTCCTTTGGTCATCGCAACAACCAGGGATTGGCCATCAATCCTGACAATGGCGAAATATGGGCTACAGATCACGGCCCAAGGGGCGGCGACCTGCTATACAAAATTGAGAGCGGCAATAATTACGGCTGGCCCCAGGTAACTTACGGCCGCGAATACTCTACAGGAGAGCATATTGGAATAGGCCGCGAAGCTCCTGGGGTGACACCGCCTGCTCATGTATGGGATGAATCCATGGGGCCTTCAGGACTGGCTTTTTACGATGGTTCAGTATTCCCTGCCTGGAAAGGAAACCTTTTTGCCGGATCGCTGCTGAGGCAGGAGGTTTACCGATTTACTTTTGAAGAGGGGCAACCGGCACTGCAGGAAACACTCTTAACAGAAATGATTGGACGTATCCGCGATATACGCCAGGGGCCCGATGGATTTTTATACATTGCAACAGATGAAAGCAACGGTGGTATTTACCGTATTGAACCCCTAAGATAAAGGGAATGTAAACCATCGCCATTTTTTTTAAGAGGTCTGTAACTTTTGCATTTTTAAAACCGTCATATTTTCGTTCACAAATGTAACCCTGAAAACAACCTGCAATTATGATCTCTAAGTTACTGCAACACAGCCTCAGAACCCTTAAGCGGCAGAAGGTTTATGTCCTCATTAATGTGGGCGGGCTTGCTATTGGCATAGCCTGCTCACTTGTTATAGGGCTCTTCGTCTATCAACAGCTCAGTGTGGATCAATACCACGAAAACAAGGATAATATCTATCAGCTGGTTCTTCACGGTCGAATGGGTGGAGAAGAATTTACCGGGGCTTTTACAGCAGCTCCCATAGGGCCAGCCATGGCAAGAGAAATCCCCGGTTTACAAGGGTTTATGAGAATGAGTAGTTTCAATGAAACCGTGATCCGTTACGAAGACAATTTCTTCATTGAAGATCACTTTATTGAGGCTGATTCAACATTTTTCGATTTCTTCAGCATCTCTTTGTTGAAAGGTAATAAGCAACATGTGCTTAATGAACCTTACACGGTAGTTCTATCCCAAAGCATGGCTCAGAGGATGTTTGGCAATGAAGACCCGATAAACAAAATGATAAGGGTAGGAACAGGCACCTCCCTGTACCGGGTTACCGGGATCATGGAGGATGTTCCTGAAAATACCCACTTCAAAGCCAATGCAGTGGGATCGTTTATGACCAACTCAAGGGCAAATCACCCTTCATGGCTAAGCAACAGCTTCAGCACTTTTGTTATGCTTCACCCCGATGCTCAACCTCAACAGATCAACGAAGGCATTGAAGAGCTTGTGCTAAAATATGTGGGTCCGCAGGTAAAGGAGTTTTTTGGAATACACCTGGAGGATTTTATAAATCAGGGAAACCGCTACAGCATTTACCTGCAACCTCTCACAGACATCTACCTCAACCCAGCAGTAGAACAGGAGCTTACAACACCGAGGGATCCACGCTACCTGAATATTTTTGCAGCTATTGGAGGATTGATCCTGATCATTGGGGCCATCAACTTTATGAACCTCTCTACCGCCCAGGCCACCAAAAGAGCCAGGGAGGTAGGTGTAAAAAAAGTAACCGGATCATCCAGGGGACTACTCATGGCCCAGTTCCTTACCGAAACTATCTTTTTGGCGCTTTTGGCCATGATGCTGGCGGTTTTACTCGCAGAACTGGCACTTCCTTTTCTCAATCCATTGCTTGACATAAAGCTGACCATCAACTACTTCTCGCCCTGGTATACCATTCCGGTTTTGCTCTTATCAGCCATTGTAATCGGTATCCTGGCAGGTATTTATCCCGCCTTCTATCTTTCCTCTTTCAATCCGATAAAGGTACTAAAAGGGAGGATAAAAAAAGGAAACGACCTGCTTACGCTACGCAGGGTACTAACTACGTTGCAGTTTGCAATATCGGTGATTTTGATCATAGGAACCCTCATCATGCATCGCCAGATCAACTTTATGCTCAATAAAGACCTTGGATTTGACAAAGAAGAGGTTGTGGTGATCAGAAGGGCGGGTGTACTGGGAGAACAGATCAACAGTTTTAAGAATGAGATGCTTACCCTGCCAGGTGTTGTTTCAGCTGCTGCCTCTACAGCAGTACCGGGTCATGAAAACAATAACAATGGCCACATGATCAAGGGAAGACCTGAAGAAACCTTTATCCTGCAAACCAACTGGGTGGATTATGATTACCTGGAAACCTATGGTTTGGAAATAGACCAGGGCAGGTTTTTCGATCCGCAATTCATGACCGATCGACAGGCATGCCTCATCAACCAACAGGCGGTTAAGAATTTTGCCATGGACGACCCTCTTGCCATTAGATTTATGGATGGTGACAGCAGCCAACCGGAAATGCCTGTAATAGGTGTGGTAAAAGATTTTCACTTCGAATCGTTGCACAGCAAAATAAGGCCCTACATTCTGAAATTTAAGAATGAAGACATGAACTGGGGCTACCTGAGTGTTCGTCTCAAACCCGGATCGCCGCAAGCCACACTGGAGCAGATCAACGATATTTGGGCTTCTTACACTCAACAGGAACCCATGCTGTATTTCTTTTTGGACGAAGAATTGCAAAGGCTTTATGGGGAAGAGAAACAAAATGCCAGGCTTTCCCTCATTTTTACTGCCCTTGCAATTGTTATCGCATCTTTAGGATTATTCGGGCTCACTGCATTTACCGTGGCACAAAAAACAAGGGAGATAGGAATCAGGAAGACTTTTGGAGCTTCAAAACTGGATATCTGGTTTATGGTAGCAAAAGAAATTCTTATCCTCATAGCAATTTCCACTGCCATTGGCTGGCCATTGATTTACTGGATAGCAGAAAACTGGCTACAGAATTACCATTACCGGATTTCCCTAAACCCAATGGATTTCTTTCAAGGCCTTATCATTGCCACGCTGATAGCACTGACAACCATAAGCTACAGAACCCTGAAAGCTGCCAGCATCAATCCGTCTCTATCATTGAGGTATGAATAAATGAAACTTTTTATTTATGAACATTCAATTTGCTTACGGGTTATTATAAAAAAAAGATAATCATGAGCTATTATTTCAGTACTATTTTAACAAAGACAGGTTTTGAGCAGGCCATAGAGGTGGCAACTGCCGAACTGCAAAAAGAAGGATTTGGAGTTCTTACCCAGATCAATGTAAAAGAAACTTTGAAGAAAAAGATCGATGCCGATTTCAGGCCTTACATAATTCTTGGTGCCTGCAATCCGCATTTTGCCCATAAAGCATTACAGGCCGAAGATAAACTTGGTGTGTTTCTTCCCTGCAATGTAGTGGTGGAACAACTTGACAATGGTAAAATTGAAGTGTCGGCTGTTGACCCTCATGCCATGATGGCATCTGTTACCAATCCTGCCTTACAGCCTCTGGCCGAAGATGTAAGAGAGCGGATGCAACGGATCATTGAAGGGATAAAGGCCTCGGAGAAAATCTGATACAAACCCTTTGAATTTTTTCCCGCCAGGATCAGGATACAATTCCCGGTCCTGTTTTTTTATTTTTTAATACCACGTATGTGCTAATGCAGATGCCAAACCTGGGAAGATAAAAGGGATTTTCCCGTGAATACATGTTAAAGATTCCCCGGGGAAAATGCAGGAATCAGTTCTTGAACAAAATTCTTCTCCATAGTAAAAGGAAAACCATAAATTTGCTCCGGATTAAAGTATAATAGCAAAAGGCAGGACAAAGCCGGTCTGAGAAAAAACCTTTCTATGAGCAAGCATAATACGGTACATATTTGCATGATGTCGAGCCTGCACTCGCCCTACGATGACCGTATTTACTGGAAACAGGCGCTATCGTTGAAAAAAGCAGGTTACCAGGTAACCCACATTTGCCTGGGAGAAAAGGAGCTTGATGAGCTATCCGAACATGGCATCAGGCTGGTACAGATCAGAAAAAAATCCTATTCAAAACATCTGCTGCTGGATGCCCTGGCCAGGAAAATCGCTCCCGCCAATGAATACTCCCGGATACTGCAGAAAGCAGCCGGGCTTAAGGCAGATATTTACCACATGCATGATCTGCAATTGCTGAAAATAGCACCCGCCATCAAAGCCTTGCCATACAATCCACTGCTTATCTATGATGTGCATGAACCTAATCCCGTTACACTTGCTGATGCAGAGGTGAATAATCCACTGATGAAAGTGTTCATGAAGACTTACGCCGGGTACATCCATTACTGGGAATTGCGCAAGGCAAAATACAGTGATCTTGTAATTGCTACGGAAGAAAATGTTGCGCAAAACTTCAAAGACCATCTTGCGCACATTCCCGTTGAGATCATTTACAATTACTGCAACTGGACTGTGCCTACCATTAATGAAATGCCTGACAAAAGATTTGATTTCATTTATTCCGGAGGCATACGCAGACGCAGAGGAGCCATGGAAATGCTCCATGCAATGGTAATTTTGCGGGAGCAAGGCATAAAGGCACGGTTGCTTATGATAGGGCTTGTATGCGACCCTGGGCTTAAAGAAGAAATGGAAAAATTCATTGAATCGAAATCCTTATCGAAGCAGGTAACCCTTCATCTGCCTGTTCCCTATGAGAAAGTTACAGATTTTTACAAGGCTTCGCGCTGCGGGTTGGCTTTTTTTGACACAAAAAAGGTAAATCACATCATCATGCCCATCAAAATATTCGAGTATATTGCTTTTGGGTTGCCCGTAATTACCACTGGTATCGGTCATATGAAAAAGATCACGGAAACATACCATACAGGCTTAACTGTAGAACCCGGCAATATAGCAGAACTGGCCGAAGCCATGAAAAAACTCATGACCCAGGAAAAGTTGTACAACACTTTGAGACAAAACTGCCTAAATCTTTACAGAACACAATTCAACTGGCAACAAATGGAGAAAAAGCTGACTCTGATTTATAAGGGTCTGCTTGAGAATAGAACGCAAGAGAAACAAGCTGAATAAAATCGCATCCACCTTGAAAGTATACGGAACAGAGCAGATCAAAAAAGACCTGGTATGGTACCTTGCCGGAGCAGTGCTGCCAATGCTGGTTTTATTGCTTCGTTCACCTATTTTCACAAGGGTCTTCAGCCCATCCGAGTACGGTCAATATACACTGGTTTACCTGGTATTTCTGTACCTGTCGGTAGTGAAGCTGGAATGGATACGGACATCTATATGGCGGTACTATCTTAAATACCAACGACGAGGGCAAAACCAGCGGTTCTGGCAGGCAGTTTCTGCGTTTTTCCTTTTGTCGGGAGGGCTTATTGCCATTGTTACTCTTTTCTGGTACCTGGGAACGGCCAATCCTGCAGCCAGGGAGCTGATTGTGTGGGGAGGGGCGAACATCATTACCCAGGAGCTCATCACCATTCTTCTCATACCCAAACGCATTGAAGGGAAATCAGCATATTACAATATTGTGAATGGTGCAAAAGCTGCCATCTCATTCATCCTTTTGCTGGTGATGACTTTTTTGTACGATGTGGGGATTTTCGCCTTTTTCATGGCCCCTGCACTGGTAAACCTGGCTTTTCTTGCTTACCTGATTCCCGGCAGTGGATTCTCTCTTCTCCCCCGCTTTAACCTGCTGGCCATCAACGACCTGAAAAGGTTTGGCCGCTATGGATTAGCAGGAACCCTCACCATGACAGCCACCTACCTGCTTATCTCCAGCGACCGGTGGATCGTCAACTTTTACTGGGGTTTGGATAAGACAGGGATTTATAACCAAACGTATATGCTGGGCCAGATGAGCATTATGGCGATGATTACTGTGCTCAATGCATCTTTCAACCCTTACCTGCTCAATAATCTGGAGCGCAACAGAAAGAATTCCGACGAATTTATTTCCAATGCCTTCCGGTGGTACTTTTATTTGATCCTTCCCATGGCTGTATATATCTCACTGTATGCCAAACCCCTTTCGATAGTTCTGCTGGGCCCGGATTTTCGCGAGGCCTGGTTCATCATCCCTTTCATTACTTTTTCTTTTTTATTGGAGGGGCTCTGCCATTTTTCGTCAATCAAACTAAAATTTTTCAATCAACTTACACCACTATACCTGGGTGTGATCATCGCAACGGTGGCAAATGTTTTGCTCAACCTGCTGCTGGTGCCACGCCTGGGGTATTCGATTGCGGCACACACCACATTGGCCAGCTATATCATTTTGTTTACCTATTATTATTTCCGTGCCCGTTCTTCCTTCCTGCACAGGGCCCAAAACCGCAAAATTATTTTGGTAATAATAACAGTGCTATTGCTGCAGGTTGCAGCACACTTTATTATTCGCCCCATGTGGGAAGCAGTAAACCTTTTTGCAGCCACCACCATTGAGCTCATCCTTTTCACCGCAGTGTACATTGCAGCTACTCTTTCGGTCTCTCCCTGGAGGGGCCAGAACAGCATACAACTTCCCGGTGCCGCTGCTGCAGAAGATCGCAGATAACAGGTACTTTTTATACCTTCGGTAATCAGGATGCCTGTTTTTCCTTCCATAGTAAATTTGTACCTTTGCACAAAGGGGAAAGGCACTTCAAAAACAAACAAACTAATACAGCAGGATATGGCAATTACATTTTTCAAAACATCCAAAAACAAGCAGTTTAACTACAAACCGGTTTACTGGGACAAGGCAAAGGAAGAGCGCGAAAAACGCATGAAAAGCGCCTTTGAAGAAACCAATAAGGACTACGCCGAAGCCCTTCGCGAACGGATGGATTTGCGCTGGAAAAGAAATTCCGGTGCCAGGGCACGCACCAGTTCCAATGTAAGGCTGGTGGCTGTTTTATTGGCACTGGCACTTGCTTTTTATTACATTTTCCTTCGTTAATGCAGATTTTGCAGATTTTCCATGTCAGACATCATTAAACTGCTACCCGATTCGGTAGCCAACCAGATTGCAGCAGGTGAAGTAGTGCAGCGACCGGCCTCAGTTGTAAAAGAACTCCTGGAAAACAGTATTGATGCCGGTGCTACAGATATAAAACTGGTTATAAAGGATGCCGGGCGTACCCTTATCCAGGTAATCGACAACGGCAAAGGCATGTCGGAAAATGATGCCCGCATGTGCTTTGAACGGCATGCCACCAGCAAGATTACTACTGCCAATGATTTGTGGGCACTTACTACTATGGGTTTCAGAGGCGAGGCCCTGGCTTCCATAGCATCGGTAGCCCGTGTCGAACTAAAGAGCAGAACAGCAGAAAATCCCCTTGCCACAGAAGTGATCGTTGAAGCATCAAAACTACAAATACAGCAGCAGTGCCAACATGCTACCGGCACAAGCATTTCTGTGAAAAACCTGTTCTTCAATACGCCTGCACGACGTAATTTTCTCAAAAGCGATAATGTGGAAAAAGGGCACATTTTCAATGAATTTGTACGGATCGCACTGGCCCATCCACAGGTATCTTTCAGCTATTATCACAACAACCAGCTTACCACTCAAGCCAACACCGGGAACCTCGGCAACCGCATCATACATCTTTTCGGCAACCAGTACAAATCCAGGCTGATACCCGTTGAAGAAGAAACCCAGGTGGTTTCCCTGCAGGGTTATATCCTCAAACCAGAATATGCCAGGAAAAGAAAAACCGAACAGTTCCTCTTTGTAAACCAAAGGTATGTCAGATCACCCTACCTGAATCATGCCATTGAAAGCGGTTTCGAAGAGCTCATCCCTGACGATGCCTTCCCTTCATTCTTTATCTTTCTTCACATTGATCCGGCGCAGATCGATGTAAACGTTCATCCTACCAAGACCGAAATAAAATTCCAGGATGAAAAGATTATTTATCAAATATTAAAAGCTGCGGTAAAACGCAGCCTGGGAAAGTTTAATGTTGCCCCTTCCCTCGATTTTGAAAGAGAAACTGCATTCGACAGTTTTCATTTTGACAAAACAAGGCCAGTAAAACCCCCTACCATCGATGTGAATCCTGATTATAATCCCTTTGGTGATGGTACTAATGTTTCTTCCGGTAAAAGTCTTGTATCCAGGTCTAATCCGGAAAAATGGGAGAAATTGTTTCCCGGACCCAACCCGGCTGCAATGTTTCCGGGCCGGGATGACATGCAGCAACAGCCCACGGCAAACGCTCCCAGGCAAACGGTGATCAGTGCTGACTGGAGTGAAAAACACGAGAAACCGCAAACCCGTAAGTTTATGCATCTGCACCAGCGATATATTCTTACTTCGATCAAATCAGGATTAATGATCATAGATCAGCAGAGAGCGCATGAACGCATCCTCTTTGAGAAACACCTCAAGAGAATGGAAGTCCAGAAGGTAGCTTCGCAAACCCTGTTGTATCCCGAGCAGATCAAACTGTTGGAACCCGATGCGGAATTGCTTCAAAATATCAGGGAGGAGATTGCATCCCTGGGCTTTGATATCAGTGAATTTGGTCAAAATTCATTCATGATCAATGCTGTGCCCACCGAAATATCAGAACAAGAAAACCTGCAACAGGTAATGGAATCCATACTGGAGAATTTCAAAAAAAACTCGGCCGATATAAAACTGGATGCCCGCATCAACCTGGCAAGGTCGTTGGCGCGCAGCCTGGCGGTAAAGGCAGGCAAACCGCTGAATGATGAAGAGATGATGGCTCTCACCGACGACTTGTTTTCCTGCGAAATGCCCTTCCAGACTCCATCAGGGAAACCCACCCTGCAAATGCTGGGGCTGGACGAGATTGGCGATAAATTCAAATAAATGCACATAGATTCCCATTTTAAGGTCACACCCTTTTTGTTGACATGTGAAATGGCCAATAATTGCCTGAAAGATGAGACGTTTTGCGTTTCTTAAAACAGGCTGATCATAAAAAGAAGTATTTTTGCAACTTGCCTTTTGAAACCCGGCGTGAATACTGATAAATCAACGGGTCACCCAAGGGCATTATATAAAGTAACAGTGTAAACATAACATCAGCATACTTGTTATTTTTGTTGATACGATTTAAATTTTTTATACATGCAACAATTCAGACCTGGCGGATTTACCATTTTACCCCCTGTAGTAAAAAATCTTTTGATCATTAACGGATTATTTTTTCTGGCAACCCTCTCGCTGGGTATGGCATTCAATATAGACCTGATACAGGAGTTGGGTTTGTATATGCCCGGATCGCCCAGGTTTGAGCCCTATCAGTTTGTCACCCATATGTTTATGCATGGGGGCTTTACTCACCTTTTTTTCAATATGTTTGCCTTGTGGATGTTTGGCAATGTACTTGAGAATGTATGGGGCCCAAAACGATTTCTTACCTATTACCTGATTACCGGATTAGGGGCTGCGATTTTGTATTTGGGGGTCAACTATATTGAAATGCAGGTAGTAAAAAGTGAATTACTGACCGCGGGTTATTCGGCTTCTGATCTGAGGACATTTTTAAACAGTGGACAATACCAGATCTTACCCGGCACTTCCGAATCTCTTCTGCGTAGTTATTTAATGAAGTATTACATTCCTGTAGTGGGTGCATCGGGAGCTGTTTTTGGCATATTACTGGGATTTGGTATGATGTTCCCCAATTCTTTGATTTATCTTTTCTTTGCCATTCCTATTAAAGCCAAATATTTTGTAATGATTTACGGTGCTGTTGAACTCTACCTGGGACTTTCGCGCCCGGGAAGCAATATTGCTCACTTTGCCCATCTTGGTGGGATGATAATCGGGTATCTACTGATCAAATATTGGAAAAGTAAGGGAAAGCTGTACTAACTTTAATGCAATAACCCATTCATATGCAATCATCAATCTGGGAAGAAATAAAGAATTTTTTTGTAAAGGGATCAGTGCTTTCCCGACTTATAGGGATAAACGTTGTCATATTTGTAATTGCCGGCATTGTTAGGGTAATCTTTTTTCTCTCCAATGCCTCTCCCGCTTATGAGGGTATAATCCACTGGTTTGGAGTTTCTTCCAACCCTGAAACCATATTGGGCCGCCCATGGACACTTGTTACTTACATGTTCCTTCACCTGGATTTCTTTCACATCTTCTTCAATATGCTTATGCTGTATATTGGCGGTAGAATATTCCGCGATTTTCTGGGTGAAGAAAGAATGACGGGTACCTATCTGATTGGTGGTTTGATGGGGGCATTGTTTTTTATTGTGTCGTACAATATTTTCCCGGTATTCGGAAGTGTAAAGGGCATTGCAGCAGCCATAGGTGCATCAGCCTCAGTACTGGCTATTTTTGTAGCTATTGCCACTTATCGCCCCAACTTTGAACTACCCCTTATTCTGATCGGAAGGATAAGATTGAAATATATTGCCCTGTTTTTTGTTGTAATAGACCTGATCAGTATTGACCAGGGTAATCCGGGCGGGCACCTGGCGCATTTGGGCGGGGCCTTATGGGGGTTTCTTTACATTTCGATCCTCAAAACCGGAAAAGATCCGGCTAAGTTCCTGGGTAAATGGGTGAGTGCAATTACAGCAATATTTAAACCACGCCCCAGGATGCGTGTAAGGTACAATAGCCAGAGACCTGTTTCTGATGAGGAATACAACAGGCAGAGAGCCGAGAACCAGAAAAAACTGGATAAAATCCTTGATAAAATCTCGCAACATGGCTACCAAAGCCTTACAACAGAAGAGAAAGATCTCCTGTTTAAAATGAGCGACAAAGAATAAACCTAAAAGTCATTTAGGTGTGAAAACAAAATCAGGCAAATCCCTAACAACCAGAATATTTTTGGTTTTCAATTCATTGGCTGTAGCAGGCCTTCTGCTGGTGTACCTGGGTGTGTTGGTCAATCCGGCCACCCTCTGGCCCTTTGCTTTTGCCGGTTTTCTGTATCCCGTCTTATTTGTTGTCAATGTTTTGTTTGTGCTGTTTTGGCTGATCCGGTTCAAAGCCTATTTTCTTATTTCGTTGCTGACCATTCTTATAGGATGGGAACATGTGCAAAGCTTCATTCAGTTCAACCACACCCATAAGCCTCTGCCGCAAGAAGGAAAAAACATTAAAATTTTGAGCTACAATGTGAAGGTTTTTGATCTGTATAACTATGGACCCCGCTGGGAATTGAATTTTACTGAAAGGAACAATATTTTCAGATTTCTGCAGGAAGAAGAATTCGATATCATCTGTTTCCAGGAGTTCGTGCACGATGCAACAGGAAAATTTAAAACCCTTGACACCCTGCCATTGCTGGTGAAGGCAAACCGCGTTCATATAGTGTTTAACAAATCATCCAGAAACATCAATTTTTTCGGGCTGGCAACCTTTTCAGCATATCCTATTGTAAACAAGGGTGAGATTGAATTTCCGACACAAATGGGCAATTTGTGTATTTATTCCGATATTAAGATCGGTAGCGATACCATTCGGGTTTATAATGTTCATTTTGAGTCTATCGGGTTGAGCCCCGAAGATTATGTGTTTGTGGAAAGCATTTCCAACCCCGGCCCCAACTTCGATACCGAATCCTTTAAAAAAGGTGGGCAGCGAATTCTCAATCGCATGCGAAAAGCATTTAACCACAGAGCTTCTCAGGTTGAAACGGTAATGGAGCATATCCAAAGCTGCCCGTATCCGGTAGTTCTGGCCGGTGACTTCAACGATATTCCTGCTTCCTGGGCTTACCGAAAAGCTTCAGGACACCTGTCAGACGCATTCGGGAGCGGATCCGGAATGGGACAAACCTACATCAGCAATATTCCCGGACTCAGAATCGATTATATTTTTCATTCTGATGAGTTTACCCCATACAATTTTACCACCGGCAAGCATAACTATTCCGATCATTACCCCATTTGGACATGGTTGTATCTTCCCCCCTGATAACTCAGCGGCCCTATTGCAAAGTCAGTCTTCAAAACCCCGTATGAGTTGTTTTTACTTTGGATATTTAATTTATTATTGTTAAATTGCAATTTCTTAAAACATAGTGATCAAACAAATACAAATATTCAAACTCTTTTAAACTGAAATTTTATGAAAAAACTGACGATTGTTTCATTGATATTTTTAGCCGGTATCATAAGTGTAAATGCACAGGATTACAGAACCGGTATTGGGGTACGTGGCGGATGGTTTAGCGGATTGTCCATAAAACATTTTATTTCAGAAACAGATGCCCTTGAAGGGGTGCTGGCCACTCACTACCGGGGGGTTATGATTGCGGGAATGTATCAGAAGCACACGCTTGCTTTTGAAACCCCAGGTATGAACTGGTATTACGGAGCGGGTGCAAATCTTGGTTTCTACGACCGTGTATACAGTCCATGGTTTGGCGCAGAACAAACCGGAAACTTTTTGAGTGTGGGTGTTATGGGGGTTGTAGGAATTGAATACAAACTGGAAGACATACCTGTAAGTATTGGTTTTGACGTTACACCGGCATTTAGCATTCTGGGGGTTACGCAATTTTGGTTTTCAGGGGGCTTAACATTGCGGTATACAATTGAATAACACAAAATGACTTAAAAAAAAAGAGGCCGTTAAAAAACAGCCTCTTTTTTTTTGCCTGGGTGGCCAATGGGATTCGAACCCACGACCCTCAGAACCACAATCTGATGCTCTAACCGACTGAGCTATGGCCACCGTTTAAATGCGAGTGCAAATATACTACATTTTTATTTTCTGAAAAGAGAATTACAAAAAAAATCCCGCCAATACACAACAACCTGTTTTCCTGCATTTTAGGGTTACTTTTCTGGAATCCCGGCTAGGTAGAGAAACATTATTACTGCTGTTTGAGTTTTCCTCCCCATTTTATTAGCTTCTCGTAGAGTACATTAGGCTGAAAAGGTTTGATTATATAATCGTCGAGACCCAACGACATATATTTCTGTGCATCACCCTCAAGGGCATTGGCACTGAGTCCTATTACCGGGCACAATTTATCTCCATAGAGCCTTTTTAGCTCCTTGTAGGCAGTAATACCGTCCATTACAGGCATTTGAATATCCATAAGAATGATGTCGTACTTGCCGGGTGCATAATAGTCAATGGCTTCCTGGCCATTTTTCACAAAGTCGACATTGCAGCCAGCATTGAACAGGATAAATCCCACTACTTTTTGATTCAACAGCTTATCCTCTACATGAAGTACATTAAGCTTTAGGTCAATAAAGTCTTTCTTTTTCTTTTCTGAAGGCTCAATGGTTTCGTCTTCATCATATCCGGCTACAAAAGAAAAACTAAAAATACTTCCCTGGCCCCATTCACTTTTTACACTGATCTCTCCTCCCATCAGATGGGTTAGTTCGCGGCAAATGGCCAGCCCCAGCCCGGTTCCTTCGAAGGGTCTGATCTGTGAAGTATCAATCTGGGTAAATTTCTCAAAGATCTGTTTTTGATTTTCTTCGCCAATACCCATCCCGCTGTCCTTTACATGGCATTTGATCAAAACTTCTTTATCATCTCTGCGCAATACCTCAAACCTTACAGACACCTCCCCTTCATCAGTAAACTTGAAGGCATTGGAAAGTAAATTGTTAATTATTTGCTTCAGCCGATGATCATCAACAACAAGTACCGCAGGCACCCGGGGCTCAACAAAAGTTGTGAAGCGCAGACCCTTGCTTTGTGCCTGGTGCTGAAACATCTCTTTAATATCCTTCACAAACTCCCTGAAGTAAATGCGGTTAGGCTTGAGCTCCATTTTTCCTGCCTCAATCTTACTAAGATCAAGAACATCGTTGATTATATTCAGCAGGTTCTCTGAGGAGATCTTAATATTCCTTACATACTCAACCTGGGCCGGGCTCAGATTGGTGCGCATGAGCAGTGAGGTCATTCCCATTATACCTGTCATGGGGGTGCGGATTTCGTGGCTCATGTTGGCCAGGAATTGTTGTTTCAGTGCTGCTGACTTTCGTGCTACCTGGATCTTCTGCTCCAGCTCATCGTTTCGTTTTCGTTCACTCACATCTCTGATAAAAGTCAGAAAATACTTCTTTCCCCCAAACACGAGTTTATTTATAGAAACCTCCACAGGAAAGGCCTCTCCATCACGTGTTTTATTGATTGATTCCATGGTTAGGGAAGACTTGTTTTCAAGGATTTGAACCAGCTCAAACCATTGCATCATTGTAATCCTGGAGTCAATATCAGTGAGGGACATTTCCAGAAGCTTCTCCTTAGAGTACCCATACTTTTTTGCTGATGTGCCATTAGCAAAAAGAAACCTGGCATTCTCATCAATCCAAAAAATCATGTCGCCGGCGTTCTCAATACCAAAACTCGTCATTTTATATTTCTGCTCCTCACTTTTCCTGCCAGTGATATCTTCCATAAGCATAACGACACGGTCTTCCGGAATGGGAAAAATTTTGATGCTAAGTGTTTTGGCTTTCCAGGTTAGGTCTGGCTGGTAATGAAAATCATCAATTTCATAAGGAGTTTGTGTACTTAATACCTGCTGAAATTTAAGATGGATTTTGTTTTGTATTAAGAGAGGCGAAACATCCTTTATTTGCTTTCCAACGTTTTCGGGAGATGAAAACCTAAGCATATGGCCTGATGCTTCATTGATCATCTCAAGTGTAAAACTGAAAGGATCTCCTGCTTTTTTCTGACTGAAAACATTTATACCCAAACCTATATTTCTTACTACATCATCCAGAATGCTTATGGTATCTTCTTTTTGGAGGATATTTGTAATATCAACCCACACAGATTTAACAGATATAGTCTTTCCATCTTTGATAGTGGGGAAAAAATAAGCTTCGAAAATGAGATTTTCAGGAGCTTTTAACCTGATTTCTGTGATATGCGTTCTCTGCTCGTCAACAGCTATTCTTTGCAACTCATTTTTCAAAGATGCAATGTAATCAGGATGCAGATAATCGTAAAGAGAAGTTTTTTTCCCCGGATCATAGTCGAGGCCAGCTTTTGCAACGAATTTTTGAAAAGCATTGTTGGTGAAAAGCAATTGCCCGCGGTTGTCAAATTCAATAATGAAATCGTCGAATAATTCTGACAACCTGGCAAAATCATCGCTCGTAATGATTTGGCGATAATGAAAAGGTATATCAGGAATTTTTCTGCTTGTGTGGTCTGAAACTCCACTTGTTTCCTTATCCAGTGTGCTGCCGGAGACTCCGGTCTGCTTCTTTTGCTGGTCAACATCACTTTTAATTTCGTAGTTTGTGGATTTCTGCGTTTGGGATTGCGAGGCAATATATTCTGAGAGTTTTCTGTTTGATGCTTTTTTTAATGAATTGTCCCAGATTAATTTACCAACAAAAAGAACTGACAATACCAGTAAAAAGACAAGTAAAAACAAAAGGTATCCGGGTTCCAGGTTTAAAAACAACAATAATCCAGGAACCGATCCAGTATTTGTTGATAAACCCTTAATGGTTGATTCCATGGCGTTATCGGATAATAACAAACACAAAATATGTGGGGAGGCGAAAAATGGAAGTAAGCTGGCAGGTATCATGAATTGAATTAAAAACAGTATTAATTCGGATTATTTTTCTTCAAATTTAACCAATTTATCAATCCGATAATCGATGTTTTAAAAAAATTGTCAAATTGGGATATTAAATAAATACAACTGTCGCACTAAGAATTATCATCCCAAATTATGCAAGGCATGTCGGTTACCAAACTAAACTTTACAAATCTGATCCATGACCGTAAGCTTATCTTCTCTTTTGGGTCTTGGACACATTTTGACCGGCTTCTTCGACTTCAAATAGCTGGAGCTGGTTTTCAGTAACATAGCTTATAGGCTGCGGGGCTGATCGATAGCGGGCCGTTTGTTTTTTGATCACTGATTTGAGAAAACGAACAGGCGTGGTCTTTTGCCTTTTGCATAATATTTCCAGCGCTTCTTTCTGGGCATCAGTAATTTTGAAAGAGATTTTCTTATACTTTGCTTTTTTCTTTCTGTTGTTTTTATTTGCTGCTGCATTTTTTAAAAACAACGGATTTTCCTGCATTTTTGCAATCAGAGTCCTGGGCATAAACCTTATTTTATTTCTTTAAGTAAAATGATATAGGCGGGAAAGTGATCACTATACCCCCCAAGATATACTCCCCCACCAAAGCTTCTGAAGGGATAGCCTTTAAACCTTCCCTCCTGCTGACGCAGAAAGGGCTTGTTAAAGATATCGGCTTTATGATAGCGAATACCTTTATCGGCATCAAGCAATGATTGTGTAAAGATGATCTGGTCAAAGAGGTTCCAGGAATCGCGGTAGGCAAGTGTACCTATACCACGTTTGGCATAATCAACAAAAGGATTGAAAAGCTGGGATTCTTTAAGATGTCTTTTATTACCACCGCTATTGAGGTATCTTGAAACACTAATATCGGTGGGGTCATCGTTAAGGTCGCCCATAAGAATGACCTTTGCATCAGAGTCAATTGATTGTATGGAATCGATGGTTGCCCTTGTGGCCTGGGCTGCGGCAATCCGCCTGGGCCTGCTCCTTGCCTCTCCCCCTGAGCGTGAGGGCCAGTGCGATACAATAAAATAAACGGGTTCTCCCAGCAACAACCCCGATATTACCAGGTGATTACGTGTGCGGAAGTCAGGAATTTCTTCCATTAGAACCGGTGTTGAAGTAACATGAGTAGGCTCGAAGTATTTTGGGTTATACATAAAAGCATTATGCACCCTGCGATCGCGCCCCTCAACAAATAATACCTGGTAGTTTCTGTCGCTAATCCTTTCCTGGCCTGCCAGATCCCATACTACCGATTCATTCTCAATCTCTGATAAACCAACTACTGCTGGCCCGTCGGGTGTCAGATCTTTTCCGATCAGGGAGAGAACCTGCGCCAACCGGTCAAGTTTTTCATTGTACTTCTTGGTATTCCAAACATTGGCTCCTTCCGGAGTGAATTCAGCGTCAGCACTCCCCGACTGGTGAATAGTATCAAATAAGTTTTCAACATTATAATAGGCTACACATATGGGAACAACACTATTCTCCGGGCTTGATTCCTGTCCCCTTACGGATAAGATGTTTATAATAAACAGAGCAGATACAAGACCTGGCAGCAATATCAGACTTCGAACTTTTTTCATTTGTTAAGTTATTACAGGTAATTGAATTTAAAATATAGCAAGGGATTTTGCCAACCCAATATGAGTTGCAAAACCCAATCCTTTAATTAACTATTAAAACTGGTTTTTTATTTCAAAGAATTCCTTAATTTTGGAGCCCCCAAAATTAAGCATTTTACAGGAAAGGTATTTCTTTTATCCTCAATAAAAAAATAACGTATAGTCATTACGTATTGCAATTAAATAATTATACATACGATAGGTCATTAGCAGCCACCCTCCATGATGAAAATAATCCCGGGCTGAAGTACTATAATATGCTATTTGACCAATCCTATCTGCCCAAACTTCTTACAAACAGGATCGGGGCACACTGTCCCGACCCGGTAATCACAATCAAACATCAATTTATCAACAAAACGCTTTATGAATAAAACATTTTTCATTCTATCTGCAATTCTGCTTTTGTCTGGCAGCTTCTTGTTTTCACAAACCCCTGCCGAAGAACAACAGGCTGATACACTGGAAATAGAACGTACCAGGGAATCAGAACTTCCTGTCATCAGTATAGAAGATATTGAAGAAGACAATGAATCGCAGGACATTTCGAGCCTTTTACAAGGATCGCGCGATATTTACGTTTCAACAGCCGGATACAATTTTGGTGTGGCCCGCTATCGTATCCGTGGATACCAAAATGAGAATACCATGGTGATGATCAATGGGATCCCGGTAAATGACCCCGAAACAGGACGCCCGTTTTATTCCATCTGGGGTGGCCTCAATGATGCCATGCGCATGACTGTATCTTACAATGGTATAGGCCATTCGCCTGAAAACTTCGGTAACCTTGGCGGAGCTACCAATATTACAACCCGTGCATCGCTTTATAGCAATGCAACAAGACTTACCTATTCTAATTCCAACCGTTCTTATGTTCACAGGGCTATGTTTACCCACAGCACCGGAATGCAGGACAATGGCTGGGCCCTAACCCTTAGTGGTTCACGTCGCCTGGCGCAGGAAGGGTATGTAGAAGGTACTTTTTATGATGCCTGGGCATATTTTGTTTCTGCCGAAAGAAAACTCAACAACAAACACAGCATCGGTTTCATCGCTTTTGGGGCACCATCAACTACCGGCAGACCCGGTGTAGCTACCCAGGAAGCATACAATCTTACCGGTAACAACTACTATAATCCCAACTGGGGTTTTCAAAACGGTAAAAAACGAAATGCCAGGGTGAACAGCTATCATACTCCATGGCTCATGCTTAACCATTACTTTGATGTTACTCCCGATATTCATATTCAAACCTCTGCAGGGTATACCTTTGGAAAGGGAAGCTCCACTGCACTGAACTGGACTGATGCTTACAAGCCTTCCAATGAAGGAGAAGGCGGCCTGCCGGTTTTTTCCTTTGAAGGCCATGATCCCCGCCCGGATTATTACAGATATTTGCCCAGCTATTACCAGGATGATCCTTACAATTTCAATAAATTCACTGAGCTGTGGCTCAACGATCCTACTTTCACCCAACTCAACTGGGATAAGATGTACCAGTACAATATGAAAAACCTCTTTACCCAAACCGATGTAAATGGTATTGAAGGGAACAGTGTTACAGGAAACCGGTCCATCTACATGGTAGAATCCCGTCGCAATGACCGCAGCCAGTTTGTGTTCAACAGTTTTGCAAAAGCAAATCTAAACCCCACAACTACTCTAAGCGGTGGAATAAATGTTTCACTGGCCAAAACACGACAGTACAAATTGGTTGACGACCTGCTGGGAGGCGACTGGTGGCTGGATATTGACCAGTTTGCCCTGAGAGATGCCGATGACCCTGATTTTGCCCAAAATGACCTTGATAATCCCAACAGACTGGTGACAGAGGGTGATACTTTTGGTTATGACTATACAGGGAATATCAACGAATATAACCTATTTGCCCAGAGCAATTGGATTTTGCCCCGATGGGATTTTTACCTGGCCGCCAATGTATCACAAACAACCTTCTGGCGTACCGGGCATATGAGAAATGGAAGATTCCCCGACAATTCACTGGGAGAAAGTGAAAAGCAGAATTTTACCAACTTTGGCCTAAAAGGGGGAACTACCTTTAAATTTACCGGGAGGCACTATTTCACTGCCAATGCTGCCTATTTGACCCGTGCACCCTATTTCCGCAATGCATACATTTCGGCCAGAGTGCGTGACGACCTGGTGCCCGTTCTCAATAATGAAACCATTATGTCGGGCGATGTAAGCTATCTCATAAGAAGCCCCTTCATTAAATCGCGTCTCACACTGTTTTATACCGATTTTAGGGATAAAACCTGGAGCAGAAGTTTCTACCATGAGGAGTATCGTACTTTCGTAAACTACAACATGTACGGCGTTGACCAAACGCATATGGGTGTTGAACTGGGCATGGATATCAAGCTCTCCCCCTCTTTAGAACTCTCCCTGGTGGGCGGTACCGGAGATTATGTCTATTCCAGCAGGCCCACAGTAAATATTACCCGCGACAACGACCGTGAACTCCTTGCACAGGAAAGAACAGTATACTGGGAAAACTATAAAGTGGGTGGACTAACACATACCGCCGCTTCAGCAGGCCTTAGGTACAATTCTTCCAGGTATTGGTTCATTGGTACCAACCTCAATTATTTCGACGATATTTATATCGACATCAATCCTGACCGTCGCACCGCCGAAGCCATAAGTGGTTTTGTAGATACCGATCCGGGCTGGCAGCAGGTTATAGACCAGGAAAAAATGCAGTCCGCTATTACCCTCGATGTTTTCGGTGGAAAGTCCTGGCGAATCCGCAGGGAATACTTCATCAACCTTAATATGAGCGTCAGCAATGTTCTTGATAACAGGGAATTTGCCATGGGAGGCTTTGAACAACTCAGGTACGACAGCAACAGTATCGACAGCTTCCCCTCAAAATATTTCTACCTCTACGGAAGAACCTTCTTCATCAATCTTTCTTTCAGGATGTGATGGTATAGGCTTTCCTTCCGTAAAAAAAAAGAACATTTACTCAATGCAAAACATATCATAATGAAAAATATAATTCACAAATTATCACGGATAAATTTTATTGCAGTAGCAGTTTTGCTGTTATTCAATGCCTGCGTGGATCATGACTTTGAAAAACCCGAACCACTCGAAATCCCCTTAGGCGAAGTACATACCATTGCTGACCTGCGACAGCTTTACCAGGACCTGGGCCCCGACCCCATCAGGGTCAATGAAAATCTTTCTGTAACAGGAGTAATTACCATGGATGGCTCTTCTGGAAATATATACAGAACGGCTTTTCTGCAGGACCATACTGCTGCCATCAGCCTGAGAATCCTTTCCCCCGGCGGATTGTATGAAGGAGACTCGGTAAGGATAAACCTCAACGGTACCCGCATCAATGCCCACGAAAACATGCTACAGATTGATTCACTGCATGTGGGTAATCATATAACAAAACTTGCCACCCAGGTGCATGTAGAACCCGAACTTACCGATATCAATACCCTTCTGAGCAATCCTGCCTACCAGGCTAAGCTCATACGGCTTGAAGGTGTAGAATTTAACCAGTCAGAACTGGGCGAAACCTATGCCAACAAAGAGGAATTGCTCTCCGAAAACCGTATCCTCCGCGACTGTGAAGGCAATGAGATCATTGTAAGGACAAGCGGGTATGCCAGTTTTGCCGACGACACCATCCCCGAAGGAAACGGCAGTATTGTAGCTATCCTGGCGCAGTTTCGCGATGAGAAACAACTCTTTATCAGAGATATTGATGAGGTTCAGCTCCAGGGAGATCGATGCCCCATTCCGGGTGAAGACATGGAGCCTATTACCATTGCCGACATCAGGGAACTTGAATCACAAGGTATCTTTACAGTACCCGCCAATCGAAGGCTGGAAGGAGTTGTGATCTCTGACCAGGTTCATGAAAATCATCCCGGACAAAACCTCTTCCTCATGGATGAGAATGGCGATGGAATTGCCCTGCGTTTTGCCAGCTTCCATGAATTCGAACTTGGCAGCAACCTGAGGGTTATGTTAGGAAACCTTCCCATTGAACGCTTTGAAGGCTTGCTGCAGATCAACAATATACCCCTTGGCAATGGCTATGTGCTGGGTGATGCACCTGTTCCCGATCCCCAAACCACCACAATGCTCAATATGGTGGAGAACTTCGAATCGTTTGAATCAACACTGGTTTATATCGAAAATGTGGTTATTCCACCAGGAAATTCGTGGGCAGGAAATATTAATGTAACGGATGGCACAGCCTCTGTAATTATGCGTACCTACGACTGGGCCAGCTTTGCACAAACCCCTGTTACCGGCGGTATCTACAATGTTGTTGCCATTGCTTCCTACTACAATGGCGTACAATTGCAGCTGAGAAGCCTTGAAGACCTGGAGTATGTAGGAGAATACGATCCCGGCGAAGCCGATCTGATCACCCTGGCCGAACTGCGGAGCCTTTTTAACGACGGTGCCAATACTGTTCCTGAAGGAAAGTCAATAGAAGTAGTGATTACCTCTGATAATGACAATGGGAATGTGGCATCAAGCAATGCCTTTGCTCAGGACGATAGTGGCGGTATGGCCCTCAGATTTTCTTCCGGCCATAATCTGAACCTTGGCGACAAAGTGAGAATCTTTGTAGGCAACGCAGAATTGTCAACCTACAGAGGCTTGCTGCAAATTAACAATATTCCCACAGGAAATGCCGAATTGCTTGAAACCGGTATTTTTCCCGAGCCCGAGGTTACCACCATCAGCAACATACTTGAAAACATGGATACCATGGAAGGAAAGCTGGTAACCATTGAAAATGCCACCATTAGCGGAGGTACTACCTACAATGGCGAAAAAACGGTAACAGACAGTACCGGCAGCATTGCCATGTACACCCGGTCACAGGCAAGTTTTTCCGGAGAACAAATTCCCTCGGAAGCAGTGAGTATTACCGCCATTGTAAGTGTATTTGACGATCCTCAGATTGTAATCCGCAACCTAAATGATATTGAATAATAACGCCTTAACAGGAACCTTACCATCCAAAAGAAATAAGTTATGATATCTCTCAAAAATATATTCAAAGTAATGTCGTTGGTGGCAGTCTCCCTTTTGCTGGCCAATTGCAACACAGAAGAACAGGATATTCCTCCTATTGAAACCCTCTCTCCTGACAGCATTATCACCTTGGCAGAATTGCGCGCAATGATCACTTCCGGGCAAACCTACCGGTTTGAAAACTCTGGCAAACAGGTCTTTGCCGTTGTAACCATGGACGAAAAAAATGGCAACATTTACCGGCAGGCCTACATCCAGGATGCTACAGCAGGCATCAACATGCGCATGCATGTAAGCGCTGATATCGAAGTGGGCGACTCCATAAGGGTTGCCCTGAAAGGGGGGGTACTAAGCTATTTTCGCAATATGCTTCAGCTTGACTCTATTGATGGCTCCTCCAATGTAGTCATCCAGGAAAGTGACAAGTATATGCAGCCCGAACTGGTTACCATACCCCAGATCCTGGAAGGAAATCACCAGGCACAATTGGTAGAAATTTCCAATGTACAGTTTTTAAGTTCTGAACTGGGATCCACCTGGGCCGATGCTGCCAATCAGCAAAGCATGAACAGAACGCTGCAAGATTGTGAAAACAACCAGATTATTGTACGCTCAAGTGGCTATGCCGACTTTGCCGATGACCTTATTCCTGAAGGAAATGGAAGCCTCATTGCCATTGTAAGTCAGTACGACGATACCTGGCAGCTGGTCATCCGCGATCCCCGGGAACTGGATATGGACAATGAAAGATGTATAATTAACACAGGCGAGAGCGGAACAGGAACTTTTGAAGATCCTTACAATGTTGCCTATGCCATCAACAACCAGGCTGACGAAAATGCCTGGGTGGAAGGATACATTGTAGGGGTGATGGAAACATCATCTGATCCTTTCCAGGAAACTTTTGCGCCCCCGTTTCAAACCAACTCCAACCTGCTGTTGGCCGAATCGCCCGATGAAACAGCCCTCAATGCACTGTTGTATGTGCAACTGCCTGCCGGCGAAGTAAGAAATGCCCTCAACCTGGTAGATAATGGCGACAGACTTGGAACCTACGTAAAAATCAGGGGTAGGCTGGCAAACTATTTTGGTTCCAATCCCGGCCTAAGGGATGCGAGCGAATACTGGCCCGAAGATGAGAATGGTACAGACCCTGATGTAGTTACTTCTATTGATGAGGATTTTCAGTCTTATGAAGACCACGGTACCATCAATCAAAACGGATGGTCTACCATTGCACAGGATGGAAGCAGGATATGGATATGCCGTACTTTCCAGGACAACCACTATGCGCAGGCAACTGCATACAACTCCAACGATGATACAAATATCATGTGGCTTATTACTCCACCCATCGACCTTGATGCCATGACCGATCCGGTATTTGAATTTGAATCAGCACAGGCTTTTTACACCCATCCCGGATTTAGTCTTTTCATCAGTACTGACTACGATGGCAACAACATCGAAACAGCCCAGTGGCAAACGCTGGAGGCAACACTGGCTGATGGCTCTTCCCCCGATAACGAATGGGTTCATTCAGGCTTTATTGACCTTTCTGCCTTCGAAGGTATTGCTTACATTGCCTGGAGATACGAAGGAAGCAATTCCAACGGACAAACAGGAAATTTCAGGGTAGACAATGTAAAACTTTACGAAGGCCAGTAAAGTCCCTTTACCAATACCTTTGCATAAAATATGATAAAAAGCTCCAAATCATGGTTTGGGGCTTTTTTTGTCGCCAATCAGCAATATTTTTAGTTATATTTGATAGATTTAATATTTTTAAAACTTAATTCTTCGATGTATGGAAAATTATGCTGATCAATTGATGGTTATGGTTTGGGAATATGCCCCTCGATTTGTGGGTGCTATAATTGTCCTTCTGGTGGGTTTGCAGTTAATTGGATGGTTTACAAGTTGGTTTGGTAAATCATTGGAAAAAAGAAATATTGATGTTTCCCTGAAACCCTTTCTTAAGTCACTTGTGTCAATACTTCTCAAGGTATTGTTGGTGGTAAGTGTAATGGGGATGGTAGGAATACAAATGACCTCTTTTATTGCCATTTTGGCTGCCGCAGGTTTGGCCATTGGTTTGGCATTATCGGGCACATTACAAAATTTTGCCGGCGGGGTCATCATCCTGATCTTCAAGCCTTTCAAAGTGGGTGACTTCATCACGGCACAGGGGCATTCAGGTACAGTGGAGGAGATCCAGATTTTTGTTACCTATCTGAAAACTCCACAAAATGTTACCATTATCATTCCCAACAGTGGGCTGGCAACCAATTCACTAATCAATTATTCGGTAAAGCCGCTTCGCCGGGCCGACTGGACCTTTGGCATTGCCTACGGCGATAGCTATGACAAAGCGAAAGAGGTAATTCTTAGGCTATTGAACGAAGATAACAGAGTGTTAAAAGACCCGGAACCTTTTGTTGCTTTGGGCGAACTGGCCGATAGCTCTGTAAATTTAACTGTGAGAGCCTGGACAAAAGCTGAAGATTTCGGGGACTTGTTTTTAGACATGAATGAAAAGATCTATAAAACTTTTGCCCTTGAAGGTCTTAATATTCCTTTTCCTCAAATGGATGTTCACTGGCACAAAACAGAATAAGTAAAGACATGCGCAATACAAGGGATCAAAGTGAGCTCTTGTATTGCTTTTTCCACATTTTTAACCTACCTTTAAGGCTGCTAAAAGATAAAAACAAGGCATTATGGAAGCTGCACCATCGCAAAAGGTTATTGAAAAATACGGCTGGCTCACCAAGGAAGAGCCTCTTTCTACCATTACTGATGACAATCTGGATCTTCAAATAAACATCCTTGAGTCTAATGCACCTTTCTTTGGATATTATGCCGATCAGCTCAGAGAAGATAAACCTGAATACCTGTATTGGGTTTTGGATCAGTATTATAGCCAGGAACAAATCTTTCGCGTTTTGCAAACCATAAGAGCCAGTTGCTATACACACCTGGATGCTGCTCCCGGCACCATTGCTGTGGGCAATGAACATTTGCGTGTAATACGTATGCATAACCTGAAGCGCTACAACCAGATTCATGCAGTTCAGGAGATGTTTGAGCAATTGGGAATCAGGCTCAAAAAAAATGGCCGCAGAATCAAAAACCAAATGGGTATAATCAGCCTCAACAAATTCTTCCGTTTTGTACCCACGGATGCTGGATTGTATCTTGAAGAAGCAAACCTGCACCGCGCTTACTTCACTATACCCACCTATGTTACCTGGGAGGACTTCAAGGCCATTACCCTGGAGGTTAAATACGACACCAATCTGTTGTTTTTCGATGCCGCAAGGGCAGCCTTTATGGAAAACGGCATGATCAACGAACTGGTAAGGGTTTACCGCGAAAATCTTACCCTGGACCAGCTCAAAGCCATCCGGGACCGATACAATAAGGTAATGATGCAACGCTACTCTTGAGTAAATCTTTTCAAATAAACCCATTTCTTATCTTTGCACCATTGAACTGGTTTGATCATTACAAACCCTAAATTTGTATAGCATTGCCTGAACTTATTTTTGTGTTGGCCAACCCCGCACGCGAAGAAAACATAGGAGCCGCTGCCAGGGCTCTTAAAACCATGGGTATTTTTAACCTCTACCTGGTTGCCCCTATTGCAAACCACCTTGGCGATAAAGCCAGGGCTACTGCCCACGCATCTAACGATATACTGGAAAATGCCCTGATCTTCCCCTCCCTCGGGGAGGCTGTTGAAGAAATCGACCTGGTGGTAGGATCCACGGCCAAAAAGAGAAATGTGGCCGAAACCTACCATCCGGTGGAAGAACTGCCGGATATAATCCTGGAAAAGGGCAATACCATTGAAAAAGTGGCCATTGTTTTTGGCAGCGAGGAATCAGGGCTCAGCAACGAACAGCTTGCACAATGCCATTTGCTCACCACCATTCCCATGTACCGTAAGTATCCCTCTCTAAACCTGGCACAATCCGTTATGGTGTATGCCACGTACCTGAGCAAGCTTACCCTTTCGTGGAAGAAAAAAATTTCCAAAGAGCCGGTAAAGGCAGAATTTCCCATTGTAAGGCAAAAGGCCCAACAAATCCTTGCTGATGTGGAATTGCACCCCGACAACCTTATCTATCCACGCATCATGGAAAGATTAAATCTGCTTAACAAGGACGACATCAACCTTTTTCACTCCTTTTGTAAATATTACCTGAAAAAATATCATGGGCGGCTCAAATAGATCTTGCCCTGCAGCATCTTCTCTGCAACCCCTGCTTTGCTTCGTTTGAGTTCGCATTTGCCACCACAATAATAAGAAAGGCTGCCCACCCCGGTAAGATACTCTGGCGAGCAGCCTTTCATCACCTTATAATTACAAACAAAAAAACGTTATACGTAACCTTGTGCTATCATGGCATCGGCAACTTTTACAAAACCGCCAATATTAGCACCTTTTACATAATTCACAAAATCACCCTCTTTGCCAAATTCAACGCAGGCCTTATGAATATTGATCATAATATTATGCAGGCGCTGATCTACTTCCTCCCTGGTCCAGGAAAGCCTGAGGGAATTTTGGCTCATTTCAAGACCCGAGGTGGCAACTCCCCCGGCATTGGCCGCCTTGCCGGGGCCATACAGGATCTTATTCTCGAGATACAACTCAACCGCATCGGGGGTTGAAGGCATATTGGCTCCTTCACTTACACAAATACAACCATTATCGATAAGTGTTTTGGCTTCTTTACCATTGATTTCATTTTCAGTAGCGCAAGGCAATGCAATATCGCATTTTTCGGCCCATGGCCTGCTTACGCCTTCTACATATTTGCATCCAAAATGGTCGGCATATTCGCGCAAACGTCCGCGTCTGTTGTTTTTCAGATCCATCACCCAGGCCAGTTTTTCACTGTCAATACCATCCTTATCATAGATGTAGCCAGAGGAGTCTGACAGGGTAACTACCTTTCCGCCCAACTCAATTACTTTTTCGGTAGCAAACTGGGCCACATTTCCTGATCCGCTGACGGCTACTATTTTGCCTTTAAATCCTTCGTTAATGGTAGCAAGCATCTCCTGGGCAAAATATACACATCCGTAGCCAGTAGCTTCAGGACGGATAAGGCTGCCACCATACTCCAGCCCTTTCCCTGTAAGAACGCCGGTAAATTCATTGCGCAGGCGCTTGTACTGACCAAACATGAAACCAATTTCGCGCCCTCCCACGCCAATATCTCCTGCGGGTACATCAGTATCAGGACCAATGTGCCGCGAAAGCTCCGTCATGAAGCTCTGGCAAAAGCGCATAACCTCATTGTCTGATTTTCCTTTGGGGTCAAAATCACTTCCACCTTTTCCACCGCCCATGGGCAACGAGGTAAGACTGTTCTTAAAAACCTGCTCAAAAGCAAGAAACTTCAAAATACCCAGGGTTACTGTGGGGTGAAAACGCAACCCTCCCTTGTAAGGCCCTATGGCACTGTTCATTTCTATACGGTATCCCCGGTTTACCTGTACTTCTCCCTTATCGTCAATCCAGGGTACACGGAAAATAATAACCCTTTCCGGCTCAATCATACGCTCAAATACTTTGGCAGCCTTGTACTTGGGGTTTTCTTCCAGGAAAGGAAGAATGCTTTCTGCAACTTCTTCAACGGCCTGGTGAAACTCAGCCTCTGCCGGATTTTTCGCGATTACATAATCCATGAATTTTTTCAACTGTGCATCCATATTGTCTGGTTTTTTAAATGAATAAATGATTGGATTGGCTGGGACAATTTTAATCCATTTTATATTGTCTTATAAATTTTATGAAAAACAAATATTTTTTTTATTTTTCTTGGTTTTATGGATTATTTTTACTAAAGAGGCTGTTACGGCAAACCTGCAGAAATATTTACAAAAAAGATCAGGGGAATAGACCTGCTGATCGCTCATATTTACTATTTTTAGGCCCCTATAAACCCAGAAACCCATCAAAACGCATGAAAGAAAGTGATCTTACCCCCCATGATAAACCCCTTAAATCCGAGGGTAATGACACCCCGGGTTTACCCCATTTCTCCATCAGTCAGGAAGAAGTACAGAAGATTTTGTCGGAAACCAGGGAAAGGCTAAAAGAGCTGGGTGCCATTAATAAAACCACAGCCATTCTGAAACAGGAAAAACCCGCACCCGATATGCTTAAGGAAATTGTAAGGATACTCCCCCCGGCATGGCAGTATCCTGATGATGCCGTGGCAAGGATTAAATATGGGAAAGACAGTTTTACAAGCAGCTCAAGGTTTAGGGAAACACAGTGGTACCAGAAAAAATCTTTCGAAACTATAGATGCTAAAGAAGGCAGCATCGAAGTTTTTTATCTCAATAAGCATCCCAACAGCGATGAAGGCCCGTTTCTTATTGAAGAACGTGACCTTATCAATAACCTGAGCTCGCTGATACAAGGTTACCTTAACACTTATATCGGGAAAGAACTTTTGCACAAAAAAGTTTCGCAATCGGAGGAAGAAACTTCAGAATCGGGAAAGACCCATGCCGCCATGAGCAGGCAGCTGCTGCAGAAATTCCTCATAAAGCACCACTCTGATCGTGATATTTACCATGATCTGATGCCCAACAAGGTGAGAGAGATATTGCTCGTAGCCAACCTTTATGATGCCTATATCATTGAACAGGAGGGCCGTTTTTTCGAACAGGTGCGCGGAGAGTATTACCAGCTCAACTTGTCGTCGGCTCCACGTATTACCGGCGTTTCCACCCCTGAAGAAGCCCTTGAGAAGCTACAGGAGAAGCATTTCGATATGGTAATTGTTATGATGGGGGTAGATAAAACCACTCCTATCCAGCTTAGCCGTATCATCAAAAAAATCTACCACAACCTGCCCATCTTCCTGCTGCTCAACAACAACAGCGATATCGGGCTTTTCGAAGACGGCAACAAGCCCATCAGTTCCATTGATAAGATTTTCGTGTGGAATGGAGATTCCAATGTTTTCCTGGCCATGGTGAAGTTTATCGAAGACCGTATGAATGTGGAAAATGACATCCGCATTGGTATGGTACGGGTAATTCTGCTCGTAGAAGATTCGGCCAAGTATTATTCCAGGTACCTGCCCATTCTTTATTCTATTGTTATTGAGCAAACCCGGCAGCTCATCGAGGAAGTAAATACCGATGAAACATACAAGCTCCTGAAAATGCGGGTAAGGCCCAAAATACTGCTCGCTTCCAATTACACCGAAGCCCTTACCCTCTTCGACAAATACCGCGACAACTTGTTGTGCCTTATCTCGGATGTAAAATTTGAGAAAAATGGTAAGCTCGATGAATATGCCGGGTTGAGCCTGGTAAGTTATGTCAGAGAGCAAATGCCCGATCTGCCTATCGTATTACAATCGTCTGATACAGAAAATGCCCACAATGCTTATTTGTTGAAATCTACCTTTATCAACAAAAACTCCGAAACTCTCCGCCAGGATCTGCAAAGCTTTATCAATTACTATCTTGGGTTCGGGAATTTTGTTTATCGCGATGAAGAGGGCCGAAAGGAAATTGCGGTGGCCAGATCGATGAAAGAGTTTCAATCCCATTTAAAATCCATTCCTATCAAATCGTTGATTTATCACGCAAGGAAGAACCATTTCTCTCACTGGCTCATGGCAAGGGGCGAGATACAGATCGCCAAGAAGATAAAACCCTTAAAGGTGGAAGACTTTGAATGCCCCGGTCATGTGCGTCAGTATATGATCGACATCATTGAAAAGTGCATCCAGGACAGACTACGGGGCAAGGTGATCAATTTTGAAGAATCGGCACTGCTGGATGAAACCAATGTAGTAAGTCTTGCCCTGGGTTCCTTGGGAGGAAAGGGTCGTGGTTTGGCATTTATCAACATGCTCATCAATAATTTCTCCTTCAACGATATTGTGCCCGACATCAACATCTGCACACCCAAGACCACCATCATTGGTACGGAGGAGTTTGAACTTTTCATGCAACGCAACAAATTGTACGAAAAGATTACCGGGCTGTCCGACTACGACGAAATCAAAAAGTTATTTGTTGATGGTGATCTCTCGGGCACCCTTATCAAGCGGTTGAAGATCTTCCTCAATGTAATGCACAAACCCCTGGCCATCCGTTCTTCCAGTTTGTTTGAAGACTCACTCATGCAGCCCTTTGCCGGGATATTTGACACCTATCTGCTGCCCAATAACCACCCCGACCTCAAAGAGCGGTTGCGCCAAACCATGAATGCCATCAAACTTGTTTTTGCTTCCATCTTCTCTCCCACTGCCCAGGCTTATTTCCAGGCTGTAAACTACAAAGTGGAGGAAGAAAAAATGGCCGTGGTGATACAGGAAGTTGCCGGAAACCCCTATGGAGAGTATTTTTACCCGCACATAAGCGGCGTAGCACAATCCTATAACTTCTACCCATACTCCTATATGAAACCCGATGAGGGATTTGCTGTAGCTGCTGTGGGCCTGGGCAAATACGTGGTGGAAGGAGAAAAAACCTACCGCTTTTCTCCTGCTCACCCCCAACTGGAGATCTATACCCCCAAAGACCTGTTTAAGAACTCACAGCTGCACTTTTATGCCATCGATATGAGCAAAAAAAACCTGAACCTGCTGGAAGGAGAAGATGCCGGGCTGAAGAAACTGGAAATTTCGGCAGCTGAAGCACATGGCACCCTCAAACATTCAGCCTCGGTATATGACTTCTCCAGTGAGCGAACCATACCCGGCATTACACAACCAGGCCCCAGGGTAATCAACTTTGCCAACATCCTGAAATACGATTACATCCCTATGGCCAAAACCATTGAGGTGATCCTTGATATTGTATCGGAAGCCATGGGCTCGCCCATCGAAATTGAGTTTGCCATCGATCTTACCAGGGATGCAAAAGGAAAGGCTTCTTTCTACCTCCTGCAGATAAAGCCCCTGATCAAAAATATCAACAATGGCGATATCAACCTGGATGTGATTGACAATGAAAGATTGTTGCTCTACTCTGAAAATGGTATGGGCAACGGGATCGTTGACAACGTAAGTGATGTCATATACGTGGATATGAAAAAGTTTGACAAGCTCAAAACCGAAAAGATGCGCGACGAAATAGAACAACTCAACAGGAAAATGGCAGAAGAAGGCAGAAAATACATTCTGGTTGGTCCGGGGCGCTGGGGAACCCGCGACCGGTTTATAGGAATCCCGGTAGCGTGGTCAAACATCTCTAATGCACGGATCATCGTGGAGGTAAGCATGGAAGATTTTCCCCTTGATGCATCGCTGGGCTCACATTTCTTCCATAATGTAATTTCAATGAATGTGGGTTACCTTTCCGTAAAACACAACGACCTGATAGATTATATCAACTGGGAGATACTGGACAATATGGAACCTGTTCATCAAACACAATATTTCAAACATGTAAGGTTCGACAAACCCCTGGAGATTATCATGGATGGAAAAAAGAGAGCATCCCTGGTGTATCTGCCCAAAAATGAAACTCCTGAAGACAACGACAGCCCTTCGAAAGTGGCTAATGCAATTCATAACAAGTAACCTAATCAAATACCGGATAATGGAAGATAACACCATACATATCAGCGAATCACGGTCAAAATACAAATACAACGAACTTTTTTCTACCGACAGGCACGAATTCAGTGAGATCTCCTACCAGGATCTTATGCAGGAGCGTATCATCAACGTACTGCTGATCTGCTCCAACTATGATGCTTTTATGCTTGAAGAGGACGGCCGCATCAACGAGAAAATCTTTCTGGAATATACCTCCAAAAACCTTCGCTACCCACCCCAGTTTACCCAGGCCAGCACCTCAGAAAAAGCCTTTGAACTGCTGGAGAAGAAAAAATTCGACCTGGTAATCACCATGCTCAATGTGGGAAAGATTGATGCCTTTGAAATGGCAAGAAAAGTAAAACGAAGGTACACCAATATCCCCATCGTGGTGCTTACCCATTTCTCGCGCGAGGTATCCATGAAACTGGCCCATGAAGACCTCAGCTCCATCGATTACGTTTTCTGCTGGCTTGGAAATGCAGGATTACTCCTGGCCATCATCAAGCTCATTGAAGATAAAATGAATGCTGATTTTGATATCGACCGCAAGGGAGTACAAGCCATTCTGCTGGTAGAAGATTCCATCAGGTACTATTCATCTTATCTCCCCACCATTTATAAGGCCATTTTTGAACAAACCAACGAACTGATGACCGAAGGGCTTAACGAACACCGCAAAACCCTTCGCATGCGGGCACGCCCCAAAATCCTCCTGGCCAAGACCTACGACGATGCTGTAGAATTGTATGAAAAATACAAACACAACCTGCTGGGAGTAATATCCGATATTACCTACTACCGAAAAGGAAAAAAGGATAAGGAAGCAGGCATAAGGCTGGCCCGCCACATCAGGGAAGACGGTTCCAAAATGCCTATCCTGCTGCAGTCATCCGATGATTGGGACTACAGCATTATGGAAGAGTTGGGAGTTAATTTTATCAACAAATACTCTAAAACACTATTGGTAGAGCTTAAGCACTACATTAAGGAAAACTATGGCTTTGGCGATTTTGTATTTCGCGATCCAGACCGCGATGTGGAAATTGACCGTGCCAACAACCTGCACTCGTTGCAGGTGAAAATTTCGCGCATCAACAGCAAATCGCTCATGTACCACGTCTCTAACAACCACTTTTCGCGCTGGCTCAAGGCAAGAGCACTTTTTTCCATCGCCCATGTGTTTGCACAAAAGAGTACCGACGACTTCAACAATATAGAAGAAATCAGGAGCTACCTTATCGATACCATTGCCAATTACCGCAAAACCAAAGGCCGGGGCATAATTGCCAGTCATATAGACGAATATGCCATTTACACCCGCCTGGGCGATGGCCAGCTGGGCGGCAAAGCCCGTGGCCTGGCTTTTATCGATTCTTTCATCAACAAATACAAACTCATGTTTGCCTGGGAGGATGTAATGGTAACCATCCCCCGCACTGTGGTGCTTACCACCGATCTGTTTGATGAATTTATGGAAGACAATAATCTGTATGACTTTGCCCTTTCTGAGGTTACCGACGAGCAGATCATTGACCGGTTCAGTGCCGCCATCACTCCCAGCCGTATGCGCAAGCATGTGGAAGATATTTGTGAGGCCATTAAATCGCCCCTTGCAGTGCGCTCTTCAAGCCTGCTGGAAGACAGCCACTACCAACCCTTTGCAGGGGTCTATTCCACTTATATGATTCCCAACAACCACTTCGATTCCCGTATCAGGCGCTATCAGCTCGAACAGGCCATCAAAAGTGTATATGCTTCAGTTTTTTTCAAGGAAAGCAAAGCCTATATTGCGGCAACCTCAAATGTTATTGACGAAGAAAAAATGGCTGTGGTAATCCAGGAAATCTCAGGACGCAGCTACGGGAACCGCTTTTATCCGGCCATATCAGGCGTTGCCCGATCGGTCAACTTTTATCCCATCGAACCGGAAAAATACGAAGATGGTATAGCCAATATAGCTTTCGGTTTGGGGAAAACTATTGTGGAAGGGGGAATATCGTTGCGGTTTTGCCCCAAATACCCTCAAAAGGTATTGCAGCTCTCTGTGCCTGAAATGGCCCTTACCGACAGCCAGAAAGAATTTTATGCCCTCGACCTCGACCCCGAAAAGTTCCAGTCTTCCATTGACGAAACCATAAACCTGCATAAGCTACGCATCAAGCATGCAGAAAACGACAAAGCGCTCCGATTTGTGGCCTCCACCTTCGATTACCAGGACAATATCATCCGTGATGGCATGTACGAGGGTGGAAAAAAAATCATCACTTTTGCCAATATCCTCAAGCACAATTCATTTCCCCTGGCAGAGGTGTTGCAAACCCTGCTCCGGATTGGCCAACAGGAGATGAACAACCAGGTGGAGATTGAGTTTTCGGTAAATCTGGATACTCCCGAAAACCAACCCCAGATTTTCCATTTTCTGCAAATCAGGCCTATAGTGGAAACCCAGGAAAAAAATGTAATTGATCTTGACTGTCACACCGATGAGCAAACTATTGTTTACAGTAAACAGGCATTGGGAAATGGCGTAATTGATAATGTGTACGACCTGATATACGTAAAACCCAGTGTATTTGATCCTGTTCACACCAAACAGATCGCCCTCACCATTGATAAACTCAATGCAATGATGGTACAACAGAAGAAAAACTACATCCTCATAGGCCCCGGGCGCTGGGGGTCTACCGATCCATGGCTGGGAATACCCGTTAAATGGTCGCAGATATCTGCCGCCCGCCTGATCATTGAGGCAGGCCTGAAAAACTTCCAGATCGATCCCAGCCAGGGCACACACTTTTTCCAAAATCTTACCTCCTTTAATGTTGGCTATTTCACCATCAATCCCTTTAATAAAGACGGCTATTATGATGTGGCTTTTTTGGATGAACAACCCGCTGTTTTCGAAGACAAATATGTAAGGCATGTTAGCTTTAAAAACCCTGCCATAATAAAAATTGATGGCCGAAAGAAAAAAGGGATTATCTACAAGCCAGAGAATTGATAGAAAATTAACAATGTATCACATGCCTTATTATATTGCTCATCAGCCTTATGATAAGAACAAAATTATTTTATGAAAATGCTTTGCCAATCAGTAAAATAAGTCTAATTTCGCCCTGTTAATTGGCAAACAATTAACATAATCACCCTTATTACAAACTTTAAATATTCGTTAATATGAACTTGGAAAAAATTATGGCCGACCTGGAGAAAAAAAATCCCGGTCAACCTGAGTTCCTTCAGGCAGTGAAAGAGGTTTTGGAAACTATTGAAGACGTAGTGAAAGAAAACCCCAAATATGAAGCTGCAAATATTATTGAAAGAATTGTTGAACCCGACAGAGTAATCAAGTTCAAAGTCCAGTGGATGGACGACAAGGGAAATGTGCAGGTAAACAGGGGATACCGCGTACAATTCAACAACGCCATAGGACCATACAAAGGGGGCTGTCGTTTTCACCCCAGTGTAACCGAAGGTGGTTTGAAGTTTCTCGGATTTGAGCAGATTTTCAAGAACAGCCTTACCACCCTGCCGATGGGTGGAGCAAAGGGTGGTAGCGACTTCGATCCCAAAGGAAAATCCAATGCTGAGATCATGCGCTTCTGCCAGGCTTTCATGAGCGAATTGTACAAATACATCGGCCCCGATACTGATATTCCTGCCGGCGATATTGGCGTTGGTGGACGTGAAATTGGTTACATGTTCGGTATGTATAAAAAACTGGTAGGCGAACACCACGGCGTATTTACCGGCAAAGGCCGTGGCTGGGGTGGATCTCTCATCCGTCCGGAAGCTACCGGCTTCGGTACCGTTTTCTTTGCCGAAGAAATGCTCAAAACCCGCGGCGAATCCATGAAAGGAAAAATCGTTGCTGTTTCTGGTTTTGGTAATGTTTCCTGGGGTTCTGTCATAAAGGCTACCCAAATGGGTGCAAAAGTTGTAACCATCAGCGGCCCCGATGGTTATGTTTATGATCCCGATGGTATCTCCGGCGAAAAGATCGATTATCTGCTCGAGCTGCGCGCATCTAACCAGGATATTGTAAAACCTTATACTTACGAATTCCCCAACGCTCAATTCTTCGAAGGCAAGCGCCCATGGGAAGTGAAGTGTGATGTTGCACTACCCTGCGCCATCCAGAACGAATTGAATGCAGAAGATGCACAAAACCTGGTAAACAACGGTGTAATGTGTGTTTCTGAAGGTGCCAATATGCCCTGTACCCCCGAGGCCATGGAGATATTCCTCAATGCCAAGATCCTTTACGGACCAGGAAAAGCTTCCAATGCTGGTGGTGTTGCCACTTCCGGCCTTGAGCAAACCCAGAATGCAATGAAACTCAACTGGACCGCCGAAGAAGTAGAAGCCAAACTGCACCAGATTATGATCAACATTCATGAAGCATGCGTGAAATATGGTAAAGAAGAGGATGGATTTGTAAACTACGTAAAAGGTGCCAACGTTGCCGGTTTCATCAAAGTAGCCGATGCAATGATCGAACAAGGCGTGGTATAAATAACCAACTGCAAAATGATACACGGGCTGCTCTTTTACAGGGCAGCCTTTTTTTTTCATTTAACAGATCCCTGCCAGCAAATACATGTTGAAAAATAATCAGGAAAGGTTTGGCAGCTATGCCC
The DNA here is from genome assembly GCA_964453995.1 of uncultured Bacteroidales bacterium. GTDB lineage: Bacteria > Bacteroidota > Bacteroidia > Bacteroidales > UBA7960 > SKVR01. The sequence continues at coordinate 7,733 of CAYVQC010000007.1, read as the reverse complement.
CCCTTTACAATCACCACATTTTACTATCCCTGCTGCTGTAACGGTTCATCGTACCTGATCCGGCCAGTGACAAAACAATTCCACGTAATGGACCGTTATTAGACTATTGAGTAACTGTTAAAACATTTTTTTACTTTTGCCTTTACAAAAGTCAGCCTTATTCAACTGTTACCAAACAATGAACAAAACAGCTCCCATAAATGCAACCTTCCGGGTTATTGTTTTGCTGGCAGTAGTGGTATTAATGCTGTTTCCCGCCGTTTTATCTTTTGCCGGTAAACCAACGGCTCCCGGTAAACAACCCGCTGAAAATTCGTCGCCCCAACAACCCGACACACTGCAGCCTATACCGGTAAATAAAAGACTGGAAGACCCCAGTTACGACACCCGCTTCGGACGGGGTACCCTGCGACCCTGGCACGATAACAAAAGTGTATATCCCCTAAGAACCATCCCCAATTCAAGCCTGGCAGTGATCAGGAAAAATACCCTGACAGCTGTTTATTCATGAAGCACATTGGCAACTTACTTTCTGGAACCATTGCTTAGAAAAGACCCTCATGAGCATTGCCGGATGGATTGGTATTCTCGGTCAATAAACCTTATTACCTTATTTTCTGGATGGTGAGTACTGTTTGAAACTCCGAGATACCTAGCATCCGTGTCATATGCGTTCAATCGGAACCTATAAGCGAGATAATCTGATCTTTGCGGGCATTGCGTAAGATTTTTACGTTCCTTTGCGTGAAACCTTTTCCAGATAATTCCACACAAAGAACGCATAAAATAAAACGCAAAGACCGGGAAGAGTTTGGTGGATAATTAATCCGATCGTTTTCTTACCGGCTTCGTTCAATGTTTTGTGATGGTGAAACGTGCATGCCTATAAGACGGAACAGTCTCCTATTATTACGCCAAAAAATCGTGGTTCTCAGCGGCCTTACCTGCTCCAAAACAGGGCTACTAAAATCATCAAAGGTTAAAAAAGGTTCGTAAAAATTCACTCCACAAAAACAGGGTATGGTCGAAAATAATTTAAAGTTGGACTGTTGTTTCTACCCGAAAATTCATAGAAAAGAAAACTTAAACAAAAAAACATTAGAGAAATTGATTCATTTCGTAATTTTGCGAAATACTTAATTAATCACTTTTCAAATATAAAACAATGAATATCAAAATATTAGGCACAGGATGCCAAAAATGCAAAACCCTTGAAAAAGCCACAGCCGAAGTGGTTGCCGAGAATAATTTCGATGCAGAAATATCCAAAGTAGAAGATATAGTAGACATCATGAACTATGGTATACTGGCAACACCCGGGCTGGTAATTAACGAAAAAGTTGCCGTTAGCGGCCGGGTGCCCTCCAAAGATGAAATTAAAAAGCATATTGAAAAAGCGATCAATGGATAAAACAGTGAAACTTTCACAGGATGTGCAGCAAATTGCTGAATTCGCCAAAGCCATGAGCCATCCGGTACGGGTTTATATTCTCAAGAAACTGTCGAATAGAAATTCCTGCTGCTACAGCGGCGATCTGGTTGATGAGCTACCCATTGGCCGATCAGCACTATCGCAGCATTTGAAAGAATTGAAACATGCCGGTTTAATACAGGGTGAAATTGAAACACCCTTTATTAAATATTGCATCAATAAGGAAAACTGGGAAAAACTAAAAACTGCCTTCTCAGAATATTTATTCAATGAAGTAGATGATTTAAAACTTAAACGTTAAAACCTATGAAGAACTTTCTGATTTCAGGGCTTCTGAGCCTTGTACTTTTCTCGTGCGGCCAAACCACCGGGAGCAAAGAAGCAACCCATGAGCAAACCACTGAACTTGCAATCAATGACGCCAAAGTAAAGGTTTACTATTTTCATGGCAAACAGCGCTGTGTTACCTGCATGACTGCCCAACAGGTTGCTCAGGATGCAGTAATGGAAAACTTTTCTGACAATCCGGATGTAGCTTTTGTAGAGGTGGATGTTGATGATCCGGCCAATGCTGAGCTGGCCGAAAAATATGAAGTTGTCTTCAGTACGCTTATTATTGCCGGTAACAATTCGCACAAAGACATAACCGATAAGTCATTTGCCTTGGCCATGAACAATCCTACCGATCTGAAAGCGTTGATTGTGGCTGAAACCAATGCACTTCTAACCAACTAAGCAGATTTACCATTTTATTTTATGGAATATTTACACCAGTTGGCCAGCAGTACTGAAGCCCCGCTGCTGGCAGCCTTTCTGCTGGGCATCTTAACCGCCATAAGCCCCTGCCCGCTGGCCACCAACATTTCGGCCATTGGGTTTATCAGCAAGGATGTTACCAACCGCCGGAAAGTATTTTTCAGCGGATTGGTTTACACCCTGGGAAGAACCCTATCCTATACCGTATTGGGTACCATCCTTATTGTAACACTAAAAGAAGGTGCCAGTATTTATAAAATACAGAAAGCCATAAGTACCTATGGTGAGATGGCCATCGGACCTTTCTTGATACTGATCGGTACTTTCATGTTGGATATTATCAAAATCAACCTGCCATTTTTTAACCGCTGGTCGATCAACATGGAAAACCGTACCAACAGGGGAAGCCTGTGGAGTTCACTGATGCTGGGGATTGTGTTTGCACTGGCATTTTGCCCTTACAGCGGGGTTTTATTTTTTGGAGGATTGATACCCTTGTCTGTTTCGTCATCCGTGGGTTATTCGTTACCACTGGTTTTTGCCTTTGCAACGGGCCTGCCCGTTATCATTTTTGCCTGGATACTGGCTTTCAGTATTTCTGGTCTAGGCTCCTTTTATAATAAGGTAAAGATTTTTGAATTCTGGTTCAGACGGATCGTGGCTGTTGTATTTATCCTTGTTGGGTTATACTATGTTTGGCTGGTATATATTAAATAAAAAAATTTCATCATCCATTTCGCTATTTTTCGAAATACTAAAACACCTTAATGGAAACAAAAAAAGAATTTAAGATTTTGTTTTGGATCGTGTTGCTCTTTGGCGCTGCGTTTTTTCTACCCATTGAGAGCGCACGGTTTACAACTGCTGTAGATGCTACTTTTGATCTGGTGAAATGGTATGCCCGCGAGCATGTTGTTTTGTGTCTGCTGCCAGCTTTTTTCATTGCCGGAGTAATATCGGTATTTGTGAGCCAGGGATCGGTGTTACGTTATTTCGGCGCCAATGCCAAAAAGTGGCTCGCTTACACCGTTGCAGCAGTATCGGGTACCATCCTGGCAGTTTGCAGCTGCACCATTTTGCCCCTGTTCTCCAGTATCCATAAGCGAGGTGCCGGCCTGGGCCCTGCAATTGCTTTTCTCTATTCCGGACCAGCTATCAATATCCTGGCAATCATTCTTACGGCCCGCATACTGGGTTTTGAGATGGGTGTGGCGCGCGTAATTGGTGCGGTGTCGTTCAGCGTAATTATCGGTATCGTTATGTCACTGATTTACAGAAAAGAGGAAAAGGCCAAGCGCGAAGAACAAATGAATATTCAGGTACCACCCGAAAAACGACCCATGTGGCAAACCTCCTTTCATTTTTTCACCCTGGTTTTAATCCTTGTCTTTGCCAACTGGGGAAGTCCGTCCAGCGACGATACATCCAGTGCATGGTATTATATCTGGGCCTACAAATGGTATATTACAGGAGCTTTCGGTCTTTTACTGGCCTATTCATTAATATATATTCTGAAGATCAAATGGCAATGGGTAGTGGGCGCTGTGATTGTTACTGCTGTTTCTGCATTGCTGGCATTCAATCTTATCCCTGATGCCAAACTGGCTCCTATAGTTCCGATGTTGGTGGGAGTAATTGCCTTAAGCATTATCACGCTTTTCGACAAGCAGGATGAGGAAAACCGTGAGTGGACCCTGTCGGCATGGGGATTCACCAAACAAATTATGCCCCTGCTGGCTGTAGGGGTAATCACAGCCGGTTTTCTACTGGGTTCAACACATGACAATGTTGCCATCCCTGGTATCATTCCAAATGAATGGATCGCCTGGCTGGTAGGTGGAAACTCAGTTTTTGCCAACTTCTTTGCTTCCATAGTAGGAGCTTTTATGTATTTTGCAACCCTTACCGAAGTACCCATTTTGCAGGGTTTGATTGCATCGGGTATGGGCAAAGGTCCTGCACTGGCATTATTACTCGCAGGCCCATCTCTTTCACTTCCCAATATGCTGGTTATTCGTGGCGTTATGGGTACGCAGAAAACAGTGGTTTATATCGTGCTGGTGGTTGTTATGGCAACCATATCAGGGATGATTTATGGCGGTTTGTTTTGATTGCCGGAAGCTGGATACTGGAAGCTGGAAGAAACCAGAAGACCTTACATCGTCCGAAGGACATGGAAACGTCTTGAATAAAAGCTCTTATAATGATTTGAATACTAAAATTGAGTCCACTCCGAAAAATTCATTACCCCCCGGCCCCCTGAAATGGGGAGTTCGCAACTAATAAAAATACAGCGCATTATAAATAGTATTTTTGCAAAAAAACCGTAATATACACTTTTCTGAGTGGGCTAAAAAGCATGACAACAAAAAGAATATATACATGATTTTCAATTGTTTACAACTCATAAATTAAGTGCCATTAAAAAATTATTCTTATTAATTGATAATCAGATTTCATTTTTCACCCAATGCAATACATCTACATCTCTATCGCTTTGCTGATTATTTCATTCATAGCCAACCGGAAAAAAACCATCTCAGGTTTTAAAAAAGGCCTGTTGCAGTTTGCAAGGCTTTTACCTGCTTTGCTTTCGGTAGTGATTATCATCAGTATCATCCTGTACTTTCTCCCCAACGAAATTATCCTAAGTTATCTGGGAGAAAGTGCCGGATGGGAGGCCTATGTATCGGCTGCCATTATTGGATCTATAGCCTTGATTCCGGGTTTTATCGCTTTTCCCCTGGCAGGTATCCTGGTCAATACGGGAGTTAGCTACTCGGTAATTGCTGTTTTTATCACTACACTGCTCATGGTGGGAATTCTTACTTTACCCATTGAAATGAAATTTTTCGATCGCAAAACTGCCCTGCTCAGAAACGGACTCAGTTTTGCCGGTGCTTTGGTAGTAGGGTTTATCATGGTATTATTATATTCCTTCTTGTAAATGACAAAAAAATCTACGCTGAAAAAATATCTTTTCGACTTCCTAATAATTCTGGGTTTCGCCATATTCGTAGCAATAACATATATTAATAATTTCAAGCCAGGAATTCATATCGTGGAAATTAATTTTTACGATTTCATGAAAGAGATGTTATTGATTATGCCGGCTATGTTTGTGATTATCGGGTTGTTGGATGTCTGGATTCCACGGGAGAGTATCCAGAAACATATTGGACATGAATCAGGTATAAAGGGGATGCTTTGGGTAATGGTGCTGGCATTTGTTCAGGCAGGGCCGCTTTACGTGGCTTTTCCGGTAGCTCACCTGCTGTGGAAAAAGGGCTGTTCTTCTGTCAATGTTTTTATCTATATTAGTGCTTTTACAACAGCCAAAATACCGATGCTGGCTTTCGAGATCGGTTTCCTGGGATGGCAGTTTTCCTTGATGAGAATACTGGTTACAATTCCTGTATTTCTTCTTATCGGAACTATTATGGGAAAATACTTCGACAGAAAAAAGGGTGTTATAACTCAAAACTAAGAAACCCAACAGTAATAGAATTAAAAAATCCGGAATAATGAAAACACACATTATAATCCTTAGTATTATGTTAATCGCATGTCGGTTAACCGCTCAATCCGTTCAGGAAGTCGATTCACCTCAGGCACATGAACTCCTGCAAACTTTTGATCACCAAACAGGAGTATTGATTGATGGGCGCGACAGCACCATGTTTGCATCAGGGCATATTGAGAAAGCCATCAAAATCAATGCTTACAAGGAAAATCTGGCTGAAAATCTGACTCCCTATCTTACCAGGGAAAAAATAATGGTGTATTGTACCACCCACAGGCGCACTATCACTATAATTAATATGCTTAAGGAACTTGACTTTAAGGGCGAAATCATAGCTGTAATGGATGGGATAAATGGGTGGAAGGAAAATAATCTGCCTCTGAAAAAATAATGTTTTTAACCACCTATGGTGCTTATAATGAACTATTTATACCAATAAAACTCATTTACAAATCGCAATTACCTGGATCAAATAGCATCAATGCCAGTCACTTCAAACGGTTGGAGAACTCTATTTAAAAATATGTTGTTTAAACGAAACAGGATTTTACAGGAATTACTTTTTGGTGAAATACGCTAAATGCTGATGGATCTGAGTACCCAAATAGTAGGGTAAATTCAGGAGTTTAAATGAATAACCTGATGGAGTTGAGATTTCTTCTATAGAGTACTTTCCTTTGTACATCCTTACTGCAAACCCATGGCCACAACGTTCCATAAACTGATGAAGAGATCTTAATGTGCCAGTTTTTCCTGATTTTATTTCAATTGGAATCAGATATTTCCCAAAATGATATACCAGATCTACTTCAGCAGATGAGTTTCGCTCTTCCCTTACCCAAAAATGGGGTTCATATCTTGCGGTAAGCCCTGTGGAGATAATTTCCTGTTTTACGATGTGTTGTATTATTTTTCCACGGTGAAAGTTACTGTAATCATTGGTTGTAAGTAGTTCAGCCTGTAATTTCAACCCATGGTTGAGCAATCCGGTATCAAGAAATTGTAACCTTGGTCTTTTCTTCAGGTCGGTAATGACAGGGGGTACAAGGTTAGTGGTAGGATACACCAATCGGATTATGCCGGCCATATCCAACGCTCTCATTGCTTCTCCAACCTCCCGTGATCGATAATTGGAATTCCCAAAACCGGCGAATTTTATACGATCTAGCTCATAAGCAGCCGTTTGAAGGATATGTCGTAAAACTTTTCGTTCGCCTGGCCCTGATGCATACTTTTCAATATCATCGGCAAATGATTGCCAGAGGTCTTCAAAAACTCCGGAAAGTAAACCCAGGTTACCGTTGTCAAGAAATTGTGATACAACTTCCGGCATTCCTCCGGTTATAAGGTAAGAATGAAAATGCTTCAGCAGAATTTCATGGGCATAATCGGCTAATGGAATGGCTTTTAATGCGTCCAGGGCTTGTTCATTTCCGGATGCCTGCAGGTATTCATCAAAACTAACCGGTGATAAATAAAGATAAGATACCCTGCCAACAGGAAATGATGCAGTTTTGCTGAGTGCAAATTCCAGCAACGAACCTGCTGAAATAACAAAAACATCAGGACGTTCCTCATAAAAATACCGTAACAATCCTATTGCTTCCGGAGACTCCTGTATCTCATCAATGAATAAAAGGAGGGTACCTTGTTCTTTCTTTACTCCGGCCAATAGCATAGCAGCATTAAGTATCTTTCCTACATCGTCAATCTCAAACAATTTTCTGTGGTTTTCACGCTCCATGTTAAGTTCAATATAATAATCAAACTCACGTGAGAACTGTCGCACCAGTGAAGTCTTACCAACTTGTCGTGCACCTCTGATTATTAAAGGCTTTCGGTTGGATGAATTTTTCCATGAAAGCAGATTATGGTAGGCATTTCTTTTGATTTCCATCATTCATGTTATAATGTACAGGCAAATTTAACCATTAATTGTAATAAATACAAGGCAATTTAAAACATTTAATGTAACAAATACAAGGCAATTTGTAATTATAACAAAAGAATTCTTCGTAATCC
>CAYVQC010000006.1:101143-103547 GCA_964453995.1 uncultured Bacteroidales bacterium | reverse complement strand
GGGTCTCCCGCTGGGGCGGGATATGGAGGCAGTACTTGCTCCGCACCTTGGTATACAATTACGTCGCAACTTTTTTCTCTAACTTTTTCTGGCTCCCGTTGTTCTAGTTTTATTAACAAAATCCCATTCGTCTTGAAATTGCTATCATTCAGAAAGGAAGGATTGTACTGTGTGCCGGGAGATTTTTATATTGACCCATGGAAGGCTGTACACAGGGCGGTCATAACCCATGCTCACGCCGATCATGCCCGGCTGGGGATGAAAAGCTATCTTTGTCATGATGCCACCAAACCATTGTTACAATCCCGTCTGGCGGGCGACATTTGGGTGGAAAGTCTCCCCTATGGTAAGCCGCTCATGATCAATGGTGTAAAAGTATCGCTGCATCCTGCAGGCCACATCATTGGTTCGGCCCAGGTAAGGATGGAGTACAAAGGCTATGTGGCAGTAGTATCCGGAGATTACAAGACAGAAAATGACGGGATTTCTACCCCTTTCGAAGCAGTCAAATGCCAAATGTTCGTTACGGAGAGTACCTTTGGCTTGCCGGTCTATCGGTGGAGACCCCAACAGGAAATTCTTGAGGATATGAAATCGTGGATTCTGCGCAATCAGCAGCAGGAAAAAACCAGCCTTTTTACAGGCTATTCATTGGGGAAGGCACAGCGCCTGATGAAAATGCTGGAAGGAGTGGGCCAGCTATATGTGCATCCGTCTATAGCACGGCTAAACAAAGCGATGAAAAATAACGGCATTGGTCTTCCGCCAGCCAAAGAATGGAATGCTTCTTTGGATAAAAAAGATCTTAAAGGTCAGGTTGTAATCATACCCCCTGCAGCTTTGACTCCCGGGCTGGTAAAAAAAATCCCGCGTGCAGCAGTGGCTCTTTGCAGCGGTTGGATGCAGGTACGGGGTCACCGCCGCTGGCAGGCTGCTGATGCGGGATTTGCCATCAGCGACCATGCCGACTGGGAAGGCCTTCTGCAGAGCGTACACGCAACGGGTGCCGAAAAGGTGATGGTCACCCATGGGTATGCAGAACAATTTGCCCGGTATCTCAATGAGACAGGAGTTAAGGCAGAAGTGGTAACAACCCGCTTCGGTGAGGGTGATGAAGAATAACACTTTTATTAATAGGTCAAAAATAAAAAACATGAAACGTTTTGCCCGGTTAGTTTCCGAGTTAGAGTCGACCAATAAAACCAACGACAAGGTGGCTGCATTGGTAAGCTATTTCTCACAGGCAACCGAGCAGGATAAAATCTGGTGTCTTGCCCTGTTTACTGGAAAACGCCCCAGGCGCCCGGTAAAAACCACCCTGATGAAAGAATGGGCCCTGGAAATTACCGGTATTCCCCAATGGCTCTTCCTGGAGTGTTATTCTACGGTGGGCGATTTGGGCGAAACCCTGGCACTGTTGCTTCCACAACCTTCTGAGCACACCGAAAAGATGTTGTACCAGTGGATGCAGGAGATCATTGCCCTGCAGCAAGCCACTGACAGTGAAAAGAAGAATTACATTATGCAATCATGGCAGGGACTCGATGTAAACGAACGTCTGATCTTCAATAAACTGATCGGGGGGAGCTTTCGCGTTGGTGTATCTCATAAATTGCTTGTAAATGCACTTGCCAAATACAGCGGCAAGGAGCCAAGCGCCCTCATGCACAGCATAATGGGTAATTGGTCGCCAGTAGAGGCCTCTTTCGATGATCTCATCAGTGGAAACCATATCAATACCGATCTGTCCAAGCCTTATCCTTTTTGTCTTGCCTATGCGCTGGAAGGCGATGTTTCTTCATTGGGCAGCCCTTCCTCGTGGCAGGCCGAATACAAATGGGACGGCATCCGGGGCCAGATCATAAAACGACAGAATAAAGTATTTATCTGGAGCCGGGGTGAGGAATTGGTTACCCAACAGTTTCCAGACCTGGTGGCTGTTGCAGAAAAGATTCCCGCTGATTTTGTTATTGATGGAGAAATACTTGTAGTGAAGGACGGAGAGGTACAAAACTTCAATGATCTTCAAAAACGACTCAACCGTAAAAATGTTACCCCAAAGATGCTCAGGGAGGTTCCTGTTTCCTTTTTTGCATACGACCTGCTTGAGGTTGAGGGACAAGATGTACGCCATGAAACCCTGGCAAAAAGACGGAATCTTTTGATTGACATTGTGTTATCGGGAAAGTACTTTCCTGTTTCCCCTGCGGTTGAATTCAGCAACTGGGACGAACTGGCTACACTGAGAGAAAACTCGCGGGAAATGAACAGCGAAGGTCTGATGTTGAAAAGAAAGGATTCTGCTTACCATGCTGGCCGGAAAAAGGGCGACTGGTGGAAATGGAAGGTAGATCCCCTTACCATAGATGCCGTAATGATTTATGCACAAAAAGGCAGCGGTCGT
>CAYVQC010000006.1:33251-101043 GCA_964453995.1 uncultured Bacteroidales bacterium | reverse complement strand
CTCTTTGAAAAGGGTTATTCAGGCATGGTTGTGGCCCCCACGGGGTTTGGAAAAACATTTTCTGTTTTCCTGGCGCTGATCATTGATTTTATGAATCATCCCGAAAAGTATAAAAAGGGGCTGAAAATGTTATGGATCACCCCCCTGCGCTCACTATCAAAAGATATAACCCGTGCCATGCAAATGGCGATTGAAGAAATTGGGCTCGATTGGCAGGTAGGGCTGAGAAACGGCGATGTGCCCCAGGCAGAGCGCCAACGCCAAATCAGAAACATGCCCGATATTATGGTCATCACCCCCGAGAGTCTGCACCTGCTGCTCTCCCGCAAGGGTAAGAGCGGTCTTTTCCGAAATCTTGTATGTATAGCTGTCGATGAATGGCACGAACTGATGGGTACCAAAAGGGGGGTATTGACTGAATTGGCCCTGGCCCACCTCAGAAGCCTGACTCCCCAAATGAAAATATGGGGCCTTACGGCAACCATTGGCAATCTGCAACAGGCCATGGAAGTGCTGATACCCTGGAATACGCCAAAACAGATTGTGAAGTGTAAACATGAAAAGAAAACCAGCATCATCGCTCTGCTTCCCGATGAATTGGAGGTGCTTCCCTGGGCAGGCCACATGGGTAGCCAAATGACCCGGAAGATACTGCCGGTGATCCAACAGAGCAAAACCACCCTGATTTTTACCAACACAAGAGCCCAGGCCGAAACATGGTATATGAACCTGCTCGAAGCTGATCCAGGCCTGGCAGGGGTTATTGCCATCCACCACAGCTCTATCGACAGTGAACTGCGATCCTGGATTGAAGAAAATCTTGGTTCGGGTTATCTTAAAGTAGTGGTTACCACCTCCTCGCTCGATCTGGGGGTAGATTTTAAACCGGTGGACACGGTCATCCAGATAGGTTCCAGCAAGGGCATTGCCCGTTTTTTGCAACGTGCCGGCCGCAGTGGCCACTCCCCCTTCGAAACATCGCGCATCTGGTTTGTCCCCACACACTCCCTGGAACTGATAGAAGTTGCGGCATTGAAGGAAGCATGCCGCCAGCAATCGGTAGAAAGACGCGAACCGCTCTTCCTCACTTTTGATGTATTGGTGCAATTCCTGGTAACCCTGGCCGTGGGAGAAGGTTTTTATGCAAAAACAATCAGGGAGCAGGTACAATCAACCTCTACCTTTTCGCAGATTACCGACCAGGAGTGGAACCAGGTGCTGCAATTCATCACCAGTGGTGGTAGTTCGCTGCACAATTATGAAGAGTTTCACCGGGTGAAAAAGGGAGAAGATGATTTTTACCAGGTAACCAGCCGCAGGGTGGCCATGTTGCATCGAATGAATATTGGCGCTATTGTAAGCGATCGGATGATGAAGGTGAAATTTCAAAGTGGAGGATATATCGGATTGCTGGAAGAGTATTTTATTTCACGCTTGCAAAAGGGCGATGCGTTTATTCTGGCCGGCAGGGTGGTTGAATTGGTAAAGGTAAAAGAAACCGACGCACTGGTAAAGCTTAGCAAAAAGAAAAATGCCCGGGCGGTAAGCTATATGGGAGGGCGAATGCCCCTTACCTCATGGCTGAGCCGTTTTCTGCGGCAAAAGCTTTCTACAGCACTTACCCCTGCCCTTTCTGAGCCTGAAGTGCAATTCCTGCAACCCCTGTTGCAAATTCAACAGGAAATTTCGCATCTGCCGGCCGAAGATGAATTCCTGGTAGAGTGGATCGAAAACAAATACGGCAACCACCTGTTCTTCTACCCTTTTGAAGGCAGGCTGGTGCATGAAGTAATGGCAGCGCTCTTTGCCTGGCGCATTGCCCAAATCTATCCTGCCTCCTTCTCCATGGCAATGAACGATTACGGGTTGGAGCTGGCTTGCACTAGCCCCATCCGTCTTACAGAACAACAAATACACCAGATACTCACACCGGACAACCTTATTTCCGATGTGCTCAATAGTATCAATGCAACAGAAATGGCACGCCGCAAGTTTCGGGATATTGCCGTAATTTCCGGACTTGTAGTACAGAATTTTCCCCGCATGCAGCATAAATTCAAGAATATACAGGCCTCATCCAACCTCATCTTTAAAGTGCTTGAACAACATGACCCTGGTCATTTCCTGGTAAGGCAGGCTTACTCCGAAGTTTTCAACTCCCAGATTGAAGAAACCCGCCTCAGGGAAGCTTTTAAGCGGATATCTGGCAGCCGACTGGTCATCAGAAAATCCCGCCGGTTCACCCCACTGAGTTTCCCTATCAAAGTGGACAGTATGCGCCAGTCGCTTTCCAGCGAAGATCTCACTGCACGTATCGCCCGAATGCGGCAAGCAGGACAAAAAAACCCAAAAACAACAAATAAATCATGACCCCACACACCACCATACAGTTTGCCGGAGAAACTCTTTTGCTAAATCCCTTGCGCAGCATATTCTGGCCCAGGGAAGAAATGTTGGTGTTTTCAGACATACACCTGGGCAAAGCAGCCCACTTCAGAAAACATGGAATTGCTGTCCCGGCCCAAATAATGCAAAAGGACCTGCAGCGACTTTTCGAACTCATAATGTATTACCAACCTAAAACGATCACTGTGGTAGGTGATCTCTTTCATTCGGGCTACAATTCGGAAATCCGGGAGTTTGTGCAATGGTTGCAAACCATACCGCAAATTAATTGGTTATTGGTAAAAGGTAACCACGATAAAAATATCATTCCTGCTCACCTTTCTTTCTATACTACAATTTCGGACAACCTCAGCCTGGGCCCCATCACATTTGTGCATCAACCCGGAGAGGTAACATCTCACTGCATTTGCGGCCATATCCATCCGGGGGCAACCCTGAAAATATCTCCTCATCAAAAAGTTAAACTACCTTGCTTCCTGGTTTCTCCACAGCACATTATTATGCCCGCATTCTCCTTATTTACAGGCCTTGATACTGAATTTGCCGGGAAATCGCATTTCGCCTTTACTACCTATGTAATCGCAGAGGGAAATGTGGTGAAGGTTTAATGGAAAAGGCGTTTGCACAGAAAAAAAACTGCCTGTACCCTGGCTACAGAGCGCATGAGAAACAGAAAGGATAATTTGTTTTATTACAACAACCTTTATTGTTTTTTAAAGCGCTTTTGCACTCAGTAAAAAGGTGGTTCTGGCCATTTTGATTTACCCTTAAAATTACGTACCTTTCTGTTGTTTTTTTTGATATAGTGATTATTATGTTACATAAAGGTATAAATCCAAACAATAGGAGGTAAAAAACCATGGCCAAACAAAACTTCAAATTCGGAAATGTGCAGGGAGATGTAATCGGGGCAGGAGCTTCAGGAATTATTGCAAAAACCATATCCGGGACTGTCAACATCAATACACAAACTCTGGAAAAGATGCCCACTGAGTACTCCGCCAGTTTGCAGGCTTTCCAGGAGCAACTCAACGCCTTACTGCAAAAATACCAGGTAAACCAGGAACAGGCGGCTCCTGTAGAGCAAGCGGTACAGGAATTTGCCGAGGAGGCTGCCACTGTAGAGGCGGACCAGCAGACCGATTATGTGAAGAAAACCAACCTGAAGACACGGCTGGTAAATGCGGCAGCCGGGCTGACCAAATTTATTCCCAAAGGAGCCGAAATCGCTGCTGCCTTTACCCCACTGGCCCCTTTCAGCAAAATTATCGGTGAGGCTGTAGAAACGGTGATCAGCAATGTGGTAAAAAATTAATGCAGTTATGAAAGAACAAACATTCAATACCGGAAATGTGGGACGCGATGCAGTAGGTATTGGTGCCACAGGAGTTGTTGCATCAGAAATCAAAGGCAACGTGATACAACTGGTGATCAATTCGCCGGAGGTAGCCGAGCGCATGGGGTTGCTGCAGAAAATGCCTACTGAGGTGGCTCAAACCCAGGCCGCAGGTATGGAAGGCAATACCACTACACAAAACTCAGAAGAGCTGCAGGAAAGCATCAATCAACTGTTGGGCGTGATACACACCATAAAAAAGTCAGGAAAGGATGTAAAGGAGATTTCTGCCAACAACATTCAGCTCTCCCAGGTGGAACTATTGCTTAAAAAGGCCATCCTGCTAAAATCTGATGCCGACCAGATGTACTTCGATCACATTGCCCGGAAAAAGACCGGGGGCTATCCCTTGCAGGGAGGATATTCTACCGACCTGTCAGAACTGCTTTCAGGGTTTAACGAAAAAGCACATCATGCCAAACTGCAGGAAGCCTTTTCACTCCTGCAGGAAGCCAATAGCCTGGATCCTTCCAATACCGAAGTTTTGCTCCACATGGCAAAACTGCTTATTGAACTGACCCCTGATGATCCTTCCGATGAGCAAAGGCTTTTACGACGCATCCAGAACCTGCTGAATGCCCCCAAAGACAAGGCAGAAGAATTCAGGTTGGCCCAGGCAACTTTCTTGCTGGGCACTACCAGCGAACCCATGCATATTCAGTTGCTGAAAGACGCACGAAGAATGTTTGAAAAGCTGGGACGTGAAGAATGGGTAAGGCAATGCGACGACCTGCTCAAAACCATTGAACCCACCTCACCAAACCATCAACAGACCAAAAGCACGCCCCCTCCCCCACAAACCTTTCAACCGGAAGGACAGTGGAATGTACAAATTTCAGACTATGCCTCGAGTACCATGCAGATAAACCTGCATCATAATGGTTATTTTGAAGCCACCCAGAATACCGGTCATTTTGGCATTACGGTCCAGGCTACAGGTCAATGGTTTTACAATCCCGCCCAGCAACTCCTGCAAATGCAGGGTTCCATTGGCGGAATACAACCTTTTATGCTGGGCATTATGATCCACAGCGGACAGGGAAATGTCTTTTATGCCACCGGTATGGATGGATATGCCTATACTTTCAGCCGTATTTAGGATAAAGGAAGAAAAAAGCATGTGAAACCTCAAATCCCAAAGGTGAATCCCATTTCTATGGTTTCTCTTTCATCAGTATACACTGGTAGCTGTCCGCGGTTGTACTGCACAAACAGGTATTGAAGGTACCTGAAAATACCTTCCCCACTGCGCGAAAGCATATATCCCAAAGAAACAGAACCGTACAGACCCTGGTCAAGGCCTGCATCTGCCAGTTTCTCCTGCAGCTGAATGGAATAAAAATATCTTGCTTCCGGATGAATGATGATCCGGCCAAAACGCAGGGTCCACTCCATCTGAAGATCAATCCGGGAAAAATTATTATTGCTCTCGTTTAAAGCATTTCGAAGCGCTGACCTGAGGGGGCTTACCAAGGCCAATGATGCATAAAAATTGGGGATTGCCTGCCGGTGAGAGATAACATATCGTATTTCGGCGCCCAGGGCGAGATTCTGTTCCGAAAAATCCTGGCTGGTCTCATAAAGAGCTTTTGCACCAATGTAGATCGAACCAAAATCAGGTGCCCCTACTGGCTCCTGCCCCAGAGTCAATTCTTCTGCCTTGCGCAATGACACCAGGTAGCTGAAGAAAAAGTTGGCCTGTTGGGTTTTCGGGTTGAACTCCGGTTTTGGGATCAGGGTGCCTTCCAGATCGAGGCTCAGCTTCAGGTACTGAGGCAAGGTGGCTCCCAGTAATACAGTGTCATAGTATAAGGGGCTCCAATTCAGGGTAATCCCCGGGGCAAGGTTTTCATTCTGCATACGCACCAGGGCTGGTTTGATCGTCAGCTTATCCCTCTGAGAAGCAATGACCGGGAACGCCATGAACAAGACCAGCAAAAACAAAGTAAAGCACCTTTTCATTTCAGTCATATTTAAATTCATACATCATTTCCACCTGGATGGCCAAATCCAGCAAGCGGGTATCGGGCCTGCCAATCATTTCTTCCAGGGTATTCATTACCTGTCGTTGGGTGAGGGTTCCTTCAGGAATTGCCCCCTGCTTGTCGCACTGATTGACCATATCAAGGGCCAGTTTGCGGCATTCCTGCCCAAAAGCTGCTTTATTGGTATAGAAAAACCGCCAAAACTTAAGCTCCTGCATTGTTATAAATGCCTTGCGCTGGAAAGCCAGTTTAAACTGTTTGTTGTACAATTGCTGTTTCATACAGGATAGCACTACCAATGCCGGATACCGCTGCAGGGTCCAGTGCGGATTATCTCTTTTGGCCTGAAATGTTACGCCGGTGGTGTTGGCAAGCCACGGTGCAGGCAGGCTTCCTACTTTATCACTGTTTTTTTTCTGAAAATCAAGGTAGCGCTGGATATTGGGTTTCAGGGGCGATAAACCTACAAAAGAGCCGGGGTTCTTCTGGGTGATCATGTCAAAATGCTTTTCACTGAGATTTTCGCGAAAGTATGACCAGTACAACTCATCAGATATATTAAGCCGCAGCAGCCAGGAGTCGGTACCGAAAACGATCCGGTCGCGCACAAGAGGTTTCTCCATTAATGTGTTAAGGGCCGACAGGTAGTGCTGCTCATCTTTTTCATGGGCCATCATTTCCACATGATAAGAAAGGTCAGCATAAATATTAGGATGCTCAGGATTTTGCATCAGCTCCACAATTTTGTGCCCCCAGCTACCGGGTTGAAGCCCCTGGGGTTTGGAAAGGGTTTCTTCGCCGGCAAAATGACCGAAACAAAGCTTAAGCCTGGGAAATTGCTTCAGGATGGGATACCAGTGCTCCGGATCGCAATAGGAAATATAATCCTTATGCACGTAAAACCCGCTATGGTTACAGTGCATAAGCATGGGCACATCGTGTTGTTCGCAATAGGCATATACCTTCATCAGGTCGGGATGATCAATTTTATAGCCCAGCGAGGGGTAAAGTTTAATGCCTGTGAACCCTTTGTTTTCAAGGGCATCTTTCATCAGTTCGTAGTGATCGGGTCTTTTGGGGTTTACAGCAAAAAAAGGCAGTATCCGGCCCGGGCGCTGCAAACTGGCTTCCATCAGATCTGCCATTTGTTGGCGAAACCGTCTTTCATCCCTGGCCGTTTCGGTATCTCCCCGTATATCCATCATAAGCCCTACAAGCATATCATCCTCCTGCAGGTGCAAGAGCAATTCATCGGCAATGGAGGTGGAATGGGGTCGCATGGCAATGCGAAGGGTTTCATAAATATCGTAAAGGGTGGAGCGCGAATCATCATGAGCCTCGCCCCAGGCCGATAGTGCATTGAGCAACTGCTCCAGGGCTTTTTTGCTTAGGTGGTAGCTGTCGAGGTTGATGGCTTTCAGTATGGGAATATCGTTGAGATGCCCCTGGGCAAAATCCTTAAATGCCTGTGTGCTAAGAATAGATTTCACCAGTTCCGACAACAATTCATCTTCATTGAGATACCTGGGTTTGGAAGCCATGTTGTTGAGGAATTTTTCTATTCCCTGAACAAGATATTCAGGTACCCTGCGATGGCGTAACCGGTTGCCAATGGCTTTGACCGCTTCTGCCGACAATACGTTCTGCAGGGTAAACAAATGGGTGTGAACATTGATCTTCATGGGCAAGAGAGTTTTTGAATGTTCGGTGGTAAATTATACGCCACTGGAATTCGCAACGCAACCAGAAGGGGGAGGAAATCGGGTTGAACAGAATGCGATTTGTTCTGATTTGCTGTTTTTTTTACGGGAAAGCAGCGCCGCAGAAAGCAGTTAATTTGGGTTAAATGTAATCATTCACTCTCTAAAAAGCAATACATTGCTGCTGATCAAAAACTATTATTGCAGGGATCCTGAAAACAAATCCTTAGGTTGCCTGTAATATGCTTTGTAACTATGGTTGCTCCAGCGGAGGGAAAAAATTTTGTCTGACAAATCACCCATTTTGTCTTTCAAAATCAAAACGCGGAACATCGCAGATCTGAAATTTTACAAATGTTAATGGTAATGATTTTTTATTAATTTAGCCAAAAAAATGTACCATGAGCAAAATTGACGCAAAAGTACTGATCATAGACGATGATGAAGATGTATTGCTGGCGGCAAAACTTTTCCTCAAACAGCACATCCGTATCATACATACCGAAAAGGATCCCAACAATATTCCCGCCCTGCTCAAAAGTGAGAATTATGACCTGGTATTGCTCGACATGAATTTTTCGCGCGATGCTACCAGCGGCAAGGAAGGTTTTTACTGGCTCAACAAAATACTGGAAACAGACCCCACCATTGCCGTAGTGCTGATTACAGCCTATGGCGATATTGAGCTTGCCGTGCAGGGAATAAAAGAAGGTGCAACCAACTTTTTGCTTAAACCCTGGGACAACAAAAAACTACTCGCCACCATAGATACCACCCTCGAGGTAAACCGCTCCAGGAAAGAAGTGTTTGACCTTCGCTCCAAGCAAAAGATGCTTATGGAGCAGGGAGATCAGCCTTTCAGCCATATCATAGGCCAGTCGAAATCAATGATGAGTGTGCTTGGCACTGTAAAAAAAGTTGCCAAAACCGATGCCAATATCCTCATCCTTGGCGAGAATGGAACAGGAAAAGAGGTGATCGCCAGGGCTGTTCACCGTGCTTCACAACGCAAAGATGAAGTATTTATCAGTGTAGACCTTGGCGCCATCAGCGAATCTTTGTTTGAGAGTGAATTGTTTGGTTATAAGAAAGGTGCTTTTACCGACGCAAAGGAAGACCGGGCCGGACGGTTTGAAGCAGCCAACAAGGGAACCATCTTCCTGGATGAAATCGGCAACCTTAGCATGCCTCTGCAGTCGAAACTGCTGAGTGTACTGCAAAACCGTAAAGTAATCAGGCTGGGTTCGGTAAAAGAGGTGCCTGTGGATGTGAGGCTGGTGTGCGCCACCAACATGCCCCTGTACCAGATGGTAGATGAAGGAAAGTTCAGGCAGGACCTTATGTACAGGATCAATACGGTAGAAATCCATCTGCCTCCCCTCAGGGATAGAGTAGAAGATATACCCCTGCTTGTAAACCACTTTCTCGACACCTATTGCAAAAAATACAAAATGCCCCTCAAGCGCCTGCATGCATCTACACTCAAGCGCCTTGAGAAGCACCACTGGCCGGGCAACATCAGGGAACTGCAACACTCGGTGGAGCGCGCCGTGATCATGAGTGAATCCAATGTGTTGCAACCCAACGACTTCTTCCTTTCAACCCACGATAAATCGGAGCCGGAGCACCTTGTGGTACCCGATATCAACCTGGAAGCAACCGAAAAAATGCTCATCAGAAAAGTGATCGACAAGCATGGCGGAAATATAAGTAAGGCGGCCAAGGAACTTGGCATTACAAGGGCATCTCTTTACAGAAGGATTGAAAAGTATGAGCTTTAAGAACTTCCGCTTCAATATCGTGGTAAGGATATTACTCATCGTAATATCGGCTATTATTTTTATCAGCATCTTCCGCAAACAGGAATTCATTATCAGCAGCATCATCCTGGCATCTTTGGTAGTTTTACAGATCATTGCACTGGTACATTATGTGGAACGCACCAATAAGCGGCTTACCACATTCCTTGAATCCATCCGCCACAGCGATTTTGCTTCCTCTTTTTCTGACCATGGCCTGGGAAAAAGTTTTGATGACCTCAATACAGCTTTCAACGAGGTAATCAACGAGTTTAAGAAAACCAGAGCATCAAGAGAAGAGCACTTTAACTACCTGCAAACTGTAGTGCAGCATATCAGCATTGGCATTATTGTCTTTCAAAAAAACGGCAAAGTAGATATCTTCAACAATGCATCCAAAAGAATGCTGAAAACCGGTGGGATACGAATAATCCGGGAGTTGGAGAAAATTGATAAAAACCTTGCTGAAATAGTGAAAAACATGAAGGCAGGAGACACCAACCTTGTGAAAGTATTTGTGGAAAATGAATTGCTCCAACTTTCGGTAAGAGCCACCGAATTTCGCATGAGAGGTGAGGATTTTGTTCTAGTGTCGTTGCAAAATATACATACCGAGCTGGAAGCCAAAGAGATGGACTCCTGGCAGAAGCTGATCAGGGTACTCACCCACGAGATCATGAATTCCATTACTCCCATTGTTTCCCTTTCGGGTACGGTAAAAGATATTCTTGTTGATGAAGAAACCCTGGAACTCAACAGAGATCTTGATGAAGACGATGTGGAAAGTATTTTGGGTGCCCTCAATACCATTGAGAAAAGAAGCCAGGGTTTGCTCAATTTTGTACAGGTATACCGGAACCTTACCCGTATCCCGAAACCCAATTTCAGGTACGTACCGGTAAAAGACATCATCAACCCCATCCACGATCTGCTCGAACCAAAAATCAAGGAACAGGGCATCCATTGCAAAATCCATATTTTGCCTCCTGACCTGAAAATTACCATAGATCCGGATCTGATCGAACAGGTAATCATCAACCTGGTAATCAATTCAATCCAGGCGCTGAAGGGAACAAAAGATCCTGCCATTAAGATTGTTGCTGCAGCCTCTTCCAATAACAGGATACACATTACCGTAACCGATAATGGCCCGGGGATCAAGCCCGATATCATGGAACAGATCTTTGTCCCGTTTTTTACTTCCAAGAAGGAAGGCTCCGGAATCGGATTGAGCCTTTCGCGCGAGATCATGCGCCTGCACAAGGGAAATATTACCGTGAAATCTAAACCCGAGGTCGAAACAACTTTTACGCTGCATTTCTAGTCTTTTTGTTGACCCTTTTTGTCCCATCCCCGATTGTTTAAAAACACATTTCGGCCAGTTACCGCAATGTTCGCAAAAGCTTACACGCTGTTTTGTTCCAAAAAATTTTGGCGAAAAGATCATCCATGTGTCCATAATCGTACATTTCATGTATTGATACCGAACACCCACATGTTTTCTTTATACACGGCACAATTCACATCTTTTTGATTATCTGCACATAAGCCCTGATGGCATGCTTTTAGGTTGACCCTGTCCGTAAGTTTATTGGTTAATTGGTTAATTGGTTAAGTGCGAAGGTAAGGGTGTAAAAACCCTTACCTTTTTCCCAAAAACCTCACCAACCCTCATCCACAACACAAAATGCCGAAAATATCAACCATGCAAACAAAACTTTTTTTACTGATCTCCTTCTTACTGGCCCTACCAATGGCAAGCTTTGCAGAAAAACAGGAAACTACCTGGAGCCTCCAGGATTGTATCGAATATGCCATGCAAAACAATATCGAGGTGCGCATCCAGAAACTCAATGAGCAGGATGCTCAATATGACCTGGAGCAAAGTTATGCCAACTACCTGCCCAGCCTCAATGCAAGCTTTCAACATGGATACAGCTTTGGTCGTTCCGTTGACCCCTTTACCAACGAATTTTCCACTGAACGTATCATGAGGCAAAATACCGGGGCTTCTTCATCAGTGGTATTGTTTGCCGGGTTTCAGAATGTAAACTACATGCGTTACAACCTGCTGCGCAATACTGCCATGCGCTACGATACAGAAGGCTTGCAGAATGATATCATCCTTACCATTGCCGCAGCATACATGCAGATTCTCTACAATGAAGATTTTGTGGAAACCGCCACACAACAGACCGAGGTAATCCGGCAGCAACTCCAACGCACCCGCGCCCTTTTTGAGGGTGGCACCCTGCCCATGGGAAGTGTGCTGGAAATAGAAGCCCGACTCGCTGAAGAAGAACTCAACCTCATCACCGCCCGCAACAATCTGCGTCTATCGTACCTGGAACTCATTCAGTTGCTCGACCTTGATCCTGAAGAAGAATTTGCCATTGAAAAGCCCGATGCCGCAACTATGGACCAGTTCAATCTATCCGATCCTGGTGCTATTTTTGAAAAAGCCGTGCAAGTGCAGCCCTCCATAAAATCGGCAAACATGAGGGTGCAAATGGCTGAAAAGTTAATTGACCTGGAAAGAGGACGCATGACTCCCAGCCTTACCCTCGATGCAAGCATGGGCACGGGTTACTCTGAAGCAGCACTGGATTTTTCAGGAAATGAAAAACCCTACAATGACCAGATTCGCGACAACTTCAACCAATACCTGGGTCTTTCATTAAGGGTGCCCATTTTCAACCACTGGAATGTACGCACCCGGGTACAACAATCAAAGGTTGACCTGGACCGGGCTCAGAATCAACTGGAGCTAAGCCGTAACAATCTCAATAAAGCCATACACCAGGCACATGCCGATGCCATTGCTGCTTACCAGAAATACCAGGCAACCGTAAAATCGCTCGATGCTTTTTCTGAATCCTTCGATTATACCCGTCAGCGTTTCGACCTGGGTATGGTGAGCTCTGTGGAGTTCAATGAATCGCAGGCCAGGCTTGCCCGGGCAGAAAGAGAAGCCCTGCAGGCACGATATGACTATATGTTCAAAATGAAAATCCTGGAATTCTATATGGGCGAAGGTTTTACTATTTAACCCTACTAACACCCCAATAAAAATCTCTCTCTTCATGTTTTCAAACCGGCAGATCATTCCCGATCTGCCGGTTTCTTATTTGAAAAAGGTCAAAAACAAACTCACTTTTTTTTTGTTGGTTTGCAAAACACATTAAGGATCAGATAATGTTTCAAACTATGGACAAACCTGCTATTACCAATCTTGAAATACATCCAAACCTAAAGAAAAGATGGAGCCCACGATCATTTACCCACCAACCTGTTGAGCCTGATAAGCTACAGCGGATATTCGAGGCGGCCCGCTGGGCACCTTCCAGCTTCAATGATCAGCCATGGCGCTTTGTTGTGGGCAGAATTGGAACCAATACATGGGATATGATCCATAGCACATTGACAGAGTTTAACCAAAAGTGGGCAAAACTGGCACCGGTATTGGGAATTACTATAGGGAAAATCATATCCGACAAAACCGGAAAACCCAACAGGGTTTACCAGTACGATCTGGGCCAAAGCATTGCATACATTACCTTCCAGGCCACAGAAGAGGGGCTTTATATACACCAGATGGGAGGCCTCGACACCCAAAAAGCGGCAGAAATATTTAATGTCCCCGAAGATTACAAAGTTCTTACAGCTTTCGCCCTGGGCTATAAAGGAGAACCGGAACTCCTGGAAGAAGATTTCATGAAGATGGAAAGATCAGAGCGCCAACGGCACGAACTGAGCAAAATAGTTTTTGAAGGAACTTTTGGAGAAGCAGCGGAATTTAAGTAAAATATCCTTGCAACGGGATGCAGAATTGCAAATCCCGCTCAGGCTTCTACGGCTGCGGTTTCAGCCCCCGCCCGAACTAATTTGCAGATCCGTGTGAGGGTATGACTCCAAAGTCATGCCCCCACATAAAAGGGGAAAAGGCTTATGCGGTGACCAGGGGGGTGAAATTCTATGTTAGCGAACAGCCGAGCCGGGAGTCGTCAGACCACCAAAGAAACAAATGGTTCTCTCATTTATCATATAAACTTCAGGCGATTGCGTAAAACCCGAAATAAAACTCTTTCCCTTTTTGTATCTTTACCCCCACTAAGCCTAATTCATTAGTCCTGTGAACAACATTTTCATCCGAAAGTTTCTTCTTTTGCCAATTCTTTTGTGTACCTGCCTGGGTGTGAATCACTCATTTTCACAAACACCAAAATACAGCAATGAGTTTCTTTCCTTTGGCGTGGGAGCAAGAGGCCTGGGGATGTCGGGTGCATTTGCCTCGGTGGCCGATGATGCCACAGCAGGCTTCTGGAATCCCTCAGGATTGGTAAAAATTGAAGACAACATCCAGATATCACTGATGTATACCGATTATTTTGCAGGGCTGGCAGCCTACAACTTTGGCGCCATTGCATTTAACCTGGATGAAAAAAGTGCTTTGGCATTTTCCTTTATTCGATTTGGCATCGACGACATCCCCGATACTTCTGAACTTATTGATGTGGATGGGAACTTCAACTACGACCGCATCAGGTCATTTTCGGCTGCTGATAATGCATTCTTTATTTCCTATGCCCGGTTGCTCAACGACAACCTCAGCCTGGGGGTCAATACCAAGATCATTCGCCGCACAGCAGGAAGCTTTGCCGGAGCCTGGGGCTTTGGGCTGGATGCTGGCCTGCAATATCGCTACAACGCCTGGCGCTTTGCGCTGGTGGGAAAAGACATCACCACTACTTTCAATGCGTGGAGCTACGACCTCGACGATCGCATGAGGGAGGTATTTACCCTTACCGGAAATACCATCCCGGAAAACAGCCTGGAGATCACCCTGCCCCGGATCATTCTGGGTGCATCAAGAAACTTTCTCGTTGCCGAAAAATTTGGCGTGCTGGCTTCGGCCGACCTGATCGTTACCACCGATGGGAAAAGAAATACCCTGATCAAAGGCGATCCCTTCAGCATTGAACCGGCACTGGGGCTGGAGTTGCATTATAACAACATGATATTCTTAAGGACTGGTGTAGGCAACTACCAGCAATACACAAACACAGAAGAAGAAAAAACCTCATCTGTTCAATTGAACATGGGTATTGGGGTGGTAATTAGAGACAGGCTGGTAATAGATTATGCACTTACCGATGTAGGAGATAACTCCATAGCGCTTTATTCCAATATTTTCTCCCTGCGTTTCAACATTAACCGGAGCGACCGGGATTAAAGGATCAATAATTCATGCTAAAGAAAACACTCCATATCACTCTTATCTTCCTGGTCCTCTGCACAAGTGCAGGGGCTCAGCAGGCGGGCAATGAATGGATCAATTATGATCAGCAATATTTCACCATTCCTATTGCACAAAGAGGTGTTTATCGTGTAGATTACAATACCTTGCTAAATGCGGGAGTTCCTGTTGGTAGTTTTGACCCGCGATCGTTTCAGATCTTTGCCCGTGGCCAGGAACAACCCATTTTCGTAAGGAATGAATCATCAGGACAATTTCTGCCCGGTGACTATATAGAATTTTTTGCCCAGGCCAATGATGGCTGGTTTGATGCCGGATTTTACGACAGCCCCCAAAAGCACCCCAACCCCAACTACAGCCTTATCAACGATACCATTACCTATTTCCTTACCTGGAACAACTCCCTCAACAATAAAAGATACACCATACACCAGGACAACAATTTTTCGGAATACACCCCGGCAGACTGGTTCTGGTTTACTTCCAGGGAGGATTATACCACACACTACTATGCTGGTGAAACCAACAACTATGGAGTTACCGAACCCCAATACACCGAGGCAGAAGGTTGGTTTGATGCTGCCCTGAACCTGGGGCAGAGCCGCAGCAAAACCATTCCCACACCCAATATTTACACTGCAGGACCTCAGGCAACCATAGAAATGGCCATTGCCGGGGCATCCAACTACCGTCCCCTGGATCCGGACCACCACCTGCAGATCCAGTTTGCAGGAAATCTTATCGATACACTTTTTGAAGGCTATACTCTGCTGAGGTTGAACACATCTGTGGCGGCAAACAGCCTGAACAGTGCAGGAACCCCCTTTGTGTTCAGCTCCATCAATTCCCTGGGCACACCGGTTGACCGATCTGCTATTGCTTACATTTCGGTGCGTTATCCGCATACTTTTAATATGCGCAATCAAAACAGGATATCCATGGAACTGCCCCCCTCTTCGGGAGACAAAACCCTGATCAGTTTTACCGGATTTGAGGCTGCTCCCTCTGATACTGTCTGGATCTATAATCTTACTGGCAATTCCAAGTCCAGGGCTTTCCCCGATAATGGTACATACAGGGCATTGATAACCCACCCTTCTCAAACCAGGACGCTTTTTGCCACCTCGGCATCACAAACGATCATGGTAAACAATGTTGAACCTGTTTCATCCAATTCCGGTTCTTTTGCCAGATTTACCAATTACCTTTCAGCGGAACATATCACCTCAGACTACCTTATGATCACTCACGGTGACCTGATGAATGAAGCCTTGAATTACAGGGATTTCCGCAATTCAACAGGATACAAGGTATTGCTTGCAGATGTGGATGAGCTTTATTACCAGTTTGCTTATGGCATAAAGAAGCACCCACTTGCATTGCGCAATTTTGCTAAGTATACTTTGGAAAACTACCCCGAGCCCCCTGAGAAGCTATTTCTCATTGGCAAAGGCCGCAGTGCTGTGGATCACAGGAAAAACAGCAGTGTTTATGCTGCCAACCTTTTACCGGCCATGGGTTATCCGCCAAGTGATGTGCTGATCACATCAGGACTTGACGAACACGGTTATGCTCCTGCACTGGCTACCGGCAGGCTGGCTGCCCGCAATACGGCACATGTTTCCCTGTATCTCAACAAGGTGATCCAGCACCATGAAGCACAGCAAACACCCCAGGAATGGATGAAAAATATCCTGCATTTTGGTGGTGGATCGAGCATCAATGAGCAGAATGTGCTGGCCGGTTATCTGCAGCAATACCAGCGAACCATGGAGGACACTCTCTTTGGCGGATACGTGCGCACTTTCCTGAAAAGCTCAACCGATCCCATACAGATCAACCAGTCGGATTCCCTCAAACAGATTATCAACAACGGGGTAAGCTTTATGACCTTCTTCGGACATGCAGCGGGCATCGGCTTCGATATAAGCATCGATTATCCTTCGGAATACAGCAACTACGGCAAATATCCTTTCCTGGTTGCCAATTCCTGCTTTGCAGGTGATATTTTTGGTGGAGGTGTAAACTCCAGCGAAGAATTTGTTTTAATTGAAGAAAAAGGAGTGATCGGGTACCTGGCAGCTACCACAGCCACAGGTGCTTTTGAGCTGAACCGCTATTCCAATGAATTCTTTTCACATGTTAGTGCCCAAAGCTATGGAAAAACAGTAGGCCACATGATCAGGGAAACCATCCGAACCATTCAATCTCCCAACATTTATATTAAAAATGTTTCGCTGCTCAATACCCTTCATGGCGATCCGGCCGTTACACTCAATGCCCAGCCCAAACCCGATTACCGGGTAGAGGCAAGCGATATTTTCTTCACCCCAAAAGAAGTAACCACCGAGGTAGATTCCTTTTCCGTAAATGTGATATCAACCAATATTGGCAAAGCCATCCGCGATTCCATATTCATCGACCTGGAAAGACGCTTCCCCGATGGAACAGTAGAGATATACCAGCAAAGGATACCCACTACCTTCTTTAAAGATACCCTTGTTTTCAGGATGCCCGTTGACCGTGAACGTGGCGTGGGGATCAACCAGTTTACCGTAACCCTGGATGCACTCAACCAGATTGATGAAATGAATAAGGCTAACAATGTGGCATCCAATAATCTCTTCATAAAATCCTCTGATATCATACCTGTTTACCCGCCCAATTACGCTATTGTTCCCGATCCAACCGTTACTCTAATGGCATCAACGGGCGATCCGTTTATCAGTGAAAGAAACTATGTATTCCAGGTAGACACCTCGGC
Organism: uncultured Bacteroidales bacterium; assembly: GCA_964453995.1. Taxonomy (GTDB): domain Bacteria; phylum Bacteroidota; class Bacteroidia; order Bacteroidales; family UBA7960; genus SKVR01. The sequence continues at coordinate 83,736 of CAYVQC010000006.1, read as the reverse complement.
CTCATTTACCAATCCTATTGAACATAAAATGGCACACAAGGGTGGGGTGGTGAAGTGGACTCCCCCTGTTACTTTTTCCGACAGCACTGTTTACTTCTGGAGGGTAAGCCTGGATTCGGTATATACCGGCGAATATCTTTGGCGTGAAAGCAGCTTCCAGTACCTGCAGGGACTAAAAGGCTGGAGCCAGGCACATTTTGACCAGTTCAGCAGGAACCAATACAGCTTTGTTTCCTACAATGCAGAAGAAAGGAAATGGGATTTTGTAAACAGTATCAACTCTATACAAGCCCAGACAGGTGTCTATCCCTACATTGCCTGGACAGAGCAATATCTGAGAAAGAACGGAGTTAACCTGGGTATCTTTTCCTGCCTTGCTGATGTGGGCAATGGGATGTTCTTCGCGGTATTTGATCCTGTTTCAGCCGAAAACTGGTGGAGTGTAAACCAGGGAAACAACCTGGGCCAGTTCAACAATTTTCATTGCCGCCAGCGCGATCTGGGCACCTTTGATTTCTATTCAACATCTGATATCTGGCGGGAAAGAATGCAGCTGTTTATCGACACTATTCCTGAGGGATTTTTTGTTCTTGCGGCAAGCCACCGCAACCATAATGCAGAAAACTATCATGAAGAGCTTTACCAGGCTTTCGAATCACTGGGCAGTGCCAACATCCGCAGCCTTGTAAACAACAGGCCATACCTGCTTTTCGGACAGAAGGGGGCGCCCCCGGGCTCTTCCAATGAAGTGATAGGGTCGCTGATCACATCCATCATACAGCTTACCGACAGTATTGTTACCAATTGGGATGAGGGATTTATTGCTTCTGAAGTGATTGGACCTGCCAGCAACTGGCAAACCATCCATTGGAAAAAAGAAAGCCTGGAACAGCCCGATACCGATTCGGTGTGGCTTAATGTGATCGGTATAACGGCCAACGGACAGAAAGACACCCTTCTTACCCAAATCCCCCCTGAACAGGAAACCATATCCATCAGCGACCTTGTTGATGCCGGTCAGTATCCTTATCTGGAGCTCGTGGTAAACATGAGCGACAATGAAAACCGAACCCCGGCGCAAATGAAATACTGGAAGGTAGTGTATGAAGGAATCCCTGAAACGGCAATTGATCCCTCGCAGCATTTTGTTTTTGAAAAAGACTCGGTACAGGAAGGAAACAAGATCCTCTTTTCTACTGCCATACACAATATTAGTGATCATGATATGGATAGCCTGCAGGTGCAATACTATGTAATGGACCAAAACCGGCAGATCCATCCCCTGGAATATCCCAGGCAGCGGCCCCACCCTGCCGGTGATGTGCTTTCAGACACTATTTACATTGAAACCAAAGGACTGGCCGGTAACAACAGCCTGTGGATGGAAGTGAATCCCAATAATGACCAGCTGGAACAGCATTTTTTCAACAATGTGGGACAAATCCCTTTCTATGTGGAAAAAGACAAAACCAATCCCCTGCTTGAGATCACCTTCGACGGGATCCAGATCATGGATGGAGATATTGTTTCGGCCAATCCTTTCATCCATATCACCCTGAGGGATGAAAACCCGTTCCTTGCTCTCAACGATACCACCCTGGTGAAGGTCTTCCTCAGCACACCCCTTTCTCCCGAAGGAGAGCGAATTTATTTTCATTCGGAAGGAAAAGAAAATATGAGATTCTACCCGGCAAGTTTGCCAGAGAATTTATGCACTATAGAATTTGAACCGGAATTTGATCTCGATGGGATTTATACTTTGCGGGTGCAGGCTACCGACAAGTCGCTCAACGAATCAGGAAACAATGATTATGTGATCAGTTTTGAGGTCATCACGCATTCTACCATCACAGAAGTGCTAAACTGGCCCAACCCCTTCAGTACGGCCACACACTTTGTATTTACCCTTACCGGGTCACAGCTTCCTGATTATATGAAGATTCAGATTCTTACCATTACCGGAAAGGTGGTAAGAGAAATAGATATGTCAGAACTGGGGCCACTACGTATTGGAAGAAATATTACACAATATGCCTGGGATGGAACAGACCAGTACGGAGACCGCCTGGCCAACGGGGTGTATCTTTACCGTGTCATTTCCAGTATTAATGGCCAAAAGATTGATCTGAACCCGACCGATGCCTCAAAACACTTCCATGAAGGATTTGGGAAAATGTACCTCATCAGGTAGCCTTTAATGTTTCCAAAACCAGGAAGAAAACCAAAAAAGGTGCAAAATGGTTATGCGATGAAGAAAGAGATTTGAAAGGAAAAAAAATTATGATACAATACCCTGCAAAGATTTTGATCAGCTTTGGTGAAGCAGTGGCAGGCAACAGCAAATTTCTCTACTGGCTGATGAAGAACGGATACCCCGAACTTGCAGCATTGGCCAACGCCATTCATACCAATGATGAAGCTTTTGAATGGCTGATGAAAAATAAGTTCCCTCACTTTGCTGCCTTAAGCAAGGCAATATGGGATGATGAAAAAGCCCTGCAATGGCTCAAACAAAACAAATTCGAATTCCTGGTGATATTGGCCAACGCGGCAAACCAAAAGCAGGATGCCCTTTTGTGGCTGGAAAACAACAATTTGCAAATATTTATTGTAATCGCAAAAAAAATAACCGTATTCAAGCTGAAACGCATGGAAGATCTTGACGATTACCATAGAGGGCCTTTCAGCAAATAATAACCAACAAATTTCAACACATGGAGTATACTTACAAATATCCAAGACCGGCAGTAACAACTGATGCTGTAATTTTTTCCATGCAACCCGGAGAAAAACTCACCATCTTGTTGATCGAAAGAAAGAATGATCCTTTTCAGGGACAGTGGGCCTTGCCGGGTGGATTTGTAGATGAGAATGAAACCCTTGAGCAATGTGTGGCCAGGGAAACAGAAGAAGAAACCGGGCTAAAAGACATTAAATTTTACCAGTTGGAAGCTTTTAGTGATCCCGACAGGGATCCTCGCCATAGAACCATTACGGTTGCTTTTTGGGGATTTTGCAAGAAAAGCCAAAGCATTCAATCGGGAGGCGATGCAGCCAATGCCAGGTGGTTTGATCTGAACCATTTACCCCCGCTTGCCTTCGATCACGAAAAGATCATAAAAAAAGCCCTCGTAAGGGCTTTGGAAATAATGGCAGAATAAGCGTTTATTTTTATTGTGCGGCAAGAGTTTTTAAAACGGCCCTTACAATATTCTCAGCACCGTCGCCAATTTGTACAATATCTGCATCGAGCATATAGCAGGGTGTGGTGTACACGTTGTTTTGTGCATCTACAACAACTTCTCCGTGTTGGGTAGGTTTGTGGGTAGAACCCAGCTTTTCAACCGCTGCAGCAGTTTCCTTATCCTGACCAATGGTCAACTCCACATCTCCCAGTACCTTTGCCAGCAAAACAGGTGAAATACAAAGTGCGGCAATGGGTTTTCGGGCTTTGTGCATGGAACGGATAGCCTGCTCCACATCTGGGTTTACCGTGCATTCCGGTCCGTCAAAAGCAAAAGTGCACAGATTTTTTGCCACACCAAAACCACCGGGAAACAGTATAGCATCAAAATCTTCTGTCCTGAACTCTGAGAGCGGTTTGATATTGCCACGAGCTATACGTGCTGCTTCTACCAGCACATTGCGTTTTTCGTTCATCTCCTTACCGGTAAGATGGTTGATTACATGATGTTGTTCCACATCAGGGGCAAATATCTCGTATTCTGCTCCCTGCTTCTTTATGGCATACAGACTGAGTGTGGCCTCATGGATCTCAGCTCCGTCATATACCCCATTTCCTGATAGTACTACTGCAAACTTCTTCATCTTAGTATTTTTTTACCTGGTTTTATAAATTAGAATCTTTACAAACAAATTTAAGCCCTGGCTGATGAAAGGCAAAATGAAAACTCTAAATATGTCTTAAACCCGCCAGCCAGGATTATTCATAGCGCAATGATTCAACAGGATCTTTCCGGGCTGCCTTTCGGGCCGGCATATAACCGAAAATAATCCCTATACCTGCGGAAACCAAAAACGATATCAGGATGGAAGGGAGAGACACTATGGTAAGAATATCGGTAAATTTCATGATCATTCTCGAAATAAAAATCCCCAGAAAAACACCGGCAACACCACCGGCAATACTTATGAAAACCGATTCGGAAAGGAACTGGAATATTACATCCGTTTTTTTTGCTCCCACGGCAAGGCGAATTCCGATTTCGCGGGTTCTTTCCATCACCGAGGCCAGCATGATATTCATAATACCTATCCCTCCCACCAACAGGGAAATGGCGGCAATGGCGCCCAACACGATATTGAAAATATCCTTGGCTCTCTGCTCCTGCTTAAGCAATAGCTCGGGAATGATCACCTCAAAATCCTGCACCCCGTTGTGGCGCCGTGCCAACATCCGTTGTATTACATCTGCCACAGGGGTTAGCATTTCTGAATTTTCTACCTGCACAACAATACGGTCAAGTTGGTGGTAGTTTTGGGGTTTCTCTGTTTCTGTTTCCTGTTGCTGATTGATCACCACAAACCCTCTCCTCCCCTGGCCGCGCATTTGCTGAATTTCTGTAGCCGAAACAGCCGACCTGTCCATAAACCTCAGCAAGGAAGTATTTACGGGAATATACACCATATTGCCAAACTCGCTAATGCCGAGCCTCTCTGCAGATTCTCCCCCGCCACTGCGATCTTCAGCAATGCCAATGACTGTCAGCCAGTTATTTCCTAACTTGATCTGTTTTCCGATGGCTTCTGCATTACCAAAAAAAGCTACGCGCACCTGGTTGCTGATAACACACACCGGTGCACCTGAACGCAATTGCTCCCGGCTAAATACGGTTCCCTGGTTGATAGCGATGCCAAACAACTCAAAATACTCCGGACTTACTCCGGCTACTCTAACCGGCCGGCGGACTCCGTTGTGAAAACCAAAGGTATTATTTTCTACCTCCGGGCTTATCTGGCCAACTCCGGGAATAATTCGCTCAATGCTCTGGGCATCCTGCAGGGTAAGGCCTGGTGAAAACCTTCCTTCCAGCAGTTCGTCCTGCTGGTCATCTTCTGAAAAAAGAGGCCGGATAATGATATTGTTAACCCCAACCAGTTTCATTTGATCCAGTATCTCTTGTCGTGCTCCACTGCCAATAGCAAGCATTGCAATGACTGCTCCCACACCAAAAATAATTCCCAGGGCAGTGAGCAAAGACCTGAATTTGTTGGCAAAAACTGCGTCGATGGCAATGTTGATATTATGAATGTACCGTTGTGATCTGATCATGGCGGCAATTATAAATTAATCAATCTGAAATCTTCCGGTTTGCCAGGAATGGTGAGATAAACCATGTCTCCGGCCTCCAACCCTTCTTCAATGATGATCTGATCCTCATTTCTTATGCCGGTAACCACTTCCTGTCTAACGATCCGGTTAAGCTGATCCCGGTACACATAACTGATGGAATCCTGTATGTGGATAGTTTCAATGGGCAAATACAGCACATCATTTTCAACATGGGTAATAATGGTATTTTTGGTGGTCATAGCAGGCCTGAGTATAGTATCTGATTCATTGATCATGATTTTTACTTCAAATACACGTGCGTCCTGGTTGGGCCTTTGCTCGCCGATATTGGCTACCTCTGTTACATACCCGGTGAATTTTTTACCGGGAAAAGCATCTACCACAATTTCAGTCTTCTGGTTTACTGCTACCTTGCTTATATCAACTTCATTAACGTAGGTTCTGCTCATCATCACTGAAAAGTCGGGCAGGGTAGCAACTGTATTATCCCATGTACTGATCTGGGAACCAACGGTTACCTTGCTTCCATCCCAATTTCTGCGATATATCACCATGCCTGCCCTTGGTGCAGTAATGGTAAACTCCTCTAATACAGCCTTCATATTATCGTAACGGCGCTGTACCTGTGTAAGGCTGGCAGTAACTTCCTGCATTTTAGCGCGGGCCTGTTCCAATCGTAATTCGTAATTATGCGATGCCTGGGCAAAAGCCCTTTCTGCTTTATCCAGGTTGATCTCAGCCTGCCGGATAGCTGCAGGAGGCTCGAAGGAGCTCTGATCCAGAGCTATGCGTGCTTCTTCCAGGGCATATTCAAGATTAACCAATTCGTTGCGTGCACTGCGCAGATCCATGGTGGTATCAAGACGGGTCTGGGTGTGCAGGGTTTGAAGTTTTTCCAGCTCTGTTTCCAGATCCTTCAGCCGGTTAGAAATCTCCGTACGGTCGAGGGTAGCCACCCAGTCGCCCTCTTCAACAATGGTACCTTCTGGTATGAGTTCACTAATCTGAACATTCCACAATCCAACAGTACGAAGACCTGAAGGTCCCTGAATATCTTCCGATTGCTTGGCTTCCAATTCACCGCTGGTATAAACACTCACCACAAAATCACCTTTTTCAACGCTAACCCGGATTTGCTCCGGGCCCTTGGTTTCTGTGCGTAGAAAATACCAGAGCGTTACTGCTATTACAATCAAAACGGGTATGATAATTAATTTTTTATTGCGCATATCATCAATTTGACAGGATGTTAAAAAATTCTGTGAAAAGTTTCTATCAATATCTAAACGAAATGTTTCGGAAATCTTGTTGGTAAATAACTATAAACTGATCTCAATTAGTATTATTAAGGTGTAAATATATTTGAAATTCCATCAATAAATCTCTTAAGAAGTAGTAACCCGGCAAGGGACAAATGAATCAAACTATTAATTTTTTACTAACTGTCCTTTCCCAGCATCATGGCAAGCGCCAAAAAAGCCGGTTATATCACTTTTAATCGCCTCATCTTCTGCATACAGGAAATTAAACAACATTCAGCAACAAAATACCTAAACAAACATTTAACATTTTTTTGACGTGGGGAATCACCCAGAACATTTTTTTTATTTATATTTGGTCTAAATAAAAATAAGCAACCATCAAAAAAATCAATCTATGAGAAAATACATCTTATCATCCGTAATGAGCGTTTTCCTGGTAGCAGGACTTAGCATGATGCTAACCGCTACAGGAACCAAAACCGAAAAAGATTCTTGTTGTTCAGGAAAGACCGCTGAGGTTGTACAAACAATGCAAACAGAAACTGCCGCCAGTGAAGATTCCTCTTGCACCGGAGCTGAAAAAACAAAAACAGCTTCTGCTTCCTGTGCAGACAAAACAGCCAATACTTCCTGCTGCAGCAGTAAAAATACAAAAGCTGAAGCTGAAAATTCAGATGTTCAAATGATCCAGACCAGCAGTGCTCCCAAGTCATCCTGCGCAGGATCTGCTGCCACTACAACTGCCGCTTCAGCTGATTGCTCTTCTTCAGCAACTCCCATCAAAACCGCTGCTGGTCCGCAGCCCGGTGAATGCACCAAGGTTCCTTCAGGAATCAAGAGCCAGCAGGCAAATAAAGGAAACTAAAATTTAATTTCCCTCTTAGTTATTATTTTCAATTACTGTGCTTTTTTCCCCGGTTCAATTCTTGAGCCGGGGTTTTTTATTGAGCTGCGATTTGCATAACCCATACTTTTTCCGAAAGACAACCTGTTCATCATTTCCCTTCAATGCATATCTTTGTAAAAAACTAGTTTATGGAAACCGTAAGAACAACCTACCTGGGGGGCTACAGAACACAGGCCACCCATGTGCTTTCTTCTCAAAGAATCATCACCGATGCTCCCCTTGACAACAATGGCAAAGGAGAGGCTTTTTCTCCCACCGACCTGGTGTCGGCAGCACTTACCAGCTGTATGATCACTCTAATGGACATAACGGCAAATGGAAAAGGATTTTCACTGGGAGATGTTACAGCCAAAACCACTAAGGTCATGGCCGCCAATCCCCGCCGCATTTCCCAATTGGTCATTGAATTTGACCTGTCGGCAAAAGCTTATTCAGAACGAGAAAAAACCATTCTTGAGCAGGCAGCAAAACATTGCCCGGTAGCAAAAAGCATACACCCTGACATTCAATTAGACGTTTCATTTCATTATGAATAAACCATGAATCTAACAGAAAAACTATTCCCGGGGATCAAAGGAAAAGCAGAACAATATGTTGAAACAAAAGATACAGCCACAGAATATGGCTCGGGAGAGGTTGAGGTATTTGCTACTCCGGCAATGATTGCTTTGATGGAAAAAGCTGCCCATACCAGCATACAGCAATTGCTTCCTAAAGGTTTTGTTACTGTTGGTACGGAAGTGAGCATTAAGCATATAAAAGCCACCGGAATTGGCAAAAAAGTGTGGGCCGAATCGTTACTTGCCTCCATTGAGGGTAAAAAACTGGGCTTTACGGTGGAAGCTTTTGATGAGGACGGCCGCATAGGTATAGGCACACATACCCGATACATAGTTGAAAAAGAAATGTTTGTGCCGGTTTAATGGTATGGATAAGCCGGAACAATAGAAAGGGAGCAGGATCATTTTCTTCATAATCCTGCTCCCTTTTGCATTTGCAAGTAAAGAGAAAATGCTATTCCTCTCCGGCCCTGATGCTGTCGGCTCGTTGCTTTGCGTCTTCAATCAATTGTTGGGCACGTTTGTCAGCTTCTTTCTCCATTTTAGCAGCTCTCTCATCGGCAGCTTTTATGAGTTGTTCGCCGGCTCGCCGGGCAGCAGCCTTTGCGATGGTTCCTGAGGCTTCATCTTCAAGCTTTTGGGCCTGGTTGCGTGCTTCCTGCCTTATGGCCTCTGCTGCATTTTGAGCCTGTTGCCGAATATTCTGCGCCTGTTGTTCGGCCTGTTCTATTACCTGGCGTGCCCGCAGTTCCAGCTCTTCCCGGATTTTGTCTTTGGTATCCTCAATAACCTCTTCTCCCCTGCCTTTCATGTCATCTACAACCTCTTTTACAGCATCCTCAATGGCAGTCTGCATTTGCTCACGTGCTCCTTCTGCGCTTTGGGCCAGGGTAAGATTGACTTTGGGATTGGAAACAGTTCCGGTAAATCCTACGCCCACATTTACAGTTTCGGAAGGAGCAATAGCTAACCCACTGTCAGCAGCCCGGGCAATAAGGTTATCCAAAATCTGGTTGGCAGCCCCGCCAAACACATCGCGGGGTATTGCCAAGGTCATCAGGTAATTTATGGACTGATCAAAGCCATGATTCCCGCTGACGGTAGCCTGTGCAGGTCCGAGGTTAACAGTAAATGGTTTTACCTCTACCCTGCCATTGCTGAAGGAAAACTCCGCATCAACGTTTTTTACATCCACCTTTCGAAACAGGTCCAATTGAATAGTACTGGCTAATGCCAACAGGGCCGGGCTGTTTTCTATGGTAAGGGATGAGGAGCTAAAGCTTCCTCCACCGGTAAGGGTTTCAAGTACGGGCTGAAGTTTTTCATCGAGAGAGCCTCTGAGCCTGAGTCCGGCAGAAAAACGTCCGCTGGCTCTTTCGCCCAAAGGGGCTATCGCCGAAAAAGTATTAAAAGTATTGAAAGCATCTTGTATATTGAAGCGCGAAATATCCAAATCAAAGTCAATCAAAGGACGCTGCACATCTGGTGTTGCGTATGATCCATTCATTACCAGGGATCCCCCAAGCATATCCATTCGCAGGTTTCTCATTTTTACTGCCTGGTCTTCTACCATGATGGCGCCGGAGGCATTGGTTACAACCAGTTCTCCAAACAAAACCCTGTTGAATTGGCTTTGAAGCGTAAACCCGATATTGGCAGGAACTTCTATTACCGATAATTCAATGGGTTCATCAGGTTCAGGTGTGGGTTCATCCTGCATAAATTGGTTGAGATCAAAATACTCTGAACGCGTTTGAAAGCTACCGGTCAACATTTCATCGTTGAGGGCAAACCCAAGAATGTTATCTATCCGTCCGCTGGCTGAAAGATCACTATCGGCCAGTTGCATGTTGAAGCTTCGCAGGGAGGCAAACTGCGGAGCAAGGCTCATTTGAGCCTCTGTAATCCTTACTCCCTCCGGAAAGGCATCGCTGGTATAGAGTACATCCTGCATGGCAAAACGGCCTGTAAACTCGAAGTCATTGTAGCGTTCATTTTCAATGCTCGACATCCTTCCGCGGGCACTCATATTGGCCTCGATAATCCCGCCCAGCTCTTCCTCTTCTTCAAGTGGATAAAAGTTTTTTATCGTGCCCAAATCTAGCTTTCCCTTTACAAAGGCATCGATGTGCGGATCGGAAACAGGATTTTGCAGCTTCATTTGAATCTCAACGGGATTGCCACCTGCATTAAGCGTAAACCGCCTCACATCGACTACTGTAAGGTCGGCATCCACCCCGGGATTTGAAATTCGCGTGTTGACAAAAATATCGGTGATGGCTGCAGGTAAATCAGGATACCGGAACATCCCATTGACAACATCTAGGTTTATACCGAAACCCGGAATACTTTCCTCATTGTATGTCCCTTTTACATGACCGTTAAAAGCCATTTCCCCCGAAGTATTCAATCCTTCAAAATTCCTGGCATAAATCGCCGGCACCAAAGAAAGAAATGACCGGAAATCACTGTGGGGAGAAGAAAAATTGAAATCCAGGACTATGTCAGTGCCGGGCATGGCAAATGATCCATCAAATACAACCGGCAGATCATTCAACCTGAGTCTGTTGTCGCGAAATATAAAAGCAAACTGTTCCAGGTCAGCATCTATATCAGCATGGAGATCAACAAACACATCATGCAACAGCGGCATTCCCTCATATTTGGCAAAAACCTGTTGCACTGTGGTATTTCTGATTCTCAGCGTTGTTGTAGTTGCTGTAAAATCACCGCTCAGAGTAAGATCAAGATCCTGTAGATTCAGGAAAAACTGAAGATCGCGATCATCGTAAACCATGACCCCTTCATTGATGGTAAGTTTTTTAAGTGCCAGATTAAAATCTGATTCTTCAAGGGCATCATCAGGCTGCTCATCTGTAGTATCAACCACAATATCCCAGTTTACACGGCCATCTTCAAGCACTTTAAGCATTACATGGGGCTGATCAACCCTGATGGATTTTATTTCATATCCACCACTGCCAAAAAGACTCATCAGGTCGATGGTTACAAAGGTACTGCTCACGGCAGCAAGGGTATCGCCTTCAAAATGATCCACTCCGCCAACATACAGTTCATTTAATCGGAATGTAAGATCAGGGAAGCTTCTGAGAAAAGACAGCCTGAAAGTGCCAAAGTCAACCTCTGCATTCACATTCTTATTAATGGCAACCTTTACCTGTTCGGCAATTCTTCCTTTGAAAACCACGGGAAGTATTATCAGCAAAGCGAGAAAAACCATTAGGATTGCACCGGTAATTTTCAGAAACTTTTTCATTGCAAGTACTATTTAATAAAATATATCATCACAGCAAATCAACCAACATGACAACACTAAAGGGAAAATCCATTTCTACTTTGTAAAGTGAAACATATTGCCATACCAGCAGTACACCTCGTACTATAAAAGTAAACAGAAAGTGGACATTTTTTGTTATTTTTGAACCAGGAAAAAAAGGAGCAAAACGCTCTTTGCATTTTATTAACCAATAATTGAAAAGCATGAAGCTTGTGAAAATTTACCATTGCAAACCCCTCCCGATCATCAGGTTTGTATTTCTAATGGCATTTCTAATGCCATTGGCTACACTGGCACAAACCATTACCTCCGACCCTTTATTGCCTACTGATGAGGGCCCGGTTTCTATCTACTTTGATGCCACCGGAACTGACCTGGAAGGCTACACCGGAGATCTTTACACACACACGGGTGTAACCACCCAGGAAGATGGTGACTGGCAGTATGTAATCGGTAGCTGGGGAAATAATCAAACCCAACCTCAGCTGCAACGCCTTACAGCAAACACCTATCTGCTCGAAATTGAACCCAGCATCCGGGACTTTTACGATGTACCCGAAGATAAAACCATTACGGGTCTGGCATTTGTTTTCAGGGCATCAACTAATTCGCCCCAAAGTGCGGATTTGTTCATTGATGTATTCGAATCCGGAACACTGAATATCTCTATTCTTAATCCTCCCAAAGATCAGCCTATCCTTGAATTTGGCGAGTCTGTCAATATTCAGGCTGCAGCCATTGATAGCGAGCAGATTACCCTTTATGTCAACAACGAAGAAGTTGCTACCACAACCAACAGCCAGTTGGATTATGATTTCAGCAGCAATACCTTTGGCTACGGTACCCACTGGATCAAAGCCATGGCTGTAAATGATACCGATGTTGCCTACGATTCTACCTACCTCTTTATTCGTCCTGATCCTGTAGTAGAACAAATGCCCGATGGCCTTGTGCCCGGAATCAATTATATCGACAATTCAACGGTAACCCTTGTATTGCAAGATCCACCTGCTCTCAAAGATTTTGTTTTCGTACTGGGTGATTTCAATGATTGGATGGTGGCCGAAGAAGGCTACATGAAAGTCGATCCTTCTGGCACCTACTTTTGGCTTACCCTCACCGGTCTCACACCTGATACAGAGTATGCTTTTCAGTATTTTATTGACAATGAGATACGCATCCCCGACCCCTATACCCACAAAGTTCTTGACCCCTGGAACGATCAATGGATATCCGATTTCAACTACCCCAACCTGAAGCCATATCCCCAGGACAAAACCACCGGATATGTGAGTATACTGCATCCTGGCCGACCCGAATTTGAATGGGAGGCCACCGGGTTTACTCCACCCGCAAAAGAAGACCTTGTGATTTATGAATTGCTGGTACGCGACTTTGTGGAAACATCAGCAATTAAAACCGTGATGGACTCACTGGATTATTTGCAGAGCCTGGGAGTAAACGTAATTGAGTTGATGCCCATCAACCAGTTTGAAGGAAATATTTCCTGGGGCTACAACCCGGCTATGTATTTTGCCACAGACAAGGCTTATGGCACAAGAGAAGACTACAAGCGTTTTATTGATGAATGCCACAAACGTGGTATTGCCGTTGTAGTTGATATTGTATTGAATCATAGCTTCAATTTGTCACCCCTGGTGCAGATGTATTTCGACCCTAATGCAGGAGCATGGGGACAACCTTCTCCCGATAATCCCTGGTACCTGCAAACATGCCCTCACGAGCCATGGTGCTGGGGCAATACCTTTGACCAGGATAGCCCTTACACCCATGAACTTTTCAACAGAATTACCGAATTCTGGCTTACCGAGTTCAGGGTTGATGGGTTCCGTTTCGACTTTACCAAAGGATTTACTAATGTTCAAACCGGTGGACAAGGCTGGGATTATGATGCAGCACGAATCGCCAACTTAAAAAGAATTGCCGACCATGTATGGAGTGTTAACCCCGATGCTTATGTTATCCTGGAGCACTTTGCCGACAACGACGAAGAAAAGGAACTCTCAGATTACGGCATGATGCTTTGGGGCAATGTAACCCATACTTACCATGAAGCATCAATGGGCTGGCTCAGCGACAGCAACTTTGAATGGGTATCTTACAAACAAAGGGGATGGAACAATCCTCATCTTATTGCATATATGGAAAGCCATGACGAGGAGCGCATGATGTTTCGCAATCTGAATTTTGGAAATGCAACTTCAGGCTACGACATACAGAATATGTCTACCGCACTCCGAAGGGCTGAAATGGCAGCTGCATTTTACTTCCCCATTCCCGGCCCTAAAATGATCTGGCAGTTTGGAGAATTAGGATACGATTTCTCCATCAACCATTGCCAGGATGGAACCATCAATGACCAGTGCCGCACCGACCCAAAACCTATACGGTGGGATTATTACGACGACTGGCGGCGGAAAAGACTTTACGACGTGTATTCCATGTTGATCGAACTCAAAAAGGAACATGATGTTTTCCGTACCGATGACTATGAGCTCCACCTCTCCGGGGCAGCCAAACGCATCCATCTCACTCACGAATCCAATGAAGTAACCATCCTGGGTAATTTTGATGTTACTGAAACAACTTTTAATCCGGGCTTCCAACGCACGGGCACCTGGTATGAATTTTTCAGCCGCGAAACACTCATGGTGGAAGACCTCAGCGACCCCATTACTCTGCAACCCGGTGAATACAGACTCTATTCAAGAGTTGAATTCCCAGAACATGGTATTCCTATGGGCAATTACAATCCTTTCATTAATGAAGCCATTGATGTTACCGTATTCCCCAACCCTTCTGATCAGGGCTTTACCTTCACCGTAAAAGGAAACGACCAATACAGCCTGCGTATCATTAACCTGCAGGGCCAGACTGTCTTTGAAAAAGACAATGCCTTTGCACCCTCAAACAACCAGTTTTTCTGGAATACTTCTGTTGCCTCAGGGAATAAAGCAACTCCCGGTGTTTATTTCTACCAGGTGCATTCCGGTAATGCAACACACAGCGGAAAGATCGTGATCCGTTGATCCTTTTTGTTTTTCCCTTTGGTTTTTTCGAAGGAAAAAAATATTGCACACTTACAGGAGCAGGTACTAACAGTCTTGCTCCTGTGCTTTTATGCATATACCTGCTTTGGGCTACACCAGGAATTATTTGTATAAAATATGGATAAATCTGGTGAAGCAAGTATTTTTGCATCCAGAATCTTAACCCAATAACTATGACAGAAAAAATCAAACGCATCCTGATCCTGGTTGTCATTGCAACCATGGTTGCTGCAACCGGCTGTGTACCGGCAAGAAAGTATGAAGAACTGGTGGAACGCCGTGATATATGTGAAAGCCAGAACACGGAATTAAAGCAGGAAAATGAAACACTTTTTACCCAAAACAATGAGTTGCGCAGCCAACGCGATCAGCTGCAGGAAGAGATCGGCAAACTAAAAACCGATACCACACGGGTGGGCATAGAGCTTAGGCGGTTGAGAGAAAACTACGACCGTTTGGCCAAAACCTACGAAATAGTGCTCGACCATAATGAAAAACTCCTGGAAGGGAAAGAAATGGAAACCAGCCGCATTATTCGTGAATTGCAGGCCACGCAGGAAGACCTGCAGCGAAGGGAAGATGAGCTGAGAAAAGCAACAGCCGCTATGCTGGAAAAGGAAAAGAACCTGAACGCTCTGAACGAAAGATTGCAAAACACAGCGCAGGAGCTGACCGGCAAACAACAACGTGTTGATGAACTGGAATCCATCATTGCCCGCCAGGATTCAACCGTGCAGGCCCTGAAAAGATCCATCTCCAATGCCTTGCTGGGTTTTGAAGGTCAAGGCCTTACTGTTGAGATCAAAAACGGGAAAGTGTATGTTTCTATGGAAGAAAGGCTGTTATTTGCTACGGGAAGCACCACCGTTGACCCACAGGGAGTGAACGCCCTGCGGCAACTGGCAAAAGTACTTGAGGCAAACCCGGATATAAACATACTCATCGAAGGCCACACCGATGATGTGCCCTTCAGGCCTGGTAGCCAGATCAGAGACAACTGGGATCTCAGTGTGCTGCGCGCCACAGCCATTGTACGAATAATTTTGCAAAACAGCAACATTGCCCCCCAGCGGCTTACAGCTGCCGGAAAAGGAGAATACATGCCCCTTGATCCTGGTAAAACTCCTGAAGCCCGTCGCAAAAACCGCAGAACAGAAATCATACTTACCCCAAAACTTGACGATCTTTTCCAGATCATTGAAATCAATTAACTGCAATAATACTGTTTCTGCCTACATGATGCGAAACAGGTGGTAACGTACTAGTAAATTTGAATAAAAGCCTTCAACCCATGCGAGTTGAAGGCTTTTTGTTTTTTAAATTTTTTTGTGATTTTTAGGGCCTTGCATGTTATTAATTGTACCTTTACTCCACCAAACCAAACCTTAAATCCATGAACACACTAAATCTGTCTCTCGACAACTTCGAGGAGTGCTTTCCCGATGATTTCACTCCTTATGAAAAGGCCTGCGCCAAGACACTGTTTTACAAAGTCTTTGCCCTTAAGATGCACCAGTTTTACAAGGGGAAAATGCAAACTGTTCCTAAGGCACCTATTTATGGGTTCAACTGGTTCAATACCTGGTACACCCCGGGTGTATCGCGCATCAGCACAAATATCCGCGACAACAACGACAGTTCGTACGAATTGTCCAACAGGGGGAATCTTGTGGCAGTGGTAAGCGATTCTACCAGGGTGCTGGGCGATGGGGACTGTACCCCTCCCGGCGGGCTGGGCGTTATGGAGGGAAAAGCTTTCCTGATGAAGCATCTGGGCGGAATAGATGCAGTGGCCCTATGCCTCGATAGCCGCAATGCCAAAGGTGAACACGACCCCGACAAGATCATTGACTTTGTGAAAATGGTGCAACCCAGCTTCGGGGCTGTCAACCTGGAAGATATTTCACAACCCAACTGCTACCGCGTTCTTGATGTGCTGCGTGAGGAGTGCGACATACCCGTTTGGCACGATGATGCCCAGGGCACAGCCTGCGTAACACTGGCAGCACTTATCAATGCCCTAAAGCTGGTTAACAAAAAAATTGGTGATGTAAGAATCGTTTATCTGGGGGCAGGGGCGTCCAATACCACCATTGCCCGCATTGTAAACCAGGCAGGAGCAGATCCCGCGCTGTCAGTAATGTTCGACTCCAAAGGCGCACTGCACAAAGGGCGAAAAGACATTGCAGCAGATCAAAGATTCTATCGGAAATGGGAGATCTGCAATATTTCAAACCCTGCCCATATTGAAACCATCGAAGATGCCCTTAAAGGCGCCGATGTGCTTATCTCTCTTTCCACACCCGGCCCTGACCTGGTAAAGAAAAACTGGATTGAGATTATGGGCAATAAACCTATTGTTTTTGCCTGTGCCAATCCTGTTCCGGAAATCTATCCCGATTCAGCCAAAGAAGCAGGCGCCTGGATTGTAGCCACAGGCAGGGGCGATTTCCCCAACCAGGTAAACAATTCAGTAGGATTTCCCGGAATCCTGAAAGGAGCTTTGCTGGTAAAATCCCGCAAGATAACCGATGAAATGGCCATTGCAGCAGCACAATCCATTGCACGGTTTTCGGAAAAACGAGGCATAAACAAAGACAACATCATTGCCAACATGAATGAATCTGACGTCTTCCCCCATGAAGCAGCCGATGTTGCCATGCAGGCCATCAAGGATGGGGTTGCCCGTAAAACCATGACCTGGCAACAAGCCTACGATGCCGCTAAAAAAGACATTGACCATTCAAGAGAGCTTTCCGGGATGCTGCAAAAAGCTAACCTGATTGAAGAGCCTCCCCAAAGCATATTACAGGAATCATTGGAAACGGCCATTCGAAAGGTTCGGTTGGATTGACCCATCCGTAGTTTTACCCTGTAAAGGCAAGGATTTATTTATTAAATTTGCCGGTCAATTTAAAAAAACCGGCACTATGATCGCTTTTGTAGAAGGAGAACTTGCGGAAATAAATCCTGCCTTTGCCGTGGTAAATTGTAATGGAGTAGGATATCTGCTGCACATTTCATTGAATACCTATTCAATCATCCAGGCATCGCAAAGGGTGAAGCTGCATACAGAGCTTATTGTGAGGGAAGATGCTCACATCCTGTATGGGTTTTCCTCTATGGAAGAGCGAACCCTTTTCCGTCACCTGATTTCTGTAAATGGTGTGGGCCCCAATACAGCCCGTATGATCCTTTCCTCACTTTCGGTAGAAGAAGTAAGCCAGGCCATTGTAACCAACAATGCAGCTACACTGCAGGCCGTAAAGGGGATTGGAGCTAAATCGGCTCAACGTATTGTGCTGGATCTTAAAGACAAACTCGAAAAAGAAGGAATAGCCTCAATACCGGAAAATTTAACCCCAGCAAACAATACTATTCGACAGGAAGCGTTATCTGCTTTAGTTATGCTTGGCTATAACAAGGCCGTTGCCCAAAAAACGCTAAACCAGGTGATCAAAAGCAACCCGGGGGTGGCCCATAGCGTGGAGCAACTCATTAAGGAAGCCTTAAAATATTCTTAACATCATAAATCGCATTTTTTCAAAACTTTACAGTTGGTGTCATACGTTTCACAAACATTCAGATTTTTACTGCTTTCGCTGATTTTTTGTTTTGTTCTGCATACCGGGCCGCTTCCTGCCCAGTCTGCAGGCGTTTCCAATGATACAGTTCCTGCACCACCCGTTATACCTGCCGATACCACCGGTCAAACTGTTTTACCCGTCCCTTCATCTACAGGAGCAACACCATCCGACTTTATTTTTGATGATCCCCCCGTAGGCCCGATCATCCTCAACGAACCCGATAATATCGTTACCGAAGTTCACTACGATCCTGCTACCAACCAGTACTACAAAATCAGGAAGATGGGCGATCGTATTATTGGTCGCCCCCAATACATTACCTTCGAACAATACCTGGAATATGATATGGATCAGGCTCTGCAACGATACTGGAACGAAAAATCGCAACCCCAGGAATTTGAACGGCAAGACGGAATCATTCCGCAAATCTATGTAGGAGGAGAAGTGTTCGATCGCATTTTTGGTGGCAGCACCATCGATATCAGGCCTACCGGATCAGCAGAGCTCATTTTCGGGGTGCTCTCCAATCGACGCGAAGATCCGCAACTTGACGAAAGAAGACGCCAGCAAACCAACTTTGATTTTCAGCAAAAGATACAACTATCGGTACAGGCAAAAATTGGGGAAAAAATAGAGTTGCAAACCAATTACGATACAGAAGCCAGCTTCGACTTTGAAAACAAAATGAAGCTGGAATACCGTGGCAATGAAGATGAAATTCTTCAACTCATAGAAGCGGGAGATGTTACCCTGCCCCTGCCGGGAACCCTTATTACGGGCAATCAGGGTTTGTTTGGGTTCAAAACCCAGATGCGTTTTGGCCATACCACCGTTACCAGTGTTTTTTCACAGCAGCGCACCGAGTCAAAGTCTATCGAAGTGCAGGGAGGAGCCCAAACCACAGAATATGAATTTAAGGCCGATGAGTATGATGAAAACCGCCACTATTTCCTGGGCCATTACTTTCGCGATCAATACGATGACGCCCTTTCTTCGCTGCCTATTATCAGCTCAAATATTGTAATCAACAAAATAGAAGTCTGGGTCACCAATATTGGTGCTGCAACCGAAGACAACAGGAATATTGTGGCATTTTCCGACCTGGGGGAATCAAGCCCTTACAGGCAGGATATTGGATCCAGCCCCAACCCGGCTCCTTCCAATCAATCCAATAATTTGTACGCCACATTTGAGAATTCACCTATTCGCGATATGTCGCAGGTAAACAAACATTTAGGCTCATTAGGATACTCGGCAGGTACCGAATACGAAAGTATTGAAAACGCACGCAGGCTGGATCCCAACGAATATACTTTCAATGCCCAGCTGGGTTTTATCTCACTCAATCAAAGCATGAGTCCTGACCATGTGCTGGCTGTAGCATTTGAATATACTATCATAGGCGATGAAACCATATATCAGGTAGGTGAATTTTCTACCGATGTGGCAGCTCCCTCTTCCCTCATTGTAAAACTGCTGAAGAGTACTTCCATCAACACCAACCACCCCATGTGGGATCTGATGATGAAGAATGTATACAGCATTGGTGCATTCCAGGTAAACAGGGAGGATTTCAGGTTAAATATCCTTTATGAAGATGAAGAATTGGGTGTTCCTATTGGCTTTCTTTCAGAAGGACCTGTAGAAGGCGAGCCATTGATCCGGGTAATGGGCCTTGACCGGCTCAATACACAAATGGATCCCGTACCTGATGGTGTATTTGATTTTATCGACAATGCTGCTACACAAGGAGGAACCATTGAAGCATCCAATGGACGCATCTATTTTCCGGTGGTAGAGCCCTTTGGGTCGCACCTCAGGGAAATGCTTGAAGATCCTGATCTGGCCGATAAATATGCATTTGACTCCCTGTATACAACCACAAAAACTATTGCACAGCAATTTCCTGAGCAAAACAGGTTTATTCTGGAAGGACGCTACAAATCGGCATCAGGATCGGAGATTCCTCTCAATGCAATCAACATTCCGCCCGGTTCGGTAGTGGTAACAGCCGGTGGGGTACCCCTTACCGAGAATACTGACTATACTGTTGATTATACCCTTGGCAGGGTAAGGATCATCAATGAGGGGATTCTCAACTCCGGAACACCCATCAGGATATCGCTGGAAAGTTCGAGCCTTTTCAACATACAAACCAAAACCCTTATGGGTACACATATCGACCACTGGGTGAATGAGAACCTTAATGTGGGAGCCACCATCATGAGGTTGTCTGAAAGGCCGCTAACCCAAAAAGTGAATTACGGCGATGAACCCATTGCCAACACCATATGGGGGCTGAATGCTACCTACCAGACCGAATCGCTGTTTATTACACGCATGCTCGACAAGCTGCCGTTTTATTCTTCTACTGCACCATCGCGCATTACCTTTGTGGGTGAATTTGCACACCTTATTCCCGGCCACTCACGCCTTATTGGCAGTGCCGGTACAGCATACATCGACGATTTTGAAGGGAGCAAATCGTCCATAGACCTTAAGAACATCCATTCCTGGCATATCGCCAGCACACCCCAGTTTCAGACCCAGCCTGACATGTTCCCCGAAGGCGCTATTGGCAGTGGATTGGCCTTTCGTTTCAACAATGCCCTTATGGCATGGTATATTATAGACCGCCTCTTCTGGGACAACAACAATCTTACTCCCGCGCATATCCGTAACGACCCCACCCAGCAATCCAATCACTATGTAAGAGAGGTGAGGGAGAATGAAATCTGGCCCAACAAAGACAACCCTTCAGGAATTCCTGCTGCCATTCCTGTTCTCAACATCGCCTACTACCCCAGTGAAAGAGGAATGTACAACTTCGATTCCGATCCCTCTCCTTTCAGTGCCGGGCTGGCACAGGATGGCAGCCTGCGTAATCCTGAATCCCGGTGGGGAGGGATTATGAGGGCCATGCAAAATCCCGATTTTGAAGCCTCAAACATTGAATATATTGAGTTCTGGGTACTCGACCCCTTCATTTATGATCCCGATCATGAAGGAGGCGATATGTATTTCAACCTGGGAGATATATCGGAAGATGTGCTGCGCGATGGGAGAAAAGCTTTCGAAAACGGATTGCCCACAACAGACCAAGTCCTCAATGTTGATACCACCATTTGGGGTAGAGTACCAAATGTGCAATCCATAGTTGATGCTTTTGATAATGATCCTGCAACACGCGAATTCCAGGATATCGGGCTCAACGGGCTTAATTCAGAAGAAGAAATAAGCTTTTATGATGAAGTTTTTCTGGAAAGATTGGCAACTCTTTATGGAACCAACTCACAGGCCTATCTGCTTGCCCTGGAGGATGCAGCAGCCGACGATTACCAATACTTCAGGGGCTCTGAGCTGGACCAGGAGGAGGTGAGTATTCTTGACCGGTACAAAAGATATAACGGTCTGGAAGGAAACAGCCCTACCTCTGAGATGTCGCCCGAACCCTATCCCACCCAGGCCACCAACCTTCCCAATTCTGAAGACATCAACCTGGATGGAACTTTGAACGAATCGGAACGTTACTGGCAATACAAGGTAAGCCTGAGACCCGAAGACATGGTGGTGGGGAAAAACTATATTACGGATGTTATCGAAGCAAGGGTTACTCTGAAAAACGGAGAAAACGATGTTGTGAACTGGTACCAGTTCAAAATTCCCCTCCGTGATCCCAATCGCCAGGCCATTAATGAAATCCAGGATTTTAAATCCATCCGTTTTATGAGGATGTTCCTCAAAGGATTTGAACAACCGATATTTCTTCGCTTTGCCGCCCTGGAGCTGGTTCGCGGAAACTGGAGAACCTTCGACCGCGCTCTTACCGGACCGGGAGAATATATCCCCAACAACAATGACGATACCTCCTTCGAGGTTTTTACAGTAAACATTGAGGAAAATGGTACCCGCTCACCCATTCCTTACGTGTTGCCCCCCGGTATTGAACGCGAGCAAGACCTGGGAACCACATCATTGCAAAGGAGAAACGAGCAATCCCTGGCCATGCGCACCACCAACCTCAAGGATGGCGATGCCAGGGCTGTTTTCAAAACTGCTGACCTGGATATGCGCCAATATCGAAGGATAAGGATGTTTGCACATGCCGAGCCTTTTAACGATGAGCTGGGATTGAACGACAACGATCTTACTGTTTTTATCAGGCTGGGCTCTGACTTTACCAACAATTACTACGAGTATGAAGTTCCCATGAAAGTTACTCCCTGGGGAACAGGTCCTATAAGAGAACTGGTATGGCCCGAAGACAATGAATTTGATATTCATCTGGAAAAGCTTACCAATCTTAAATTGATTCGGAATAAGCTTTCGCGTGAAGCCGGCAGCGGTGTCAGCCTCAATAACCCTTACTGGGAATACGATGGTGAAAACCGTATGACCGTGATCGGGACCCCCACCCTGAGCAATGTAAAAGTAATCATGATAGGGGTCCGCAACCCTCGTAAAACGTTTTCCTCCTCTGATGATGATGGCTTACCCAAATCGGCTGAAATATGGCTGAATGAATTGAGACTGTATGAATTTGAAGACCAGGGTGGTTGGGCCGCTACCGGCAGAATGAACACTCAACTTGCTGACCTGGGGAATCTGACTGTGGTAGGTTTTACTTCCACTCCCGGCTTTGGCAGTATTGAACAAAAAGTAAATGACCGCAGCAAGGAATTTGTTAATTCATACGATATTGCTTCCAACCTGGAGTTGGGAAAATTCTTCCCTGAAGATTTTGGTGTGAGGATTCCCTTCCATTTCAGTTTCTCCGAATCGTTTTCTGATCCACAATACAACCCCCTGAATCCTGATATTCTTTTCAAAGACGACCTGGCATCTTATGCAACGGAAGCGGAACGTGATTCTATACGCTCCATTGCAAGGGATTATGTGAGACGAAAAAGCTTTAACTTTTCCAATGTGGGCAAAAGCAGGCTTACCCCGGGAGGCAAGAACCGGTTTTACGATATCGAAAACTTTGACTTTACCTACAACTTCTCTGAGATCTATGCCCGAAACATTGATGTTGAATACGATACCCGCAAACTTTGGAGGGGTGCCATTGGCTATAACTGGCAGCTTACCCCAACCAATGTAACTCCTTTTGCCAATATAGGTATCTTCTCCGGCAATGCCTTCCGCATCATACGGGATTTTAACTTTTACTATTTGCCAAGACTGGTGTCCTTGCGCACTACTATAGACAGGGGATATGCCGAATCTCTCATGCGCGACAAAAGCCAGTACCAGATCATCCTGGAGCCCAATTTCGTGAAAACATTTTCGTGGGACAGGCTTTATGATATCCGTTATGATCTTACCCGGGCACTGAAACTGGAGTTCCAGGCCACCAACAATGCCCGTATTGATGAACCCCCGGGCCGGATAAACCGAAACGATGAAAATTATGCCCACATGCGGGATTCCATCCTCAACAATATAAGGGCTTTTGGTCGTACTACATTTTACAACCACCGGATCAACATTACCTACAATGTGCCTGTCAATAAGCTCCCCCTGCTCGACTGGATTACAGCCAACGCGGGATATACTGCAAACTACGATTGGCAGGCTGCACCACTGGCAGCACAGCAACTGGGCAATACCGTAGAAAATGCCAACACCAAACGGTTAAATGTCAACGCAAACCTTGTAAACCTATACAATAAGGTTGGCTTCCTGAGAGAGATCAATCAACAGGGATTGTCGCGAACCCCCCAACGACCCCAGCAGCAACGACCCCAGCAGGATCAGGAACAGGATCAGGAAGCAGAGGACGAGGAAGCAGGGCAATTCTTTAAAACGATCTACCAGGGTTTTTTCCGCATATTGATGGGTTTCAGAAACTTTAGTGTCAACTACAGCGAAACCAATGGGACCCGCCTACCCGGTTTTCAGCCCGAATCAGGCTTATTGGGTATGAGCTGGGATTTTGAACAGGATTATTATGGTGCACCCGGCATAGGGTTCATTTTTGGTAGCCAGGAAGATATTCGTGGCAACGCCATCCGCTACAAATGGATCACCGACGATCCTATGCTCAACCAGGCATATGTAAGCAACTTAACCCAAAATATAAATGCCCGCTCGCAGTTTGAGCCCCTGCCCAACATGCGAATTGAATTTACAGCTTTGAGAAACTATGCCCGCTCACTCTCTGAATATTTCAAAGCAGACGAACAAGGCACCTTTGATTCCTATAGCCCCCAAACCACAGGGAATTTCAGCATCTCCTTCCTTTCCATCAGCACAGCATTTGAAGGCACTGATGATGCTAATTCCTCCCTGGCTTTTGAAAACTTCAAAGCTTACAGGCTCATCATTGCCAAACGCCTTGCAGAAGCAAATCCAAATCAGCAGGATAATGGCGGAGTAATTGATTCAGATGACGTGTTTCCCTCTGGCTATGGCCCTACTTCGCAGGAAGTACTTATTCCTGCATTTATGGCAGCCTATGGTGGCTGGGATCCCAACAAATCCGAAACAGATCCTTTCCTGAAAATTCCTATGCCCAATTGGCGGCTCACCTACGATGGCTTGTCAAAAATTGAAGGATTAAAAAGATATTTCCAGACCATAACCATAGCCCATGGATACCGGAGCACCTTCAGCATTGGTTCCTACAGAAGCAATGCCAGGTATGAGGAATCTGATCAACACCCCGGTTTCCCTGCCGCATTCGACGATACGGGGAACTTTATTTCGCCCTACGAAATTTCACAGGTAAGTATCAGCGAGCAGTTTAGCCCACTGATCAGCTTTGACATGACCTGGGTGAACAGCCTGATGACCAGGTTTGAATACCGAAGTTCCAGAAATATTGGTCTTAGTTTTGCCAACAACCAGATTACCGATGTTACATCAAGGGAGATTATCATCGGTACCGGTTATCGATTCCAGGATCTGGCTTTTAATCTTGCGCAGGGAAATAACACGCAAAGAATACAGAGTGACCTTGTATTGCGCCTTGACCTTGCCTTCCGCAGAAATATGACGGTATTAAGGCGAATTGTTGAGGAACGCAACGAAATATCTGCTGGTCAGAACTTTATGGGGATCAATTTTTCGGCCGATTACCAGGTCAGTCCAAGGGTTACCATGCGTCTGTTCTACGACCGTAACATCAACAACCCCTTTATTTCCAAATCATTCCCCACTTCCAACACCCATGCGGGGTTCAGCTTCAGGTTTATGCTGATCTAACAGGGAGTAAATCCATGCGGAGGCTGTTTCTCAAAAAACATGGTCAGGCTTTCTGCTTGTCTTCAAAGTTGGAAGAGAAAGAGAATTTGTTTTTAAACATGATCAGTTCATCCTTTACGGAGACAGGTTCAAGATCCATCAATGGGGCTATGCGCAGATCCTGTTCTACCTTGATCTCACGCATCACCAGATGCTGATCGATAAATAAGGTGTCCATAAGGGGATAAATCTCCCGGATTATTTCGGCAATATGGGCGATGGAGAGGTTTTTATCAACAAGATTGTACAATCCTCCTTTAAGACTGTACTTTGTATTAAGAAGATTTCCTAATACCCGCACTACTTTATCCACATGAATAAAGGCCCTGGTTTGATGCCCGTTGCCGTTGATCTGGATGCGGCCCATAAAATTCACCTCAAACATAAACCTGTTGACCACTGCATCAAATCTTACACTTGGACTATAGCCATACACATTGCCGCAGCGGATAATGTAAGTCTCCATTTTGTCCATCAGTCGTTCCACATGCTTTTCACCTCTTAATTTGCTGCTTCCGTAAAAGGTGCGTGGCTCAGGCGAGGTATGGATGTTGATCATGTGCTCGGAAGCACCATACACAGATGTGGTACTAAGGTAAACCAGCTTCTTCACATTGCTTTCTTCAAGGGCATATACCAGCTCGGCAGTACCCCAGTGATTAACCTGTTCAAAAAGATGTGAATTTTCGGTAGCGTAGGGAGTAGAAACAATAGCTGCCAGGTGGTACACTACATCAATATCCTGAAGTTCGCGTCGCAGTTTTCTTGAATCGAGCAATTCCCCGTTTACAAACTGCATCTTTTGAGGCTCATAGCGGGTATCAAGGAAAAGATTATAGTTTTTGCGGCTCAGGTTATCATATACTACAATTTTTTCCACTTCAGGGTTTTTCAACAACTCAAAAACCAGTTCATTGCCGATATATCCGGCACCACCTGTGATCAATACTTTCATAGTTATTTTTTTGTGATGACTCTAAACCTGCTAAGAATAATCAATCCTGTCAGTGGTTGCTTTTTCTTTCTGCTTCACAACAGCTTTTCTCGATATTGAGCCCACATTCTGTTTTCCTCATTCCAAACCATCTACCTCCCCGTTGATCGTTTCCATTTACCGGTTTGGTGCATGGTTCGCAACCAATGCTCGGATAGCCGGCAGCCTCCAGGGGATGACGTGGCAGGTTGTACGCTTCGATATACTTTTGAATATCCTCAAAAGTCCAGTGAAGCATGGGATGATACCTCACTGCTCTTGCCCCTGTAGGAACAAATTCCTTTAACCGGGTCCGTTCGGGGCTTTGATCGGCACGTATTCCGTTGATCCAGATGTCGTATTCTGAAAGCAACCCTTCGACAGGCTGTACCTTATTCAAATAACAGCAATAATCGGGGTCAAAGGTAAATAAAAGATTCCCGGCGGCACTTCTCTGAAGGTGTTTAGGCACCCTTGGATGCAGATCAATCACATGCAAACCCAATAATGACGCTACATTATTTTTATGAACAATGGTTTCGGGGAAATGATATCCGGTATTGATAAAACAAACGGGTATGTCAGGTGCTGTTTTGCTTATGATATGCAGCAGGGGTAAGCTTTGGCTCTGAAAAGATGAGGTGACAAACATTTTCTTTTCCTCTTGCTTCAGCAATTCGATGGTGTTTTGTACCGGTAGCAGTAGTTTTTCGAACATTTTCGCAGGCAAGGATTAGAAAGAGGTTTTTTGATCTGGCGATCTGGGTATATCGTTGACTTTAGTTGTTACCTTTGCAAAAATACGTTATATTTTCATTACCAACAAAACCATACCGGAAGTTGTTGACCCATAATAAAATAGCTTCAACACTAAATGTCATGGGTTATACACCGATATCATTGCACATGCCCATGGCAGATCTATGTATGGAGCCCGTCACGAACATTTTTTTCCGGGATTGCTCCACCGGGAACCTCAATATGATTCCCCCCGGTAAAACTGGTATACAAATGATCCTATAGTTTTAAAAATGGATATTGCAGTAAAAACTCTTGACATAATGCCACTGGATGAATGGCTGCACCCCAGGTCGCATCCTGTTATTATCAGCGGCCCCTGCAGTGCAGAAAGCAGAGAGCAGGTCTTGACCACAGCCGCGGCCCTACACCGCAGTGGTATTGTTTCCGCTTTCAGAAGCGGTATATGGAAACCCCGTACACGACCCAGTGAATTTGAAGGCCACGGGGTAAAAGCCCTTGAGTGGCTCAGGGAAGTGAAAGACAGGTATGGTTTGCCGGTAGCTGTAGAAGTGGCAACACCCGGACATATCGAAGCATGCCTGCAACACGGCATAGATATTTTATGGATAGGTGCACGTACCAGCGTAAATCCCTTTTCCATACAGGAACTCGCTGAAGCACTGCGTGGTGTTGATATTCCTGTTATGATCAAAAATCCGCTCAACCCCGATCTGGCCCTGTGGATTGGTGTTATTGAACGGTTCTACCAATCGGGTATCAGGAAAATAGCCGCCATTCACCGCGGTTTCAATACCTACGAAAAAACACGGTTCCGCAATGAGCCCCTGTGGGATATTCCTATCAAACTCAAAAGCTATTTCCCCTCTCTTCCCCTACTCACCGACCCCAGCCATATAACAGGAAAGAGAAGCCTCCTGAAAGAAGTGGCACAGCAGGCCCTGTTGCTCGACACTGATGGATTTATGATTGAAACCCACTGTAATCCTGAAAAAGCCCTCACCGATGCCGCTCAGCAAATAAAACCCGCTGAGTTGTCTGCTTTGGTAGCGGGCTTAAAGATTCCCCTTAAATCAGATGAAAATCCGTGCCGTGAACTGGAAATATTGCGCAACCGTATTGATGAACTTGATGCAATGCTCGTGAGTATTCTTTCCAACCGCATGAAAGTGGTGAACGATATTGCCCATATCAAGAAAGAATGCAAAATGACCGTGCTTCAAATCAAGCGATGGAATAACATCATCGAAACCCGCACATCGGAAGGCATGGCAAAGGGATTAAGCAAAGAATTTCTGGAGAAATTGCTGGATCTTATCCACAAGGAATCCATTAATATCCAGTCTAAAATCATTCGCTAAAGTAAGATGCTGTCTTGATACCCCTATCCGGTAGCCTCTAAATGTATATCTTTGTAGCCATTGTTACAACCATGCGGCAGCTTTAGTTTGCTAAACCGTGTGCAGATTTTTCACCATCCAATACCAATCAGATATGAGTAAAACACCTGTTTCCGATCTGGGAGAATTTGGCCTTATTGACAGGCTCACCAAGAATGTTCGCCACTTTCATAAATCAACCCTCAAAGGCATAGGTGATGATACCGCTGCCATCGAAATAAAAGAGGATACCATTACTTTGCTTACCAAAGACCTGCTAATAGAGGGGGTTCATTTCAACCTCATGTATTCACCTCTGAAACACCTGGGGTATAAATCTGTAGCAGTAAATCTTTCCGATGTTTATGCCATGAATGGCGTAGCCACCCACGTGGTAATCGGGATTGCCGTTTCGAGCAAATACACTGTGGAGGCGCTGGAAGAAATCTATGCCGGCATGTTGCTGGCTTGCGAAAAATACAAGGTGGATATGGTGGGAGGCGACACAACCAGCAGTACTGCAGGTCTGAATATTTCCGTTACGGCTATGGGCGAGGTGACAAAAAATAAGATCGCCTGGCGCTCAGGAGCACAACCCGGCGACCTGATCTGTGTAAGCGGCGACCTGGGAGCTGCATACGCGGGTTTGCTGGTACTGGAAAGAGAAAAAGAGGTCTTCAAAGCCAACCCCGAAATGCAGCCCGACCTCTCACGCTACAATTATGTGCTGGAGCGCCAACTCAAACCCGAACCCAGGAAAGATGTGGTAGACCTGCTGGAAGATCTACAGGTAATTCCAACAGCCATGATCGATATTTCTGATGGTTTGGCATCGGAGATAAAGCATATCTGCAAAGCATCAGAAAAAGGAGCCGTGATATACGAAGAAAAAATCCCTGTCGACATGCAAACGGCAGGTGTTGCCCACGAATTCAACATCGATCCTACCACCTTTGCCCTTAATGGAGGAGAAGACTATGAATTGCTCTTTTGTATCAAACAGGCAGATTATGAAAAGATCAAAGACAACGATAAGATTAGCATCATAGGACACATAACCGAGAATCCGGCCCAGACCGATCTTGTTTCCACCTCGGGCAGTGTAATCTCCCTGAAGGCACAGGGCTGGGATTCATTCAGAAAAAAATGACCGCTCAATTTTTCTTACCCTCTCTTTGATCTTACGGTTTATTCATTTCAAAAATTACGCAACAGGCTTTGGCGAAAAAGAAGTTTTATGTAGTGTGGGAAGGACACACATCAGGAGTATTCGAAACCTGGAAGCAATGCGAACAAGCCATAAAAGGCTATGGCAGTGCAAAATACAAATCGTTTGACAATGAAATGCAGGCAGAAAAGGCCTTTCGCGAACCCTGGTACAGGCATATTGGCAGTGCAGCCAAACCGGTTTTGCCTGCAAATCCTACCGCCGGGGGAGGCCCTATCCCCAACAGCATTTCGGTGGATGCCGCCTACAGTTCTGCTTCGAAGGACATGGAATACCAGGGCGTGTATACCCACGATAAAAGCGTTCTTTTCAGGGTGGGACCTTTACCCAAAGGAACCAACAACGTGGGAGAGTTTCTGGCCATTGTGCATGCTTTGGCCCTTTGTAAACAAAAAAATGTGGATCTGCCCATTTATACCGACAGTATTACAGCCATTGCCTGGGTGAGAGAAAAAAAAGCCAAAACCACCCTGAAGGAAGAAGAGGCCAACAAAAAACTTTTTGAATACATTCAACGTGCCGAAAACTGGCTCAGACAAAATACCTGGAAAAACAAGATTCTCAAATGGGATACCCGCAACTGGGGCGAAATACCGGCTGATTTTGGCCGAAAATAACTGTGCTTTCATTGCCTGTTCCCCCTATCATCTATTGACAGGAGCAGCGTTTCGAAATTATTTTCAACATTCTGCCGGCACCCTGTTACAACATCGGAATTTAATCAGAGGTTATCCATGAAAAACACATCCGCGCCAAAACCAACATTTGCAGAAAAAGTGATCCGTTTCAACCGGTCCCTTGAGCTTGACATTGATTTGCCCGAGGGAATACGTGTGATGAATCCTTTCAAAGAAAATCCTTCTGCACTAAAAGCATCATCAGCATTCTACCGAAAATATTACCACGACCATGCTACCCGTAAACTGATTCTTGCCATAAACCCGGGCCGTTTTGGTGCCGGAGTTACGGGCGTTCCCTTTACCGATACCAAAAGGCTGGAAGACAAATGTGGCATCACCATAAACGAATCGTCCACCCATGAGCCATCTTCGGTTTTTGTATATGCCATGATAGAAGCCTGGGGGGGTGTTGAAGATTTCTACCGCCATTTCTATATCAACTCCATCAGTCCTCTGGGTTTTGTGAAAACGGGCAAACAAGGCAGGGAAGTAAACTTCAACTACTATGACAGCAAGGAGCTGCTGGAACGGATCATGCCATTTGCCGTGCAGTCTATCAAAAGTCATATCTCTATGGGATGTCATACGGATGTATGTTTTTGTATGGGGACAGGGAAAAATCTGAAAATACTTCAGCAAATCAATCGTGAACATAGTCTCTTCGAAACGATCATACCCCTTGAACATCCCCGCTACATCATACAATACAAATCGGCACAAATGGATTATTATGTGGAAAAATACCTGAAAACCCTTCGCATGTTCGGTTGATAAAAGCTTACCTATGATAGTGCATCATTGCCTTTGACCCTGATGCACAGCAATTACGAAAAAACAAAAACTTAGACCTTATGATACTTGAGCGCACCCGCAAACTCCTCACCAACCAACATCAGCAGCTGATCAATAGGCTTACCATTGAAGAAGTAAGAATTGGGCTTCATTTATCTGCCATCAGGCTTTCCGACAACAGCATCGGGGTAGTGAGCACTCTTACAGAACTGCCTGGGGGTAACAATGAGAAAAAAGAACGCGACTTCGACATGTTTTCCCCTGGCAGGATCAGAGGCGGGAAAGTGGCAGATTTGCTGGATAGCCCGAAAAATACACCTGTTATGGTTACCTTGAAAATGTTGGCCACCAGTGCCATCTCATCAAAAATACTGCAACAATCTGCCTATACAATCGTGGACGATACCGATCCCATTGATTTACTGGAACTCGGCCCCAGATCCAGCGTAACCATAGTTGGCGCTTTCCCTTCTTACATCAGAAAAGCTGAACAGCACCAATGCCGCATCAAGGTACTGGAGTTTCATCAAAGCGCGTTGCTGCCTGAACATAAACAGTATTATGTGCCGGCTGAAAAGTTCGGGGAAGTGATCCCGGCTTCCGATGTGGTAATAATTACCGGATTTACCTTGCTAAACAACACTATCGATGGTTTGCTGGCGGCTGTAACTCCCGGAACAAAGGTAGTGGTAACAGGCCCTTCGGGAAGTGTAATCCCTGATATACTGTTTGAAAGCAAGGTAAATATTATTGGTGCCACCCGTATTACCGATGCCCCGCGACTTTTTCAGTTGGTAAGTGAGGGAGGAAGCGGCTACCACCTCTTCAGACATTGCGCGCGCAAGATCTCCATCATCAACCCGGTGTGATTGCATTCACCCCGCCCACAGTGCCGGACACAAAATGAAATCAATTGCCACCGCCCAAATCTTAAGGGTATATTAGGATTTATTGATTTTCTGTGAAATCTTTTCCTGCTACCTTTACAAAAAACCAATCTGCAGAAATTTTGAAATTAACCGTTGTAATTGTTTATTTGCTGGCTATCATTGTGATGGCCGTTTTCCCCTTTTCGGCTGTCGGGGTGGGTTCTTTTAATGAACTGCAGGTAATTACTTTCCGGCTCGATCATCTGCTGCACCTGGCAGTTTTTATCCCATTTTATCCCCTGGTGGTTTGGTTGCTAAACCCTTCAGGCACAACGCAAAAGGCATTTATTCTTTTGGCAGCACTTGGGTTTGCTGCGCTTACCGAATATATGCAACTCTATATCGATTACCGGTCATACAATCCTGCCGACCTGATTGCCAATATTGCAGGCATAATTGCCGGCTTTTCAGGATCAATCCTATATGTATGGCTTTTCAGGCGCAGCAAATGAATGAGCTTCCCCTTGCAGCTATTATCAAAAACCCATTCCAAAGCCAATCTCCAGTATATTCTTTTGCCCGTGTAGATAGGGTGCTGAAAACAGGTTGAGATAATATTCTGCAGTCTGGTCATCCACATCAAATCCCTGTATGTCTGAGAGGGTATATTTGGCAAAAACCCTCATATTGGAAATTGGGCGCACCAATGCTTCAAAGGAAACGCTGTTGTTTTGCCAGGTGATCTCATCCAGCACCGGCATTTCATCAATACGTGGATTGCGACGCCCCCTGATATACTGGTAATAATTTCCCTTGCGGGCATATACCCAGGTTGCGGCAAGTTCGAGGGTGCCGCCGGGATAGATTCTCACACCGGCATAATACTCTTCTGCATTATCCTGCAGGTAATGGCCAAGGTTGTACCGGTTGGACCGGAAGCGAGTGGTTGGCTCGTCGTGCAGAAAGGTGATGGGATTGGTAAAAGTATACTCTCCAAACAATGTCACATTGCGTAAAGGCCAATCAGCCAGTGAAAAGCCTCCCTTGAAACTGGTGAAATTATGGCGGGTGGGATCACCTATCCTGCGGATGGAAAACTCATCGATGAAATAGGTGGCATGCAGGTGCAGGTTGGGGATCAACCTTGAGCTAAGATTGATATACATACCGCTGTTTTGAAAAGTTGCTCCCCAGTGCAGGGTATGAACCAGCGACTTATAAAAAAAGAAAGGGATAAGATAAGCCAATTGCACCGGCATATCGCCATACACAATGGAATTACCAAAAGAAAGATGCAACCGCTCAAAGGGCTTGAGGGTGAGCATGTTGGCGGCGATATACATCTGACGGTTTACTGTACGCGGATTACCCTCTTCCGGGAAATAAGATCTAATACTATCGATGGCCTCAGATACCAACCAGCCGTGGTAGTAGTTGAATTCAATCCATTTTGCCGGATTCGCGTGCAGCTTGATCATAGGGAAAGAAGGTGTGCGGCCGGAAAAAATATTGGCACCATGCTGGTTATCGCCCCATTGCACATGGTCTTTCACAAGTCCTATGGTTCCCCAGGCCCAGTTGTAGGTAATACCACCGCGCATTTCGCTGAATTCTCCTCCTGCCCCTCCCCCGGTGAGGACCTTGTATGTACCACCGGGTTCCTGGGTAAGATAGGTAGGCTGAGCAAGCCTCTCTCCTTTCTGATAATTGTCGCGCAGGCTCACATATACCGC
Organism: uncultured Bacteroidales bacterium; assembly: GCA_964453995.1. Lineage (GTDB taxonomy): Bacteria > Bacteroidota > Bacteroidia > Bacteroidales > UBA7960 > SKVR01. Next base: position 50,076 of record CAYVQC010000006.1, on the reverse strand, counting down.
CCAGTTTTTTCCTATGTAGGAAATGGCCTCTGCCCCACCATAGGTAACCCAGAAGTTATGATTTCCTCCTGAGAAATTGCGGTACCCGTATACGGGACGCATCACAATACGAAACAAGCTGTCGCGATAGCCTACCTCGGGAGGCAGCAGATGGACCGAAAGGGTACTATCCCTCCCATTAAGTTGCCAAAGGCCAGTCTTCAGCTGGCCACGCTCCATAGCATATTCCTGCAGATAATAATCGAGGCGGGCTTTCTGAGATCCGGTAAGTTTTGACCATTGCCCTTCAGCTTCTGTCAGGGCAGTGGCAATGTCTTCCCTCGACATGGGTTTAATAGCTGTGGTAATGTCAATGATATGCATGGTAGCAAGCTCATCCAGAAACTGATAGATCCCTTTATCGCTTACATGCTGCCAGGCTGTCTGGCCTACAAGGAAATGAAACGGAAACGCCAATAATAAGCTGAGGACTAATATCTTGCGCATGATAAAATGATTTGCATTAAAGACCGCCAATTTACAGAATTATTCTCACATACAGATCGTTGTTTTACGCAGGGATGTATTGGGTTTTCTACCTGCAGCTAAAGACTAAATTCAAATGTCGGCAAGATTAGTCGCAGAAAAATTTATATCTTTACTACATGATTCCGGAGGCCGGGCAATTGAAAATTCAGAACCTGCGGGTACGGCCCATTGTCAACAAAACCAGTATTTTATGAAGAAAGTAATAAGTTTCGCTGCTTCACCCCAAAACTTACTCAAGATCACTTCTATCGACAAGGCATTTAAAAAATACCGTAAAGAAGTAAAACACCTGATTTGTCATGCCGGATATGAAGAAGACGAAAAAACTTCTCTTTCATCATTTGAAGATCTGGATTTTCCCAAAACAACACATTATATCCCGGTGGGTTATGGCAGCCACGCTGCACAAACTGCCCGAACCATGCTCGAGGTAGAAAAAATCCTGGTGGAAGAGCAACCCGATCTGATCATCCTTTCAGGATACCAGGACGCTACCCTGGCCTTTGGTATAACCGCTTCCAAGATGCACATCCCCATTGCCCACATTGATGCCGGCCTGAGAAGCTTTGAAAAATACAACTCTGAAGAGATCAACCGAATCCTTACCGATGTGCTTTGCGAATACCATTTTGTGAGTGAACACAGTGCAATGAAAAATCTGAGAGACGAAGGTATGGACAGCAATAACATCCATTTTTCCGGCAATACCCTTGTGGATGCTTTGGAACTATACTGGTCTGATATGGAAGAATCGGAAGTACTGGAAAAGCTCGGGCTTGGAGAAGAAAAATTTCTTGTGGCCACCTTCCACCAGGCAGAAAACCTCGAAGATGAAGAAAATTTACAATTAATCACTGACATGATCATCCGTCTGAGCAAAAACTGCAAAGTGGTGTGGCTCATGCCTGAGTTGTTTTACAAGAAGTTTTCAGAAAAAAATATCCTTAACGATCTGCCAAAAGAGGTTATGATTACAGGGCCCCTTCCGTATATCGATTTCCTGGCTCTTATGTACAATGCCGAAGCAGTAATCACCGACAGCGAAGGGATACAGGAAGAGACCACCTACCTGAGTGCACAGTGTATTACTGTGAAAAAATATACCGAACGGATCGTAACCCTCGATGTGGGCACCAACCAACTGGTAGGATTTGATTTTGAAAAAGCTGAAAAAGCAGTGGAAGATGTACTCAAGGGAATTCATAAACCCGGCAGAATCCCCGAAATGTGGGACGGCAAAGCCGCCAAAAGGATTGTAGAAATCCTGATGGAAGAAATGGAGCCTGGCGGAGAGGAAGAATAAAAGAAAAATTAATGCCCAAAAGACAACCCCACCTGGTATTTATAGGGTATGCATTTTACCTCCCGGCAAATTGATGCTAAAACAATATGTTACAGCCAAAATTGACATCTGTCTCTTTTTGTTAAAAATTACTAATTGAGCGTGAAGCCTTATTTGGAATTTGTCCCTGTTAAGCTTGTTTTTTCCTTCCTATAACTTCAAAAGCACCCAAGAGCCCATCATCCGGAAGTTTCTTGCTCAAAAAAAACTTGGATGCTGACAGTAACTTTGGCTAAGCTATTTTGTTTTTATGCCTGAAATTGTTATTTTATGTAATAAAAATGCTTTCAATAACCCTTACCTTATTTTTCCTTTTGTTTCTTAATTCTGTTCTGGGGTATGCCAGTGTACCGGCGGCTAATAAGGCGAATGATTCCCCATGAACAAACTCAATCACAATTCATGTTAATCAAACAATAACAATGACCATCTTCTTGATGTGATTTGCAACGAATATTTTTTTTACTCTATGGAGAATTCTTTATTATCAAATAAAACCCATACTAATTCTAAAAAAATACCAATTGCTTCAAAGGATCCAGTTTCCCTTGTAATACAATCGGGCAGTGGTAGCATCCTATATTTGATTACTCCCGGGAGTCCCATCTCTTCTGATCATATAATTCTCGCTTTATCGCTGCTTTGCATTTTTTTGGCAGGCACAACTGCATATTTTTATGGTAAATACCGTAAAACCTTAAAAAACGACAAAAGACAGAATCCAGCCACATCACCTGATGAGAATTTTAAAAGTCTGTGTGAATATAGCCCGGATGCAATGCTACTAAGCGATTTTGATGGGAAATTGATTGATTGTAACCAAAAAACCACTGACCTGCTTGGCTACACGAAACAAGAGATACAGGGAATGAATCTCAGCAAACTGATAACCCCCGATCAAATTCAGAAAATAAAACATCTTGTATTCGAAAACAGCAGTACAAGCCAGATTTCCCTGGAAGTAGAAACCAAAGCAGGGAGCACCATGGAAGTGGATGTTAACGTTGCAAAAACAATCCAAAACGGAAGAACGTACTTTCTTTCGGCAATTCGGGATGGAAGTGAAAAAAACAAGGCTGAAAAAACAATTCTTGAAAAATCAGAACAGCTGAATGCTTTTCTCGAAGCTTCAATGGAAGGGTTTTGGGTGGTAGATCTTATGGGCAACCTGAAGCTTGTAAACAACACCTACTGCGCCATGTCGGGTTTTAGCCGTGAGGAACTGCTTAAACTTAATATAAGAGACCTTGAGGTTTTAGAGAGCAATGATGAAATTCACGATCATATTCTTCGGATTGTAAAACAGGGGTCGGATGTATTTGAAACAAAACACAAAAGGAAAGATGGGTCTGTTTATGATGTTGCCATGAGTGTATCTTTTATCAGCAGCAGAAATGAAATTTCGGGTTTTGCCAGGGATATAACTGCCTATAAGCATTCAAAGCAAAAGCTGATTGAAGCGTCGGAAAGATTCAGATTGGCTGAAATGGCTGGAAATATGGGGGCATGGGAATGGAAAATGAAAACCGATGAGGCGGTTTGGAGTGAAAATCTCTACCGGATTCTGGAGTATGAAAAAGATGAAATAGAAATGACCGGCACTTTTTTATTGAATACAGTACATCCGGAAGACAGGGATGCATATGATAAAGTAATGGAGAGCGCAATTAGGGAAAGAAAGGATTTCCAACATGCATTCAGGATTGTAAAAAAAGGAGGGGATATAAGCTGGGTAACAGAAGATGCTATCATTTTTTATGATTCAGCAGGCACACCGGAAAGAATGGTAGGAATGACCAGAATTATTGATGAAACAAAAAATACTGAAATGGAATTGAAGCTCATGGAAAAGGCATTCCATAATTCCTTAACAGGGCTGGCAATCACAAAAGCTAATGGAGCAATTACCAATGTAAATGATGCTTTTGCAAAAATGTGGGGCTATAACTCGAAAGAAGAGATCATGGATATGCATTCATCCGATTTTTGGATTACCAAAAATCATGTAAACGATATTATTAAAGAGCTTAAAAACGAGGAAACATGGGCCGGTGAAAAAATAGCAATGCGAAATGACGGCTCTTGCTTTTCATGCTGGATATCTGCAAATTACCTCCTCGACGAAAAAGGTGAAGTATCTCATATGATCGGATCCTTTTGGGATATTACCCCTCAGAAGGAATACGAAAAAGAGATGCAAAACTCTATTGCAGAAAAAGATGTATTGTTAAAAGAAGTCCAGCACCGGGTCAAAAACAACCTGCAGATCATATCCAGTCTGATTTATCTTCAGTCTCTTCAAATCAAAGACAAAGCCATGGAGGAGTTTTTCACTTTAAGCCTGAACAGAATCAAATCCATGGCACTGGTGCATGAATATCTTTACCAAACTAAAAACTTCAACAAGATCAACTTCAAATTGTACATTACTGAACTGGCTTATCTGACAAAGGAAACCTACAATGGCAAAACAATTGAAATTAATGTTGATATCAATGAAGGAGATACAATCCCATTCAACCAGGCAATCTATTGTGGCTTACTGGTAAATGAGCTCCTGAGCAATGCTTTCAAACATGCTTTCAAAGCCAAAGAATCAGGGCAGGTAATCATTGGTTTTAAGAAACACCAAGCATGGAATACATTGATTGTTGCCGACAATGGAATAGGTATGACTGACCTGGGGGAAATAAAAAAAGGCACCACCCTGGGCTATAGGATTATTGAAGAGCTAACAGATCAGCTAAAAGGAAATATTGATCTTAAAAACACGAAAGGAACAAGAGTTGAAATTCATTTCCCCCAAAATATTTAACATGTCATGAGCAAAGAAAAAATTTACATCGTAGAAGATGAAAAGCTCATCGCAATGGCGATTACAGCCCGTTTAGAAAGACTGGGTTACCAGGTGTGCGGAAGGGCAGTTAATGCACACGATGCCCTTTCTGCCCTGCAAACCCTTCAGCCCGATCTGGTTTTGATGGACATAATGATCGATGGTGACATGGATGGCATTGAACTGGCTAAAATTATTATTGAACGTTATGGAACCCCGGTTATTTACCTCACCGCATATTCCGATCAGGATATTCTTGACCGGGCAAAACAAACCCTGCCTTATGGATATCTGACCAAACCCGTGCAGGAGCGAGACCTGAAAATTACTTTTGAGATTGCCTTTCAAAGGATCAAAGTTGAAAAAGAACTAAACCGTGCGAAAACCTCCCTCAAAAACATTGAAGAAAAGCTCCTTGGTTTCTACCAGAGTATCCCTGTAGGGATTTACAGGGTAGCCGCAGATGGCACTCTTTTGATGGCCAACCCGGCTTTTGCAAAAATTAATGGCTATAGCAGCTTCAGCGATCTTAAGAAGCATAACTTCCGCTTTGACAAAGCATTCAGAAAGCCAAACACAAGAGAGTATCTAAAAACAATGCTTCTACAGCACGGTGAAGTGAAAGGCTTTAAAACCCAGTTTATCACCAAAAATGGAAAGCGTATTTGGGTAAGGGGTAGTGCCAGAATGTATAAAAACGCATTGGGCGAAGCTGAATATTATGAAGGCATCCTGGAAGATGTTACATTGCAGGAAGAAATCGAATACAAGCTGTTAATCAACACCATAGAAGTACAGGAAAACGAAAGAAACAGGTTTTCAAGAGAATTGCATGATGGCCTTGGTCCTGTTTTAGCAGCCATTAAACTGTACTTTCAATGGTTAGCCAAAAACAATGATCCAACCCAAAATGAGCTTATTATTGAAAAAGGAATGAAGGCTATTGATACAGCAATCCTGGAAGCGCGCCAGATCTCCCATGGTTTGAATCCCTCAACGTTAACAAAAAACGGATTATTCAATACCCTGCAAAGCCTTGTAAAAGACATTACCATGGCCGGGCAGATCCAAATTAACTTTCAGTATAATATTTCCGGCAAATTGAACCATACCATCGAAATTACATTATACCGTATCATCAGTGAGTTAATTAACAATACCCTCAAACATTCAGCAGCAAAAAATGTATGGATTGAATGCACGGCAGATTATATGAATCAGACCGTTAAGCTCAGTTACCGGGATAATGGATCAGGGTTTCCCTTCAAAGGCTTGTCTCTCCTTCCCCAGGGTTTTGGGCTTTCGGGTATACACACCAGGGTGGAAGCACTGAAAGGAAAAATGTTTATGGATTCATCTCCCGGTAAGGGAATCGAAGTATTTATAGAAATACCAGCAGAAACACTTGTTGAAAATAACAATTCACCAGTAATGGGATAATACGTTTAGAGATTGTTTTTGAGCAAACCTGGTTTTTTGAATTTTGGCAAAAAAAACAAAAGAATCATGAAAAATATTCCGAAGATTATCCTGGTAGATGATCATACCCTATTTCGTGAAGGAATCCGTTTGCTGATCGAAAAGGAGAAACTGGGCCAGATAATTGGGGAAGCTGCCAACGGAGAGGAATTTATGGACCTGCTGCAAACATCATCAAATCCCGACCTGATCCTGATGGATTTAGAAATGCCCCGTATGAACGGATATGAGGCTACAAAAAATGCTCTTCTCCTGAATCCTGACCTAAAGATTCTTGTGCTTACCATGCTTGACGGTAAAAATGAGTACGAGCAAATGATAAATGCAGGTGTAATGGGTTTTGTCCTCAAATCTGCCGGGATATATGAATTACGAAGAGCAATCACTACGGTACTCAACGGAGAAAACTTCTATTCCTATGAAATTCTGCAAAAAGTTGTATCCCAATTCATGAAGCAGTCTACACAAATTGCAGTGCCGGTGGTAGAGAAGCTTGGATTATCTAAAAGGGAAATGGAGGTTCTGGAGTTATTTTGCAAAGGAATGACAACAACTGAAATTGCTGATAAACTAAACCGCAGTATCAAAACCATTGAGTCTCATCGATCAAGTCTGCTGATGAAGACCAACACAAAAAACACTGTTAACCTGGTATTATATGCTTTGAAGAACAAGCTGGCAGGCATGTAACGGTCATCTCCCCCATTTGTTAATTACACCTTACCTTAAGAGTAAACCCTTAGGGGTGCTAAGGTTTATTCCCGGTTTATTTTCATAGTCTACACCACTTTTTTTTGTGGTTGCTACCGACATGAAAATACTGTGGGCCAGGTATTTTTGTATCGCTTTCTTATTGATGGATCCATTATGCATAAGCGAAGAATCAATGTCCTTTGCGTAAGCGAACCACGGCAAACAGTGTTGATAATAATTAATTCTAATATTGAAAATAAACCCGGGAAACATGATTGTGTGATCACCGGAAATATCAAGGAGGACAAACTATGAATTTTAAAAATTTACGATTGGCTACAAAAATGACGATTGGCTTTACAACAGTTGCATTCATTGCAATATGCATTGGATTAGCCGGCTATTGGGGGGTATTTCGCGTTTCAAAATCATTCAATGAAGTATCAGATGTTCGCTTGCCCAGTATTGAATACCTTACGGATATTGAGACGGGTATGGAGCAGCTTTTCCGTGCCCAAAGAACTTTGCTCAACCCCAATCTTGAACCTGAGAACAGACCAAGATACCATCAGAACATTAGCCGTGCACGCGAAAGATATACAAAAGCCATTGAGTTGTTTTCACCCCTGGATCAAAGCCCCGAAGAGGCTGTGATTTGGGCGCAGTTCCTGGATAAGACCCCTGCCCTGAAGAATGCAAATGAGTCATTTATCAAATACATGAATGAATTCGAGCAATTTGGAATCCATTATCCCATGCAGTTTCTAAAAGATCTCAAAAAATTCCAGGGGGAATATCGTCAATTGCAGATAAATATAGTAAACACAATTAATAGCGGTGTAGGATTTGATGGTGGTGAGGATTATGCAACCAGCGGTCTGACTCAATGGATGTCCTCTGCCAACACACAAAACCCAGTCGTCACAGGTGCCTTTAACAATATACAATCATCCCTGAGGCAGTTTCACCAATCAGTGGAAACCATCAAAAATCTTGCAGTAAGAGGCAACACAGGCCAGGCATGGACAGAATATGAAACCTCTATGATACCGGCATCGGAACAAATATTCGAAAACTTACGAATTGCAGAAATTGAAACCCAAAAAGCCCTGGAACCCTTTGAGCGTGCCGAAAGGCATTCTATGACCAACGCCAGCCAGGCCGAAGATGAAGTGCTTGCTCTGGTTGCGAAACTCATTCAGATAAATAAAGAAATTGCAACGCAGGAGGCCATAGCCGGCGATAGGATTGTTTCCATATCGAGCATCCTGGTTATCGTATTTCTTCTTGTGGGGATAGTTATTGCAAGCTTTATTGGCACCTACATAACCCGTAATGTGATGAACGACGTAGGCGGTGAACCAACAGAGGTGGCTTACATCGCCAATGAAGTGGCCAGTGGTAATCTGCTGCTGTCGTTTGATAAAGCAAATTCTAAAGGAATATACGGTGCTATCATTACTATGGCCGATAAATTAAAAGAGGTCATTTCCAATGTATTAACAGGCGCTGGCAATATTGCCTCGGCCACTGAGCAAATGAGCGGCACCTCGCAGGAATTATCCCAGGGTGCATCAGAACAGGCATCATCGGTTGAAGAAATATCTTCATCAATGGAAGAGATGGCGGGCAATATCCAGCAAAATACTGACAACGCAAAGCAAACCGAAAAAATTGCCTCGAATGCCTCTGGCAATATTGCCAAGGTTCGTACAGCGGCTGGCGAAAGTGCCTCCTCAATAAAAATGATAGCAGAAAAGATAGGTATTATCAACGATATCGCATTCCAGACCAATATCCTTGCACTCAATGCAGCAGTTGAAGCCGCCAGGGCCGGTGAGCACGGAAAAGGTTTTGCCGTGGTCGCTGCCGAAGTACGCAAACTCGCCGAACGTAGCAAGATTGCAGCAGATGAAATCAATGTACTCGCACGCAACAGCGTACAAATTACCAATGATGCAGCAGTGCTGCTAACCAATGTTATTCCCGACATCGAAAAAACATCCATGCTTGTACAGGAAATTGCTGCCGCCAGTAATGAACAAAACACCGGGGCAGATCAAATAAACAGCGCAATACTTCAGTTAAGCCAGGTTGTGCAGCAAAATGCTGCTGCCAGTGAAGAAATGGCCACCACATCTGAAGAACTATCAAGCCAGGCAGAACAATTGTACGAAATTATCAGCTACTTTAAGGTTGGAGATTCTGTTCAAAGAGCACGAAGGAATAAGACCCCCCTGAAAAACAATGCCCATCCCGCCAATGGAGCCGTAAACAGGAACCCAAACAATGGCAGCAAAAACGGCCTGTCAATCACAATGACAGAGAGTGAAAACAATGATAAAACGGCGGAATTTAAAAAGCCTCATAACCAGATCACAGATGCATATGCCGCGGCAGATGATCAATATGAGCGATTTTAAATTTCTGACCCCGGGGTTTTCCCTGGCCCTGGGGTCTTGCCGTTTGATTTTTTCTTAACTCTTTCTCTTCTAATTTTTATCCATGCAAACTAATGACATGAATGCACAACAAGATACAATCATAAAATCTTATCTTACCTTCAGGCTGGCTGATGAAATTTTTGCTGCTCATGCTGGCAAGGTGCTGAGTATAATAGAATTGTGTAAAATCACCCCCGTACCAGTCTCTCCTAAATATATGGCGGGGGTAATAAATCTCAGAGGCACAGTTTTACCTGTAATCGACCTCCGTCTGATGCTCGGCCTGCCTCCAGCGGAAAAAACCGTTGATTCATGCATCATTACCCTCGATGTTATAGTCGAAAATAAGCCCATGCTCATTGGAGCAATCGTTGATGCTGTGCAATCGGTGGAAGAATTTGAAATTGAAGATATTTTGCCTTATCCCGAGATTGGCAATAAATTCAGGACTGATTTTATCATTGGTGTGGTAAGTATTAAAAATGAGTTTATAATTGTTCTGAACATGGATACGATTTGTAATGCGGACAACATAGCTGACTTGTATGAAAAACCGAAAATTACTGGTTAACCTCTCTTAATTATCGAAATAGTATGATCCCAAAAAATTTCTTTGCCGAAACTGAATTAACAGAGGAGTCATCTTCGCACATACATGCCCTGGTTCTTGATCATATTAAGCAAGGAATTGTTTGTCAAAACACACAAGGGGATATTTGCTTTGCTAATGCAGCAGCAAGGCAGCTAATGGGGAAGAGGTTCGCACATATTTTTAACAGTGAATATCATGACTTGATCCCTTTGCCGGTAAATAAAAATGGTGAATCCGTATCTCCAAAAATATTTCCCAGCCGGGTTACATTGCGCACGGGCATGCCGGTATCAGATGTGGTATTAGGCATCCTTTCACAAAATGAAAATGATTTGAGATGGCTACAGATAAATACCCTACCCATTCACAATAAAAAGACCGGTGCTTTATCATTTGTAATTACAACTTTCCATGATGTTTCGGGGCAAATGGGTTTTAAAAAGCAGTTTTCGGCGATGGAAACACTTGAAAAGAGAGTTATTAATGCTGAAAATGCGTTGAAAATAAATAAAGGATTATTTGCCCAGATCAGCCATGAAATAAAAAACCCATTGGCTACAATTATTGGAATGAGTGAACTTCTGGCCGACACAAAAGTAAACACGGAACAGAAAGAATATATTGATTCCATTATTAATACAGGAATAATATTAAAAGAAATTGTACGGGATATTCTTGACTATTCAAAAATTGAGGCAGGAAGGTTGGAGTTGAAGAAAAATATATTTCCATTGAAGAATTTGATTGTCAACGCGCAAAATCTGTTCAATGGCATCTGCAAGAAACCCATTAAATTTCAAACATTTACAGATAAAAAACTACCGGAGTTTATACTTGCCGATGAGCTGAGGATATATCAGATCATCAGCAATTTATTTTCCAATGCTATGAAATTTACCCTAAAAGGTAAAATCATATTATCAATGGATTGCATAGAGGAGAATGCCAAACCGGGGCAGATAACTATTAAGTTTTCCGTAACCGACACCGGCGTCGGCATTCCACCCGGGCAACAAAAGAAGCTTTTTAAACCCTTTTCCCAGGTCAATGACAAACAAACCCTGAATCCTGAAGGGACCGGCCTTGGTCTTTCCATCTGTAAAGACCTGGTAGAAATGCAAGGGGGACAAATTGGGGTAGAAAGTACGCCGGGATCAGGAAGTACATTTTGGTTTACAGTTCCCGTAGAGCCACGAAAAGATCCTGCTTTGCAACAATTACCTGCTTCAATTTCAACAGATGAAAACTGTACAGGTTTAAATATACTTGTTGCCGAAGACAGATTACTAAACCAAAAGATCACCAAACTCTTATTGAACTCTCTGGGCCATGAAGTAACAATTGCATCAAACGGGCAAATTGCTCTGGAGAAGTTTGCCGTTGAAAAATTTGACCTTATATTCCTGGATATCTACATGCCGGTAATGGATGGAATCACTACTGCCCAAATCCTCAGGGAAAACTACCAGAACCTGCCTCCCTTAATAGGGCTTAGTGGCAGCTCCTTTGATCAGGAATGCATGCAGAACTTCTACAAAAGTCTTGATGGTTTTTTCATCAAACCATTAAGCAAAGACAATTTTAAGTGCATCATCAAAAAGTATTTTCAGCCAACGCTTTAAATGCCATGCTATTGCCTATTCTCCCATACTAAAATTGGTCACCCTTTCTGAAAGCTGAAAATCAAATTGGGGGTATTCATAAATAGATGCTCTGGGTTCGGTTTCTCCGATACTATAACCCCAAATGGTTGCATATTCTTCACGGCTTTCTCCCATCTCCTCCAGTTGCTCCAGGTAGGCTGCAATGGATTTGGATTCCGCTATAATAAACTTGCCCAGCTTCTGGATGATGGGGCTGTGGCTGCGGGTGTGGTCATGATCAAATTCCAGTATCCGTCGACCGTTGCGAGTAATACCGATCACACGGTAAGTCATACTTTTTCCTACACCCGGCAGGTTGAGCACATTGCGATCGGTTGCCAGGAAGGGAATATCAGCATCGCGACGAAGAGAATCGATATGATGAATCATATCGGCTGCCGAATGAGGAAATTCCTTAACCCGGGCAAGGTATTGTTCGGGGATCTTTCCGCATACCTTCTCTTCCAGTTGTTCTTGCGCAGCACGGGCATTGGTGGCAAATTTGGAGCTGTTTTCCATATATCCTTTCACAGAAAAAGTATAGTAGGGCAATACACCAATATCATTGAGCTCTTTCCTGAGGCGGGCTGTATGCCCGCGGCGTGATGCGGGAGCAGTAAATACAAGTTGGTTGGCCACCATCCATCCGGCTTCACGCAGGCGCTGAATGCCAAGTCGTGCTTCAGGGGTGATCTCCATGGGCGATTGGAAGTGGGTTTGTACCACGAACTGTTTTATGCCAATAGCGGAGGCTTTTTCTCTGAAATCTGAAAGTATCCTGGCGAGCTTTGGGGTGATGCGCTGTGGCAGATATACCGGCAATCGGGTACCCAGCCTTACCCGTAATATTTCTGCAAACTTCTCGCCATCGGGCCGGGATTTATTTGCCTGTTTTTTGCCAAGAGCCATTTCATAAACGGCATCAAGTATTTTTTCCAGCGATGTATCAGAATTCATCAATGCATCGCCCCCGGTAATGAGCACGTCGCGCAGACGGGAGTCCTCTTCCCAGTATTTCATGATCTGTTTTAACTTGGCATCCCAGCTTTCCTTGGGTTTGAGCTTGTCGAGATCGAAGTTGAGATTTCCTCGTTGAAAATCGTACATTCTTTGGCATGAAGCACACAGTCCGGCGCAGGCACGGCCCATGGTGTCAGGGATCAAGATGGCCACCTCGGGGTAGCGGCGGTGTACATTATGGTGGGTGGGCAATATCCATCCTGCGGCATTAGGCTTTCCGGGTTCTACTGCATCCTCCTTTTCCCATGCCACAATATGGCCAAACTCATCTACCAGCTGTTTGCTGTAAATAATATAGTATCTTATAGCGAGGTCGGCTCCTTGGGCAAACTCCGGCACATCGGCATTGATCAACGACAGGTAGTAGGGATTGATAAAAAACGGGATTCCTCTTTTGCGGGCTTTATACAGCACAGCCATGGTTTCCTCATCGAGAGCATTGCCCAGCAGTTCGTTGAGAAGATCAGGGCTGCGTACGGCAAAACGAAGGTGGAAGATGTGCTCATCCCACCATTTATTCATCAGGTCGATCTTTTCATCCCAGTTCAATCGGGCGGGGAAAGTATACTTGGGACTCTTGATCTCACCGGCATCAATTTTTCTGGCCAGAATGGCAATAATCCTCTTCTTGTTTTCCTCCCTGATCCTGATAATTTTTTCATCCAGCCCTGAATGGTGTCTTTGCATCCAGTTCAGTACCTGTTCGCGGTCGGGGATAGTGCGTTGCACCTTACCACTGAACTGACGAAAGAGATGGATCATGTCTCTGAAAAAATTGCTTTGTGCTCCGCCTTCACCCAGGGTCGCTGCCAGCCAAAGCATTTTAAAAGGTTCTGAAACTGCTTTTTTGCCCCTGAGATTCAGATCGTCTATTTGTATCCCTGCATGATCAAGGTAATCCAATATTCTGATGGCAGCATAGTCCTGCCATGAAAGCTTTTCCAGGGCTTTTCGTCCCTTGGTTTTGTAATTATAAAAGTCGTATGCCAATGGATTTTCTTTCATGTACTCCATGATCCATTCCCTGATGGCTTCGCGAATCTGTTGCAAATCATCAAAACTGAAAAGAATCTCTTTAAGCCGGGGGTTTTCAGCAAGAAGCTTGTCAAGCAGTCTTTTTGCAGAACCGGAAATGGGTTTACGATCTAGTTCTTTAAGCTCAATATTGGTTTGGATTTCCTGCACTACTATTATTTTTTTATTTTACGATTGCGATAAAATGGTGTTATTGACGAAAAAACAAAAGAAAATTTTTCGGATAAACAGGGCACCCTTGTGGGACAGGGGTTTGGAATTATTGTCATGTCGGATAATTCCTGTTTTTGAATTGCGGTAAGGCAATAGTACCTACAAAGGTACGATTTTTAGCCCATTTAGAAAAATCGGGTCGCTCTATTGCGAAAAATTAAAGACTTACAGGTTTTTGAAAGCCGGTATTTTCTTCAGTAAAGGTCTGAGGGTTTCCCTGGCTTCAGCATCAATTGCCAGCACCGCCACAGCGAACGCCGCCAGCATCAGTGCACTGATGAGCCAGTTTATCACTCGGTGAAGATCAGGGATCAGCCCGTGAATCCAGTACAACACCAGTGCAGCAGCAATAAACAAAATGATGCGCGGAATATCGTAAGAAACAGGGAAATGCTTTTGTCCCCAGTACCAGGAAATAAGGGTCATGCAGAAGTAACAGACCAGATGTGCCCAGGCTGATGCATAATAACCAATTAGCGGGATAAGCAATATATTGAATAGAATGGTAATACCGGCACCTATTACGGCTATGTATGCGCCAAACCGGGTTTGTCCTGTTAGTTTATACCAAATGGACAGGTTGAAATAAATGCCAAGGAAGATGTGAGCCATGAGCAAAATAGGAACCACATCCAGTCCTTCCCGGAAATCTTTTCCAATGAAATACTGGATAACGTCCATATACAGCATGATCCCAAGGAAAATAAACAGACAGGTTACAACAAAAACCTTCATCACCCTTGCATAGAGCTCTTTTGCATTTTCGTTTTTGTACTCGGCAAAAAAGAAGGGTTCTGCAGCAAAACGGAATGCCTGTATAAACAATACCATTAAAACAGATACCCTGTAACACGCTCCATAAATTCCCACCATCGACATGGCAGTTTCTTCCGGCAGCAGGTATACCAGCAGTATCTTATCAAGGGCTTCATTCAGTATACCGGCAAGGCCGGCAATAAGTAGCGGGAAAGCGTACAATATCATGGGTTTCCACACTGCAGCAGAAAAAGCAAATTTGCCGCGGAATATTACCGGTAGCAGCAGCAAGGCTGTGATGCTACTGGCCACCAGGTTGGAAATGAAAACATACCCTACACCTACATCAGGATTATAAACCCGGTTGATTAAACCGGCCAAAACACCGTCATGATTTTCTATAATCCATGGAGAGAAAACCACAAAAAATAATACCAGGAGAATATTTACTCCAATTCCTGCAAGTTTTACAATGGCAAACCTGATGGGTTTATTCTCCGCCCTCAGGCGGGCAAAAGGAATAGACATCAAAGCATCGAGACCTATGATGATGCCAAACCACAATACGTACTCAGGATGATCCGGATAGCGCAGCAAATCGGCAATTGGCTGGCTGAACATTGTGGTTGTCAGTACAAAAACGAATGATATTGCAAAAACTGACAGCAGGGCAGTACCAAATATTCTTGCCTTGTTATCGGGCTGCTGTTCAGAAAACCTGAAAAATGCGGTTTCCATGCCATGGGTAAGGATGACAATGAGGATGGCAACATATGAATACATTACAGCAATGACACCAAACTCATGGGTCAGGAAGTAATTGGTATATACCGGCACCAGCAAATAATTGAGAAGCCTCCCAACGATACTGCTTATTCCGTATATGGCTGTTTGTCCGGCAAGGCGCCTGATAGCATTTGTCATAGCTTTTTGCGATTGTTGCAAAGGTGCAAATTTTATTTGAATATGATCACAGCTATTGCAGGCAAACCAGCATAGGGTTTGATTATTAAAAGAAAGTGTCCGCTCCTGAACAGTGTATGACCCGTATCGTACACTAAAACACCAACATCAACGCAAGAAATTCAAATCTCTGCTCGTATGTTGCTGTATTTGTGCTTGTTACAGTTTTTGGCACAGAAAATGAGTAAAGATGGACAGAGTGTATTACTAAAACAGAAAATAAATTTACAAACCCAAAATAACCAAAGTCATGAAAACCCTTACAAAACTTACAATCGCAACCCTGATGATCGCAATGATTATTCAAACAGCTACAGCCACAAACTTTAACACTTTCCGCCTTCAAATTACAGAAGAACATTCCGTTGAAGTTGTAACCAAGGTAGAATCTCTTGTTGAAGAAAATCTTCCTGTAATTCACAATATGATAAGTAAAAACAACCCTTTGTATAATAAAAAATTCAAGCTTCCGGTAAAAGAAGAAGCCCTGGTGGAGGAAGAAATTGTAACCATCCCTGTTGCCGCAAAATGTTCCGATGATATCAATTTTTCATCTGTTATTGCATCACTAAGAGCTCCTGAAAAAGAGGTAGATGACATTGAGTTGGACACAAAAGAAATATTTGAAAATTACCAGGCAGAAAACCGCTTCCGTCTCAGCGCTGAAGAAGTATCAAAACTTGCCAGGGAAGAACAGGAAGTACCAGAAGATGAAAGCTTCTATGCCCTGATGAATTCAGTTAGCAAGTAAGAAAAAACCACAAAAACAATCCGCAACCATTCCACAATACTAAAGCAACCCTGAAACAAGACAGAAAGCGCCCTTTAAAACCAAAGGGGCGCTTTTCTGTTTGTTTATAGGCTATATTCAGACATCGTTAAATACGTTTATCCCTTGATTTGTTCCTTCCTGAGAGATTGGCTGTCATTTCCTTTTAATAAATACTTTACTATCCCCAGGTTCCTCTGCTTAAAATGTTTCTGGTTAAGAGGTCAGATCTTGTTATGAAGCGCTGATTATTTGCTCTACCAGGCATAAATTAGCTATCACTTTATCATTACCTGGGCAATTCGGCTAAGGATGCCTTTACATTGAGTTTTCTGGGTTTTCTCTGGATTACTTCAAAAAGTGTCCGCTCCCGAACGGTGTATGACCCGTATCGTACACTAAAACACCAACAACAACGCAAGAAATTCGAAGTCCTGTTCGTATATTCCTGTATTTATGCTTGTTACAGTTTTTGGCACAGAAAATGAGTAAAGATGGACAGAGTGTATTAC